>DVGI01000047.1 GCA_018712805.1 Candidatus Fimenecus excrementavium | reverse complement strand
GTTCCGCTTCAGCATAAAAAGCATCCATATCCTGCTGGCAGGTGGCTTGTTGCTTTTTATAGTCTCCCTTGAATTTGAAATATAGTACTGCACAAACGACTGTACCAATTAGTGTAATTCCTGAGGTGAATAAAGCTAAAACGGTACAAATAATCATGCCCCAAACGAACCATTTATGATTATTTTTGATAGAAGACATGGCGGCTTGCTTCTCGTTTAACATTTCCTGTCTCTGATTATCAACCGGAGCGTCATCATAAATATAATTTTGACCGTCCCCTGTTACATATACAGAGTACCGTTGACCATTGTATTCATACACAATATGATAAACCCCTAAGAAAATACGAATAATCTCATCTTTTTGAACGTTGCTTCCGCCCATTGTGATATTCCGATATGTCTTTCCTTGTAAACTCTCCATTGCTTTTTCTTCAAGCAAGCTATCCACATACGGTTTAATATATTCGTTAAATGCCGCTGACTGAGGAAGATTATAGGAAACGGTGTTAACATCAAAAGGATAGTCTAATTCTTCTACATCGACTAACTTACCGGGATCCAGATGCATATACAATCGCTGAATAATGCCGCTATACTCACGATTACCTGCCGCAACTAATGTAGCAGTTGTAGATGCTGTGCTGCTCATTTGTGTCCATTCGGTATATTGTTCTTTTTCAATTCTTGTTTTATCTCCTAAATCAATAGCGGTTTTATGTTCGCGTAGATTGCCCGCCTCATAGGTGAAAGAAGCCATTGCATTGCAATAATAAAGATAGGCAGGAACGCAGATGTGTTCTTCACTTATAACCACTGCTTTTTCCAACACATCTAACGGCATGCAAGCCGAGTCGGTTAATACATTGACAACACATTGATTCAGCAATAGTTTATCGGCCGCAAGCGGAATACCGCTATTAATGTTTTCTTTCGCTTGTATCTCAGCATTTTTCACTAATCCTTCAATAATACATTCGGTCTTGCAAGAAGGACATACGACTTTTCCCTTGGAATTTTTAGGAATATTCAAAGCCGCGCCACAATTGTTACAATGAAAATCCTTTACACGAATATCTGATTGCATGGTTTTCTCCTCCCAAAAAGCTTAATTGGATATTATTATATAACTTCCAACCAAAAATTCTATACTCTGCCGGTATACAAAATTCGACTTTTTTAGCAGTAACCGTATATTCAGATTATATCGAAAAACGACTTATTAATTTCTTGGCTGAGAGCCCTTACAATATCATTATTTAAGAGAGCACTCCATATCGCCTTAAACACCTATCCCGTTTTCCATCGGTGCATTGCATGGGAACAAAAGATATGATATACTGATTTTAATTTGTATCCTTTTTAGAAAGGGCGGACCTATGGAAAACATCATTTCAATCGAGCACTTAAACAAGCACTTCGGCGAAGTCAAGGCGGTGCAGGATTTGAGTTTCTGCGTCAAAACCGGCGAACTGTTTGCGTTCCTCGGGATTAACGGCGCGGGGAAATCCACGACGATCAACATTATCTGCGGTCAGCTTTCGAAAAACAGCGGGCACGTGGAAATTGACGGCGCGGACCTTGACCGTGACCCCGACCGCATCAAGCGCGACCTCGGCGTTGTGTTTCAAAATTCTGTTTTGGACGCCGCTTTGAGCGTGTATGATAATTTAGAAAGCCGCGCCGCGCTTTACGGCATTTTGGGGCAGGATTTTAAGAAGCGGCTTTCGGAACTTTCGGCGCTTTTGGGCTTTGAAGATTTGTTAAAACGCCCGGTCGGGAAGCTTTCCGGAGGTCAGCGGCGACGGATTGACATTGCACGCGCGCTTTTGCACAAACCGAAAATCCTCATTTTGGACGAGCCGACCACCGGCCTTGACCCGCAGACGCGCAAAACGATTTGGAATATCATTGACCGGTTAAGAAGCCAAGAAAGCCTGACCGTTTTTCTGACGACCCACTACATGGAAGAAGCCGCCGAAGCGGATTATGTCGTGATTATCGACAGCGGCAAGATTGTTGCCAAAGGCACGCCGTTACAGCTCAAAAACACCTACACAGGCGATTTCATCACGCTTTACGGCATAAGCGAAGCCGCGGTCAAAACGCTCGGTGTTGCTTATGAGCCGCTTCGCGACGCTTACCGGCTTGCCGTGCCCGACACCGCGGCGGCCACGGCGCTGATTGTCAAGCACCCCGAGGTTTTCAAGGATTACGAAATCACCAAAGGCAAAATGGACGACGTGTTCCTCGCGGTAACGGGCAAAGCTTTGGAAGGGGGTGCCGAAAATGACGACCACGGCAGTATTGATTAAAAGAAATATCAAGCTGTTTTTCAAAGACAAGGGTATGTTTTTTACGTCTCTCGTTACCCCGGCGATTTTGTTGGTGTTATACGCCACCTTCCTCGGCAATGTCTATCGCGACACGTTTACCGCCGGTCTGCCGCAGGGGGTTACGCTCGACGAAGGGATAATAGGCGGGCTTGTCGGCGGGCAGCTGATTTCCTCCATTCTCGCGGTATCCTGCATTACGGTGGCGTTTTGCTCTAACTTTTTAATGGTACAGGACAAAGTCAACGGCACGATTAAGGATTTGCGGATTTCGCCAGTGAAACCGGCGACGCTTTCAATCAGTTATTATATCGCGACGCTCATTTCGACGCTGATTGTCTGTTTCGTTGCCGCCGGCGTTTGCCTCGGCTATGTTGTAGCGGTCGGTTGGTATATGCGCGTTTCCGATATTTTGTATTTGCTTTTAGATATTTTGCTTTTAAGCTTTTTCGGCACGGCGCTTTCGTCGCTCATCAATTTCTTTTTGAACACGCAAGGGCAGATTTCCGCCGTCGGCGCGATTATCAGCGCGGGCTACGGCTTCATTTGCGGCGCATATATGCCGATTTCGTCGTTCAGCGACGGACTGCAAAAAGCGATTTCGTTCCTCCCGGGAACTTACGGCACTTCACTTGTGCGCAACCACGCGCTCGGCGGCGTGTTCGCCGAAATGGAGGAACAGGGAATTCCAACAGCGGTGGTGGACGGTATGCGCGATGCGATTGACTGCAATTTGTATTTCTTCGACGAAAAAGTACAGATCGGCGAAATGTATTTGGTGCTCGGCGTTTCGGTCGTCGTCCTCGTCGGGGTTTATATTCTGTTAAATACTTTAAAAAAGAAAGTGTAACAAAAAAGGCGTTGCTTTTTGCAACGCCTTTTTATTATTTGTTTTGTAAGTGTTTTTTCCAAAATTCCTGCAGCGCCCAGTTTTGCATTTCGGCAAACAGCTTGCCGTCCAGTTCTTGGAAACTGCCAAAAAGCAATGTGTGGTCTTTTTCCAAAGGCGCCTGCACCTGCTTTAAAATTTCGCCCGCATAATAGGTCTGAATCGGGTGAAAGGGGCCAAGCCGCGGGTGGGTTGTAAAGGTTTCGGCGGAGCCGATTTTCGCGCTTATCGTAACTTCGACACCCGATTCCTCCAAGCATTCGCGACGAATACACGCTTCGTCCGTTTCGCCGTTTTCAATCCCGCCGCCTAAGAAAAACAGCCCTTTCGGCGTTTTTATGACGGCGATTTTGTTATCTTTTACAGGGATAAGATAGGCGCCTTTTCGGTCGTAATACGGCACGGGGGCTTTTTCGCCGAACACTTTATGCATAAAGTTTCCTCCAAAGCGAGAATATACGCTCGCGCGTAAATTAAAACACAAACTGCACAAGCAGCATATAGACGACGGTGCCACCGGCAATCGACAAAAGCATTTGCTTTTTCCAAAGGTGCAGCGCGACGACCACCAAAATGGCGATGAGTTCCGGGATCCCGTGGCTGCCGGACAATAGACTTACGTTTTTTAAGCAATAAATTACCAAAAGCCCAAATACCGCGCCGGGGAGCACCTTGCCGAGATATTGCAAAAATTTCGGAATCGGCCGGTTTTTCGGGAACACTAAAAACGGCAAAAACCGCGTGAGCACCGTGGCAAACACGACGCACGCGAGGGTGATAACCTGCTGGGAAAGCGTCATCGTCATGCCGCACGCCCCCTTTCGAGTTTGCTGCGCAAAAGCGTGAGCGCCAGCAGAATAGCGGCCATAGCCGGCAAAATGAAGTTGTCCGCACGGAACACAACAAGGCAAACCGCCGAAAGCAAAAGCCCTAAAAGCGCAGGTGTGTGCTGCTTATCCTTTTGCCACTGTTCAAGGAAAATCACGACAAACATCGCGGTCATCACAAAATCGAGCCCCTCGGTGTTAAAGGTAAACAGCGCGCCGAAAAGGCCGCCGAGCGTTGCGCCGGTGACCCAGTAAATATGATTGAGCAGCGTCACGAAAAAATAAAACCAGCCGCGGTCAATACTTTGCGGAATGTCGGCGGTGCAGTTAATCGAAAAGCTTTCGTCGCACATGCCGAAAATCAAGTAAATGCGTTTTACCCCGCGCACATCTCGATAGCGCTCCAACATGGAAATCCCGTAAAACAAATGGCGCGCGTTAATCATCAGCGTTAAGAAAAACGCCCCCACCGGCTGAAAAGCGCCGAGCAATAAATTTGCAGCGACAAATTCCGCAGATCCCGCAAAAATCGTCAGGCTCATGAGCATCGGATACCAAAACGAAAAGCCTTGGGTGCGCATCAACACGCCGTAAGTAATCCCCAAAAACCAAAAGCCGGCAAAAATCGGCACGGTGTAGGGAAAGGCAGCGCGCAAAGCCGCAAGATATTTATTTTTCGCTTGTGCGTTTTTCAAAAAATCACCTCTGCAAAATACAAATTCAGTATATCAAAAAATTGCCGCCCGCACAAGCGGACAAGTACGCTGAAATTCCGTGAAAATTGTCAAAATTCCGTTGACTTTTATTTCCAAAAACGATATTCTGTTAGCAGGACTTATTTCGGGAGGTGGTCGCTTGAAACCGGATTTAAACCGCATTCAAATCGCGCCCGGCGTCGGCAAGCGCGCGGCGTTTGAACAGCGTGAAAGCGGGATTTTACACACGCCCCTGCAGGCGGAAACCGCGTTTTACGACTGCATTCGCCAAGGCGACGTGCAGCGGCTTCAGGAAAAAATGGAGCAATATTTAAACAGCGGCTTTGTCATCGGGCGGCTTTCGAACGACAGCCTGCGTCAAATGCAGTATTGGGCGGTCAGCAGCATTACGCTTGCCGCGCGCGCCGCAATGGCCGGGGGGTTAGAGCAGATCAGCGCCTATAACCTAAGCGACCACTACATACAATGTGTGGACAACTTAAAATCCGGCGGCGAGATTTTGGAGTTTCTCACCGAAAAGGCGGTGGAATTGACCCTGCTCGTCTCGCAGGCGCACAAACGACTGCGCTATTCGCCGCACGTGCGCCACAGCATCGACTATATCGAGCGACATTTGTATGAAAAAATTTCTGTGCCCGCGGTCGCCGAAAGCTGCTCCCTTTCGCCGGACTACCTTTCCGCCGTGTTCAAAAAAGAAACCGGTCAAACGCTTTCGCGCTATGTACTTTCGCAAAAGCTGCGCGAAGCGCGGCGCCTTTTGGAAAACGGGCTTTCGAGCAGCAACGTTGCCTATATTCTTTCGTTTTGCTCGGAATCGTATTTCATTGCCTGTTTCAAAAAGGCTTACGGTATAACGCCGCGTGTTTTTGCGGCAAACCCTTTCCCCCTCCCGGAAGAAACCGCGGAAAATTAGCTTTTCTCACGGAATTTTGATAGAATTTATAAAGCTTTGCCGATACAATAGACGTAAAGAATCGGCAAAGCACCTATGTTCTTTACAGTCCGCTTTTTGGGACTCGGGAACTGCTACAATAGAAACAAATCTTTTTTAGAGGTGCTTTTATGACGACATTTGAAATTTTGATTTTGGCTTTGGCGGGTGTGCCCGCTGTCGCCGCTATTATCGGCGCGATTTTGGCAGGGCACAAAAAAACGGACGACTTAACGCCGCAAATTAAACAGCTGACCACCCGCGTGGCGGAACAACAGAAAAACACGTCCGACGAATTTGCCCGCAACCGCATGGAACTTTCCAAACAGTTGGAGGTCATGCAGGGGAAGCTTGCCGAAATGACCAAGGCGAATTTTGAACAGCGCATCACGCTCAACGAAACGGTCACAAAATCCTTAAATGACATCCGCGACCGCACTGTGCAGGAAAACGAACGGCTGGTCAAGGTTGTGGAAGCCGCGATCGGCAAAATGCAGGAAAGCAACGAAAAGAAACTCGACGAAATGCGCGCGACGGTCGACGAAAAGCTGACCTCCACGCTGACTACGCGCTTAAACAGCTCGTTTAAAACCGTTTCCGAACAGCTCGAAAACCTATATAAATCCTTGGGCGAAATGAAAGAGCTTTCCGCCGGCGTGACCGACAACGTCGGCGCGCTCAACCGCGTGCTTACCAATGTCAAAGCCCGCGGCACCTGGGCGGAAGTCCAGCTGGAGACCATTCTCGACCAGACGATTCCCAATATGTACGAAAAGAACATTGCGACCGGCGAAAAAGATTCGGAACGCGTGGAATTTGCCATTCGCATTCCGGCGAGCGACGACAAATCGCGCATTACCTATTTGCCGGTGGACTCGAAATTCCCGATGGAAGACTATGTGCGGCTATGCACGGCGGCGGACCACGCCGACCCCGACGCGGTGAAAGCGGCGCGCAAAGCGCTCGAAGACCGGGTGTTGAGCGAAGCAAAGATGATTAAAAAATACATCAACGTCCCCAACACCACGCCGTTTGCAATTATGTACCTTGCGACCGAAGGGCTCTATGCGGAAATCGTTTCTTCCTCGTCGGGCATTTTGGAAAAAATCCAAAACGAGTGCAACGTCATGGTGGCGGGGCCTTCAACGATTACCGCGCTGCTTAATTCCCTTTCGATGGGCTTTAAGACCGTTGCGATTAACGAAAAAGCCAACGAAGTGCGCGTGCTTTTGGGTGCCGCAAAGGCGCAGTATGAAAACTTCAGCGTGATTTTGGAAAAAGCGAAAAAGAAAATCGACGACGCCGGAAAGACGCTCGACGACGCACAAAAACGCAACACGATTATCCGCAAAAAGCTGCGAACCGTCGAAGACCTCGAGCAGCTGGAAGCCGCCTCCGTTTTGGGACTTTCCGACAACAACTTTACGGACGACGCGGAATAAATCTTTTTTCGGGATGCTGCAAATTTCACCCCCGAAGCACACAGAAAAACACTTGCAAAAAAACGGCTTTTGCTTTATCATATACTTGTATATTTTGGCGTCTTTTTGTTGAAATTTTGGTAAAAGGCACCAAGCGCAAATGACATATATGGAGGAGAAACATGAAGCATCCCGAAATCGTTTCCAAACTGACTTTGGAACAAAAAGCCAGCCTTTGCTCCGGCAAAGACTACTGGCACACCGTCGACATTGAAGAAGCCGGCATCCCGTCCATTATGCTGACGGACGGCCCGCACGGTATCCGCAAACGTGTCGAGGAGAAAAGCAAAGAGGAAAAAATGTCTTTAAAAGGTGTTCCCGCGATTTGCTATCCCACTGCGTCGGCAACCGCCTGCTCTTGGGACCCGGACATGATTTATCAAATGGGCGAAGCGCTCGGCGAAGAGTGCTTGAAAGAACAGGTTTCCGTTTTGCTCGGCCCGGGCGTTAACATCAAACGCTCTCCGCTCTGCGGCAGAAACTTTGAATATTTCTCGGAAGACCCGTATCTGGCCGGCGAAATGGCCGCTTCGTTTATCAACGGCGTGCAAAGCAAGGGCATCGGCACTTCCATTAAGCACTTTGCCGCGAACAACCAGGAAACCCGCCGCATGACCGTCAACACGGTTGTGGACGAACGCACCTTGCGCGAAATCTACCTTCCGGCGTTTGAAAACGCGGTTAAAAAGGCACAGCCCTGGACGATTATGGCGGCTTACAACCGCTTGAACGGCACCTATTGCGCAGAAAATAAATGGCTGCTTACCGACGTGCTTCGTAACGAATGGGGCTTTGAAGGCATTGTTGTCACCGACTGGGGCGCGGAAAACGACCGCGTACAAGGTCTTCTCGCGGGGCAGGAGCTGGAAATGCCCTCCTCCAACGGCGTCGGCAACGCGCAAATCGTCGCGGCGGTTGAAAAAGGGCTTGTTTCCGAAGACTATCTCGACGAGCTGGTCGACCGCCTTGTGGACATGGCGCTCAAAGGCGAAAAGGTCCGCGGCGAATATACATATGACGCAGACGCACACCACGCCCTTGCGCGCAAAATCGCGGGGCAGTGCATGGTGCTTCTCAAAAACGACAACAACATTTTGCCGCTGAAGAAAGACGCGAAAATCACCGTCATCGGCGAAATGGCGAAAAAGCCGCGTTATCAGGGCGCGGGCTCTTCCTTAATCAACCCGATTAAACTCGACAGCGCCTATGACACGCTGAAAGAAATGGGCGTACAGTTCGACTATGCGCAAGGCTATTCCACCGAAAAGAAAAACAAAACTTCCGACGACACCTTTGTGGCGGAAGCGGTGCAGAAAGCCACCGGCGCCGAAGTCGTTTTGCTCTTCATCGGGCTTACCGATGACTATGAAACCGAAGGCAACGACCGCAAACACCTGCGTTTGCCGCCGCTTCACAACCGTTTGGTTGAGGAAATTTTGAAAGTCAACAAAAATGTCGTGGTCGTCCTTTCCGGCGGCTCGGCTGTGGAACTGCCGTGGGCGGACAATGTTCCGGCAATTCTCAACGCGTATCTGACAGGTCAGACCGCCGGCAGTGCGGTTTGCGATATCCTGTTCGGGGACGTAAACCCCAGCGGCAAGCTTTCCGAAACCTTTCCGCTGGCTTTGGAGGACAACTCCAGCGCCAACTATTTCCCCGGCACGCAGGTTTCCGTGCAATACCGCGAAAGCGTTTATGTCGGCTATCGCTATTACGACACGGTCAACAAAGCGGTCCGCTTCCCGTTCGGTCACGGGCTTTCCTACACGACGTTCCAATACAGCGACCTTTCTTTGAGTGCGGACAGCATCAAAGATACCGACACGCTGACCGTTTCTTTCACAATCACCAACACCGGTGACCGTGACGGCGCAGAAGTGGCACAGGTTTACGTCAGCGACTGCGAAAGCACGATTTTCCGTCCGGCGAAAGAGCTTCGCGGCTTTAAGAAAGTATTTTTGAAAGCCGGCGAATCGAAACGCGTCGAAATTGAGCTCGGCAAACGTGCATTCGCCTATTACAACGTCAACATTCACGACTGGCACGTAGAAAGCGGCGATTTCCGCATTTTGGTCGGCGCTTCCAGCCGCGACATCCGTTTGGACCAGAGCGTGCAGGTCACCTCGACCGTTGCGGCGGAAATTCCGGATTACCGCGAGAGCGCACCGGAATATTACACCGGCGAAGTGTCGAACGTTTCCGACAGCTCCTTTGTTGCTGTTCTCGGTCACGAGCTTCCGCCGACAGAGCGTGACAAGAGCCAGCCTCTGACCGTCGCCAACACGATTGAAGACGCCGCCGACGGCAAATGGGGCGGAAGATTCTGCCGCATGTTTAAAAAGATGCTCGGTGAGGACACCATGGCGGGCGGTATTGCTTTGCAGACGCCGATTAAGAACTTCATTTCAATGAGCTTCGGCCTGTTCAGCCCCCAAATGGCGGAAGGCTTGCTGATTATCCTCAACGAAGACAAGTTCGGCAAGGGCATGCGCAAAATCCTCAAAGGCGTTCCGAACACCCTTCGCAACCTCGACAAACTGAAATCCATCTAACTAATAACAAAAACCCCGCAGTATGTTTTCATACTGCGGGGTTTCTTTCTTGTCTTTTAAACGGTTTTGAAATCTTCCGGTTGTAAAACGCCTTTTTCGGTGATGAACGCCGTCACAAGCTCGTGGGGCGTAATGTCGAATGCGGGGTTGAGCGTTTTAGCGGCGGCGGGCACCATCGGTTTTTGATACCACAGCGAACGGATTTCTTCGCCGTTCCTCATTTCAATCGGAATGTCTTTGCCGGTTTCGGTGTTTAAATCAATCGTCGAAAACGGCGCGCAGACGTAAAACGGAATGTGGTAATATTTCGCCAAAATCGCCACGCCGGACGTGCCGATTTTGTTGGCGGTGTCGCCGTTTGCGGCAACGCGGTCGCAGCCGACCAACACCGCGTCCACAAGTCCATTGCCCATGACGTAAGACGCCATGTTATCACAGAGAACGGTGGTTTCAATCCCCGCTTCGCAAAGCTCATAGGCGGTTAGCCGCGCGCCCTGTAAAAGCGGACGGGTTTCGTCGGCATAAACCGAAAGACTGTGCCCCTGTTCTTTCGCGATATACACCGGCGCGAGTGCCGTGCCGTATTTGACGGTCGCCAAGCGCCCGGCGTTGCAATGGGTCAACACGCGCTTGCAGGTTTTCAAAAGCGGCGCGCCGTTTTCGCCGATTGCACGGCAGACGGCAACGTCCGCGTCGTGGAGCGCCTGCGCTTTTTGATAAAGCAATTCCTTTAAAACAGGCACCGGCACGTCAGGGTTTTCTTGTAAAACGTCGCGCATTTGCCCGACCGCCCAAGCGAGATTGACCGCTGTGGGGCGGGCACGCTTTATGGCATCTGCATTTTTTAAAAATTCGGCTTTGAATTTTTCGGCGTCTGTTTCGCGGCTTTCCCCCGCGAGCACCGAAAGCCCCAAAGCCGCCGCAACACCGATTGCCGGTGCCCCGCGCACTTGCAGAGTTTGAATCGCGACAACCATTTCGTCAAGCGTTTGCAATTCTAAAACGACTTTTTCGTTCGGGAAGCGCGTTTGGTCGACAATCAAAAGCCGGTTACTTGCGCGGTCAAGCCGAACGGTCTCCCCTTGCATTTTATCCATTTGGTTTGTTTCTCCGTTATGAAAGCTTTTCAATAATTTTCTGAATGAGCGCCTGCATTTCGGCGCCTTTTTTTCGGCCCGCTTCGAGGACTTCTTCCTCCGTAAGTTTCTGTTTTAAAATGCCCGCTGCCATGTTGGAAATCAGCGAAAACGCCAAAACCTGCATGCCGCAGTGGTTCGCGGCGATGACCTCGGGCACGGTGGACATCCCGACCGCGTCCGCACCGAGCGTCCGAAATGCACGGATTTCCGCCGGGGTTTCATAGCTAGGTCCCGAACAGGCAAGATAAACACCCTCTTGAAGCGCTGTGCCGGTTTCTTCAGCGCACGCCTTTGCAAGCTCGCGAAGTTTCGGCGCATAGGCAAAGCTCATATCAGGGAAGCGACAACCGAACGTGTCGTCATTGGGGCCGACCAAGGGATTGACGCCCATAAAATTGATGTGGTCGGAAATCAGCATAATATCACCGACCGAAAAAGACGGGTTGATGCCGCCCGCGGCGTTGGTCAAGATCAGCGTTTCTACGCCCAACAGGCGCATGACGCGCACCGGCAGAAGAATGTCGGAAAGCGCGTGTCCCTCGTAATAATGCAGTCTCCCCTGCATGCATACGACCGATTTCCCGCCGAGCGTGCCGAAAATGAACTGCCCGACGTGCCCCGGCGCGGTGGAAACCGGAAAGTCCGGCAAATCGCGGTAAGGCACAAAAATCGGGTTTTCGACTTTTTCGCCGAGTTCACCGAGACCCGAGCCCAACACGATCCCGATTTTCGGCGTCGCGGAAACACGCTGACGAATGAATTCGGCATATTCCTTCGGTGTTTTACGCATGGTTTGTCACCTCGTTAATAATCCGGCGGCTTCGTTTTTCGACTTCATAGCGCACCTTTTCAATATCAATCGTTTTAAATTCACCGTCTTTGTAAAGCACGTTACCGTCGACCATGGTCAGCGCGACGTCGCGCCCGTCGGCGGCGTAAACCAAGTTATTGACCGTGTCGGTGTGTGGGCACATGTGCACGCTGTCGGTGCGCACCACAATCAAATCCGCCCGGTTGCCCGCTTCTATGCTGCCGCAGTCCGCTCTCCCCTGCGCCAGATAGCCGTTGACCGTTGCCATTTTCAACACGTCGCGGTCGCTGACGGCGTCGGCGCGGTAAGTTGTGCCTTTCGGCAGCAGGGCGCACAAATACATTTCGCGGAACATATCGAGTTTGTTGTTGGAGGCGACGGAATCCGTGCCAATCGCGACCCGAACGCCGCGTTCCAAAAGCTTTGCCACGTTGCAAACGCCCGAACCGAGTTTCAAGTTGCTCGCCGGGCAGGTGGCAACCGTTGCGCCCGCGTTTTTGAGAATTTCCATATCATCGTCTGAAAGCCAAACGCAGTGCGCGGCAGTCACCGGCACTTGGAACAGCCCGCACGCTTCAAAAAGCGCGGTCGGGGTAAGCCCGCCGTGGCGCTGTTTACATTCTTCGGTTTCCTTTTTGGTTTCGGAAAGGTGAATGTGCGCGCGAAGCCCGTGGGCTTTGACAATTTCAGAGAACTGCTCAATAATCGTGCGGCGGTTGGTGTATTCTGCGTGAAGGCTCATGTCGATTTTCAGCCGCCCGTCAAACGCGCCGTGAAAATCACGGATAATGGCTTCGCTTTCTTTGAAGCTCTCGATTGTATGAATGTCGCAGTCTTGGAAACTTGTAATCGCGCGGCTAAAATTGCATTTGATTCCGCTTTCGCCGACGGCTTTCGCGACGCTTTCCGAGAAGAAATACATGTCTGTAAACGAGGTCGTTCCGCTTTCAAGCATTTCGGCGATTGCAAGCAGGGTGCTGTAATAGGGGTCCTCGCCGGAAATGCGGTCTTCAAACGGGAACACCCGGTCGTTGAGCCACCGGTCAAGCGGCAGGTTTTCCGCATATCCGCGCAAAAGTGTCATCGGCGCGTGGGAGTGGCTGTTAACAAGCCCGCTCATCAAAATTTTGCCGCGCCCGTCATAAGTTTCGCCGAAGTCCTCTTTCGGTTTTTCTTCGCCGACATAGGCAATTTTGCCTTCCTTTACGCCGACAAAATAATTTTCCCGCAGACAAAAGTCTTTATCTAAAATTCCGATATCGGAAAACAGCATTTTGTTTCCTCCGTTTCGCTTTAAAAAGCACAATGGCGACAAAAAGCCGCCATTGAAAAGGTTATGCGTTTTTAATTTCGATGGTTTCAATCACGACGTCTTCCACCGGCTTGTTTTGGAAAAAGTCCACTTTGACGCCGGCAATGTCATCAACGACGTCCATACCGTCATACACCTGACCGAACACCGTGTGCTTGTAATCCAGCCACGGCGTGCCGCCCAAGGCTTCATATTCGCGCACACATTCCGTGGGGAACAACTCTTCGGGCGCGGTTTCGAGCTGGTCAAGCATATCGTCGGAAACCTGTTTCGCCTGGACAATGAAAAACTGGCTGCCGTTTGTGTTGGGGCCTGCGTTCGCCATGGAAAGCGCGCCGCGCAGGTTATGAAGCTTCGGCGTAAATTCATCTTCAAAGCTTTTGCCCCAAATGCTTTCGCCGCCCATGCCGCTGCCGGTCGGGTCACCGCCCTGAATCATAAAGTCGTTAATCACGCGGTGAAAAATCAGCCCGTCATAATAGCCGTTTTTTGCGTGGGTTTTGAAATTCTCGACCGCCTTGGGTGCGTGTTCGGGGAACAGGCGGACAAAAATATCACCTTTCGAAGTTTTGATGACCGCGACTTCTTCGCCGGAAGCCGGGGCTTGTGTTTGCTTGCTCATAATTTATTCTCCTTCTTGATAGGAAGTGATAATCCGGTTTTTACCGGAATCTTTTGCCTGATACATCGCGCGGTCGGCTTTTTCAATATATTCGTCGGCCGTGCTTTCTGTCGTCGGAATTTCGGAATAAATCCCGATAGAAACGGTCAGGATTTTGTCGTAACCGTCCACTTGTAAATTGGAAATGTCTTTAACCAGCCGGTTCATTACGAGGAACGCTTCCGACCGGCTTTTGCCCTCAAACACCAAGACAAATTCGTCGCCGCCGAAGCGATAAGCGTGAATATTTTCTTCTTCGGCGCCCTGCAACGCCTTTCCGATGGCGCGCAAACATTCGTCGCCGACTGAATGGCCGTAGCCGTCGTTAATGGTTTTGAAATTGTCAATATCTGCAATCGCGAGTGTTACAAACTGTTTGCTTTCCGCCGCGCGCGCAAAGGCGGCTTTGATTTGGATTCGAAAGCTGCGCCGGTTGCCGACACCGGTTAGGTTGTCGGTTGTGCTCATTTGCCGCAGCAAATGGTTTTGCGCTTCAATCTTTTCGCGGTTTTCCTGTAACTGGGCGTTTAAGCTTCGAAGCTGTTTGCCTTTTTCCAACAGACTGCGTTCTTTCAAAAACGCCATATATTTGGAGCGATAGCGCGCAATCCCGGTAAACACCGAAAGCACGGCAATCACCAAAATGCGGAAAATCACCAGCGGCTCTAAAAATGCGTTCAGCCGCAAAACGACAACTGCCGTAAAGAACGCTGTCAGCGCAATCACCGTGTTCCAAAACAGCACAGACGGCCGGTAATAAAGCGTGTAGCAGGAAATAAACAACGCGACAATCATAGAAAAACCGATAATGCCGCTTTCCAAATCCAACACGGCGAACACAACGCCGCGCAGCATGTAAATGAGCATATAAACGTTGCACGCAAACTGAATAAACCGCCAATGCTTTTCTGGGTTTCTGTATAACGCGGCGCCGCCGATAAGGCAAATAATATTCAGCCCGAACACGACCCAGTAAAGGGCGATAAAAATTTTGGAGGCAAGCGGAATGGGCACCGTGACTTTGGAAACCGCATAGGCGGAAAAGCCGCAGCGAAACGCTTCGACCGCAAGGGAAACCCAAAGCCAAAAGCGCAGCGCTTTTCGGCGGTTTTGCACGGCGATTTCCCGCCGGAAATCGTCTTTCAGCATCGCCTCAACCGGCTTTGCGTCTGCAACAAGCTGCCGTTCTTCTTTGGAATCCACCAACAAAAATAATTTTTCCAAAGGCCGCATGGTTTCACCCGCCTTCCCTAAACAAAAATATTATAGCAAAAAATGCCGCTTTCGTAAACACTTACGCCGAAATCAGCGCAGATATTGCGCGAGTTCCTGCGTCTGCTGTGCTGTGGCGGCGGGCTTGTCGCCGAACGGGAATTTTATCCCCATAGATTCATATTTTTCCGCACACAGCTTTAGAAACGGCAAAAGCTCGATTTTCTCAATACAGGTGTAACGGTCGGTAATGCTTTTCAGCGCCAGCATGTCCGCTTTGGTGTCGTTGACCCCGGGGGTGACGACTTGGCGGATAATCACCCGCATTTTGCGCGCTTCGAGCGCGTCCAAAAACCGCAAAACGGTCGAAAGCGGCACGCCGATATATTTTCGGTAAAGCTCGTCCGTCGCGTATTTAATATCTAACAGCACAATATCGGTAACGTCGAGTAACGCTTTCACTTTATCGTCTAAGCGGACGCCCGCGGTATCGAGCGCCGTGGAAATCCCGTCTTTTTTGCAAAGCGTGAACAGCTCGGTGACAAATTCCGGTTGTAAAAGCGGCTCGCCGCCCGAAACCGTAATGCCGCCGTCGCGCCCGAAATAGCTTTTATAGCGGCAAATGCGCGCAAACACGTCTTGCGCGTCCACAAGCGTGCCGGCGTTTTTATCCCAGGTGTCGGGGTTGTGGCAATACGGGCAGCGCAGCGCACAGCCCTGCACAAACACCACGCTGCGCACACCGGGGCCGTCAACGGTTCCGAGACTTTGAAAAGAATGCAATCTGCCCTGCATAGTTTCACCACCAAAAAAAGATAAATATAGTATACAAAACTTTTAGGCCGGTTGCAAGTATACAAACAGCAAACGCGCCGGAGGGACACTCCGGCGCTTGAAAGCAGGAAATGGGATATTCGTCAGTCGCCGCAGGCACAGAACGGCGCGGTGCTGCCGCAGCAGCCGAGCTTATCTTCCTTGGGCGGGAAGAATTCGTCGACCGGGAAACAAATCTTGCGGAACGCTTCGCACGGGTCGTCGGCGTCACAGCTGCACTCTTTTTGCGGAATGCAGAAATCGTAAGCGGGAATGAGCATTTGCACGTCACGTTCGAGCTGTACGATTGTGAAAATACCGATGGTGACCGCAACCACTTTTTCCTCGTGGTGACCGGCGGCGATGTCCTCGGGGAATTCTTCTTTGAACGCGCGGCGCACACAGCGCGGAATCGGCATACAGCTGTCATGCAGGCTGTTGCAGCAGTCGCACGGGCGGCAGATTTTCGCGTCGAGGCAAATCGGGTCTGCAACCTGGATTTTGGCACGCGGGTTCGTGTTGGTCGGAATGAGTTGGTTGTCGTCGCTGTCGGCGCGGTATTCCGAAGAATAAACGCGCACGTTGCCCTCGCTGCCGTACAAAATGCATTTTTTCGAGAAAGTCGAGAAGCCGCAAATGGTCGTCGGCGGCACAGACGCCACGGAATACACTTCCACGGTCACCTTAAAGAAAAAGGTGATGTCCACGCTGTAACAGCCGCGGTTGAAGGGCACCTTTTCCACATCCATAAACACGTTAAGTATCTCGGTCCCTCTGCAACGCACGTTGGTGGCGTGTTCGACGATTTCCTGGCACTGCGGCGGGAAATAGACGCGCAGGTCCGCAAGGCAATCCTTGTCGGCGCAGGAATCGTAGACGCGATTGGTGTCAATGCAGACAGCCTCACGGATTTTGGGAAGCCCTTTGTCGTTTTGACAACAGGCTTTGTTCTCTGACATACAGATTCCTCCTGAATGGTAGAATAAAGTTTGAAACTTCACTACCATAGTATGAATCCCGTAAAAAATTGTTACGGAATATTCGCTTTATTTCTATCGGTTTCCATTGTATAATAGTAAAAAAGGAGGTGTGTGGATGTCTTTGGTCATGCGGGAGCTTTCCCTGTTTTTAAAAGATGTAAAACGGAAAATCAATTTGTCGGCGGAAGCAAATGCGAACCGGACTGACCCCGTGTATGTGCGCGTGGACGAAAAGCGCATCAACGAGAATTACAAAAGAATCATCCCCGCTTCCCTTTCGATGGTATTCGTCGAAATCTGCGGCACGCTTTACAACCTGACCAACCGAATTGATTCGGTTTTTCTCTATCTTTATATCGGCTGTTTCGCCGTTTTGCTGGTGACAACGATTGTAACGCTGTGCCTGATTGAAAAAACCCTGCGCGCGGGAACGGTGAATTTGCGCGTGCAAAAACGCGTGACCGGCTTTTTCTGGATTGTTTGCACGGTAAGTTTGATTTCTTGCAGCTTTTTTGAAGCAGTCGACACGGGCACGTTGTTTCAATATTTGATTTATTTAATTTCGTTTACCCTTTGGCCGACGTTTAAGCCCAACTTCGCCGTGCCGTATTATCTTGTGGCGTTCACAGCGCAGCTCGGCTACATGGTTTACGCTTACACGCCGTTTATTTCCATTATATTCATGTTCGGCATGACCGTGTTTTGCGTCGTCGGCAACTATATCAAATTTGCCGCCTATATGGACAAGAATCTTGCGATTGAAAAGCTGGAACTGTTGGCGGAATATGACACGCTGACGCGCTTGCTCAATCGCCGCGGCATGCGCAAACGCAGCGGACTTTTAATGGATTACAGCGCGCGGGTACATTCGCCGGTAACGGTCGCCATGGTCGACGTGGACTTTTTCAAAAGCTACAACGACACTTACGGCCACAAGGCGGGGGACCGGTGTTTACAGTTGGTTGCCGGCTGTATTCGGCAAAACTTCCGCCGGCGGACGGATCTTTCCTGCCGCTACGGCGGGGAAGAATTTCTCATTGTATTTGTCAGTCAGGCGCAAAAAGAGGCCGCCGACAGCCTTCTGCATTTGCAAAAGGACATTGAGAGAATGGGACTGCACGCCGGGGACACGAGCCTTTCCCCGTATGTCACAGTTTCAATCGGGGCGGTTTGCACAACCGTAAATTTAGACGACGACATTGGGACCTATATTCAAAAAGCGGACGAAAACCTTTATCGTGCAAAACAGGAAGGCCGCAACCGTATTTGCTTAAACGGGGAATTTTACCGGCGCACGCCGGAAGGCTAAACAATCCACAACAACATAAAAAGTCGTGCATTTAAAATGCACGGCTTTTCTTTATAGTTCTTTCGGTTATGCTTTTTTCTTGGCTTCTTTGGTCGCCTTGACCACTTTCATGCGGGTGAAGTCCTCACGTTCCTTTTCGTCGAGCGCTTCGGTGATGAACTTAATGGTCTCGGTGAACTGCGGAATCATGATGTTGTTGAGCGCGTTTGCGCGTTTCTGCGTTTTCTTGACCGCGTCCGCCAAGCGGAAAATCGACGCCTGGGTTTCGGCAAGCTCCACGGTCAGGCGTTTTGCCTCGTTGAAATGGATATAAGCCTCGTCCAAATAGGAGTTGGTTTTCTGCATCCCGTAATACGGCTGCAAGTCGGTCTCGTCCAAAGAGGCGCAGGGAATTTCAACGCCCATCACGCTTTTATAATCCAACTTCAGGCTCTTTTCCACGGGTGTGGAACGGGCAAAGTTGCCGCACACGCCGAGCGTGATGTTGGCAAGTTTCAGCGCACGGTAGGCTTTTTGATAGGCCGCGCCGATGTTTTCTTCGACCGTACGCGCCTTGTCCACAAGCTGCATCATTTCCCGCACGAGAATATTCCGTTTGCGGTCCATCAACTCATAGCCGAGTTTTGCAAGGTCCAAAGATTTTTGCGTCGCCATTAAGTTGGCTTTTGTCGGAAACACCTGTGCCAAATCCACACACCTCCTTAAAACAGTCTGTCAGAATTACGCCTTGGGTTTATAGTGCTCGTTCAACGTCTCGTCATCCACACGGTCGAGCATGTTGCGCGGCAGCATGGAAAGCAATTCCCAGCCGAGGTCGAGCGTTTCGGTAATCGAACGGTTTTCGGTAAAGCTTTGCGTTAAGAAGCGCGCTTCAAATTCACGGCCGAATTTCATCAACAGCTTATCCTCTGCCGACAATTCGTCTTCACCGATAACAGAAGCCAGCGCTTTGGCGTCCTGCACTTTGGCGTAAGTTGCGAGCAGCTGGTTCGACAGCGCCGAGTGGTCGGCACGCGTGAAGCCCTCGCCGATACCGTCTTTCATCAAACGGGAAAGCGACGGCAGAACGCTTACCGGCGGGTAAACGCCTTTGTAGTCGAGTTCACGATCCAAAACGATCTGACCTTCGGTAATGTAACCGGTCAAGTCGGGAATCGGGTGGGTAATATCGTCGTTGGGCATGGTCAAAATCGGGATTTGCGTTACCGAGCCTTCCACGCCCCGAATCATGCCGGCGCGCTCATACAAAGAGGCAAGGTCGGAATACAAATAGCCCGGGAAGCCTTTACGGCCGGGAATTTCACCTTTGGAACTCGAGAACTCACGAAGCGCCTCGGCGTAAGAGGTCATATCGGTCAAAATAACCAAGATATGTTTGTGTAAGGTAAACGCCAAATATTCCGCGATGGTCAGCGCCACGCGGGGCGTCATGATACGTTCGACAATCGGGTCGTTCGCGAGGTTCAAAAGCATGACCACGCGGTTCATGACGTTGGCTTCTTCAAACGAGCTGCGGAAATAATGGGCAACGTCGTTTTTAACGCCCATGGCGGCGAACACAATCGCGAAATCGTCGCCGTCGGCAATTGTGGACTGGCGGACAATCTGAACCGCCAATTCGTTGTGCTTCATACCGGAACCGGAGAAAATCGGCAGCTTCTGGCCGCGAATCAGCGTGGCGAGCGCGTCGATCGAAGAAATACCGGTCTGAATGAAGTTTCTCGGATATTCACGGGAAACCGGGTTAATCGGCGAACCGTTAACGTCGCGTTTTTCTACGGGGTAAACGGGACCCAGCCCGTCAATCGGGCGGCCGAGGCCGTCAAACACTCTGCCGAGGATTTCGGGTGAGAGCGCCACTTCCATGGGCTTGCCGGTGAACACGGTGGCGGTGTTTTCCATAGACACGCCGCGCGTGCCTTCGAACACCTGCACGGTGACTTCTTCGCCGTCGATTTTCACCACACGACCGGTGCGCACGGTGCCATCTTGCAAATGCAATTCGACGATTTCCTCGTTGGCGGCTTCTTTTACGCCGTTCAAGGTGACAAGGGAGCCGTTGATACCGTCTAATTTCAAATGTCTAACAATCATTCGGCTTGACCCCCTTATCGTAAAATACTGTCGAGCGCGGTGTCGATTTCCTGAATGTCGGCATCGAGCATTTCCAGTTTGTCGTTCGGAACATCATATTTCATCTTGACCAGCTTGTCAAACAGGCCGGTTGCAAGCAGTTTGGAAATCGGAATCTGTCTTGCGATGACTTCTTTCGCGCGGTGATACAAATGCAAAATGACGTGCATCATTTTAAACTGCTTTTCCAACGGCACATAAGTGTCGTCCGCATGGAACGCGTTTTGCTGTAAGAAGCCGACGCGGATCACGCGCGCGATTTCAATAATCAGCTTTTGGTCGTCGGGCAAAACATCGGCGCCGATAAGCTTTACGATTTCCATCAGCGAGCTTTCTTCCATCAGCAGCGCGCAAAGCTCTTCGCGGTATTTGATGAAGTCCGGCGAAATGTTGTCGCGGTACCAGTCGGAAAGGTCACCGATATATTCGCTGTAAGACAGCGTCCAGTTAATCGCGGGGTAGTGCCGCGCGTAGGCAAGCGATTTGTCAAGCGCCCAGAAACAGCGGGTGAAACGCTTGGTGTTTTGGGTAACCGGCTCGGAAAAGTCGGAGCCCTGCGGAGAAACAGCGCCGATTAGCGTAATGGAGCCTTCGGTGCCGTTTAAGTTCTGGACGTAGCCGCTGCGCTCATAGAATTCGGAAAGGCGCGACGGCAGATAAGCCGGGAAGCCTTCGTCGGCGGGCATTTCTTCCAAACGGCCGGAAATTTCACGAAGTGCTTCCGCCCAACGGGAGGTGGAGTCCGCCATCAGCGCGGTGTGATAGCCCATGTCGCGGTAATATTCCGCCAAAGTAATACCTGTATAAATCGAAGCTTCACGCGCCGCAACCGGCATGTTCGATGTGTTGGCGATAAGCACGGTACGGTCCAAAAGAGGTTTGCCGGTTCTCGGGTCAACCAGTTCCGAGAATTCGGTCAAAACCTGGGTCATTTCGTTGCCGCGTTCGCCGCAGCCGACGTAAATGATGATGTCGGCGTCGCACCATTTTGCAAGCTGGTGCTGGGTCATGGTTTTGCCGGTACCGAAACCGCCGGGAATGGCGGCGGCGCCGCCCTTTGCCACGGGGAACACGGTGTCGATGATACGCTGGCCGGTAATCAGCGGCTTGTTTGCGGGCAGACGGCCGGCAATCGGGCGCGGGTTACGAATCGGCCATTTTTGCATGAGCGTTAAATTGACCGTTTTGCCGTCGTCGGTCTTTAATTTTGCGACAGTGTCGTTTACGGTGTATTCGCCGTCGGGCATGACTTCGGTAATCTCGCCGGAAAGCAGCGGGCTTAACATGACTTTATGGGTAATGACCGGGGTTTCCGGGCAGGTGGCGTAAACATCGCCGCCGGAAATACGGTCGCCGGGTTTCACAGTTACCGTGACGGCGTATTTCTTTTCCGTGTCGAGCGGAGAGAACTGCGCGCCGCGGCCGATAAACGGACCGAATTTCTTTTCAATGGCGGGAAGCGGACGCTCGATACCGTCAAAGATATTGCCGAGCAGTCCGGGACCCAATGTAACACTTAACGGCGAGCCGGTGGAATAGACGGGTTCGCCCGGGTGAAGCCCTGCGGTTTCCTCGTAAACCTGAATGGTCGTTTCGTCTTTTTGCAGGCGGATCACTTCACCGATCAGCCGACTGTTGCCGACATACACCGTTTCCATCATGCTCAAATCCGTTTCGCCCTTGACGGTAACAACGGGGCCGTTAATGCCGTATATTTTATTTTCTGACATAATTTCACCCCTCTATGGATAATCCGGATTCGGTCAGGAACTGCGCTTTGCGCGCTTCCAGACGTGCGTCGAGCGTATCGTCAAACAGCTGTTCGGCACGCGCGCCCTCGGCACGAATGCCGCCCAAGCGGATTTCGTCGGAATACGCCACAGCTGGCGCAACGGAAAATTCCTTTTTAATATCTTCTTCAAACGCTTTGTCCGCCGGACGCAGGTATAAAGTCACCGCGTCGCCGGAAAGCACACTTGCAAGCTTTTTCGCCGAAGCCAAAAGCAAGTCGCGGTAAGCGGGCGTTTGCACAAAAGCACGCAGCTTTTCGTCGACCGCGGCAAAAACCCGGTCGAAAATTTCCGAACGCTGCTGTGTTAATTGCCCGCGCGAAGTTTCCGTCAGCTTGGAAATCTCGCGGTTAAACTCGGCGTTGATGCGCGCCGTTTCATATTCGGTATAAGCGTCATAGCGCGCTTTTGCCGATTCCTGCATGGCGTCAATACGCTGCTTTCGGAGTTCTTCGGTCTCGCGGTCGATTTTATCACATTGTTCTTTGGCAAGCGCTTGAATCGCTTCCACAAAAACAGCGGTTTTGCTGCTTTCAATTTCCAAAAGAGATCACCTCTCGGTCAATAGGACGCTTTACAGCTTTACGCCGATCGCTTCCTGAATGTATTCGGTAATGGAGCTGCCGCTTCCGGTGTCGTTTTCACTGTCCGGAATTTCCGCAAGCAGCGGACGGTTGCGGCGCTTTAAATCTGCAATCAATTCGGGGCAAAGCCGGCGCACGCCCGCGGTGATCAGCAAAATGCCGATGTCGCCCGCAGAGAGCGCTTTTTCCACTTCGCGTTCGGCTTCTTCGGCGGAGCGGATGCAAATGCCCTCGACCCCCGCCAGCCGCATGCCGACGACGGGGTCGGTTTTATCACTAATCAGAAAAAGACGCATGGCTTTTCCCTGCCTTTTAAACCTTGTTCAGAATCAAGATGGAAATAACAACGCCGTACAGCGCGATAGATTCACCCAAGGCAACGAAGATGATGGATTTACCGAAAGATTTCGGATTTTCTGCGGTTGCCGCGATCGCTGCGGGCGCACCGGCTGCAACGGCGATACCGCCGCCGATACCGGCAAGACCGGTTACAAGACCGGCTGCAAGAAGGCCCATACCCGTGGAGCTGCCGGAAGAAGTTTCGGTTTCTGCGGTAGCTTCGGTCTGCTGTGCGGCAGTTGCATCTGCCGCGGTGCTGTCGTCAGCGGCGAACACGTTGACGCAAAGCACGGAAATAAGCACAGTCAGAACCGCAAAGGTCATCAGGTTTGTAACAAGTGCTTTTTTAACGGGTCTGCCCTGCGCTCTTTTCTTGACAATCAAAAAAGCGGAGAACAGAAGTGCTGCGGGGGCGAGAATCATAAGCAGATAAAATACGGTTGACATTTTGAATTCCTCCAGAATCAGTTATTGTTGATTTTTTTAAGAGTAACGGGAACGAAAGGTCGTCCGCCGCCCTCGTAGAACCGGCTGAACATTTCATAATATTCCAGACGCAGCGCCTGAATCCCGGTCAAAAGACCTTCGAGCGCAATGACCAGAACATTGCCCAGTATAATGACAAACAGGTTTTCGCTTTCACCGGCAAGGGAGAAGACCACCATCATCATGCCGGCGTGTACAAGCACGAACGCGCCGACACGCAAAAACGAAACTGTGTTGGAGAGGTAGGAAAGCACATATTCGAGCAACTCAAATATGTTCTGGAGCAGGAAGTCCATGATGCTGTCGGGTTTCCAGTCCGGGTGCTTGTCAATGATGCCTATCGGGATTTCCTTGAGCATCAAAAGCACCGCGCACACCGCAAGAAGAATACCGCTTACGGAATTGGGAAGCGGCGCGGGACCGTTCATAAAGCCCGAAGCAAGGTTGGCGCCTGCAAGATACATACAAAGCCCGACCACGCCGTTTTGGCTGAAAATCGCTTCGCCGAAATGTTTGCGGCGGATACAGGCATATATATTGAGAAGCATCGCCACGACCATCAGCCCGACGCCGATGGCGATTGCAACCAGCAACACGGTGTTGATGCTGTCCATAACCGAAAGCGGTTTGCCGCTCCAGCCGAGCGCGTGGTAAACCGGGTCGAGCATATCTTCATACCCGAACACGCTGCCGAACACGAAGCCGAAGCACATTGAAGCGATGCCGCAGGGAACTAAGATTTTGCCGAGTTCCATTTTCTTAAGCTTCCACATTAAGAAACCGGCAATCGCGAGCACAAAGCCCTGACCGAGGTCGCCGAACATCATGCCGAACAAAATCGTATAGGTAATGGCGACAAACGGCGTAATGTCAATATCGGAATATGCCGGCGTGCCGTACATTTCCACATAGTAATGATACGGGTCAACAAGCGGCCGCAACAATTTCGAGCGCGTGTGCATTTTCACCGGAACGGTAACTCGACCGTCCTGCGGTGGTTCGGCGGCTTCGAGCTTCACGCCCGGAAGCGAACGAATCAGCGCTTCCGCCTCTTTTTGTTTTGACTTCGGCACATAGCCGACGAGCATAAAGTTCTTTTCGTTATGCAAAGCGTAGGAACGCATTTCAAACACAGAGTTCAAATACACCAGCTTTGTATAAATCAAATTGCAGTGTTCTTTTTCCTGCGCCCAGAATGCCTGGAGTTTCTGCTCGTTTTCTTCGAGCTGACCGGCGATAATATCAATGCTCTTATGTACCTGCTCGAGCACCTCGTCGACCGTGCCGGCAGCCCCCGGCAGGGTGAAGGGCTCAAACAAGAGGAAAGCGAAAATACCGTCGATTTCGTCCAATTTATTGACCGGCGCGAAATAAGCGCCCCAATAATCGGTTTTGTCTTCGGAGCACGGGTAAAACAGCACATACGGATTGTTTTTGGAAACCGCGTTGAGCTTTTTCATGCTCTCTTTGGGCAGGTGACCGAAACGCACTTTGACAAATTCGCAATCGGCAACACTGTCCAAATCCAAATTCAGGCCTTTGAAGTGCTCATATTTGCGAATGCCCTCTTCGCAGACGGTTTTCTGCTCCAAAAGCGCGGTGCGTTCTTCGTAAAGGTCGGCCGCGGCTTTTTCCACGGTTTTGATATAAGCGTCGTCATCGGGATTTACCGCGTCGCTTCCCGAAATCTCCGCCGCCTGTAAGGTGAAGCCGGAGGTATTTGCAAAATCAGTCAGTTCCGCAAGCTTTGCCGTATAAGGGTTTTCCTCGCCGAACGGCACAAAGCCCATGGGAGAAGAAATGTATTTCCCCGCGGGGTCGGGCTGGAAGCAGGCACTTTCGCAAAGCTTTGCGCTTAACGCGTCAAACTGTTTAATGTCGCCGATGATGCGCATCAGCTTCATTTGCTCAATCGCCATTTTTTCGCCTCCCTGTCATTTTTACGGCTTTCCGAGCCGAAATCCGTTTGTCGCCGCGTTCCACGGTGACGTCCGGTAACGTTAAAATCATAGTTTCCAATTCGTCTTCTTTTTCCTGCGGCACAAAACCGACCAGCATAAAGCTTCGTTCGCTGTGCCAGGCGTGCGCCCGAATCCGGAACGCATCGCGCAGGAAGAGCAGTTTTGTGTAAACGGCGTTTGTACGCGCCTGTTCTTTCGAGCAATAGTCCGTTCGCTCTTTTTCGAGCGCCGCGAGCTGTTCGTCCAAAATCGACATACTCTTGTGCACCTGCTCCATAACCTGCGCCACCGTACCGGCGGCGCCCGGCACCGAAACCGGGTCAAACATCAAAAACGCAAACTTGCCGTCGATTTCATTGACGCGATCCGCCGGCGCCAAATACACACCCCAATAGTCGGTTTTGTCTTCGGAACACGGATAAAACTGTAAGAACGGGTCGTCATCGAACACCGTTTGAAACTTCGGCAAACTCTCTTTCGGGAGGTGCCCGAAACGCGCTTTGACAAACGCGCAATCCGCAAGGCTGTCTAACGGCAAGTCCAAGTTTTTGAAGTGGTCGTATTTTTGCAAGCCCGCTTCGCAAACCTCTTTTTGCCCGTGGAGCGCTTCTTTTTCATCGGTATAATCGGAAGCCTGTTTATGCAAAGCCGTAAGCGCCGCTTCGTCGTCCGCGCTCCAAGTCCCTTCGGCTTCCGGCTCGCCGGTTTTCTCGAGCGTCAGCCCGAGAGTTTTTGCCGCCGTTTGCAATTGCTCCAGCTTTTCGCTGTAAGGCTCGTCTTGGGTATGCGGCAAAAAGCCCATCGTTGAGGAAACATATTTGCCCACGGCGTCCGGGTAAAAACAGCCGCACGAAAGCAACTTTGCGCTTAACGGATTCAATTGTTCCAAATCGCCGCTGATTTTCATCAGCCGCACTTTTGCAGCCGCCATTGCCGTCTCCTTTTCTTTATCGTTCAAATCTTTAAGCGGCAAACGCCGCTTTCAAGAAAAACTTAATTGTCCTGTACAATCAGATATTTCAAAATTTCTTCCGGCGTCTCTTTGTAGCCGATGCCTTCGGAAATATGGGTAAGGTTGGTGTTTTCGACATTTAAAATGCCGATATAGCTTAACAGCGTTACCTGCGGGTAAGTTGAAAAGCGCAGATTCTTTTCGTCCTGCCGAAGCAGCGCGCGACGTGTTTTTTTCTCAATAATTTCTTCCGAAGAAAAATCCAAAAGCTTGCCGTAGCGCGTTTTTTGAAGCAGCGCGGTCAGCTCTTCGGTATTTTCCGCCGCGAGCAGCGCGTCGAGCTCTTTTTCGCTCAATGCCGTTACGTGGCTTATAAGAAACGCGGATTCTTTGGGGTGCACCTGCGGAAAATATTTTTTCAGCCGGTAAAGCCCTTCGATTGTGGTCATATCGGAGCGCATACGAATAATATCCAAAAGCGCTTCCTGTTCTTTTTCGGGGTAATCTTTTTTGATAATCTGCTCGGTCTGCCCGGCGACGTAGTCGTGCAGAAGCGGCAGAAGTACGCGCACACCGAACGTAAGCTTTCCGGTCTTGAAAGCATCGAGCAGCCGCCCGTAAGGCGTGTCGGCAAGCGCGGCGTATAAATCGTCAAAATCCTTTGCCGCTTCGAGTTTCGCAACCGGAAGCTGGCAGTTGTTTTTGAAAAAGTCCGGCGCAAATCCCAAGTATTCACCGAAATTGGAAGTTCCCAAATTTTCGGCGCACTGCAAAAGCACGTTCATGTCATATTGCAGCAGCATGATTTTATAAAGATGCCCGCCGAGGGCTTTTTCGTTGGCGGCAAGCGACGCAATGCGCATTTGCCGGTATTTCATAAGCATGGCTTCCAGCCGCGCGCGGCTCATTTGCACGTTCGGCAGGTCTTTGAGCACCATTTCATAAGCCGTGCGGTTTTTCAGATAATTCAAAAATTCCTGAGTGCTTCGGCAGTTTGCCAGTTCCGCGTAATCTTCCGAAGTCAAAATATCCCCGTACATTGCGCGCGCCTTGGCAAGCAATGCGTTTGCAGAATATGCCGCTATCTTAGACACAACCATGCTCCTTTCCCGAAAATTTTATAGTATATAAAGGAAAAGGCTTACGCCTGTTCGCTCTCTCCCACAACGGCGTTGAAAATTTCGGTTTCCCACGCCTCGTGTTTGCTTTCGTAAATCTGATTTAACTGCGCGCGGATACGCTCATCTTTTTCGGCGCGTTCTGTCTTTGCGCTTTCCAGCTTTTTCGCGGCGTCTTCGCGTTTTTGCGCCAAAACCTTTTTTGCCTGTTCTTCATTTTGCGCGTCAATTTCCTGTTTTTTCGCCGTAAGCTCTTCGGAAAGTTTTTCCCGCCGCGCATAGGCCTCTTCCACTTTTCGGCGCGAAGCCTTGTCGGTTTCCACAATCATATGCAGCGCATTTTCCATTTGAAAGCCTCCCGTGACACACAAGTTTTACTGTCTTCAACAACTGATAATTATAGCACTTTTCCGCAAAATAACAACAGCATTTTGTGAAAACAAACAAGCCCTTTTTTCGCGGAATTCGTGCATTTTTTCCATTCAAATATTTTGCGGGATTTAATTTCACAAAAAAATCTCGGCGTTTTCTTGATTTTTGATTGTTTTGCCTAAAGGAATATGATATGATACCAATTATAATAGGAATCTGAAAAGGAGTGCAGACTATGGTAAACGAGTGGTATAAAGAAGCAGCAGTTTATCAAATCTGGCCCCGGTCGTTTAAGGACGGCAACGGGGACGGCATCGGCGATCTCTGGGGTGTTTTGGAAAAGCTCGACTACATCAAAAGTCTCGGCGTGGACGCGATTTGGTTTTCGCCGCTTTACCCCTCCCCGCAGGCGGACTTCGGCTACGACATTGCCGACTACCGCGACATTTGCAGCGATTACGGCACGCTGGAGGTCTTTAAACAGGTGCTCGACGGCGCGCACGAACGCGGGTTAAAGGTCATTATGGATTTGGTCGTCAACCACACCTCCGACGAGCACGAGTGGTTTAAGGAAAGCAAAAAGGGCGACGACAACCCATATCATGACTACTATTTTTGGCGCAAGGGCAAAGGCAAGAACGGCAAAAAGCCGCCGAACAACTGGCTTTCGCTGTTTGAGGGGAAGGCTTGGGAATACGACGAAAACCTCGGCGAATATTATCTGCATTTGTTCGCCAAAAAGCAGCCCGACTTAAATATGGACAACCCGAAAGTGCGCGAAGAGGTCAAGGGCATTATGGAATTTTGGCTTTCGATGGGCGTGGACGGCTTCCGCGAAGACGTCATCACCTTTATTTCCAAAGCCGAAGGGTTACCCGACGGCTTCCCCCTGCCCGCCGCAACCGGCATTGAGCACTACCGTAAGGGGCCGCACCTGTTGGAATACCTCACGGAATTTCAAAACGATGTTTTGAAAAAATATGACGCGTTCACCGTGGGCGAAGCGCCGATGATGACGCCGGAGCGCGCGCTCGAATATGTCGAAGAGGGCAAAAACCAGGTCCTTAATATGATGTTCCACTTCCAGCACATGAACGTAGACTGCATCGGCATGAACTGCATTCGCCGCAAATTCAAGTTGACAAGGCTTAAAAAGGTTTACAACGACTGGCAGAAAAAGCTGTATCGCAAAGGCTGGAACGCGCTTTATATTGAAAATCACGACCAACCGCGCATTGTCAGCCGTTACGGTAACGACAAAGAATTTCACGACGAAAGCGCGAAAATGCTCGCGACGATGTATATCTGCCAAAGCGGCACGCCGTTCATTTATCAGGGGCAGGAAATCGGCATGACCAATATCCATATGGATTCTCTGGATGACTATGTGGACGTCGCCATTCAAAACGATTGCCGGACTTTGCGAAAATTCGGTTTTTCCGACGAAAAGATTTTGGAAACGGAAAACGCGATTTCCCGCGACAATGCCCGCACGCCCGTGCAGTGGTCGGCGAAGAAAAACGCCGGCTTTACCGACGGGGAAACGCCGTGGTTCAAAATCAATCCGAATTACAAGACAATCAATGTCGCGTCACAAGAAAAAGACAAAAATTCGGTATTGAATTATTACCGTAAGCTGTTAAAAACGCGCAAGGAAAACCCGGTGCTCATTTACGGCGATTTTGAAGAGCATTATAAATCGAGCGAAGAGCTGTTCGTTTATGAACGCAATTACGAAGGCAAACGGGCGCTTGTGATTTGCTCATTCTCGCCGAAAACGGTCACGTTCCGCGCGCCGGCAGGCTTCGACTTAACTGCCGGAAAACTGCTGATTTGCAACTACAAAGACGCGCCGGCAAAGCCGTCCATTTGCGCACTGCGCCCCTATGAAGCGCGCGTGTATTTGTATAACGCTTAAAAAATTTCATACAATAAATTTACCGGTCGGAGGTTGACTTCCGGCCGGTATTGTGTTACCTTGTGTTCGATAATTTTGCGTATTCAGGTGATTTTATGTCCAAAAGTATTCCGAAAACCAACGCCATGCGCATTTTAGAGCGCGAGAAAATCCCCTACCAAATGCACACTTATGACCCCGACGGGGAAATTGACGGCATCAGCGTGGCGGGAAAAATCGGCGTCGACCAAAACCGCGTGTTTAAAACACTGGTGACAAAAGGGAAATCCGGCAGTTTTTATGTGTTTGTCATTCCCGTGGCAGCGGAACTCGACTTGAAAGCGGCGGCAGCTGCTGTTTCGGAAAAAAGCGTCGAAATGCTCCACGTCAAAGATTTGGAGCGTACCACCGGCTATATCCGAGGCGGGTGCAGCCCGATCGGCATGAAAAAAGCATTTCGCACGGTCATTGACGCTTCGGCTGAGAACTTAGAAACCATTGTCGTCAGCGGCGGCAAAATCGGCTTTCAAATGGAACTTGCGCCCGATGATTTACGGCGCGCGGCAAAGGCTTCGTTCGAGGAAATCACATTTGCATAAGCTATATAAAAACACCCGCAAGCTGCAAACGGCTTACGGGTGTTTTTGTTTTGTTTCTTATTCGGCTTTTTCACTCTTTTCGGCTTTTTCCGTCTTATCATCAAGGAGGCCTTTTTTGAACATTAAGTGCGCGCTCACAAGCGAAATAACCACGCCCACGGGAATCAGCACGCCGGAGGCAATCTCGCCGTTCACGAGCAAAATCAAAATGATTGCGGCGACCGGCACAATGGAAATCTTCCAATGTTTCATAAAATAACTGATGCCGAGCGCACCGAACAGCGCGGGCACGACCTGGTTAAACGCCGGGGCGAATATCGAATTTTCATCGGTCAAATAAGGCAAAACCGGGCTGAACGCCACAACGCCGACGGCGATAATGATGGTCGTGACAATCGAGGAAGTCGCAATCGCAATTGTAGAAATGACTTCGCCCTCTTCGCTGTTGGCGCGGACGCCAGCGTTTTCCATGGCGTTGAGTCCGCACGGCAGTTTTAAGTTCGTGATATTGCCCGTGACAAAGCTCAAATAGGTGCCGCCCGCACCGAGCAGGGGTGTGTAGGTAAACACTTCAATAACCGAAGTCGGATAAAACAGCATAGCGACCGGCAAAAGGCCTTTCAAAACGTAGCTGCCTTGGGGCCAAACGCCGAGGTGCACACAAATTGCGACCGGCACCAATATAAACAGCAGCAGCGCCGTAATATCCCAAATAATCCCGTAAAAATGTACGCTTGCGGCATAATCTCTGTTTTTCATCGTTTCGCCCTCCTTTTAACCGCGCCATTCCAACACGGCAATGTCGTGCGGCAGAACCTGCGCCAAAATCATAACAACCACCATGGCAAGAATCATACTAAACGGCATGGCGAACGGCTGCAACCACTTCAAATTGAAACGGTCGGCAAGCTTTTGCAAAATAAACATGAAAAGCATCGAGGAAAGCAGCGCGGCTATGGACATCACGCCCGCGCCGTCGCCGATGACCACTTTGTCGCCGGAGCCGGCAACCGCCCGGCCGATAAACGCGGAGATAAGACCGATAAACGCCGCGGCGGACATGACGTCTGCCCATTTCCCGTTTTTCGCCGCGACCTTGCCGAGCCCTTTTTGAATTTTCTTGAGAATAAAGGGAACTAAGATAAGCGGCATAATGCTGCCGAGGGTCATGACCCACGCAATCGTCGCAAAAACCGTCGGGTCCGTAACCTCTTGGGAAAGCCCCGCGGTACTGCCGAACGCTTCAATCGCCGCTTCGGCGGCAGGCACTTCGTAAGTAATCGCGCCGATAACCGTCAGGCGAATCCACGGAAGCACCATTCCAAGCGCCCCCGAAAGCGTCAGCACGGTTGCCAAAATGGCGAGCGCGGGCGCAACGGTGAACAGCGCACTCGAACTCACCGTCTTTTTCAGCGCGTCGGTCGAAAGCCCGAGCGCTTTGCCGCGCTTCCACGCGCGCACTAAAAAAAAGACCGACTGCGCGACCACGAAAACCACGACCAGCGCGCCGAGAAAATACATAAACTTATCCGATTTAAAATCCATAGCTTTTCCCCTTTGCTTTTTCTTTTTTCCCTTGGGTTTATAGTAGCATACCCCCGGCCGCTTGACAATAGAAATCGGCAAAAAACAGGGTTGATTTTAGGAAAACAGCCGCATTTTTATTTTACGTTCCCCCATGTTTGCGTTTTTCTTGACAGCGCGTTCCTATATATGGTATTCTGCCTTATAGAGAGGGTTTGCGGAGAATTGGGGAAAAACGGAATATAAAATACAGCGCAATATGACTACGCCGCCGAACACCTTTCTTGTTGTTCGGCAGCGTTTTTGTTTTTTAAGGCGGACGAGCGTTTTTTGATACGCCTAAATCAGTATTTTGGAAGTAACGCGCAAAGCAATATTGGAAGACGACTATAAAACATATACGATGAACAAGGAGTAAGCCATGAAAGAAATAGTAGAGAAAGCGCTCCGGGAAGAACAAAACATTGCGGTTTACAGCAATTCCGACGATACGACCAAATTTGCTTACGGGCGACCGCTTTGTGTAGATGACGTTGACTTTGCACTGTATCTTATCTCTCCGAACGGCGAATATGACGGCATTCTTGTGCAGGAAATCAACGAGATTTTGTATATCGAGCGCGACGAACAGTATGCACAAAAAATGCAAACGCTGTGTACTGAACACAAGTTCCCGGAAATTCGCCTTCCGTCCGAAACGGAAAGCGTCAAAATAAACACGCTCCTGTACGCCAAGGAAAACAAAAAAGTGGTCGCGTTGGAAGTGCAATACAGCGGTATAGACGATATTACAGGCTTCGTGGAAACGCTCGAAAACGGTTTATGCACTATCAAAGAAGTGGACGATTTCGGGCAGGTGCAGGGTACGGCATATGTGGAAACAGACCGCATTACGCAAATTTCCTGTGACTCGCAAAACGAACAGAGAATTTTATGGTTATATGCCAATCCATCAAAAGAATAAAAGCTGTTCTTTCTACAAAGGTAACAGAAATGAAAAACAAACAACATGCGTATATTTTGAAAGCTTTTTTAGAATCAAACATTCCTGCGGTGATTCGCAGAGATGCTCCCGAACTTATGGTTATAGATTCTATTATCGGCGGCTATTGCACACAGTTGGTTAAGGGAGCAAGAGCCGTTGAGCTCCCTTTAAGCGGAATTATTTCTAAAGCGGACAAAGCTGCTTTTGCGGAATTAATTAATCAATCCACAAGAGCAGAAAAAGAGGATTTGGTGATATACTATCGGCTTGCTCTACTGGCCGAATCCGTTGTGATGCAATACACTTTAAAAGCGGACGGAAACAAAACTTTCTAAACAGGAGGTCTTTAAAAGGAGGAAAGCCATGAAAGCGGGAAAATTATGCCTTGTTTTCTTCTTGGTTCTGATTTTATTTGCCGGCTGTACAGAGGCGGAAACCGAGCAAAATCAAGTTACCCGTGAAGCAGCTACTGCAACTGTGCAGGAACACCAACCGTTAACGGGGAATATTATTGCAAACCCGCACGCATACTCGGAAAAGTGGATGTCTGTTGATTTGCCGGAAGCCGGATTAAAGGACCTAACAATCGGGAATTATGCAGAAGGTCATTTGGTTGCGCCGGATACAGACGACGCATCGGCATGTAAGGTATACATTTTTTGCGATTATACAGAAGAGGACAGCCTTTACCATAGCGCTTACTTGGCTGTTTCTTTAGGCTCAAAAGTTTTATTGAAGGATCTTACAGAAGAACAAGACAGCGGATCTTACCAGGACACACTGTATGTATGTGATGTGGACGGAGACGGACTGGATGAAATCGTTGTTCAGCAAACGGTTGGAATGTCCGGCGGCGCCGGTTCTTATTGGTCGCGTATTTTTAAAGTCCGGGCGGAGGAAATAGAGATTATATTTGATTCTCTGATTGTTGATGCAGAAAATACAAGCTGGGACACTTTTGATACGGGCTTTACAAGCACATTTTTAAGCGGCCGTCAAGTGAAAATAGAGAATACCATTACCGGCTACAACACCACTATGGATATATCCGACCGATATCAAGATGCCTTTTTCGATGCGGAAGGAAAAGGAACAACAGGGCATTTGTACTGCGATAGCTTTCGGGAATTTATACCACAGGATGTAGACCATGACGGCGTATTTGAATTGGTTTGCTTGCAATATGCATCTTTATATACCCATGCAGACTATATCGGAGATGCAAAAACGGTTCTAAAATATAATACTGCATCGCAGGGCTTTGAAGTTGTGCAGGCAGAATTTATTCCGGCAGCATAATCTTAAGGCAGGCGGCAATATGCTTACCTTTATATAGATGCTGCCGGCAATATTCTCGGCTTTACTTACAACGATGACGAATATGATTACCTCAAAAACGCACAGAACGATGTAATTGGACTTGCAGACGACTACGGTACGGTTATAGCGCGCTACTTCTATGACGCATGGGGCAACTGTACAGCCATAACCGACAGCAGCGGCACGGACATTTCCGCACAGGCAGCCCACATTGCAAATGTCAACCCCATCCGCTACCGCAAATGACGCGACTGGTGTTGGTGTGGCAGATGATTTCCTTTTTGTGCCATTAGGAGCTGGTGTAAGAGAGGGTCTCATTTTAATCTTTAGTTAAGGAGACGATATTATGGTTCGCGGTATTTCTTTTGAAATCCCACAAAAAGCAACATATACTCTGTGGGATATTTTCGGAACAGTTGACACGGAGCCATTTTACTGGTATGTTGTTCAAGAGCAAACAGAAACTTGGAATAAGCCCTTTGGAGAAGACTTCTTTAACAAAGAAATATATCCGGGAGACGAATTTTCAAAAGCAATTCAAGAGAAACATTTTATCGTATTTTTGAAACTACAAGCATACTCATGTGTTCAAAATTTTCAGAACATATCGACTTATGAAGATTTTAAGCAAAGCGATTGTCAGATTCTTGTGCTTGTTTATGATTGTTCTTTTGCCGAAGTGTATGCGAAAAATAAAGTAGTCTTACAGGCTGTCCATCAAAGGGCAACGCAAATGCGCTATAAAAATCTCACATATATAACAGACCAAAATGACGCTCGAACGAAAATGGACATTCGATAATTTATATCTATAAAAGGAACGACTCTATTGGTCAGATTTGCTGACAAGTTTCAACGGACAAACCATTGCCTATGACGAAATCGGCATCCGCCGCAATACCGGGACGAGATGACTGTACCAATGGGCAAAGCGTAAAAAATGAAAGCAAAAGGAAACGCGAGTCGGAACTGAGATTTTGTATGCCGAACGAAAAAGTTTAGTTTTTTAAAGGAAAGTTATGTAACAAGTCTTGACGATTAAAATTTGCTTTCTAAGCCGTTTATAAGCATGTATTCCTAATTGCGGGGCTATTTCCCGTCTGTTCGGGAAAGCGCTTGGAAGGTATTCAAGAGGTCAGCGGTTCGATCCCGCTTATCTCCACCAACGAC
>DVGI01000046.1 GCA_018712805.1 Candidatus Fimenecus excrementavium | reverse complement strand
AGCGTTACGCCGAGAAATATCCTTATATCCACGCATATTCCAAAGAAAACGGCGGGCTCTCTGCTGCCAGAAATTTCGGGATTCAAAAGGCAACCGGGCAGTATGTTTATTTTTTAGACAGCGACGATTTTTTGAAGGAAGAAGCGGTGGAAAAACTGCTTTCCAAAATTGAAAAAGGCGCTTATGATGTTGTGGTGTCCTTATATGAAAATTTGGAAGACGCCACCGGCGAAAAATATGACTGCGGTTATCATTTGGAGCGGGAAAAAGTGGAGTCCCTGTCCGGTGAAGCATTGCTGCAATATGTGATGACAGGCAGGGTTTACGATTGGTATGCCGTTTTGCAGACGGTTAAAAAATCTTATTTAGAGGCGAACAACCTGTATTTTGAAGAGGGCGTAACCTTTGAAGATGCCCGCTGGACACCTCGTGTTTTACTGCACGCTGAAAAAGTCGGATATTTGGATTTCCCGGTTTATGTTTACAGAAGAAATCGGGCCGGCTCTATTACCGGAACTTTTTCAGAAAAGAATTTTAAGAGCAAACTTGGCGTTTTCACGTTTATTGAAGATTTTGCAAAGCAAAACGGCTTGTCTGATAAGACGCGGGATATGATGCTTACAAACATGTCTAATCTTTATGTTTCGGCCCTGTTTGATACGTGGTCTTTTCCGAAAGAACAGCGAAAGGCGTATTTACAGGTCTTGAAAAAGTATAAATTGATTTTGGCAAATTCCGCAAGAAGCTATCACCATTTGCTCAATATGATGTGGAATGTTGCGGGAATTACTCCCGTTTCTTATCTTTTATATTTGCGTGCCGGTTGGGTGAGAAAACGGAACAAATAACACAGGGGTAGTGTCACGGAGAATAGATATGGAAAAAGTTGAAAAGTTTTTAATGAAGAACAAATTTACATCTTTCTTTTTAAATGCAGATAATTATGCCTACATTTATATCACCATCTGTATATTGTGGTTCTTTCCGATTTTAGGGCAAATTATCAATCCGTTGAGTAAAGTGTGCTTCGTTTGGGGCGCCGGTTTAGTCGCTTGGGAGTTTTTTACAAAGCGGCGCATGTTTAAAAGCATTTACTGGGCGCTGCCGCTTTGCATTATTGCGGCTTACGTTATTTCCATTTTACTCAATATTCGGTACAACCTGTATATGGGTGTGAAGCACTTTGTTTATTTGTGCATCAGCCTTTTGGTCTTATACGGTCAGGACCGCAAAAAAAGTTTCGAAGACATCAAAAAACAGCTGTATCGTATTAACAAAATTATTTTAATCATCGTTTTCATATCTTCTCTGGTTTCCATTATTATGTTCATGTTCCGGATTTCATTTTCCTTTAAATCCGGCGATATGACTTTCCGGCAGGGCTTTTTAGAAAACCGTTTGTTCGGCGTTTACACAAGCCCGAACACAGGCGCACTGTTTTCAGTTATATCTTTGTCCGCGATGTTGATGAATTCTATTATCAAACACGGCAAAATCAAGTTTAACGGGTTTTACATTGTCAACCTGATTGTTCAAATCGTTTATTTTTCCTTAACTTTGTCCAACGGCGGTTTCTTGACCTTGGTCGCATTTGCAATTTTGTTCGCCGTAGTTTATTTCTTCCCCAAAATGCAGCTGAAAAAGGGGACGGTATCCGCGGTATTGTTATCAATTGTTTTTGCCGTTGTGATGATTGCCGGTGTGCGCGGTGTGATGTATGGCACCCGCTATGTCATGTCTTATGTCCCGAGCGTTGTGGACAAGGCTATTGACCGAAATGCTTCGGTAGAAGCGGACAAGGAAAAAGAAGAACAAAAAATTCAGTTTGAACGGATTGAATCCGGTGACGATGTTTCGAACGGTCGTATTACCATTTGGACCGGCAGTTTAAAACTGCTCCTGCAGCACCCGCTTTTCGGTTATGCAGATATGTGGGTGGAAGAAGAGGACACGGTTCGGTTCGACCGGTCTGTTTTAGATGAAAATGAGTTGGTTTGGCTTTACAAACCGAACGGGAATTTACACAATGCGTATATCCACATTGCGGCTTACAGCGGAATCGTCGGTTTTGCATTGGTTCTGATTTTCGCCCTTTTGTTGGTGAAGAAAATCGGTTTTGCACTGCTCCGAGGGAGAAAAGATACACAGTTTTATTCGTTATTAGCTGTGTTGTTTGTCACCTTGGGCACTATCGCGGCCAACGGTATGGTAGAAGCGCACATTTTATATACACGACAAGATCCGTACGGTGCGATTTTCTGGCTTTACACGGGGTTAGCTGCACTTTTGGCCGAGCTTTATACTTACAGTAAGGATTATGCGAAAGAAGGCGCTCCGAACACCGAAAAATTCGCCTTTGCCGTTGACACCCCTTTGCAGACGCTAAACTGTGTAAATTTCGTTTTGAATGACACAAAGGGCAGTAAGGGGAAAGCCGACCTTTATGTGTATCACCAGTTTAAAGGCTCAGATGAACTTTCTGCGCGACTGAAAGAAAGCGGCGTATTTAACAACGTGTATGATATAGACGTTTATAAAAAATACCCGTCTGTTCTGAACAAGTTTGTCACGATTTTCCGGCTGTTCTTGCCGGCCAACGCGATTCGTTCTGCCGCGCGGCAAAAAATTCCGATGTCGAAAAAAAGCTATGCATATATCGGCGTCAGTTTCCCGACCTCGTTCACAACCGGCTTGCATATGGCGTATCCACGCGCGCAAGTGCTTCTGATTGAAGACGGAATCGGCTCGTATTTCGGGAATATCGTGGACGATTACGCCACAGGCATATTTAAATGGATTGATAAATTCTTCTTCGGCAATACGTTAAGCATTCAGCCGACTGAAATCTATTTGTCCAATCCGCAGCTTTCCAAAAACCGAATTGATTCTAAAGTCTGTCGGTTGGATATGGTGAAGCCGGAAAATCTCAGCGTCATTGAAAAGATTTTCGACTATAAACCCAATCAAATTTATAAAGAACACAAGGCGGTCTATTTGACACAGCCGCTCGATGAAAAAGACGGGTTTGTGAAAGAAAACGAGAAAAAAATTGAAGATTTGCTTGTCCGCTCGTTTTCAACAGAGGTTGTGGCGCGCATTCATCCCCGCCACAACGCAGCCGCTTTTGACAATATGTGTCCCGATACATTCCGAAATTTGTGGGAGCTCGAGTGCGTAAAGCAGATTGGCGACGAGCATATTTTGATCGGCGCGTTTTCCACAGCGCAGTTTATGCCGAAACTCTTGAAAAATGTGGAGCCGACCATTATTTGTACCTATCCGATTTTGTTTAACAATCTGGACGATGCTTTTTGGCAGGGGACCAAAAAGTTCATTGATGATTTTAAAGCGTTATACAGCAATCCGCAAAAAATCTATACGCCCGAATCTTTAGAGGCGTTGCAAAAGCTGTTAAACGACTTGGGTGACGCAAACGAAATGTAGAGGCGTTAATATGGATACAAAGCGTTTCAATCTTAAAAAACTGCTGACCGGCACCAGCGCCAACCAGCTTGCCTTTTTCAATATGCTGGGGCCAATCATTTTAAACGGCGTCAATTTCTTTACCGTTCCCGTGTTTACAAGAATGCTGGGCACGGAAAACTACGGCGTGGTTTCGCTGTATACCACTTGGGTGCAGGTGCTGACAATCGTTATGGGCATTCAAACCTGTGGTACGATTGCCGCCGCCCGCGTTCATATTGACAAAAAAGAGTTGGATGCATTCTATTCCAGCATTCTTTCTCTTTCTTGCCTGGTGTCAGCCGTTTTAACGGTATTGATTGTTATTTTCATCAATCCGATTGCTGCTTTCATGCAGTTCAACAAAATTGTCGTTCTGCTAATCGTGGCGCAAAGTTTCGGGGCTTACGTTATCAACTTTGTCACGATGAAATATATCCACCACAAGCAGGCTTCGTTAAATTTCTTGGTCTCCGTGGTGGTTACCTTAGTGTCGGTATTTCTTTCTTTAATTTTGATTATGAATATCGACACATTCGAAGACCGCTATTGGGGCAGGATTATCGGTTACGCCGTGCCCAATGTGGTGGTCGGTATTATTCTCGGCATTCAGATTTTCGCCAAAGGGAAAACCGGCTATCGAAAAGACTATTGGCGGTTCTGTCTTCCGCTGTGCCTGCCGTTGATTTTCCACAATCTTTCACAGATTCTCTTGGCGCAGTCTGACCGCATTATGCTCCAAAAGCTGATGAATGACAACGGCGCCGTCGGTATTTACAGCTTTATCTTCAACTTTGTTCATATCATCAATATTATTTACAGTGCGATGAACAACACCTGGGTGCCGCTGTATTACGACCATTTGAAAGCCGGGGAAATGGATGCGATTCGCCGCCGGACGCGCAACTACATGGTTCTTTATACCATATTGACCATGGGCTTTATGCTGTTGGCGCCGGAAGTTGTCAAATTGTTTGCTTCCGAGGATTTCTGGAGCGGCACCAACCTGATTCCGATTATGACCGTGGCCTATTATATGGTCTTCCTTTACAGTTTCCCGGTGAATTATGAATTTTATCATCGAGAAACCAAGATTATTGCGGTGGGCACTTGCCTTGCGGCGCTGGTCAACATCGTTGCCAACTATTTCATGATTCCGATTTGGGGCATTGCGGGTGCTTCAATCGCGACCATGGGCTCTTATGTGCTGTTGTTTTTTTTCCACCATTTCATTGCGAAATATTTCATCAAAGGCGCAAAATATCATTACAAGTTCACCACGTTCCTGCCCGGAATTGCTGCCGTGCTTGTGACGTGCGGTGTGTTCTATTTGTTCTATGATTTCTGGTATATTCGCTGGGGAATCGGCGCCGTGCTCGGTGTCTATTTGCTCGTGCGTGTCTATAAACAAAAAAGTATTTTCTAATTCAATGAGGTTTTGAGTATGCATGTTTTGGCAGTTATTCCCGCCAGAGGCGGCTCGAAAGGAATTCCGAGAAAAAATGTTCGCCTGATGAACGGCAAACCCTTAATTGCTTACGCCATTCAAAACGCCAACGCTTGTGCGGCAATCAGCGACGTGGTGGTCAGCAGTGATGATGACGAGATTTTAACCATTGCAAAAAAATACAATGCCTATCCGCTGCGCCGCAGCGCAAAGCTTGCACAGGATGCGGTGACGCTGGACCCGGTGATTTACGATGCGGTTGTGCAAATGGAAGCGCTCAAAAATATTCGTTATGACGTGGTCATTACGTTACAGCCGACTTCGCCGCTTTTGACCGCCGGAACGTTAAACGAAGCCATTTGTTCGTTCTTTACAAGCGAATATGATACCTTTATCAGTGCTACCAATCAGCCGCATTTGGCTTGGTCTAAAAATGAAAACGGCTTTTTCCCGCTGTATAAAAAACGGTTGAACCGCCAACAGCTGGAACCGAATTATCTCGAAGCCGGCGCATTTTTTATCAGCCGACGTGAAAACGTGACGGAAAACAGCCGTATCGGCAAAAAGGTATCGGTTTATGAAATTCCGGCGCAGGAAGCTGTGGATATTGACACCATCGGCGATTGGCTTGTTTGTGAAAATTTCCTGAAACGCAAAAAAATTGTGATGCGCGTGGACGGCACTGCCCAAACCGGGCTTGAGCGTGTAAACGATTGCTTGACTTTGGCTTATAATTTGTTCGGGCACGATATTGTTTTTGTGACGCGTGCCGACTGTGCGGCGGGGCTTTTAAAAATTCAGGCGAGCAATTTTCCGCTGATTACCATTGCCGATGACGAAGCGCTGTTTGCTTACCTTTCCGAAAATCCGGCAGATATTTTGGTGCATCACTGCGGCGACACCACCGCGGCTTATGTAAAAACGCTGAAGCAGCATTGCGGCCGCGTAGTGACGATGGACGATATGGGTGACGGCGCCGTGTTTGCCGACGCGGTTATTAACCCGCTCGGCGGCAATCGAATCAACGGCAAAAATGTTTTTTCCGGAGAGGATTATATCAGCCTGCGCGATGAATTTGCCATCGCCAAAGTCAAACCGTTTTCCGAGACCGTGCAAAATGTTTTGGTGCTGTTCGGCGGTACGGACCCGTCTGGCCTTACGCGCAAGGTATATGATCTGGCAAACCAAGTTTATGACAAATACGACGGCGTTTCCTTTTATTTTGTACCGGGTGCCGGTTTCGACTGTGCCGCAAACGGCATTGTGGCAAAACCCGATAAACGTATTTTTGTCGAAGAAAATGTGCAGTATGTCAGCGAATATATGGAAAAAGCAGACATTGCATTCACGTCGCAAGGGCGAACGGTTTATGAGCTTGCAAGCCTTTGCGTGCCGTCTATTGTTATGGCGCAAAATGAGCGGGAAACCGCGCAAACCTTTGCCCAAATGAAAAACGGTTTCTTCAACTTGGGGCTTGGTGCCCGCGTGCAGCCGCAGACGCTGTTAAAGGCATTTGAACTGCTTGCGGAAAGTGATTTGCTGCGGCAGGAAATGCGCAAAGCTATGGAACAACATGATTTTACCGGCGGCGTAAAAAGACAGATTCGCCTGATTCTCGGCGAATAAGCATGCCAATTTGCGAAAAGGAGTAAATATATGCAACAGGTTATTTTAAACAGTATGAAAACGGGGAAATTCGTACTGATTGCGGAGGTCGGCGTCAATTATTATGACATCGCCAAAGAACGCGGCATCACACCGATGGAAGCCGCAAAATTGATGGTCAAAGAAGCACATGACGCGGGCATCCATGCTGTTAAATTTCAAACCTATAAAGCCGAAACGCTCGCGGCGAAACAGTCTCCGTATTATTGGGACATTACCGAGGAGCCGACGCGTTCGCAATTCGAGCTGTTTCAGAAGTTTGATTCGTTCGGCAAAGCAGAATATAAGGAACTTGCCGATTATTGCGATGAAATCGGGATTGAATTTTGCTCAACGGCATTCGACTTTGAGTCGGCGGATTACCTCGACAAAATGATGAATGTCTATAAGATTTCTTCTTCTGACCTTACCAATATTCCGTTTATTGAGCATCAGGCCAAAAAAGGCAAACCGGTTTTGCTGTCGGTCGGCGCTTCCAATGTCGATGAAATCGAGCGCGCCGTGCAGGCCATTCGAAAATATAACGACCAGCCTTTGGCGCTGCTGCACTGCGTTTTGGAATATCCCACGCCGTATACGGAAGTAAACCTGAATAAAATTGCTTCGCTGAAAGCAAAATATCCGGATTTGGTTATCGGCTATTCCGACCACACGAAGCCGAAAGCCGGTTTTGACGTTATCAAAACCGCTTATACGCTCGGTGCAACCGTGATTGAAAAACATTTCACCTTAAATAAGACGCTGAAGGGCAATGACCATTACCATGCAATGGACCCGAACGATGCGCGCGAGATTTTGAAAGGCATTGCCTTTTTGGATATGATTCGCGGCAGCGGGGAATTGAAATGCCTGGAAAGCGAAATGGTGGCACGTGCCAATGCAAGACGTTCTGTGGTCTCCAAAGGGGCGATCGCCAAGGGCACGGTGATTACCAAAGACATGCTGACCTACAAACGTCCCGGAACCGGTATTGCGCCGTCTGAAATTGACGGTATTATTGGTAAAAAGGCAGCGCTGGATATTGAAGACGATACCATTTTGAAGTGGGATATGTTTGAAGACTGATATCCTTATCCTTTTGTAACAAAAGCTTTGCGGCTTTTTGCGTAGGCCTATTTTTTTGGAGTGGTTTTTATGGAAAACAAAGAAAACAAAGTGAAGCTGACGCCGAAGCAAACGGCTGTGCAGATTGTGAAGTTCGTCGCGTTCTCCATGGGCGCCGGAATTATTCAGGTTGTAACGTTTACGTTGCTCAACGAAATCGCACATCTGCATTATTGGCTCAGTTATTTGCCGGCTTTGGTGCTGTCCGTGCTTTACAACTTTACTGTTAACCGCCGTTACACGTTTAAATCGGCAAACAATGTACCGATTGCGATGCTGAAAATCGCGATTTATTATTGCATTTTCACGCCGGTTTCCACGTATCTCGGCAACTTGGCGGAAAGTTCGGGCATCAACGAATATATTGTTTTGGCGGTCACAATGCTTTGCAATATGACAACGGAATTCCTTGTTTGCCGCTTTTGGGTCTATCGCAATACGATTAACACCAACAGCATTGCGAAAAAAGATGAGGAAAAACAGAAAGCCCAAGCGCAGCAAGCACCAAAAGTTTAAAAGTCGGCGGACGCATTTTGCGTCCGCTTTTTTGCCTGTAAGCCTTTAGGAGAATTTATGAAGCCTATGACACCGAAACTGCCGGAAACCTTAACTCCGGTCGATAATTTTCTAAAGTTTTCAAAACCATATCTTGACGCGGAACGCGCAATCTCCGGCATAAAAACCGCACCCGCCTGTATTTTAGAAGCAGATTTTTTTCGCTTGGAAGTGCGCGCCAGTGTTTTTTCGGGACTTGTGGCGCAAAATTGCGCTTTTGAAAATACAAGCTTTTGCGACGTCCTGTTTGAAGATTGCAATTTTTCCGGCTGTAATTTCTCGGACGCTTATTTTGAACGCTGTGTATTTCTGAATTGTAAGGCAGTCGGCGCAAATTTTAAAAACTCGCTTTTTAAAAATGTCCGAATGACCGACAGCAATTTTTCTTACGCCGTGTTTGACAGCGGCGCTTTGCGTAGTTTTCAAACGGAGAACACCAATTTTTCCTGTGCTTCCTTTTCCCGCGCGAAATGGCAAAAGCCGGAGTGTGTGGGCAGCGTATTTTCGCAAAACAATCTTTTTCAAGCGGACCTCGGCGGCGTGGACCTTTCGGAATGTACGTTTGAAGCGCCGACGGTTTCCGACCCGCCGAAAGAATTGCGCGGAGTTACGGTGAATGCTTTTCAAGCGTCCGAACTTGTCGGGCTGTTCGGTATCAAGGTTCGTACATAAGGGGATTTTATGAAAGTTGTCCTTTGCAGTTTAAATTCACAATATATCCATTCTTCGTTAGCACCGTGGTGCCTGCTCGCCGGCGTAAAAGCCTATTGCCCGCCGACAGTGCAGGCGGTGGTCGTGGAGGGGACGGTCAACGAACCGAAAGAAGCGGTGTTTGACCGCGTTTTACAAGAACAGCCGGAAGTGGTTGGCTTTTCCACCTACATTTGGAACGTCACCACCGTGTTTGCACTCGCAAAAGCCGTGCGCAAAGCTTTGCCGCAGGTGAAAATTGTGTTGGGCGGTCCCGAAGTCGGCTACCGCCCTGAAAATGTATTGCAGACGCTCCCCGAAGCCGACGCCGTCCTTTCCGGGGAGGGGGAATACCCCTTTGCCGCATTTTTGCTTTCTCTTTTAACCGGTACGCCGTGGGAACAGGTGCCGGCTTTAAGTTTCCGCACGGAAAACGGTGTGCACATAGCTGCCCCTTATCTCCCGAAAGAAGACCCGGTGTCGCCTTACAGCGAAGAATATTGTAAAGCCCTGCACGGGCGAATCGCTTATTTGGAAACCTCGCGCGGGTGTCCTTATTCCTGCGCGTTTTGCCTGTCCGGACGGTGCGGCACAGTGCGCTTTTTTGACCTCGAGACCACCAAAGCCAATTTGCTGCGTTTAGCTTCCTCAGGCGCTAAGACCATAAAACTGGTGGACCGCACCTTTAATGCCAACCGGGCGAGAGCTTATGAACTGATTTCTTTTATTACCGAGCATTACGGCAAGGAAATCCCGCAAGGCGTTTGCTTCCATTTTGAAATTGCCGGCGATATTTTAGACGACCGCCTCCTTTCTTGCCTTGCAAACGTCCCGAAAGGCGCGGTGCAGCTTGAAATCGGCCTGCAAAGCTTTTGTGAAAAAACGCTTGCCGCGGTGCACCGAAAAACCGACCTTCAAAGGCTTGAACGCAATATCCGCGCGCTGATTGCCCCGCGGAATATCCATATTCACATCGATTTAATTGCCGGCCTGCCGTTTGAGGACGCAAAAACCTTTGCCGAAAGCTTTAACCGCGCTTATGCACTTTCACCCGACATGCTCCAATTCGGCTTTTTAAAGCTTTTATACGGCGCGCCGATGCGCGAAGAGCCGGAAGAATATCCCTGCACATTTTGCGATGCGCCGCCCTATGAAGTTACCTCCACGCCGTGGCTTTCCAAAGAAGATTTGCAGATGCTCCACGAAACGGAAGACGCTTTTGACCGCATTTATAACAGCGGTCGGTTTCGGCGCACGACAGCTTATGTGCTGCAAACCTGTGGCAAAACGCCGTTTTCGCTGTTTTCCGGCTTTGCCGAATGGAAAAAGGCGCACGAACCTTGCGACATTAAATCCCTTGACGCGTTCACCGGCGCACTATTCTCTTATTTTGCCTCGCTTCCTAACGTTGATGCCCGCGTGCTGCGCGACAAAATGGTGTGCGACCGGCTTGCCACAAATTCCTCCGGCGTGTTGCCGGAAGTACTTCGCGTGCCGGACAAAAACTTGAAAACCTACCGAGCCGCCCTTTTTAACAATCCCGCCACGTGCGCGCCGGCGCATACCAAAAGGAGTGTCGCGATATTATACAGTGAAAACCGTTTGGTCTATGTAGATTATATTGTTCCCGACCCGGTCACAGGGGAGTATAAGCTAAATTTTGTATCATTTGATACACTTTAAAAATTTTATGAAAAAATTTTACAGGGTCACTTGAACTTAAAAAGTTGAAAAGCGACCCTATTTTTATATGCATTTTGATTTTTGAAGGCGTTTTTACACAAAATAGGTGCACAAAAGCTTATTTTATGTTCAGGAAAAAGCTTTTTATAAAAATATTTTCAAAAAGCTTCTGTTTCTTAAGAAAAAATCATAATTTTATAAAAATTTGCACCTCTTGCAAAGCGGTAGGACCTATGCTATGATGCACATAACGCATAAGGCTTATGTGTATGAAGAAAGGCGGGTGAGAAAAATGTTACCACTTTCCAATACAGGGCTTACTATCCTTTGGGTTGTTTTGCTGGGTGTGTTTCTGGTGTTGGAAGCGGCAACGACGCAGCTTGTGTCGATTTGGTTCGCGGTTGGCGCCTTGGCGGCATTGCTAGCGCATTTGTTCGGACTTAATGAGATTTGGCAGATGGCTCTGTTTGTGCTCGTGTCCGGCGTTTGCCTGGCGGCGACAAGACCGTTCGTAAAGAAATTGACCGCGACAAAATTGCAAAAGACCAACGCGGACCGCTGCATCGGCGCCGATGCCGTGGTCACGGAAGAAATTAACAACCTGAAAGCGCAGGGCCAGGTGAAAGTACTCGGCAATGTGTGGACAGCGCGTGCGGCGGAAGACGCCGTTATTCCCGAAGGGACAGTTGTCACCGTAGAAAAAATGGACGGTGTGAAACTCATCGTCCGCAAAAAAGATGAAACCAAATAAGGAGGGTTATCTATGTTATACATTTTATTAGGAATCGTACTTTTAATCCTTTTGATTGTTGTTGCCAATATCAAGATTGTGCCGCAGTCCAAGGCCTATGTCATTGAGCGCCTCGGCGCATACAGAACGACTTGGCAAACCGGCTTTCATGTCAAAATCCCGTTCTTTGAAAGAGTGGCAAAAATCGTGTCCTTAAAAGAACAGGTTGTGGACTTCGCGCCCCAGCCCGTTATTACAAAAGACAATGTCACCATGCAGATTGACACGGTCGTTTTCTTCCAGATTACCGACCCGAAGCTTTACACCTACGGTGTCGAAGCGCCGATGTCCGCGATTGAAAATCTGACGGCAACCACGCTTCGTAATATCATCGGTGAGTTGGAACTCGACAGCACTTTAACCTCGCGCGACACCATCAACGCCAAAATCCGCGTGATTTTGGACGAAGCGACTGACCCGTGGGGCATTAAGGTCAACCGCGTGGAACTGAAGAACATTATTCCGCCGCGTGAAATTCAGGATGCGATGGAAAAACAGATGAAAGCCGAACGCCAGCGCCGTGAAGCGATTTTGACGGCGGAAGGCGAAAAGGCAAGTAAGATTTTGGTCGCCGAAGGCCATAAGGAATCGCAGATTCTCAACGCGGAAGCGGAAAAACAGGCGGCGATTTTGCGCGCTGAAGCTGTGAAAGAAGCGAAAATCCGCGAAGCCGAGGGTGAAGCGCAGGCAATTCTCGCCGTGCAGAAAGCCAATGCAGACGCCATTCGCATGATTAACGAAGCGAACCCCGGTGAAGCCGTCATTGCCATTAAGAGTTTGGACGCTTTCGCAAAAGCTGCCGACGGCAAAGCCACCAAGATTATCATTCCGTCGGAAATCCAGAGCCTTGCGGGGCTTGCAACCGGCTTAAAGGAACTTGTAACCGACACAAAGCCCGAAAAGGAGTAAATCATGCGCCCGAAATGGACAAAATATGACCGGGCGACCTATTTAATCAGCGCTTTCCTTTTGCTTGCAACCTGTATTTGGCTCGCCGTAAAATGGAAAGAACTGCCCGAACTTGTAGCGATGCATTACAATTTCCAAGGCGAAATTGACCGCTACGGAAAAAAGTCGGAATTGCTGATTGTGCCGATCTTCGGTTGGGTGCTGGTTCTCCTGCTAGGCGTCGTCAGCCGGTTCCCGAAAATCTGGAACACCGGCGGGCTCGAACTTACCGACGAAAACCGGGAATATGTGTATAAGCGTCTTCGCTATATGCTTGACACCATGATGGTGCTTGTAAGCGGTGTGTTCAGTTACTTAACTGTATTCACTTTAACCGGGGAAAACCTGCCCAAAGCGTTTTTGCCGGTATTTATCCTGCTGCTGTTCGGTTCTATGGCGTATTTCCTTGTTCCGCTTTATCGAAAAAATAAGAAATAACCCGAAGGCCCGTTTCGTTGGAAGCGGGCTTTTTTGTTTCTGCATAAACGGCTTAATTTTTTCGATACTAAATCCGAGGTGAACAAATTGAACGACAAAGAACTGCTCGGCTTTATTTTGAATACGCCGCACGACAATATGAGCAACGAGGAAATTATCCACTTGCTTTTGGAAAATACCGTGTCGCAAAAAGGGGAGGGAAAAGAAACGTTCGGACAAAAAGCGGCGGATAAAATGGCGGCTTTCGCCGGAAGCTGGACGTTTATTTTGACCTTTACCGGCGTTTTGGTTTTGTGGATTGTTTTTAATAATCTTGCCGCTTTACGTGCCTTTGACCCTTATCCGTTTATTTTGCTGAATTTGGTGCTGTCGTGCGTGGCGGCAATTCAGGCGCCGCTTATTATGATGAGCCAAAAGCGCCAGGAAGAAAAAGACCGTCTTCGCAGCGAAAATGATTATAAAGTCAATTTGAAAAGCGAAATCATTTTAAAAGACCTCCACAAAAAGCTGGATTATGTGATTTTGCTTTTGGAGCAGGAAGCAAAACGCGAAAATAATCGACAGGGGAAGATTTAATGTTGAAATTGTTTAAAAATTAGCGATAAAGTCCTAAAAATTTTAGTTGAAATATAAAATCACCTATGCTATACTCATTCTATAACGGGAAAATATAAACAGAATCGAGGGAAAAGTATGGGAAAGTTCAAAAAGAAAATGGCAAGCTTCGGCGCTTTGCTGCTGGCTTTTTCACTCCTTTTGGCTGTCGTGCCGTCCGCGGTGATCCGCTCCGTCGCCGTCGGTAATGATCAGCTGACGTTCGGGGTGATCAGCGACCTGCACTATTATCCCGAGTCACTCATGGGCTCCGACGTGCAGGCGTTTATCGATGCGTCCAAACTCAATGCGTCTACCTCTTACCTTGCCGACGCGCTTTTGGACAACGCGCTGTATGAATACGAACAGCAGGCGAAAACCCGCGACATCAAATACATATTAATTCCGGGGGATTTGACCAAAAACGGTGAATATGAGGGGCATCGTGCGCTTTCCCAAAAGCTGAAAGATTTTGAAGACCGCACCGGTATTCAGGTGCTTGTCATCAACGGCAACCACGATATTCGCAGAATCTCTGACGCCGCTGCGTTTAACAACGGCAAATTTGAAACCACACGCACGACTGAGCCCGAAGAGTTCCGCGAGCTTTACGCCGACCTCGGCTATGACCTTGCCGACGCGTTCTTTACGCCGCCCGAAGGGGAAGAAGCCGGTATGCTTTCTTATGCCGCAACGCTCGAGGGTGGCTACCGTCTGATTGCGCTCGACGGCGCTTGCTATTCCGCTGACAGCAACTCCGATGGCAAAAATGAAGGCGAAACACGCGGCGCGTATTCCGAAGCACTAATGGAGTGGGCGCTCGAGCAAATTGCCGACGCCAAAGCGAAAGGTCTTACCGTTATCGGGCTTACCCATTTCAATCTCGTCGAGCATTTTGAATATGAAGACAATCTGTTCACCGCGTTCCCGATTGAAAACTGGCAGAACGTCTGCGAAAGCTTTGCCGATGCCGGTATGCACTTCGCCTTTACCGGGCACATTCACATGACCGACATCGCTTCCCACACCTCCGACAACGGCGAAACGCTGACCGACTGTTCGTCTGCGTCGCTGTTAAGCTACCCGTGCTATTTGCGCATTGTCACGTTCGATAATACAAGCCTTTCCGGAAAAGTGACCGCGCAATATGAAACCGTGGATATTGACAATTCCCGACCTGTTACCGCATTCGGCGTCACTTACCCGAAGCCGTATAAATACACCGCGTTCGCGCTTAATTTCGGCGGCAGCGATATTAACGAATTTGTCATCAATATGCTGCGCTATCAGCTCGAATATAACCTCTTGCCCGGAATTGAAGAGGCGGGGAGTTTGTACCGTTTCCTTTCCAACAGTTTGGATTTGGACGGCGCGCTGGATTCCCTGCTTTCCGAGGATTCCGGCATCGGCTCGATTGCGGGCGTCACCAAAATTTCTCTGAAACTGCTTATTAAAAATGTCTGCGACCAAATTGAGTCCGTCTATCTCGACGGCGCGGACGGCACAGAGCATTTGATTGCGGTTTTAGATAGCGCCATTCGGAAGGTAACTTCTTTGCGGGTGTCTGATTTGCCGTGCACGAAGTTTATTTCCACTTTCGGTTTCGGTGACGCCTCGAAACCCGGCACATTTGCCGACGCAGCGTCTTCGTGCCTTGCGTATATTTACAGCGGGGACGAGGATAGAAGCGACGACCCGTTTATGAACGATGTTCTTGCGCGCTTTGAACGCGGCGAAATTGCCGACACCCTTTTGGATACGCTGATTGACGTGCTGCTGCACGATGTTTTGGAAGATGAAATTCTCCAAAATATTCATATTGACGTGGTCGGCATTTTGCGAAATTCCAACGACGAAGACACCAAACTTTTGCTCGGTGAAATTTTAACCCAGATTATTGCCGCGGGCGATGAAAACAACCTGACGGCCATGGTCCCACAACCGAGCTTAATGCAGCTTATCAATATTTTCTTCGCGGCGGGCATTGTGGAATATAAGTCTTTAGACGATGTGCTCAATTATTACATGGACGCCTATTTGACCGAAAGCCAAATGGAGACCATCGCCTATGAATTTTACAGCGTGATTACAGACTTCACGACCGATACAAACCCCGGCGTGCGCATGGACAATAACGCGGTGATTACATACAGCGGCAAAGTCCCCGTAACGCCGACCGCGGAAGATTTACGCCTGCCGTCCGGCATTGCTGTGACGTTCGGCAGCAACGCGGCAACCACTCGGAATTTCAGTTGGTTTACCAAAACCAGCGTAACCGGTACCGATATTGAAATTGTGCCGTATTCCGAAAACCCGAAATTCACGGGAAAACCCACAACCGGCAGCAATATTGTCTCGAAAACCGCAAAGGTGACAAAAGAAATCCCCGGCGTGGATTTGGGCGTCATCGGCGTGATTTCCTATTCGTTTGACGTCAACCGCCATATGATTCGCGTTTCCGGCCTTACGCCCGGCAAAAAATACTGCTATCGCGTGGGCGACGCTTCGCGCGGCTGGTGGAGCGATGTCGGCGTTATGGAAATGGCGGACAATTCCGACGCCTTTACCTTCTTCCATATGAGCGACAGCCAGGCGGGGATTGAGCGCCAGTATGAAACCTGGGCGCAGGTTGTCGACACCGCATTTAACTTATATCCGCAGGCAAAATTCATTGTCCATACCGGCGACGTGGTGGACAGCGGCAAAAACTTCAAACAATGGAACTGGGTGTTTAATACCGCTTCCTCCGATTTGCTGAATACGGCCATGATGCCGGCAACCGGCAACCACGAAACCAATATGGACTACGCCACCGTGGAAAACTTCCTGCTCGAATACCCCGAACAGGACACCACACAGGGCGTGTATTATTCCTATGACTACAACAACGCGCACTTCATGGTGCTCAATACCAACGACCTCAAATCCGACAATACCTTAAGCGCCGACCAGCTCGCTTGGCTGCAGGCGGATGCCGCCGCAAGCGACAAACCGTGGAAAATTGTTGCGCTGCACAAAGCGGTTTACTCGAACGGCTCGCACTATGCCGATGACGATGTGACCGCGCTTCGCAAACAGCTTTCCGTGCTGATGCCGCAGTTGGATATTGACGTTGTCCTGCAAGGGCACGACCACGTCTATCTGCGCACGGCGCCGATGAATGCAAACGCCGTGAGCACGGTGACCGAACGCACGATTCAGCACAATGGTTCGTCTTACAGCGCGATGGTCAACCCCGACGGCACGGTGTATGCGATTGACGGCTGCGCCGGCGTGAAATATTACCAAACCAAAGACGCCGCGCTTACCGATTCCGCGTTCCCGCGTGCGGCGAAAATTGTCAATGCGAACGCACCTGTCTTCTCCGCCATTTCGATTGACGGCGATAACCTGTATTTTGATGCCTACACCGTCGAAAACGGAAGGGCAACAAAAATCGACAGCTTTGCCATTACCAAAGCTGACGCGGCGATAGGGGAGACGGATTCCGGCGAGAATACTTCGGTGGACGATGCCGACATTCCGACCACCGCAGGTCGTCAAGTTACTTCCGCCTTTGTATTCTTAATTCCCGTGGCGTTGACCGCCGGCTTTTGTGCCGGCGCAGTAAAACGCAAGCGCGAGCAAGATGTTTAATCTATACAATTTATCACTTTTGGGCAGCCGGTTTTTTCCGGCTGCTTTTTTTTATTTCCATAAAAATTTTGTCGAACCATACAAAAATTTGAAATCCTTAGAAAAAATCTCTATGTTTCGCGGTATTGACCGAAAAGTGCCTTACGGCGTACAATATATTGTGTCATTGAGGTGATCATATTGAAGATTAAATTGCTTGCGTCCGATATTGACGGCACGCTTGTCAACGACGAAAAAGAGATTTTAGAGCAAACAAAACAGGACCTGCAGTTGTTTATGAAACGCGGCGGCGTTTTTGTTTTGGCGTCCGGTCGACCGACACACGGCATCGCGCGCTATATTGAAGAGTTGGAACTGCGCCGTTACGGCGGCTATGTGATTTCTTATAACGGCGCGCGGACGTTTTCCGTGCGAATCGGGGAACTGCTTTCGCAAAAAAGCATTTCGCCGGAAGTGTACCCCGCGATTTTTGATGCGGCGGAAGATTTGAATTTACCTTTGACCGCCTATTCCTCCCATGATGTCGCTGTGACCGAAAAGGCGAATGACGATTATTTCAAAATGGAAACCACGGTAAACCGTTTGGAAATTCAAAGAGTGCGTTCGCTTCGGGAAACACTTACGTGGCCGACACCGAAGTTTTTAATTACCGGCACGCCGGACTTTTTAAGTGACGCAGAAATCAAGCTGCGCGACCGTTTGAAAGGGCTTCCGGTTTGCGTGTTCCGTTCCGAGCCGTTTTTCTTAGAAATTACCGCAATCGGCTGCGACAAAGGCACTGCCATTTTAGAACTTGCCGAACGTCTGCGGATTGACCGCTCGGAAACGATGGCGTGCGGCGACGGCTTTAATGATATTACAATGCTTCGCGCCGCCGGTATCGGTGTTGCGATGGCAAACGCGCAAACGCCTGCCAAAAATGCCGCCGACTTTATAACGCTTTCGAACAATGACAACGGCATTTGTTTCGCTTTGCGAAAATTTGCCTGAATTTCCAAAAATACCCTGTATATCAAGGAAAATTTGCATTTTTTTGAACAGTATGTTATAATACCCCCGAATTTTAGTTCGGGGGTGTTTTTTTGAAGCGTCCGCTTAGTGGATTCGGTAAGAAAATTCTGCACGGCATCAGCATGTCGGCTTTGTTTGCCGTGTCTTTGGTGATTGCATTATTTACCACTTCTTTTGCGCCGACCATGTTCCGCGAAACCATGGCGGAAAGCTATATCCCGCCGGCGCCGGTCGCTGTGACAACCGAGCCGGAAACGCAGGCCCCGGAAACCACGGCCGCTCCCACGACCGAAACGACAACCGAAGAAGAGACTACAAAAAAGGTCGTTTATAAAGCGAAGACCAACATAAAAACACAAGTCGCAACCGGCGACAAAAAGAAAGACGAAGACAAAGGTAACGACAAGGTAAAAGATGAGTCGTTGACCTCTTCCGGAAGCGGCGAAGCCCTGCCGGAATATAAGCCGACACCGTTGCCGTCAACGGGCGGTGTAGGCGTTCAATCGAAATATACAGATTTTGTCTATGCTGATACAAGTAACCTCACCGGTTGGCAAACGATTGACGGTGCGCAGTTCTATTTCAATAACAGCCACAAGCCTTTAACCGGGATGCAGAAAATCGGCAATCGCAATTATTATTTCAATTCCTACGGCGCGAAAGCTTCACTCGTCGGCATTGACGTTTCCCAGTGGAACGGTACAATCAACTGGAGCAAAGTCAAAGCGGACGGCATTGATTTTGCAATTATCCGTGTCGGCTTCCGCGGCTACGGCACAAGCACGCCGATTAAACCGGTCACGCTTGACAAAAATGTCCGAACCAATATTGTCAACGCCAAAAAGGCGGGGATAGCTGTCGGGCTTTATTTCTTCAGCCAGGCAATCAGTATTGATGAAGCACTCGAAGAAGCGGGCGCGTGCGTCAATATCGCGCGGCAATACGGGATTCAATATCCGATTTATTTCGATACGGAGTATTCAAACCCTGACCGTGACGGCCGCGCAGACAGTCTTTCCAAGGCTAAGCGTACCGACATTGCCGTGGCATTTTGTGAGGCAGTCAAAAATGCCGGTTATGCTCCCGGTGTTTACGCAAGCAAATCGTTTTATGATGACGAGTTGCAATTCTCCCGCCTGTCCTCTTACAACATTTGGGTTGCGCACTATACTTCTAAAAACACGGACTTCCGTTATTCCTACAAAATTTGGCAGTATTCTTCAACGGGAAGCGTCAGCGGTATTTCCAATAATACCGATATGAACATTTCGCTTTATGATTACGCCAAAAAAAGCGATATGAAAAACCTCGGCAGCAAAGTGGTGCTGACCAATGCCGCCGGCGTGCAAAGCTACACCTTGGCGGAAACCAAGCTTACAGCATACGAGGAAACGCCGACAGACGCGATTTACAAAGACACGTTTTCCACGATTTCCGCTTTGCCGGACGCGCGCGTAAAATCAGCGCTTTTGGAAAAATTGGAGGAACTTCACGAGACGGCGAAAGCTACTACAACCGCCGCGGCTTCCACAACCGCCAAAGCGTAATAATGCATAAATTAAAACGGGCTGTCTATAAAAGACAGCCCGTTTTTGCACCTTGTCGGACATCTCTGTCTTTAAAAGTACGTTGTATTGTGTTGAGCACTCTTTTCTTGTCCGCTGACCAAAGGGGTGCTACCAACAGCTTTTTCGGCGCATCGCCGGTCAGGCGGTGGATAACGATTTCCGGCGGCAAAATCTCGATGCAGTCGCAAAGTAAGTCAGCGTATTCCTCCAACGTCATCGTCTGAAATGCGCCTTTATTATAAAGCGTTTCCAAATCCGTGCCGCGCAAGATATGCAAAAGCTGAAGTTTGATGCCCTCTGCGCCGCTTTCCCCGACATACCGCACGGTTTCGAGCATTTCTTCGCGTGTTTCGCCCGGAAGCCCTAAAATGACGTGCGTCACAACCCGAACACCGATTTTGTTTAGCTTTTTTACCGCTTCGTCATAGACCGAAAGGGGATAGCCGCGCCGGATAAATTCCGCGGTTCTTTCGTGAATGGTTTGCAGCCCTAACTCCACAAACATCGGCTTTTCTGCTTGCAGCGCTTCGAGCATTTCTAAAATTTCATCGGAAAGGCAGTCCGGCCGCGTTCCGATGGAAATCGCGCGAATGCAGTCTTCGTGTATTGAGGCGTTAAAAATTTCAGAAAGCCTTTTTACGTCACCATAGGTGTTCGTGTAGCTTTGAAAATAGGCGATATAGTGCTCGCCCTTAAACTTTTTCTGTACCTGTGTTTTGGCGCGCTCAATTTGTTCGTGTATGCTGCCTTGTGTACTTTCGGCAAAATCGCCGCTGCCGCCCGCGCTGCAAAAAATGCACCCGCGTGTGTCTAGCGTTCCGTCCCGATTCGGGCAGGTGCAGCCCGCGGAAAGCGAAAGCTTATAAAGTTTTTCGCCGAATTCCTGCGTTACGGCGTCGCTAAAGGCATTATATCGTTCCTGCATAAAATTTATCACTCCAATGGGTATTATACCAAAGAAATTTGCGTTTGCATAGGAATTGTGAAAACTGTATAAAACTGTAAATTTATTTTTTTCAAAAAAATCATATAAAGCAACAAAATCCGAATTTTTCACCATTTTGTTATTGACTTGTTGAGTAAGTAGGCGTATTATTTTTGCATAACAACAAAGGCGTTGTGAAGAAAACCTTCACAGCGCCTTTTCCTTTTGCTTTTGCTCCGGAGAAAGCAAAATTGTTGTTTGAAGCACAACGGCGTGCAAGGGAACAGCTGCCCCTTGCGCGCCGAATTTTTTGGGAGGAGAATGATTTATGGCAGAATTTATGGAAGCGGCATCAAGCCTCACCTTCGGCGTATGGTTTTTAGTCGGTACGGCAATGGTGTTCTTCATGCAGTGCGGCTTCGCAATGGTGGAAGCGGGCTTTACGCGCGCAAAAAATGCCGGTAATATCATTATGAAAAACCTGATGGACTTTTGTATCGGGTTCGTCGTATTTGTAACCCTCGGCAGCGGCTTGATGCTTGCCGAAGATTATATTGCCGGTATGACCGTCACGAAAGTGCTCGGCTGCGGCATTCAGAAAGGTAAAACCGGCTACTATCGCGGCGTTAAAATTGAAAGCATGGATTTGAACCCCAAGGTTCAGGTGTATATTGTGGTTTCCGCGGTTCCGGTCCGCACGCTTATCGAAGCTGCGAAGAAAGCACTTTATACCGGCAGCATCGGCGACGGCAAAATCTTTGTTTACGACGTCGAAAATGTCGTCAAAGTTCGTACCGGCGAAGAAGGGTACGACGCCTTACAGGGCGACGAACAATTCTGACCGATACTTTCTTATATTGTTGGATGCAAGGGAGGCCACCGGGCGTTTGTCCGGTGGTTTCCTGTTTTTTTCGGGACTTGCAAATCGGCGGAAGGTTTCACATATAAGTAAAGCATGAGAAGGGGTGTTTTTATGCTTTTCGAGTTGCTTTCCGCCATTAGTTCCCATATGCTTTACTTGCTTTTGCATATTGAGGGCGCGGGCTCGTTCCCGAAACCCTTAAAGCCGAAAGAGGAACGCGAGGCGCTGGCAAAATACCACGCGGGGGATATGGAAGCGCGCAATTTGTTAATTGAGCACAATTTACGCCTGGTCGCCCATATTATCAAGAAATATTATTCGTCTTATTCCGACCAAGACGATTTGATTTCGATTGGTACGATTGGGCTAATCAAAGGCATCGGTTCTTTTGACGAAAACAAAGGAACGCACCTTGCCACTTACGCGTCTCGTTGCATTGAAAACGAGATTTTAATGCATTTCCGCAATCAAAAGAAGAGCGCGCAGGATATTTCCATGAGCGAGCCGATTGACACCGACCCGCAGGGGAATCCTTTAACACTTTCCGAGATTATTTTTACAGACGATACAATAGCCGACGATTTAGATACCAAAATTAAAATCGAACGTCTTCGAAAACTTATAGATGAAATGCCCGAAACACGTGCAAAACAGATTTTAATTGCGCGTTACGGTTTAGACGGCAATTTCCCGAAAACCCAGCGTGAAATTGCGGAACAATTACACATTTCCCGCTCATATGTTTCCAGAATCGAAAAAAAGACTTTAGAGGATTTGCGTGATCGATTTGACCCTTGATAAAGCGCCGGTTTTCAGCAAAAAGAATATTGACATTGCAGCGGATTTTTGATAAAATTATCACCGTTGCAAAACGCGGGTGTAGTTCAATGGCTAGAATTCCAGCCTTCCAAGCTGGCTGTGTGGGTTCGATTCCCATCACCCGCTCCATTTTAAAACCTCATTCGTCAGAATGAGGTTTTTTCACAATTAGACCGAATTCAGAAAGGCGCGTTAGTTATGACAAAAATGGCAAAGGTCATGCCGCTTTGGGGTCCGTATTCCAAGAAATACAGCGGCATTTCCCGAATTGTGAATCATAAGGAAGAAAAGGGCGTTCGCTTCGACTTGGTCGTAAGCCCGGCGGTGTCGAACACCAACACCTGCCCGCCGAATGTGACCATTCCGGTCGGTGTCCATCCGTGGACGGCGAAAAGCGATTATTCTCATTATTCCTATCGCTGCGATTTGGAGTGGAAAGACGTCATTTACGCCGACGTTTCGTTTACGAAATTAGACGATGAAAGCGTTCTTGTTCGTACCGAGCTTTTCAACAACTCCGGATTGACGCAAAATTGCCTTGTCAATTTCTTTTCAAGCCTTGAATTTCCGTGCCGCAGCGCGGTCACACTTTCTTTGCCGGACAAGTGCCTTTATAAAGACGCGCTCGACTATGTTTCCTACGATTACCACACCAAACGTCCGTGGGATGAAGAGTGTATGGACGCGATGAAAAAAGGCGAGTTTTTCGACGATGCCTTCGTCGGGCACAGAGGACTCGGCGACCGAGACAACAACCGCTATATTTTACAGAAATACCCGAAATTCGGCGAAGAGGCGGGGGACAGGGTCGTCTATTCTCTGCCTTCAAAAACAACTTTTGATAAGCCTGTTTTAGTCGTTCGTTACAGAACCACGAGCGATAAAGATTCAACATTTACTTTAAACGGAAAACCTGTTGTTTTTACTGCTTCGGACAAGCTGCAAAACGCCGTGTTCCCGCTTGAAAACAAAAATGAAAATGCGTTTGAAATCGAGTTGATTTCCAAAGGTACCGGCGGCGTGGAACTTGACTTTTTAGCCGTCACCGAAGAAAAAGACGCACCTTTTGTGAAAGTCGAAGAAAAAGCGCTTCAATTTGAGCCGGAAGTAACCACAGAACTTTATAAAGACGGCGCAAAAGCGGTCTGTCAATATCAGGGCGTCGAAAAACCGTTTGTCCTGCGTACATTCAACGCGGACACCCGTTTCCGCAATTTCCCGACCGGTGCGCTCGAAGACAGCCCCACATCTCGTATTACCCAGCCGGACGAAAGCTTCGGCGATATGCTCGAGCAGTTTTCCGGCTCGTTCTCTGAAAAACACAGTGATCCGGGCTTTTTCCACAATACCGTTGTCCATACCATTTTTATGCCGCCGCACTCCACACACGTGGAATATACTGTGATTTCCTACGGCGAGACGGCTTATAAAACTCCGGAAGCTTATGAAAATATTTATAAAGCTGCCGCGGCGTCGCTCGAATCCCTCGGATACACCAAAGCCGGCGAGCCTTATGCGTTTTCCAACCAGCTTCTGCGCGCTGCCATGTTCCAAAACACGGTTTATCCGCTATACCGCCACGGGGAATATGTCGTACACCACACGCCCGGCAAACGCTGGGATTCGTTCTACACGTGGGATTCCGGCTTTATCGGGCTTGATATGGTCATGTTCGCCCCGAAAATTGCCGACTACATTCTCGATATGTATTTAAGCGATAAGGATAACCCGGACTATGCGTTTTTGCTGCACGGTTCGCCTGTGCCGGTGCACTTGTACCAGTACTTTGAAATGCTCAAAGGCGCAAACGACAAAACCGAGCTTTACGCCTATTACGACCGCGCCAAGTTGTTTTATGATTTCTTGGCGGGCAAAATCAACGGTTCAACGACCGCTAAGTTTAAAAGCGGCATGACCACCACGTTCGATTATTTCTACAATTGCAGCGGTATGGACGACCTCCCGCCGCAAAAGGCAATGTACCAAAAGGGAATTCAGAAATACTGCGCGCCGGCGATTTCTTCTTCGCAGGTGATTCGCACGGCGAAAATGCTGAAAATCGTCGCCGAGCACTTAGGCCGCACGGACGATATGCGCCAATATGACGCAGATATCGCCCGTATAACAAACGCTTTGCAAACCTGGTCGTGGGACGAAAATTGCGGCTATTTCTCTTATGTTCTCCATGATGACGACGGGAACCCGACCGGCAAATTCCTTTCGGACAGCGGCGAAAACCTCGATAAGACCATGGACGGTATTTACCCGCTGATTGCCGGTGCCGTAACCGCAAAACAGCGCGAAATCATTTTGTCACACCTGAAAAGTGACGACGAAATGTTCACGCCGGTCGGCATCAGCGCCGTGGACCGCACCGCCGGGTATTATTTGCCCAACGGCTACTGGAACGGCAACGTCTGGCTTTCGCACCAGTGGTTTGTGTGGAAAACCATGTTAGACCTCGGCGAAACGGATTTCGCTTATCGAATTGCCGAAACGGCGCTGAAAGCGTGGAAGCGCGAAGTCGAGTATTCCTACTATACCTTTGAAATGTTCAGCATCGAAACCGGACGCGGCGGCTGGTTCCATAACTTCGGCGGACTTTCCGCGCCGGTCAATCTTTGGGCGGCGGCATATTTCTGCCCGGGGATCTGCAATTCCGGCTTCGACACCTATTGTGAACATATGGAATTTTCCGGCGATAACACGGCTTTCGTCGGCACCTTTGACAATTACGGCGAAACCGACAGCGTCGCGTTGGTCGTTTTAAAAGACACCGGGCGCTACACCGTCACCGTGGACGGTAAACCCTGTGACTGCCACGAGCGTTTCCCGGGCATGTTTGAAATTCCGCTCCCGAAATCCAAGAAAAATATACAGGTGAAAATCAGCTTGTGTAATCCTCAATAATTTTCTGTATTTCTTCGTCCGTTTGTGCCGGAATGCCGTTGATAACCCTTTGCTGTTCTTCGGCGGGCAGCATTTCCAAATAGACGTCGTAAATTTCAACAGGCATGGCAAATCCTCTTTCAAAAAGCGCCAACTGCCCCTGATATTGCGAAAATGTGTATTTCGGTACGGAGACTTGCGTGACCTCGTTTGCCGCGGCAGGGGTTTCTCCGGCGTTTAAAGAAAAGACAGCGGACAAGCCCAAAATTACAAGTGCACAAAGCGAAATCAGAATACAGCGAAGTAATGTTTTTTGCATTTTGTCACTTCCTTTATGCTTATTTTTGCCAAAATGACTGGATTTTATTAAATTTCGGCTAAATTTGGAAATTTTTAATGAAATACAGGCAAAAATATGATACAATAACTTGTAAATTTGTTTTCTCGGAAAAACCATGCTTTTTAAGCTTTAAAAATTAAACGGAGGCACTGTATGGCATCCAAACCGCGAAAAACCAATGTGCGCAAACGCAAACCGATCAGCAAGAACAAAAGAACGCTGATTTCGGTTTTGTTGGCGCTTGCCCTGACGGCATTGTTGACCGTTTTAATTGTCGGCATTTACCTAGTGTCGTTCATGGTCTCTTATGTCAACGGCGACCCGAAAATCAATTTGGAAGAATATAAAGAAAATCAGGACCAAACCACGATTATCTATGCGTATGATTCCAATAACGAAGCCGTGGAGCTTACCCGACTTTACGGCGAGCAGAACCGCGTTTGGGTAACTTACAGCACAAACCCAGACGAAAGCGTAATCCCGCAAAATCTGGCGAATGCTTATATCGCGCTGGAAGACAAACGCTTCCCGGACCATGACGGCGTCGACTGGTTCAGAACCTTTTCCGCTGTGTTCCATGACGGCGGTTCCACCGGCGGTTCAACGCTTACCCAACAGCTGATTAAAAACCTGACGGGTGAAAACAAGAGAACCATAAACCGTAAATTTTACGAAATTTTGATGGCGTTAAACCTTGAAAAGAATGTTTCCAAGGAAACGGTTTTGGAAGCTTATATGAACACCGTTTATATGAGCCACGGCTGCTACGGTGTGCAGACGGCGGCGGAAAAATACTTCGGTAAAAATGTGCAGGATTTGAATCTTGCCGAATGTGCGTCGCTTGCCGCGATTACGAAAGCGCCGTCTTCCAACGACCCGCTTTTGCATCCCGACAAAAACCGCACCCGTCAGCTTTATTGCCTGGATATGATGTTGGAAGAGGGTATGATTACCCAAGAAGAACACGACGAAGCGGTCAACTATAAAATGGTCTTTACCAACAGCGAAGACTATGTACCCTCCGGCGACCTTGCTTCTCAGCAGACCCAAACCGAAACCAAAATTCAAAGCTATTATGTGGATTACGTTATTCAAAGCGTGATTCAGGATTTGATGGACAAATACGGCTACACCCGCTCTCAGGCGTCTTCAATGATTTATTCCGGCGGTTTGCGTATCTATTCCGCTGTGGATATGGATATTCAGGAAGCCATGGAAACGGTTTACGTCAATAAGATTTCGTTCCCGAAATACAACAAAAAAATTGACGATGCGCAATCCGCTATGACCATTATGGATTACAGCGGCAGAATCGTCGGTATGGTCGGCGGCGCCGGTGAAAAGACCGAAAACCGCGGGCTGAACCGTGCGGCGAACTCTTACCGTCAGCCCGGTTCTTCGATTAAACCGCTGACAATTTATGCGCCCGCGATTGAAAAAAAATATGTCACCTGGAGCACAAGAGTTAAGAACTACGGTATCCCGAACTATTATACTGACGGGAAAAACGGCGGCTACGGCCCCGTGAACTACGGCAACGACCCCGGTTCGCCGGATTCCTACGTCAACGTGCAAAAGGCGATTTGTAAGTCTTACAATACCGTTCCGGCGCAGATTTTGCGGCAGATGGGCTATCAAAAGAGCTTTGATTTCGCGACCCAAAAATTCCGCCTTTCAACCCTTGTTGACCCGACCGACATCAACGCATCATCTCTTGCCGTTGGCGGTACTTATAAGGGCGTTTCCACGCTGCAAATGGCGGCGGCTTATGCGTCATTCGGCAACGGCGGCAAATATTTTGAGCCGTATTGTTACTATAAAGTGACGAATTCCACCGGCACGGAAGTGCTGTTGCAGCACGATAAGACCGACGGCGACCAGATTATGGGCGCGGATACTGCGGATATTATGAATAAACTTCTCCAGACAGTTGTTACCGACGCTGCGGGGCAGGGCACTATGCGCAACTACGCGCTGAAAAATTCCGTGTTGTTTGCGAAAACCGGTACTACGACCGATGACTATGACCGCTGGGTTATCGGCGGCACGCCGTATTACGTCGCGGCGGTTTGGTTCGGCTGTGATATTCAGAAATCACTTTCCAATTATGTTTCCGGCAACCCGTCCGCCAAGATTTTTGACGAGGTTATGAACCGGATTCATAAAAATCTCGAACGAAAAGATTTTGAAACACATTCTCCCATTGTGGAGCAACACGCCTATTGCACTGCGACCGGGCTTTTGGCAAGTGACAGTTGCCCGAGCAAGGCGATGGGTTGGTATTCAAAAAATAATATGCCCGGCTACTGTGTTTCCTGTACCGCTGCGGCGCCTGCGGAACCTGCTACAAATGCTGCGGGCGGCGGCGAAGCGACAACTGCCGCTCAGGCAGAAGGCACAACGGCAGCGCCCGCAACAACGGCGGCTGCAACAGAGGCAAATACAGCTGCACCGGCGGCGTAATTTGGGAAGAGGGAATTCATGTCTGCTTTTCTGTTTCAAAATGCGCGGGTCATTGACCCCTCGCAAAATATGGACGTTGTTTGCGATTTGCTTTGCCGCGACGGTAAAATTGCCGCCGTCGGACAGGGCCTGTCTGCAGACGGCGCAAAAAGAATTGACGCTTCGGGGCTTATTTTAGCCCCGGGGCTCATTGACTTGCATACCCATTTGCGCGATCCGGGCTTTACCGAAAAGGAAGATATTTTAACCGGCTGTGCCGCTGCGGCAGCGGGAGGCGTGACAACGCTTTGTGCGATGCCCAACACTAAACCGACCTGCGACACGCCGGAAACAATTGCTTATATTCTCGAAAAATCCAAAAACGCGAAAGCTCGCGTTTTGCCGGTTGCCGCGATTACAAAAGGCCTTGCCGGTCAGGAACTCACCGATATGGAAGCCTTGAAAAAAGCGGGTGCCTGCGCGTTCTCCGATGACGGCGTGCCGGTCGCTACGGCGGCGTTAATGGCAGAAGCCATGCGCGAGGCTTCCAAACTGAACGTACCGATTTTTGCCCATACGGAAGACCAAACGCTTTCCAAAGGCGGCAAAATCAACGAGGGGAAAGTTTCCCGTGAACTCGGCGTTCCCGGAATTCCGAACGCCGCGGAAGACGTGGGAACCGCGCGCGAACTAGCGCTTTTGATGACTGCGCCCGAAAACACAATGCTGCACATTTGCCACGTCAGCACAGCGGGCAGCGTCGCGCTGATTGCCGACGCAAAACGGCGAGGCCTTTCGGTTACCGCCGAAACCGGCCCGCATTATTTTATGTTGAACGACGAAATGCTGCGCACGAAAGACGCCGACTACCGCATGAACCCGCCGCTGCGCACGAAAGCGGACCAAGAAGCGGTGTTAAAAGCACTTGTGGACGGCACCTTAGACGTCATTGCCACCGACCACGCACCGCACACACCTTTGGAAAAATCAGATTTCTTAAATGCGCCGAACGGTGTAATCGGTATGGAAACGTCCTTTTGCGCCGCTTATACCGCGCTGGTTTTAACAGGACTTATGACGGTTTCAGAACTGATTTACCGCATGAGCACTTTGCCCGCCAAAATTTTGGGGCGTGACCTCGGTACTTTGCGCGTGGGTGCGCCGGCGGATTTGATTTTGATTGACGAACACGAGACATGGGTCGTTGACCCGGAGCGTCTGCACGGAAAATCTAAAAACGCGGTGTTCAAAGGCATGAAACTGCAATCCAAAATTAAAATGACCGTTTACAACGGTGAAATTGTTTTTGAAGATGAAAGGGAGAAAAACTATGGGGTTTGACAGACTGATTGAAGCAATCGCCGAAAAGAAAAATCCGACGGTTGCGGGGCTCGACCCGAAGCTTGACTATGTGCCGGAATATATCCGCAAACAGTCGTTTGAAAAATACGGATTTACATTAGAGGGCGCGGCAGATGCGCTGTTGACTTTCAACAAAGGGCTTATAGACGCGCTTTGCGATATCGTTCCGGCGGTGAAACCCCAGTGTGCTTATTATGAAATGTATGGCTGGCAGGGCGTTCGCGCGCTGTATGAAACCATTTCTTATGCAAAAAGCAAGGGCTTGTTTGTCATCACCGACGGCAAGCGCAACGACATCGGCTCCACAATGGAGGCTTACGCTGCCGCACATTTAGGCAAAGTTTCGGTCGGTGAAAAGACTTATGCGCCGTTTGACAGCGACGCACTGACTGTCAACGGCTATCTCGGCACGGACGGCGTTGCACCGCTTCTGCCGATTTGCCGCGAACAGGATAAGGGGATTTTTGTTTTGGTCAAAACTTCCAATCCGTCCTCCGGCGAGTTGCAGGACAAAATCCTTGACGGCAACACCGTTTACCGAACAATGGGCGCGATGTGTGAAAAATGGGGCGAAGATACCCGCGGCAAATACGGCTATTCGGCTGTCGGCGCGGTGGTCGGCGCGACTTATCCGCAGCAGTTGGGCGAGCTTCGAAATGCGCTTCCCCACACTTTCTTCTTGGTGCCCGGCTACGGCGCGCAGGGCGGCGGCGCAAAAGACGTAGCGCCTGCGTTTGACAAAGCCGGCCGCGGCGCGGTGATTAATTCTTCCCGCGGGATTATGTGCGCTTACAAAAAAGGCGATTATGCTGAAACCGACTACGCAAAAGCCGCACGCGAGGAAGCCATTCGCATGCGTGACGAAATCAGCAGCGTTTTATAATAAACTAAAGGGGAAAGCCTTATGACGCAACAAATCAAAAAAGCCTACTTGCTTTTAGAAGACGGAACCGAGTTTTCGGGCTATTCTATGGGAAAGTCCGGCACGGCGATCGGGGAAGTTGTTTTCAATACCTGCACGGCTTCTTATGAAGAGCTTTTGTCCGACCCGACCTATTACGGCCAGATTGTCGCGCAAACTTATCCTTTGGTCGGCAACCGCGGCGTTTCGCGCGAACGCAAAGAGTCCGAAATTATGTCCAACGGCTATATCGTCCGCGAATGGTGCGACGTGTCGGGTGACGGTGCACTCTCTTTAGATGACTATCTTCGTGAACAGGGAATTGTCGGGATTTACGGCATCGACACACGCCGCTTAACGCGTGCGTTGCGGGATAAAGGCTATATGAAAGGTGCGATTACCGACAGCCTTCAAAACCGTGAAGCGCTGTTAGAAGACATCAAAAAATACACGATTTCCGGCGCCGTTGAGGCGATTACAGTAAAGACCCCCGAACATATCGAAACCGAAAACGCAAAGTTTCGCGTAGCGGTTTTGGATTACGGCTTTCCGCGTAAAACGCTCGACGCCTTTACCTCGCGCGGGTGTTCGTTGGATATTTTGCCGGCCGATTACACCGCCGAGCAAATCGCGGCGCTTTCACCCGACGGGATTTTGCTTTCCGACGGCCCGGCGGACCCGGATGACAACCCTGAGCTTATTGAGCATATCTGCGAGATTATAAAAAGCGGTATTCCGGTTTTGGCAATCGGGCTTGGTTATCAAATGCTGTCACTTGCCGTCGGCGCGAAAATTGTCAAAATGCCGCAGGGGCACAGAGGTTCCAACCAGCCGGTTTTGATTGAAAACACCGACCGTTTGATGGTGACCGACCAAAATCACGGCTACTGCGTGGCGCGCGACAGCGTTCTTCCCGAAACGGCTGAGATTTTGTTCAGCAATATCAACGACCGCTCCGTTGAGGGGCTTCGCTATAAAGCGTTCCCCGGAGTCGGCGTCCAGTTTACGCCGTCCGGCGATCGCGACAGCAGTACATCTTGGATTTTTGACAGCTTTTTGGAAACCATGAAGGAGGTGCGCGCATGAAACCGACATTCCGCAAAATCTTGGTCATCGGCGCGGGACCTGTCGTCATTGGGCAGTCGAGCGAATTTGATTATGCCGGCACGCAAATGTGCCGCACCTTGAAAAATGAGGGTATCGAAGTTGTAGTGGTCAACTCGAACCCCGCAACCGTGATGACCGACAAACAGCTCGTCGATAAGGTCTATATCGAACCGTTAAACGGGGAAACGGTGAAAAAAATCATCGAGTTGGAACAGCCGGACGGCGTGCTTGCGACCGCAGGCGGTAAAACCGGGCTTGAAATCTGTCTGGAACTTGCGCAAAACGGCTATTTGGATGAGCACCACACGGTGCTTTTGGGCGCACAGCCGGACGTGATTAAAAGTGTCCGCAATGCGCAGGCGCTGCAAACCATGCTTCGTGACGCAGGCGAGCCGTATTTGCCCGCTGATATCGTCAATTCCGCCGAAGAAGCCGCGGAATTTGCTGAAAAGGCAGGCTACCCGGTTTGTATTAAGACCGCATTTTCTGCGGAAGCCGGGGAGTTTATTCCTTGTAATGATGAAACCGCATTGAAAGCGGCGTTCCCGGCGTGTGCGGAAAAATCACTGGTCGGGCAAGTGCTTATACAAAAATTCATCGGCGGCTACAAAGAAATTGAATTTGCCGCGATTCGCGACGCTTATGACAACTGCATCAGCGTTTGCAGTACGGAAAATTTGGACGCAGTCGGCACCAACTCCGGCGACAGCGTGGTGGTTTTGCCGGCGCAAACGTTGACCGACAACGAAATGTCCAGACTTCGCCGCGCGGCGCGGAAAATTGCGCGGTATTTAAAAATTGCCGGAAGCTGTCTTGTTCGCTTTGCGCTGCACCCGCAGACCGGGGATTATATCGTTTTAGACGTCGAACCTCAGCTCAACCGCACCACGGCGCTGATTTCCAAAGTGACCGGCTACCCGATTGCGGTGGTCTGCGCCAAAATAGCGCTCGGCTATAAATTATTTGAAATTCCGAATGAGATTACCGGCGTGACCACGGCGGCAAATGAACCGGCAATTGACTATTGCGCGGTGCGTGTACCGAAATGGTCGTTTGAAAATTTTGGTGATGCCGACCGTGTGCTTGGTGACACCATGAAATCCACCGGCGAAGCGTTTGCTATCGGCACGGGCTTTGAACTGGCGCTCTTAAAAGCCATTCGTTCCATCAACCCCAAAACCGAGCACTTGGCGTTGCCAAAACTGCGGCTGAAATCCGACGAAGAAATCAAAGAATTGCTTTGCGTTCACGACGACGAGCGGATTTTCACCGTGTATGAAGCGGTGCGCCGCAATATGCCGTTAGACGAAATCCATAAGCTCACGCAAATCGACAATTTCTTCCTTTCGAAGTTTAAAAATATTGCCGATATGGAAGCGCTGATCGCGTCCGGTCTTACCGAAGAAATTTACTATCGTGCAAAAGCGCTCGGTTTCTTAGACAGCGTGATTATGAAGCTTGCCGACCTTGAAAAATTGCCGTTTTCCGCGCACGCGACTTACAACACCGTGGATACCTGCGCGGCGGAATTTGACGTGCAGAAGCCTTATTTCTATTCCGCCTGGGATGAAGACAACGAGGCGGCAATGTATCTTGATATGCACCCGCAGAAGAAAAAGAAAATTTTGGTTGTCGGCGCGGGTCCGACTTCTATCGGTCTTGGCACCGACCGCGATTATGCCGCTTTTCAGGCGCTGCGTACGCTTTCCGATTTCGGCTATGAAACCGTGATGCTCAACAACAATCCGGCGGCCAACACCACCGATTTTGCCGCGGCGGATAAGCTTTATGCCGACCCGATTACCGAAGAGGATATTTGCCATGTTGCAGCGACGGAAAAACCTGACGGTGCGATTTTGATTTTCGGCGGCGGCAACGCACTTCGAAAATCCGAAGCGCTGCGCGAAATGGGTGTGCAGATTTACGGCGCCGACGCGGAAACGCACCGCATGCTTAAAAACAAAATCGAGTTTTTCGATATTTTAGACAGCTTAAATATTCGCCACACCAACAACCGCCGCGTTTTGGTCGGTAAAGGGGCCCAGGTGGATGTTTTGACCGACGGCGAGGATTTCTTAATCCCCGGCATTTGCGAACACATTGAAAAAGCGCAGGTGCACTCCGGCGACTCCGTCAGCGTGTATCCGACCGTGACGCTCACGCCCGCGGTCAAAGATGAAATCGTCGAGTACACCGCGCGTTTGGTGCGCCGGCTGAGAATCAAAGGGCTTTTGAACTTGCAGTTCGTGGTGTATGACAACGAAGTCTATGTCACCGAAGCGAGCGCGGTTGCAACGCGCAATATTCCGTTTTTGACGAAAGCAACCGCCCTGCCGATTATCGAGTTCGCAACACGTCTGATGCTCGGTGAAACTCTGCGCGACATCGGCATCGGCACCGGGCTTTATAAAGAACCCGACCGGTCATATGTCCGCGTGCCGGTGTTCAGCTTTGAACAGCTTGAGGGCACCGATGTCCAGCTCGGCGGTGAAATGAAATCCACCGGCGAGGTGATGGGCGTAGCCGACACGTTTGAAGAAGCGCTCTTAAAAGGCTTTGTCGCTTCCGGCATGCGCATCAAGCGCACCGGCGGCGTGCTGATTTCTGTTGCGGATTCCGACAAACAGGCGAGTGTTGCGCTGGCAGACGAATTTTTAAAACAGGATTTCAAAATTTATGCAACGTCCAACACGGCGAAATTGCTCAATGCGAACCATGTGGCGGCAAATGCTGTGCGCAAAATTCACGAGGGCGCGCCGAATACGATGACTTTGATTATGAAAAACCGGCTTTCTTATTTGGTTTCCACCGCCGAATCCGGTCCGAAGCAAAATTCCGACGACGTCCGGATTCGCCGAACTGCACTGCTTCGCCGAATTCCGGTTCTGCCGTCTGTGGAAATGGCAACAGCCTTTGCAAACTGCCTTGCCAAAAATGACGTCGTGGAAGAAATCCGCGTACAACCGCTTTAATGTAAAGGAGAAACCAATGTTTCAGTCTTTTTACAAAATCCAGTCCGTGGAACAGCTCAACCCGACCACGTTTAGCTTTGTGGTCGATTGCAAGAATTTAGCTTCTGAGAGTTGGTGCGGCCGATTTGTCAACATTCAGTGCGGCGAAAAAACCTTGCGCCGCCCGATTTCAATTAGCGAAATCGACCAGGAAATGGGTACAATCACGCTTGTTTTCGAGGTGCGCGGCGAGGGGACTGCCTGGCTTGCACAGCGAAAAGCAGGCGACGAAATCAACATTTTAGGACCTTTGGGCAACGGCTTTTTCCCGGATAAAGGGAAACGTGCCATTTTCATCGGCGGCGGCATCGGCTGCCCGCCCATGCTCGGTGCAGCGCAGGATTACGGCGAAAAAGCCGAGGCGATTTTGGGCTTCCGTTCGAAAGCGCAAGTCATTTTGCTCGATAAATTTGAAAAATGCTGCCAAAGCGTCAGCGTCACGACCAATGACGGTTCGTTCGGCACAAAAGGCTTTGTGACCGACGTTTTGCGTGAAAAACTTGAAAGCGACACCGACTGTGTGGTTTATGCCTGCGGACCTATGCCGATGTTAAAAGGCGTTGCGGAGCTTTGCAACGAAAAAAACGTCTTGTGCTATGTTTCTTTGGAACAGCGCATGGGCTGCGGCATCGGCGCTTGCTTGGCGTGTGCCTGCAAGACCCACGAAAAAGACGGCGAGCATATGCGCCACGTCTGCAAAAACGGACCTGTGTTTGATGCAAGGGAGGTTGATTTCAATGGCTGATCTACGCGTCAATATTGCCGGTGTGCAGTTTAAAAACCCGGTGATTACCGCAAGCGGTACTTTCGGCTTCGGCCAGGAATACGCACGTCTTTATGATATTTCCAAACTCGGCGGCATTTCCTGTAAAGGCACAACGCTCCACGAGCGCCCGGGAAATCTCCCGCCGCGTATTGCCGAAACCCCCAGCGGGATTTTAAACAGCGTCGGGCTGCAAAACCCCGGTGTCGATGCCTTTTTAAAAGATGACCTGCCGTTTTTAGCACAAAAAGATTTGGAGGTTATCGCCAACATTGCCGGCAGTCAGGTCGAGGACTATGTGGAATCCGTCCGCCGGTTGCAGGGCAGCAAAGTCGATATGATTGAATTAAATATTTCCTGCCCGAATGTCAAAGAGGGCGGTGCTTCTTTCGGCACGTCTGCAAAAAGTGTGGAAAACATTACGAAACAGGTGAAAGCTGTTGCCGAACAGCCGCTGATGGTGAAACTTACGCCGAATGTCACCGACATTACGGAAATGGCGGCCGCGGCGGAAGCCGGCGGCGCAGACGCTGTTTCGCTGATTAACACACTTACCGGCATGAAAATTGATATTCGCACCCGCCGTCCGCTGCTCAAGAACAACACCGGCGGTATGTCCGGTCCCGCTGTGTTCCCGGTCGCGCTGCGCATGGTTTGGCAGGTCGCGAACCGCGTGAAAATCCCTGTGGTCGGCATGGGCGGCATTTCAAAGTGGGAAGACGCTGTGGAAATGCTGTTGGCAGGTGCCACCGCCATTCAAATCGGCACCGCGAATTTTACCGACGCTTACACGCCCTTAAAAGTGATTCAGGGCTTAAACGATTATTTAGATGCGAACGGCGAAAAATCCGTCACCGATATTATCGGCAAGGTGCAGCCATGGTAATTTTATCTGTGGATTACGGCGATGCGCGAACGGGGATTGCCGCCTGTGACGCGCTGCAAATGCTCGCGTCGCCGGTCACGGTGATTCATCAATCCGAAAAAGAACCGTTAGCCGACGAAATTTGCCGTATAGCAGCCGAGAAAAAAGCGCAAAAGCTGGTTTTGGGGCTTCCGAAAAATATGGACGGCTCCGAGGGCTTTCGTGCGCAGGCTTGTCGGGAGTTTGCGGCTCTGCTTTCGGAAAAATCCGGGCTTCCGGTCGATTTTCAGGACGAACGACTGACCACCGTCAGCGCGCACAACGCGTTAAACCTTACCAATACGCGCGGCAAGAAACGAAAAGCGGTCGTTGACGCCGTTTCCGCCGTGATTATTTTAGAAGATTACCTGCGGCGCACGAAATAATTTTTCTTGCCCACAATACGACAAATTATAAGAACCGATACCGATATAATAACGGTATCGGTTCTTTTTTTATGTTTGGGGGCGTTTCTATGGTCGTATATGTGGATGTCTTGGTCGCACTCAATATTTTTGTAACTTACTTTTTGCTGCTTTGCACAAGAGGTCTCTTGCGCAAAACCGTAAAGCGCAGGCGGTTAGCCTTCGGTGCTGTGCTCGGCGGACTTTATTCGCTTATCATTTTTGTGCCGGAGCTATCGGATATTCTTTCTGTACTTCTCAACATAGCCGCCTGCTGCCTTATTGTGCTCGCGGCGATTCCCGTACATACTTTTCGCGAATTTTTAAAAGCTTTCTGGGCGTTTTTGGTCGTGAATTTTGCGTTTGCCGGGCTGATGTTGGCGCTTTGGCTGTCGTTACACCCGAAAGGTATGGTTTATAACAACGGCGCGGTCTATTTTAATATTGATATGAAAGTGCTTGTCCTTTCAACCCTTGCCTGTTACGGTATTTTAAGTTTTGCCGGATTCCTTTTGAAACGCCGAACGCCTGATAACAAAATTTATGAAATAGAGCTTTGTCACAACGACAAAACGGTCTCTGCAAAAGCACTTTTAGATACCGGCAACGCGCTTTCCGACGGCTTTTCCGACACGCCGGTTTTGGTTGCAGCGCCAAGCGTCATTAAAGCATTGCTCGGCACGGATTTAGACAGCTTGTTTTTAATCAAAAAGGACTTTGAAACGGAATCTACGGAGCGTATCCGGCTGATTCCGTTTTCTACGGTCGGTGACAACGGCGTTTTAAAAGCGGTTTTGATTGACAAAGTCCGTGTGGCGAAATTAGGCTTAATAGTGCAGCATGTGTTATTAGCTCAAAGTAAGGAGAAAAACCTCTCCGACGAATATTCGGTTTTATTAAGCAATAATTTTTTGGAAAGGGGTACTTATGAACACAATACTCGAAAAGATGCAAAGCTTATTACAAAGAATTAAATTCTTTCTTTTCAGGCGAAAGATTCATTATATCAACGGCTCGCAAGCGCTTCCGGAGCCGCTATCCAAAGAGAAGGAAGAGGCGCTCCTTGCGCGCTTGCAAAGCGGGGAGAGCGCCGTTCGCGAAGAGCTGATTGTCCACAACTTGCGGCTTGTCGTTTATATCGCGAAAAAATTTGAAACTTCCGGCGTGTTTGTCGAAGATTTGATTTCGATTGGTACAATCGGGCTAATTAAAGCCGTCAACACGTTCCGTCCTGAAAAAAATATCAAGCTTGCCACTTACGCCTCGCGCTGTATCGAAAATGAAATTTTAATGTATCTTCGCAAAACAAGCACCCACAAAGCAGATGTTTCGATTGACGAACCGCTCAATGTGGATTGGGACGGCAACGAACTGCTGCTTTCTGACATTCTCGGCAGCGAACCGGACTCCATTCACGAAAATTTGGAATATGACGACGAAAAAAAGTTGCTTTTAAAATGTGTGCGCACGTTACCTTCCAGAGAACGTATGATTATGAATATGCGCTTTGGTTTAGACGGGGAAGGCGAACACACCCAAAAGGAAGTCGCCGACCTGCTCGGTATTTCGCAAAGCTATATATCCAGACTGGAAAAAAGAATCTTAGGACAGTTAAAAAAATCTATGGAAGCGGCCGGTTGACAAGTGTTGAAAAAATTGTGTTTTTTTTAACAAAAAGACTACCACTTTGCTAAAAAATATGGTAAAATGACAAATGTTAAGTAATCTTTTTTGTGAGTGATATTTTTGGTCTTTTCAAGCCTTGTTTTTCTATACATTTTCCTACCGCTGTGTTTAGCGGCTTATTTTATTACAAAAAATATTCGAGTGCGCAACGTTGTGCTTTTGGTTTTTTCTCTCGTGTTTTACGCCTGGGGGGAGCCGAAATATATCTTTTTGATGATTTTAACCACGGCGGTCGACTTCTTCGCCGGGCTCTTCATTGAAAAATATCGCGGTACGCGTAAAGCCCGCCTGTTTTTGACGCTGGCCGTTGTGCTGACGCTGTCGTCTTTGGGGCTGTTTAAATATTTTGACTTTTTTGCCTCCAACGCCAACAGCTTTTTCCACATTTCCGTTCCGCTTTTGGGGCTTTCTTTGCCGATTGGCATTTCGTTTTATACCTTCCAGGCGCTCACTTATGTGGTTGACGTGTACCGCGGCAAGGTGCAGGTGCAAACGCAGTTTTACAAAATGCTTTTGTATGTGTCGATGTTCCCGCAGCTCATTGCCGGCCCGATTGTCCGTTACAGCGACGTTTGTAAACAAATTGACGAGCGTACCTGCTCCGTGCAAAAAGCGGCGCGCGGCACCATGCGGTTTTGTGTCGGTCTTTTCAAAAAAGCGGTTCTTGCCAATTTTGCAGGGGCGCTTACTGAAAAACTGCTCGGCGAAGACCTTTCGACGCTGTCTTTTGTAGGTGCGTGGGTCGGTATTTTCGCCTATGCTTTGCAAATCTACTTTGATTTTTCCGGCTATTCCGATATGGCGATCGGTCTCGGGCGAATTTTCGGCTTTGATTTTCCCGAAAATTTCCGCTACCCTTATATCGCCAAATCCATTCAGGATTTTTGGAGCCGCTGGCATATGACGTTAAGCTCCTTTTTCCGCGACTATCTTTACATACCGCTCGGCGGCAACCGTAAACGCTGGGCGCTGAATATGCTGATTGTTTGGCTGCTTACAGGACTTTGGCACGGTGCCGAATGGAACTTTGTTTTGTGGGGACTTTATTATTTCTTCTTCCTGATGCTCGAAAAAATGTACCTCGCAAAATACCTGAACAAAGCGCCGGCGGTCATACAACACCTTTACGCCGTAATTGTGATTTTGGTCGGTTGGGTATTTTTCTATTTCGGCTCACTTTCCGAAATCAAAGCGTTTTTCGCCGCCGCGTTCGGCGCAAACGGCTTTTTTCAGATCACCGAAAAAACCGTGATTGTCAATTATATTTTGACGCTTTTGGTTGGCGCGGTTTTGTGTTTGCCGGTGATTCCGTTCTGCAAGCGCATTGCCGGCAATTTGTGTAAATCCCACGGCGGTAAGATTTTCGTAAATGTGTGCGCGTGTGTGTGCACGGTCGCCGCTTTCGCGATTTCCACTGCGGCACTTGTCGGTTCCAGTTATAATCCGTTTTTATATTTCCGTTTTTAAAGGTTCTTCGTTATGCATGCTTTAACTTCTTCACAAATTCAAAAATTTCACCGCCGTGAAAGACGAAAAAAGGCGCCGTATTTACTTTATAAGCCGGCGGCGTTTCTGATTGTATTCCTTTTTTGTCTGTCATTGTTCTTTTTCTTTTTTTACAGCGCTTTCGACACAGATAAAACCGTTTCCGAAACCGAGAACCGCGCTTTGGCAACAAGACCTAAAGTGACGGCTTCCGCCATTTTTGACGGCAGTTTTATGAAAGATTTTGAAACCTATTACACCGATACTTTTCCTTTCCGCGATACCTTTCTGGCAGTCAATCAAAAGCTGTCTGCCTTTTTCACAGGCACACGCAGCAAGGACGATGTTGTCTTAGTGGAAAAGCAGGACAAAGACGATTTTGCCGGCCAGGATATTACATATGACGAGTAAAAAATGCAGATGGGGTGAAACTTATGCAGTATGATGTCGTAGTCATCGGTGCCGGCGTGGTCGGTGCGCTGATTTCCCTGGAGCTTTCCAAAAAGGATATCCGCGTCGCCATCCTCGACAAGTGCAACGATGTTGCCATGGGTACCACAAAAGCAAACAGCGCAATCGTTCACGGCGGGTTTGACGCCGCCAACGGTACGCTGAAAGCCAAGCTCAATGTGCGCGGCACGGCGTTAATGCCGCAGCTTTGCGCGGACTTGGCTGTCCCTTACCGAAATAACGGTTCTTTGGTGCTTGCCTTTTCCGAGGAGGAAATGGAGCACGTCCACACGCTCTATGAAAGAGGGCAGAAAAACGGTGTGCCGCGTCTTTCCGTGATTGATAAGGCTGCGGTAAAAGCAATGGAGCCGCACGTCAGCGACGAGGTTGTCGGCGCGCTTCTTTCGGAAACCGCCGGCATTGTCTGTCCGTATGAACTGACCATTGCTGCAACGGAAGTTGCGGTGACCAACGGCGTGGAATTTTTGCGCAACTGCGCCGTGGAAAGCATTCAAGCTAATAATGACGGCTTTGTGCTTTCGACCACCTGCGGTGAAATTGAAGCTGCCTATGTTATCAACGCGGCTGGTGTACACGCCGATGATGTCGCGCGGATGATTGGCGACGACAGCATTTCGATTATCGCGCGCAAAGGTGAATATTACCTTTTGGACAAGTCTTACGGCTATATCGCCGACCACACGCTGTTCCAGTGCCCGACGAAAATGGGCAAAGGCGTTTTGGTGACGCCCACCGTGGACGGTAACCTTTTAATCGGCCCGTCCGCGTTAGACGTCGAAGATAAAGACGATGTCGACACAACCGCCGAAGGTCTTTCGTTCATTTTGGAAAAAGCGAAAAAGACGGTACCGGAGCTGAACACCCGCGGCGCAATCACTTCGTTTGCCGGTATGCGTGCCCACCCGGTGACCGATGATTTTATTATCGGTTTTTCCGAGAAAAACGACCGCTTCTTAAATGTTGCAGGTATCGAGTCGCCCGGCCTTTCCGCCGCGCCCGCGATTGCGGAAATGGTGCGCGACCTTTTAACCGAAAAAGCAGGTCTTACTGAAAAAGCGCAATATAAGACCAAACGCACACCGCCGGTTCGCTTCCGTCATATGACAAAATCGGAACGCGAAGCGCTCATAGCGAAAAACAAAGCGTACGGCCGTGTGATTTGCCGTTGCGAGACGATTACCGAAGGCGAAATTTTAGACGCGATTCATGCGCCCGCCGGAGCTCGTGACGTGGACGGTGTAAAACGCCGTACCCGCGCCGGAATGGGTCGTTGCCAGGGTGGTTTCTGCGGTTCAAAAGTTGTGGAAATCCTTGCCCGCGAATTAAACGTGCCGATGAACGAAATCACGAAATTCGGCGGCGCGTCTAAAATTCTGTTTGACAAAACGAAGTGAGGTGTGAATGATGCTCAACTATGATTTGGTCGTGGTCGGCGGCGGCCCTGCCGGTATGGCGGCGGCGTTGCAGGCGTACGAAGACGGAATCGAGAAAATCCTGATTTTAGAGCGTGCGGATACGCTCGGCGGTATTCTGGAGCAGTGTATTCACACCGGCTTCGGGCTGCATTATTTCGGCGAAGAGCTTTCGGGGCCGGAATATGCCGGCAGATTTATTGAACAGGTTTACAAAACGGATATTGACGTAAAAGTCGATACCATGGTGTTGGATATTTCTCCGGAAAACATCGTCACGGCGGTCAATAATTTTGACGGGCTTTTGACGATTCAAGCGAAAGCCGTTGTTTTGGCAATGGGCTGCCGTGAACGTCCGCGCGGCGCACTTTCGATTGCGGGTTGCCGCGCTTCGGGTATTATGACCGCAGGAACTGCGCAGAAATATGTAAACATCGACGGCTATATGCCCGGCAAAACGGTTGTCATTTTAGGCTCCGGTGACATCGGCCTTATTATGGCGCGCCGTATGACTTTGGAAGGCGCCAAGGTAAAAGCCGTTTGTGAATTGATGCCTTATTCCGGCGGTTTAACGCGGAATATCGTGCAGTGCCTTGAAGATTTCGGGATTCCGCTTCGTCTTTCCTGCACCGTCATTGCCACACACGGCAAAGACCGTCTGGAGGGTGTAACGGTTGCAAATGTGGACGAGCACTTACAGCCGATTCCGGGAACGGAAGAATACATACCCTGTGACACGTTGATGCTTTCCGTCGGTCTGATTCCCGAAAATGAGCTTTCCAAAAATGCCGGAATTGAGCTTGACCGCGTGACCAACGGACCGGTTGTAGACGAATACCGCGAAACGCTGCACAAAGGCGTGTTTGCCTGCGGCAATGTTTTGCAAGTGCACGACCTTGTGGACTTTGTTACCGAAGAAAGCAAGCTTGCGGGCGCCGGTGCGGCAAAATATATCAAAGGCGAAAAGAAAGACAACGGCGTGGTCGAAACCAAAGGGCAGAACGGCGTTCGTTATATTGTTCCCCAACGGATTAACCGCGCGACCGACAAAGACGTGAAACTGTATTTCCGCGTCGGTAAAGTGCTTGAAAACGTCATGCTGACGGTTACCTGCGGCGATAAAGTCCTGCTTTCCAAGAAAAAGCGAAAAATGACGCCCGGTGAAATGGAATATGTCACGATTAAAGCGGATACCATTCACGACCTGCCCGAAAACAGCACGCTGGTCGTGGAGACAAAGGAGGCGTAAGACATGGAAAAAAGAGAACTGATTTGCGTGTCCTGCCCCATTGGCTGCGCCATTACGGTGGAGCTTGACGACAACGGCGAGGTTTTGTCTGTTACCGGGAACACCTGCAAACGCGGCGACAGCTATGCGCGGCAGGAGTGCACCCACCCGGAGCGCATGCTTACGTCTACTGTGAAAGTCGAGGGCGGAAGATTGCCGGTTGTGCCGGTTAAATCCAGCGTCCCGGTGCCGAAAGAAATGCTGTTCGACTGCATGAAAGAAATCAACAAGGTCACCGTAAAAGCGCCTGTTCATATCGGCGACGTCGTACTTTCGAATATTCTCGATACCGGCGTAGATATTGTAGCAACCAACGAAGTGTAATTGTTTTATAAGAAAGCACGCTCTTTCGGAGCGTGCTTTTTTCTGTATAGTGCTGTTTCTTGCGGAATCTCTGAAACTGTGCTAAAATTACCGTAAGAAGCATTGAAGGAGAAATCGTATGGAAAGCTATCAACGCGCCGCCGAGATTGTGCCGTCTGAGCGCCAGCTCGCGTGGCAGAAAATGGAGTTTTACGCTTTCTGCCATTTTGGCATGAATACATTTACAGGCAAAGAGTGGGGCGATGGCCAAACGCCGCCGGAAGTTTTTAACCCGACAGACCTCGACGCCGAACAGTGGGTCAAGGCGATTAAGTCCGCCGGTATGCGCGGAATTATTTTAACCTGTAAGCACCACGACGGCTTTTGCCTGTGGCCGAGCGCCTACACTGAATATTCCGTGAAAAACAGCCCGTTCCGCGACGGAAAAGGCGACGTTGTGCGCGAAGTCGCCGACGCTTGCCGGAAACACAATATCAAATTCGGCGTCTATCTTTCCCCGTGGGACCGCCACGAAGAAACCTACGGGCAAGGGGAGGCCTACAACACCTTTTACAAAAACCAACTGCGCGAGCTGCTCACCAATTACGGCGAAATTTTCACCGTTTGGCTGGACGGCGCCTGCGGGGAGGGGAAAAACGGCAAGGTGCAAAAATACGACTGGCAAAGCTACTACGCCGTCGTGCGCGAATTACAGCCGAATGCCGTAATCAGCATCTGCGGGCCGGACGTCCGCTGGATCGGCAATGAAGCAGGCGTGTGCCGTAAATCGGAGTGGAGCGTTGTGCCGTCGTGGCTTTCCATCAACGAATTTACCGCGGAACGCTCGCAAAAAGAGGATGACAAAAAATTTGCCAAGTCCCACAATGCTATGTTGTTGGACCTCGGCTCCCGGAAGGCAATCCGCAAGGAAAACGAACTGATTTGGTATCCGGCGGAGGTGGACACTTCCATTCGTCCCGGCTGGTTTTACCACCCGGAGCAGGACTATAAAATCAAATCGCTTGACAAACTGTTTAAAATCTATTTGAGTTCCGTTGGCGGCAACGCTTCGCTTCTTTTGAATGTTCCGCCGGATAAAACCGGACATATCAGCAAAATGGACGAATTGACGTTGGATTCTTTCGGGCGGCTTTTGCGGCGTGAATTCCCCGAAAACCTGTTCGGGGAGCATGCACGCGCTGATGCGACAAGTGAGCTTGACGAAGCGCACGGGGCGCAAAACGTGCTGTCTGAAGACGAAACCGCCTATTGGCAGGCGGCAAGCGATGATCCAAAACCGGAGCTGATTTTGGATTTCGGGCAAGAAACGCGGTTTGACAGTCTTTTTTTACAGGAAAATATCGCGACCGGCCAGCAAATTGAGGCGTTTTCGGTTTATATCGAGCACAAAAACCACTGGAAACGCATCGGAAAATACACGGTGATCGGCTACAAAAAAATCTGTTATTTTAAGAAAGCCCATAAAGCAAGAAAAATTCGAATTGTGTTTAACCAGAACCGCGGAAAGGTGACAATTTTGTGTGCGCTCGCCTATAAACGTGAAGAGCTTGACACCCCGACGGACAATACTCAAGATTTGTCTTAAATTGCAACCCCGCCTGCAAAAAATATACAGTGTAAAGCAGAATACTTGCAACGAAAAAATCGCCTTGTAAAGTCGAAAACTTTACAAGGCGATTGGTCTAAAAATGTTCAAAAACCGGAGTTTTTAACATTATGAACAGAGTTTTGAACATTATCTACGTTGAAAAATGAACTGGGAAAAATTGGAAATCCTGCATATTTTGATTTTTTGCTATGCATTTTTCGTCAAATTTTTGCATTTTTCTTAAATTTAACTTTCAAACGCTTTTTACCAGTTGTCGATGTGGCTTCTTTCAAGTGCACCGATAATTTTTTTGCGCACGGCAGGGTTATCTTTTTCGAGGGCTTTTAAAAGCTCTTTCGTGTTCTGTCGATTTGAGACTTTGTCCATCGGGCAGCGGCTTTTTACAACCGGCAAATTTGCTCTGCGCGCTGCCGCGGCGACATCTTTTTCGTAGGCAAAAATCAACGGGCGAATGAGATAAAGCTTTTTGTTCGAAAGATAAGAAACGGGGGAGAAGCAGCCGATTTTTCCGCCGTTTAAAAGGTTCATCAAAAAAGTTTCCGCCGCGTCGTCCAAATGGTGCCCGAGTGCCACTTTGTTGCAGCCGTTTGCGACCGCTGTGTCGTGCAAAAGCCCCCGGCGCATTTTTGCACACAGACTGCACGGGTTCTTTTCTTTTCGGGTTTCAAAAATGACCTCCCAAAGATTGGTGCGCCGCACGATGTATTCCACTTGCAATTTTTTGCAAAGCGCTTCAATGGCTGTGTAATCTTCAGCAATGCCGTTAAACTGATAGTCGAGCGTAATCGCGACTAGAGAAAAAGGCTTCGGGTAAAAGTCCCGCAGTTTGGCGAGTGCATACAGGAGCGCCAAAGAATCCTTGCCGCCTGAAACGCCGACCGCGATTTTATCGCCGGCTTCAATCATATTGTATTTGTCCACCGCCGCGCGCGTCAGGCTTAAAAGCTTTTTCATGGTATGCCTCCAAAAAGTGCTTGTTACCGTTGCATTTTACCGCAAAATAAGCTGAAAGTAAACAAAATTTTCAAAAATAATCTGTGAGCAAATAATATAAAATTAAGAGAAAACAGAAGAAAATAAGAGAAAATTATATAGTCCGTTAAAAATTTGAAAAAATAGGTTGACGAATCCGATTTTAAGTGGTAATATATTCGAGCAATTCAGAAAAAAGAAGTTTAGATTTTGGAGGTTATGTCTTATGTCAACTTATATGCCTAAGGCCGGCGACATCAGCCGCGCATGGTATGTTCTTGATGCTGACGGCAGAACGCTCGGCGAAGTCGCAGCGGAAGCGGCAACGCTTCTTCGCGGGAAACACAAACCCACCTTCGCACCTCATGCGGACTGCGGCGACAACGTTATCGTGATTAACGCTGAAAAAGTTGTTCTCACCGGCAACAAGCTCGAACAGAAAATGTATTATCATCACACCGGTTATATCGGCAACATGAAGAAAATCAAATACAAAACTTTGATGGCCGATAAACCCGAATTCGTTATGGAAAAAGCAGTAAAAGGTATGCTTCCCGCCAACTCCATCGGCAGAAAGGCGCTCACCAGACTGCACGTTTACCAAGGCGCTGCGCACCCGCATGAAGCGCAGAAGCCGCAAGTAAGAGAATTCTAAGAAAGGGAGGCAAAAGAATATGTACGAAACCAATCCTTATTTTTACGGCACAGGCAGAAGAAAGAAATCCGTTGCGCGTGTCCGCGTTTATGCCGGCACCGGTAAAATCACCATCAACGATCGTGATTTCGACGATTATTTCGGCCTTGAAACCCTGAAACTCATCGTGCGTCAGCCTCTCACTCTGACTGGCACCGAAGGCAAATTCGACATCGTCTGCAAAGTTGCCGGCGGCGGCGTTACCGGCCAGGCCGGTGCAATCCGTCACGGTCTTTCCCGTGCACTTCTGCAGTATGACGAAAGCCTGCGCCCGGTTCTCAAGAAAGCAGGCTTCTTAACACGCGACCCGAGAATGAAAGAAAGAAAGAAATACGGCCTCAAGGCTGCCCGTCGCGCTCCGCAGTTCAGCAAGCGCTAATTTCAGTTCAAAACAGCTCAAAAACCCCGAAACCATGCGGTTTTCGGGGTTTTTCCTTTTCAGATTGTTTGGCCTGTTTTGGCATGGTCTGACCTGTTTTGAACCGATTTTTATGGGTTAAATAAAGGACAACCACCCCTAAAATGAGGGCTAATGGGTTAAATTATAGGACAACTTTTTTGGCCTTTCCCTCTCCCCCAAGGTCATTTTTGCCTTTTAAGCCCTCCGCATTTTTATGCAAAATCGGTTTGGCAAAGTTTGACCAAATCTGAACAAATGAATATGATTTTATTGCGAAAGCGCTCAGTGTTCCTGCTGGGCGCTTTTTGCATTTCCGGGGATTGATGTTCCGGGATCAGAAAAAGCCGTCACTCTTTTTAACGAAAGAAGTGGCGGCTTTTTCTATTTCCAGAACCGAACGCAATCA
>DVGI01000045.1 GCA_018712805.1 Candidatus Fimenecus excrementavium | reverse complement strand
TAAAATGGTGCTGATGGAGGAGCGGCTTAACCGATTAAGCGCCGATGCATTGATCTATTTCAAAGATATCTGATGTATCAGTTTTATATGGACGATATGCTGCTGCCGGTCACGCCGGGCGCGATGACGCTTAAGGTCGCCAACCAGAACAAAACAGTCACCCTGATCAACGAGGGTGAGATCAATATCCTCAAGCTGCCGGGGCTGAGCAGGATTAGCTTTAATGCGCTGCTGCCGAACCGGAAGTATCCATTTGCACAATACTCAGGGGGCTTCCAGGGCGCGCAGTATTATCTGTCGAAGCTGGAGGCGCTCAAGACCAGCCGTCAGCCGTTCCAATTCCAGGTGATCCGGACGGATGACCGCGGCGAAATGCTGATGGACTCGCTGATTATGCAGGTCTCACTCGAAGAGTACGAGCTGGAGGAAAACGCGGAAGAATACGAATTCGACGTCATGGCCAAGATTGAGCTTCTGCAGTATAAGCCCTACGGCACCAAAACGATCGAATTCAAAAAGACCGAAACCGCCACGGAAGCAACAGTTACCGAAAAGCGCGATACCTCCACCGCCCCCAAGGCAACCAACTATACGGTCGTGTCCGGCGATAACCTGTGGGATATTGCCCGTGTCAAGCTCGGCGACGGCTCGCGAATGAACGAGATCTACGAGCTGAACAGGGACACCATCGAAGCGGCAGCCAAAAAGCACGGCCGGTCCAGCAGCTCAAACGGCTGGTGGATCTATCCCGGTACCGTGCTGCAGCTGCCGTCGTAAAGGGGCGGAGCTATGGGTAAATATGCATTCATTCGAGAGACAGTCGCACCGGCGGTCATCTGCGAGGGCGTATTCGTCGATACCAAGGCGGACTCAGCCCAGGCCGATACGCTGGCAGAGCAGCAGACGTTCGGTGTGGCCTATGCAATGGGCATCCTGGATACCTTGGGCATTCCGTATGATGAGCCGGAGGAACCTGAGGCTGCCGAAGATCCCGAGGATCCGGAAAAAGAGCACTGGGCGCAAAAGCACTACGACAGCTTGATCGCCAAGGGCATGGAGATCAACGAGACGAGGTTTGACGACCCGATCACCCGCGGTGAGGCGTTTGCACTGCTCGATCAGATCGTGAAGTAATAGTCAGGGCAGGACAATGAAAGATAAGGTGAGAGCACCGCCGTTCCTGCGATACGGGACGGCCGCCAGCGCTGCAGGTAGGTGGCAGTCCACTGCACACGTATATGATATGACGGGAAAAGTAAGCCCTGCAGCGCAGAAAAGTAAGCAAAGGAAATCCCCTCCGTGAACCGGTTTTACACCGGCCTCCGGAGGGGATTTTTCGTGTTGCATATCGTGTTGCATGCTTTGATTTTTCTTTGATTTTTAAGTGTCAATGACAAACTAAAAATATCATTTAAAATGCTTGCAAGCCCGCACCACGTCTAGGGAAAATGAAAAAACCCGCATGATGCGGGCTTTTCGCGTTTGGTGGAGCCGAGGGGAGTTGAACCCGCTTTTTGAGCATTTTAGCCTGTTTTATTGTGCATTATTGCCTGCTTTTTGGTCTGTTTTCAGAACTTTTCTTTCCCGTTCGACCCCTGCCCGTGACGGGTTTTGACGGGTGAAATCTACCTGAAAATCTACCTGAGGGGCAGGTGGCAAAATGCACAAAGGGCATCTGTGCTGCTCTTCCGCCGCTTGATGATTAAGAAATTCTGCGGGGAGGCATAGGACGCCATCAGCCGATGTGATTACACTGCCTTACAGGGTAGCTCCATCATACACAACTGAACCCGCGACGAGCGGATGATGATCGCCTGCTGCAATGATGGAACCAGACCGGTCACCTTCAAGATCAAGCGGATCGACATCCCGGAAGCCGAAGAAGAAAACAATGGCTTACAATGCATAATTTTAAGAATACGGCTGATAATGCCTATACAGACTAGGCCTTGTTTGAAAAATAAAAGTTGCACAATAGGACGCAATATGTAAAACTAAGGGCATGAAACGCTATGAATTAACAAAAGAACAATGGGACCGGATCAAACCGATGCTGCCACCAGAAGAAACAGGAAAGCGAGGTCGCCCGCGTAAGGACAACCGGACGATGCTGAATGGGATGCTCTGGATTGTCCGAAGCGGCGCCCAGTGGCGGGAGCTGCCGGAGGCCTACGGCCCCTGGCAGTCAGTATATGCCCGATTTGCCAAATGGCGGGATGATGGTACACTGGAAAGGGTGTTTCACACACTTTCTGGGGATGCAGACATGGAGAATCTGAGCGTGGACTCTACCTGCATAAAGGTACACGAAAGTGCCAATGGTGGGGAAAAAAACGGCGGATAAGGCAATTGGCCGCACCAGAGGCGGGCTGAATACAAAGATTCATGCTGTCGTGGATGGTCTGGGAAATCCTGTGGAGTTCCTCCTCTCAGCTGGGAATGACCACGATTCTGTTCACGCCGTTGAACTACTGGAACAAGTTAAGATCAGTGGAAGCAACATACTGGCAGACCGCGCTTACGGCGCACAGGCTATCCGGGAATATATCTCAGAGCGTGGGGCCAGTTATGTGATTCCGCCGCAGAAAAATGTTTCCCAACCCTGGCCCGTAGATTGGCATCTGTACAAGGAGCGGCACCTGATTGAGTGTTTCTTTCAAAAAATCAAGTGGTTTCGGAGAGTTGCTACCAGATATGACAAATTGGATGTCTCTTTTCTGGCCTTCGTCTACCTTGCTGCTATTGCTATCTTGTTACTTT
>DVGI01000044.1 GCA_018712805.1 Candidatus Fimenecus excrementavium | reverse complement strand
ACAATAATATGCTGGCTCATTTTCAAATTTCACCTCTATTTTAGTCTGTCCATTTTCTGTTTGATTCATCACAATAACAATGACTGCTCCAGGCAGATTGATCCATCAAAATCCCATCATTATCCTCCTTGATATGTTCTTCCAGATTATCCGTCTTATCTATCAACAGTTTTATTGCACGCCAACTAATTTTTGCACCACCTTGCGATTGCCCTATAGGCAATGCCTACCGTCAGATTTTCCTTGAACATTACCGCCGGATATGCTATATTGTGAATAGAAAAGGGAAACCGTAAGCGGCTTACCCTCGAACAATTTAAGCTAAATGTTTTTCAACATCAGCCGTCAACTATTCGCAGTAGTTGGCGGCTATTTCTTTCCCCTGAAAATCTGATAACACAGACTGACAAGGGCGACAATGAAAAGCAACAACTGGAATAAATCCGAATATGTAACATTCATTGGCATCGCCCTCCTTTCTTTCGTCTGGAGGGTTCGCCCCTCCGAAAAGATCAGAGGGTAAGCCGCCCGGCTTCGGTTTCCCTGTCCATATACTACCATAAGCGCAGACAGCACACAATATCTATTTCAGTATCACCAGAAACCCCTGCGCTTCCCCGATCAGGTACGTCAAAGGCCGCGTTTCGCTACCCCTGCGCCGGCGCTTTGCCCTGTGAGCCCGCCTGATCGCCTTTCCTGCCGTTGGGCCGTGATACCCTTCATGGTTCTTCATCAAATATATCCCAACTCCTTTTCTGCCCACCTGAAGGTTTCCTGCTCCACTTCACTCGTCCATGTCTCATTGAACCGCCGCACTCCTACGTGATGGATTGGAGCAGCTGAGAGGTATTCCTCAAAGTACGCCCGGAACTTCCGGCATCTGTGAGGCTGCCGCAGAATCCTAAACGCCTTGCTTTCAAGCTGCCGCACCCTCTCCCGGTTCACACCCAGCGCCTGCCCTGTCTTCTCCAGTGTCAGCCGGTCCGCATATCTGAGACGGACGGCAGCAGGCAGATTCCCCGGAAGCTGATCCACGGCAAGCCACAGTTCACGCTTCATCCGCTCCTTGTCGATCTCCCGGATGGTCTCCTCTTCCATGTCCTCACCAGATGCCACTGTATCCCCGAGGCTGATCTCTTCATCCGTCCCCGGTACCGGTTCGCTCAGGCTCCGTATTTGTCCCATCTGAGCCGCTTTCCTGATCTGGTCTAGCTTCTCCCGGCTGACATACAGAAAGGCGCACAGCTCCCGGTCTGAGGGATCACAGCCATACTCCTGCCGGTATTCCCTCATGATCTTCTGGTACTGCCGGACTTCATCCCCTGCGTTGAAAGAGAGCCGCACTGTCCGGCTGTTGTCTGCACAGATCCGCATCCGGCGCTTGATCCAGAAGGCGGCGTAGCCGATGAAGGACATGCCGCGCTCTGGATCGTAAAGCTGGACTGCCTCACACAGGGCAATATACCCTTCCTGCTCCAGGTATTCCATCTCCGCGCCGACTGAATACTTCCGGGCGATCGTTGCGATAAATCCCTTGTTCTGCTTTCAGAGCTGGAGCATATTCTCCGCTTCGTTGTCTCCGCCCTGGATCCGGGCTACAAGCTGTTCATTGTCCATCCTATCAGCCTCACCCTCGGATTATCCGGTGTATGGCTGTGCGTCGTATAAAGGAAAGATGTATACGGCGCATTAGTTTCGTAGTTATCCAAAAAGTCAGTATCAATGCGGTCACCGTCGAGCGCTATCATGGAACGGGACTCGACGGTATCAACCTTTCTGCGGCCGCCGGCCAGGACGCCGCCGACAAAACCACCGTGGTCCTTTGCAGCGTCCCTTGCGGATTTACTCATCTTGGCATATTCCTCAGCCGACTCTGTGGTGCGGATCGTCACCTTCAAACGCTCCTTCAAATCCGCGTATTTTGTTTTTTTATTAACCCATTTCTTTGCCTGACGGTTATTTCCGTAGGCGATTGCTAAATCCCGCATTATCTGAACCTCCTTCTCGGTGTCTCACCGTGTTCAAATCTCGCCTGACGCGCAAGACGGTATGCTCTTTCCGTAGCTGCAGTATCCATGCTCCAAAGGTAGCTGGAGTCATCGCCAAACAGTGTGAAGGTGCCGCGCTTATCCACACCCGGATAGGCTCCGAAGTAATCACCGTCAACAGTTTCGAAGTTATAAAAGTTCGGCCAGTTCCCGTGATCGTTGTAAGCTTCCTCGTGCATGTAATCGAGAAGCTCGTTGATGTCCTCGCCCTCGGGAATATTTCCGACCACCAGCACTGCACTGGCGGATTCGCCGTAGCGCCTATCGTCTTCATAACCGAGCTCATAAAAACGGTTGATCTTGGCAGCGTCCTCGTCGTTCATCTGTCCCTTTACCTCAAGGTAGATGGTGCAGTGTCTTTTGAAGAAGCCGTGGTTAATCGTAACGTCGTAAAGACGGAAGTCCGGAAGATAACACATGCCGTTTCCAAGGTCATATCCCTCCGGCTCGTATTCCCACTTCACACCAAGCTCATCTAACAAAACCGCCCAGCGTGCTTCGAGGCGGGAGCGGAAACGGTAACCTTTGTATTCTGTTTGGATTGCTCTAAGCTCACTCATGCCTGCTCCACCTCCTCGCATTTGCTGTTGAAATAACGGATCGTCTGTTTACGCTTCTTGGCCACTTCAATCTCGACGCTCATGCCGACGGTGATGGTGTCACCGAAGACCCATAGCTCGTCGCATTTACCGAGCAGGATTACATCCATGAATATTGCAAGCTCGCGCTCGGCTGGATCGTCGTCATTCATAAACTGTGGAAACATGAGGTGCGGTGCCAGCGGGATCTGTCCCTGCTCCATAGCGAAACGGCAGTACTGCTTGGCCTTTTCCGTATTAGTAGTTACTTCGCCGGAGTACGCGCTTGCCACATATACAAGCGGGCGATATTTCCGGTCTTGGTTTTTGATATCATTCGTCATATCAAACTGCCTCCTTATAAAAAATTGCCGAGGTCACCCTCTAACGGGTAGCCTCGGCGGACAGTCAAATCTGACGGTCTTTGTAATTTTCTTTGAGCTTCTGTGCCGCACGCTTTAACTTCTGCGTGATATTGTTCTCGTCGGCACCGATCCTTGCTGCATACTCGCGGACCGGCTCACCATCCAGACGAACTGCGATAAAGGCGTCGGCCCACTCCGGCTTCTTATAAAGAATCTTCCTAACCCATTCACAGACTTCCTGATATTCGAAGTTGTGCTCGTGCATCTCGGCATCAGTTGTGGTAAGCAAATAATCCATGATGTCGAAAGCCGTATCGTCGGGATCGGCCTGGATGTAACCGCGTCTACCATCCATACGCTTACGCTTCGGTGTCGGATCAATGTGACGGGTCTCACGGTGCCAGATGTTATACTCCGGCCTGTTGTACTGCTCGTCGAACGCGTCCTGAATACGCTGTTCACGTTCCTCCTGGGAGAGTCCTTCACCTTCGAGGGACAGACTAACCCAAAGCTGCTCGGTTGCTTCTGCGTCCAGTTCGATAGCCTGGAACTCCTGCTCGTAACGAATCTTTAATCTCATCTTTGCATCCTTTCCGTCCTTGCCCGAGAACGGTGGGATGCAAAAAGAGCCTAGACCAAAGATGGCCACGTGCTCTGACAATCCAAAAATAGGCGCAGAAAACTAACGGTGGGGCATCTTCGTTTCTGGAGCGGTCATAAACCGCTACCTAAACTCTCTATGCTCCCATCGTCCTCTGGCGCCTTATGGACTATGAGAATCTTTATTTCATATAAGGTTTTTTATTTGACCCTTATATGCGCTGCTTCTGGATGAAGGAGAATCTGTATAAAAAGCCTTCTAACTTCATCCTGAGATGAGAATATCTAATTTTCATTTCCTTTAAGAGGAACCTTAAGTTGCTAATTTCAGGCAAAAAAAAAGGCCCCGCGTACCTTTCGATACGCGAAGCCTTATGACTTCTATCTATTTCGAGGGTA
>DVGI01000043.1 GCA_018712805.1 Candidatus Fimenecus excrementavium | reverse complement strand
CGGCAAAATTTTTTACACTTCTATTACTTCTTTATCGCACATCAGCAAAATGTTCCCGCATCTCACGCAGATGCCCGTTCAGAGGCTTGTCATCTGGAGAAAAGGGAAGACCCTTTCACCTTCTGGAGCCCATGCCGCTGAAAGCCATGGCGATGCTGTCGATCCCCAGCAGGATCAGATACAGGCTGATAATATAGCTGACAGATAACAGGGAGAACAACGGGCGGAACACCATCAAAAAGCCCAATATCAGTCCAATAATATTCACAACCAGCGTAAAATAGTACATGCCGTCCCCTGCTATCATGCAGATCGCCGGCAGATGGGACAGACGGGATACCCAGTGGGCGATGAACCAGATCGGGAACAGCAGGGACAGCACCCATTTCCCTGCGTTGGGATATACCAGCAGCATCAAGCCGGACATCACGCTCAGGATACCGGAAACCAACGATACAACCGGCCCAAACCCCGTATACCGCTCCACCCGCACATACAGCACGATATCCGCGATCCCCATGACAAGGGCAACAATGCCAAAGACGACCACAAGCCCTGTCAGCGCGAGGCTGGGATTGACAAGCGTGAAAATGCCCAACAGGATCAGAAGAATGCCGATGACCAGTTCAAGCCACCCGAATCCGGAACGTCCTCTCATTTTTCCTCTCCTCCTGCCGTCAATATCTCCATAAATTCCTCGCCTGTAATGGTCTCTTTTTCATAGAGGAACTTTGCCAGCTCGTCCAGCTTGCCCCGGTTTTCCAGCAAGATCTGCTTCGCCTTGGCATGCTGCGCCTTGACCAGCTCAACGACCTTCCGGTCAATGTCCTTCTGGGTGTCCGCCGAGCAGGCAAGCGACGTATCGCCGCCCAGATACTGGTTGTTCACCGTTTCCATGGCTACCATATCAAACTCTTCGCTCATGCCGTAGCGGGTAATCATCGCGCGGGCAAGTTTGGTGGCCTGCTCGATATCGTTGGAAGCGCCGGTGGTGATTTCGCCGAAAACGACCTCCTCCGCAGCGCGTCCGCCGGTATAAGTGGCGATCTTGTTCTCGATCTCCTGCCGGGTCAGCAGATATTTGTCCCCAGTATCCACCTGCATGGTATAACCCAGTGCGCCCGAGGTTCTGGGGATAATGGTGATCTTCTGCACAGGGGTGGAATTCGTCTGCTTTGCAGCGACCAGCGCATGGCCGATCTCGTGATAGGAGACGACCAGCTTTTCCTTGTCCGAAAGCACCGCGTTCTTTTTCTGGTATCCGGCGATAACGACCTCGATGCTCTCCTCCAAATCGGCCTGATTGACGATTGTGCGGCCGTTCCGGACAGCGCGGAGCGCCGCTTCATTGATGATATTGGCAAGCTCTGCGCCGGAGGCTCCGGATGCCATACGGGCAATCGTGTGGAAATCCACATCCTCTGCGGTTTTGATCTTTTTGGCATGAACCTGTAAAATTGCTTCCCGTCCGGCAAGATCGGGCAGCTCCACAGGGACGCGCCGGTCAAGGCGGCCGGGACGGGTCAGCGCCGGATCGAGCGATTCCGGCCGGTTGGTTGCCGCCAGAATAATAACGCCGGTGTTGCCTTCGAAGCCGTCCATTTCGGTCAGCAGCTGGTTAAGGGTCTGCTCGCGCTCATCGTTGCCGCCCATGCCGCCCGAATTGCGCTTCTGCCCAATGGCATCGATCTCGTCAATGAATACGATGCACGGCGCTTTTTCCTTTGCCTGCCTAAACAGGTCGCGCACCTTGGAGGCGCCCATGCCCACGAACATCTCGACAAATTCCGAACCCGAGATGGAGAAAAAGGGGACGTTCGCCTCGCCGGCCACTGCTTTTGCCAGCATGGTTTTGCCGGTGCCCGGAGGGCCTACGAGCAGGAGCCCCTTGGGCATGGATGCGCCGGCTTCCGTATACTTCTGGGGGTTGTGCAGGTAATCGACGATTTCGGACAGGCTTTCCTTCGCCTCATCCTCGCCGGCAACGTCGCTGAAATGAATCCCCTGTGTGGACTGCACATAAATTTTTGCGTTGCTTTTACCCATGCCGAAGGCCATGGAATTTTTCCCGCCGGCCTGCTCCATCAGTTTTTTGCTCATGTACTGCCCGATCCCGATAAAAATAAGCATGGGCAAAATGAAGGTCAGGAAAAAGCTCATGATCGGGGACATCGTCCGCTCGATCACCTTTGCAAACTGCGCGCCGGAATCATGGAGCCGCTCGGTCAGCGTCGGGTCATCCATCACGCCGGTTTTATAGACCGCGGTATTCTCTTTATCGGTAAAGAGGATCTGGGTGTCCTCCACCTGCACGGCGCCGATATTTTTTTCCTCGATCATGTCCATAAAGGTGCCGTAATCCACTTCGGTCACCTGTCCCTGCATCAGTATGGGGGTGACAAAGATATTGAAAAGCAGAATAACCAGCAAAACGATCCCGTAGTAATAGATCAGCGGTTTTCTGGGCGACTTTACTTCTTTCATCATAACCGTCCCATGCGCAAATGTAAAATGCTTATATTGGATTGCATATGATGCCTATTGCGTATCATTTTTGACATTCCAGTACCCGCTTGCGGAGCGCGAAAAGGCGGACAAGCTGCGCGAGCAGCCCGCAAAGCTGGGGGACTCCATCGCCGCACTGGGTTAAAAAAGATAAAAAGAGCTGCTTATGACAGCTCTTTTTGTTGAATGTTGAGGTGTACTGTGATAGGATAAAATTGAATTGAGGGGAGAGTATGGAATTTAGGTTAAATAATTATCACAGAAATATATCGAGTGAGGATTTTTTGAAGGATGTAAAAGAGGTTGCAATGCGCTTAGAAAAAAACACACTGACAACAATGGAGTATGATGAGTATGGACAATATCATCACGATACACTTCGCAAACGTTTTGGATCGTGGAAAAATGTTTTGAATCTAGCAGGACTGAATACTGAAAAACATAATTTTTACGTATCAGATCAAGAATATATATTAGATATTCAGAGAGTTGCTCATTTGCTCCAAAAAAAGACCGTTACGATTATTCAGTACCAAAAATATGGGAAATATGATGCTTCAATATTTTCTAAACGCTGCGGGTCGTGGAGTAAGGTGCTTTTAGTGGCAGGGCTGGAGCCAACAGGGCATCATCCTAAAGTTACAAATCAGGAGCTTATTGAAGAGATAGAGCGCATATGGATCAAGTTAGGCCGTCAGCCCACAACAACAGATATTAAAAACGGAGTGTCAAAATATTCTCTTAACACTTACGCCCGACATTTTGGCGGCTGGCGCAATGCATTA
>DVGI01000042.1 GCA_018712805.1 Candidatus Fimenecus excrementavium | reverse complement strand
AGCAACACAGATTTTCATGAGAGTATCTGCGTTTACGTTTTCTCCCTTATTTAATTTGTTGAGAGTATAACTACTCAAGCCAGCCATTTGCACAAGGTCTTTTTTCTTAATCTCCTTGTCGATTAACAATTTCCATAGCCTTTTGTAACTGATCGCCATAATATGCTCCCTTTACAATTATTTGATAGAATCATTATATCACATACCTTAAATGAAATCAATGTAAAATTGTGACTTCGCTCAATTTTATTCTAAAACACTTTGGTTTTTGCTTTTGCATTAGCAAAGCATTTTTGGTTAACAAAATCATATATTATTCCCACATTCCACTCACTTTATTCATCCACCTTGACAAAAGTTTCCTGCGTATGGTATAATAAAATCACCGACAAAGGTCGGATAAAAATCAAATATATGTGCCACGACAGTTACAACTGTCTCCTCTTCGTTTGAAAAATAACGATCATCCATTCAGAGTTATAGACTCGTACATACATCGGCACGGAACATTGAAAGCGAACCAAACCGTTCGCTCATCTGTGTTTCCGTATCGATATATGTGCGAGTCTTTTTTTGTTTTACCCTCGCCTTGATTACATAAAAATCGAAAGGTGGAATGCAGATGATTGTATCAAAATTTAGAATCAACACAAACGAAAGGAGGATCGGATGCAGCACAAAAATTTCTTTATGGTTCCCAACCGCATCTTTGATTTAGAACTAAAGCCGAGGGACTTCACCGTGTACTGCTGTCTGCTTCGGCACAGCGACAGCAAGGATGGCTCCTGCTTTCCCTCGCGGAGAGTCATTGCAAAGGAGTGCGGTATGGATAGGAAAACCGTAGACTCTGCCATTGAAAATCTCTCGTCCCTCGGTCTTGTAAAAAAGATTCAGAGGCACCGTGAGGACGGAACGAGGACGAGCAATCTCTACTACGTGGCAAGTCTTTTGGAGTAGAGTAAATCTTTCTTTGGGATAGTGTCAGAATTTCCTATCAAGAAGAAAACCCATAGAACAAAACCCGGGAATTACTACAACAGAAAAAGAGAAAAGATAACCACCACAGAACGCCGTGTGTCGCCCACAGACCGCCTGTGTGCCGAGGAACGCAGAGATGCGAGGAAACACCCGTCCAAAAAGAAAATCGCCCGTTTGAGGCGATTTTAGGACAAGGTTGGAAAGGCGAATTTCGGAACGCAACAAGGCGGATTTTAGGCATTTTCGATGGGTCGAAAATCAAGCAGGTGAAAGAGTCGGGGTCGTAAACGCCCCTCGACTCGGTTCACAGCGGACGGCAACGCCGACCGCACAAGGGTTTTCGGCATTTTTGCTCTTTTGCCGAAGTGGTACCACTTTCGAGGATAAGGAGTCAATTTAGGCGGCGTGAACTGCCAAAAGTGCCGTAAAACAAAGAAAATCATAGGCGCTGTAATAGGTGCCGTAACAGAAAAGGAGAATTTACTATGGCTACTAACAACAAAATCAAGTTTCCTTTTTGGGTAACACCAAAAACAATGGAAACCGTAAAAGAAATGTACAAGGATGATGATTGCCGGAGCCAATCGGAATTTATTGAAAAAGCAATACACGCATATGTCGGTTATCTACGGGCAAATAACAGTCCGGGAATGCTGCCGAATTATATGGTCTCCACGATGAAGGCTATCGTGGATAGCCACACCACCAGTGAAAACAGAATGCTGTTCAAGCTGGCGGTTGAAATGGCAATTATGATGAATATCCTCGCAGCTCACTGTGATATAGAAGAAGGAAGTCTTGCTAATCTTCGCCAAAACTGTATCGACGAAGTAAAACGGATTAACGGAACGCTTGGATTTGAGGATGCCTACTACTGGCAGAAGGGCTGAGAAAGGAGAACAGAACATGGATTTTGAATTACTGAAAAAGCGCAGAGAGAAATATTTGAAATTACAGAAAGAATTAGGAGAAGAACAGCATATCGGTCTCGGTTACGTGCTGACCGTTGAGGGGAAGCAGTATCCCGTAATGTCTTGTTTCTCTGTCAGTGGAGAAACAGAAGATGCAAATGACAAACTGAAATACCTTATCAACGGTCGAAAAAGTTAACAAAACTGTTTCAGCAAAGTCGCTGGACTACTCGACCGAGTTGTGATATGTTGTTGCCGTATCCTATTTGGTTTGATTTGACAGAGCCGCACTCGGCTCGGAAAGGAAACGTGTAATGAAATCAACCGAAAGCAAAAATTTAATAACAGCTATATACTGCCGCCTGTCCCAAGAGGATGATCTGCAAGGCGAATCCAACAGTATCAAAAACCAAAAGTTAATCTTACAGCAGTACGCAGAACAGCACCGCTTCCCGAACATCCAATTCTACGTGGATGACGGATACTCGGGAGCGAATTTCAACCGTCCCGATTTCAAGCGGATGATGAACGACATCGAACACGGCAAGGTGGGAATCGTCATCGTGAAAGACCAATCCCGTCTCGGCAGAGATTATCTGCAAACGGGAATGCTGATGGAGATCACCTTTCCCCAATACGACGTTCGGTTCATCGCCGTCAACGACGGTGTGGACAGTGCCAACGGTGTCAGCGACTTCTCCGGAATCAAAAACTATTTCAACGATTTTTATGCCCGTGATACCAGCCGCAAGATCAGAGCCGTACAGCGTGCTAAAGGTGAGCGCGGAGAACGAGTCGGAACCACCATTCCATACGGATATATGAAAGACCCCAATAACCCGAAACAGTATATCCCCGATCCCGAAACCGCACCAATCGTGAAACGGATCTTTGAAATGTACGCAAGCGGCATCGGCATCGTGAAGATCTGTGACAGACTGTCCGCCGAGAAGATCTTCTGCCCAAGCGTGTACGCCTTTAGGAAAAGCGGAAACAAATCAGGCAACCCCGATTTGAGCAGACCGTATCATTGGGCGCAGAACACCGTCCGTAAGATGCTGTCCAATCAGGAATACGTGGGAGATACCGTAAACTTCAAAACCTATTCCAAGTCCAACAAGTTGAAGAAAAGGTTGAAGAACGATCCCGAAAACATTCTCATATTCAAGGACACCCACGAAGCGATCATCGACCGCAAGACCTTTGAGATGGTGCAACGGCACTTTGCCGGACGGAAACGCCCCGACAAGCAAGGCGAGATGGACAAGTATGCAGGATTCCTCTTCTGCGGTGAATGCGGTAAGCGGTTATATCTGCACCGAGGGAAAACCGTAAAGCCGGAAAACAACGCCTTCCAATGCGGAGGATTCCAAAGAAGAACGACCGAATGTACTGCACACTATATCCGAGAGAGCGTCCTCGATGCCATCGTACTGCACAACCTCCAAACCGTGACTGCATTCGCAAGAGATAATCCCGACGAGTTCTATGCGATGGCAACACAGAACGGTGAGGAAGAAGCGGAAAAGTTCTACCGAAATGCCAGGATACAAAAGGAGCAGCTCGAAAAGCGAATCCAAGACCTGGACAACATCATTCGGTGTTTGTACGAGGACAGAGTATCGGGAAGGATCACTCCCGAACGCTATGACTCAATGGCAAACGGATATGAGCGGGAGCAGGCGGAAAAGAAGCGTGAGCTGCAAGAGTTGGCAGAGCGAATTGGCAAGGTAGATATGAGGGACAAATGCATACAAGAATTTATTCGCAACGCCAAGCAGTATATTGAGATGCCGAAGCTGACACCCGAACTGTTGCGAGTGTTCATCCGCAGAATAGAGGTGTACGAGAAGTTCGAGAAATACTCACGAACGGCGGGCAACCCGATCCGAATCCACTATGCCTTCCGACTTCCCGAACAGGAAGGTGTCCCCGCAATCGACGTCCTCGCACAACCAACAGCAAAAACCGCATAAAAAGTAATAACCGGAAGGTTTTTACACCTTCCGGTTACATACCACCCACCAATTCTCCGTTAAGAACATCACGGAAAACAGTCGGGGATTTCTTTTTATTACTTTAAGAATCTTTTTTGCGCAGTTTGCCGCCGAGCCGGTCGGCAAGATAAACGCAAACCAAAATCACCGCGGCAACCACCGTGGAATACAGCCGGTTCCAGCCGTATCGGACCTCTAAACAGCCGGTGGCAAACAAAACGCCTAAAATGGCGACAATGTATACTGCCAAAAGGACGCCGCGGCACGCGCGGTGCTTTTCTTCAAAGAGAGAGAGCACAAATACCGCCGCAATAACGACGACAGCCGCACTAAAATAAATACTTAAAAACAAAGTCATAAGCTTTCCCCTGTAAAGTATTTTTCTTTACGCCTTTTCCGGCTCCGCGTCGCCCAGTGCTTCGGCGACTTTCAGCATAATCGCACATTCTATCCGCTTTTTAAACAACTCACAGCCATAGTGGTAGGTGCCGGTAATCGAGCCGGTCGCGTGGTAGGCGTTTGCCGCACAGCCGCCGCTGCAATAAAGCTTTGCCCAACAGTCTTTGCAGTCCGGCCGCGCGTAAGCGTTGCAAAGTTTAAATTCGTCTTGCAGCGCTTTGTTCGTCACGCCGTCCCAAATGTTGCCCATGCTGTATTTCGGGTCGCCCACAAACTGGTGGCAGGGGTAAAGCTCGCCCCACGGGGTCACGGCAAGATATTCCGTGCCCGACCCGCAGCCGGAAATACGCTTGTAAATACACGGCCCGCCGGTGAGGTCAAGCATATAGTGGTAAAAGGTGAACGGCCGCCCCTCGCGCTCGCGGCGCAGCATTTCTTTGGCTAAAATTTCATACTGCTCGAACAAAACGGGCAGGTCTTCTTCGGTTAAGGCGTATTCTTCGCCCGGCGCACAGACAACGGGCTCCATCGAAAGCTCGGTAAACCCGAGGTCCGCCATGTGGAAAATGTCGTTGGTGAAATCGGTGTTGTTGTGGGTGAACGTCCCGCGCACATAATAGCCTTTGTCGCCGCGGGCTTTCACGAATTTCTGGAACTTCGGCACAATGGTGTCGTAACTGCCCTTACCGTTGATTGTCTTACGCAGGCGGTCGTGGACTTCTTTTCGCCCGTCTAAAGAAAGCACGACGTTGTGACATTCACGGTTGGCAAACTCGGTGACTTCGTCGTCGAGCAAAACGCCGTTGGTTGTCAGTGTAAAGCGGAAATGCTTGCCACACTTATCTTCAATGCTTCGGGCATACGCCACAAGCTGTTTGACCACTTCAAAATTCAACAGCGGCTCGCCGCCGAAAAAGTCCACTTCCAAATTGCGACGATTGCCGGAATTTTCGACCAAAAAGTCCAAAGCACGTTTGCCGGTCTCAAACGACATCAGCGCGCGTTCGCCGTGGTATTTGCCCTGCGCAGCAAAACAGTAGGTGCAGTTTAAGTTGCAGGTGTGCGCCACGTGTAAGCAAAGCGCCTTAATTTCAGTGTGGCGGTTTTTAAAATCAAACGCCTTGTCGGCATATTGGTCTTCGGTAAAAAGCTTGCCGCCTTCTTTCAGCTCCAAAATGTCCGAAAGAACCTCGTCCAAATCTTCCGAAGTCACGCCCTCGTTTTTGTATTTCTCCGCAAGGGCTTTCTTGATTTCTTCGGGCGTGTGCGTTTCATACATCGAAATGGCGTCAAACGCCACGTCGTCCACCGCGTGCACACTGCCGCTGAAGATGTCTAACACTATGTTGTAACCGTTAAGTTTATAAAGATGAACCATGTAAAAACCTCAAAAAGAAAAGCCGTTATCTTTCACAAGAAAACGGCTTTTTTTCAAATTCGTGTCTGCTTATTTGCTTTCGCTCATGCATTTTTCGCACTGCTGGTTCGCAACGCCGCAGGAAGTTTTGCAAGCGCTCTGGCAGGAGGTCTGGCATTCGCCGCAGCCGCCGTTTTTAACGCTTTCTTTTAAGTCGCGGGTCTTTATCGTCTGAATTCTTTTCATTTTCATCTGCTCCTTAGAAAATTTTACAAAAGTATAGTAGCACAACTGCGCCCTTTTGTCAATTGCAAACCTGCAAAAGCGGAAGCGAGCCGGACGCGGATTGCACTGAAAGTCCGTGTGCTTTTGCCGCCTTGACAGCGTCCGACAGGTCGTCTGTGATTTCCTCCCCGGGCATAATAAGCGGCGTGCCGGGCGGATAACACCAAACCGCTTCTGCCGCGGTTTTTCCGAGCGCTTTTTCAAAAGGCAGCGCTGTTTTCGGTCGCGCAGCCGCTTCGGCAGGCGTCAACACTTGCCGCGGCAAGGGGAGGGTAGAAAAGCAAAACGGCGTTTCTCTTTTGGAAAGTGTGCTGTCGATTGCGCGCAAGGCGGTTTCCAGCCGCAAAAAGCCCTCGTCCGTGTCGCAAACTGAAGTCATTAACAACGTGTAGGAAATCGCCGTCATTTCCGGCTCTATGTGAAATTCTTTTCGTAGCCGCTCGGCGAGCGCCGCGCCGTCAATGTCACTGTTTGCCGTGAGAATCGGCAGCTTCCCCGGATCAAATACCGTTTGGTCAGGGAAGTTTGCGGGGCAGTTACCTTTGCCCGGAACGGATAAGACTTTCAGTTGTTTACAGCTTTCGGAAAAGCGTTCTAATCGGGCGTTGTACGCGGCAAATAATTCTTCCCCGCGCGTTTCCAACAGCCGGACACACGCCGCAATCGACGCGAGCAAAACATATGAGGGGCTCGACGTTTCAAACACACTTACCTGCCTTGCGAATTCTGCGGGCGAAATAAGTTCGCCGCCAATGTGCGCCACGGCGCATTGCGTGAGCGCAGGGAGCGTTTTGTGAAGCGACTGGATAACAATGTCCGCCTTATTGGAAACGCCGGAAAACGCCGACAAACCGCAAAATTGCAAATGCGCGCCGTGCGCTTCGTCCAGAAGCACCGGCACGTTTTTTTCGTGCGCCGCTTTTACAATAGAAGCCACGTCGCTGATCACGCCGTCGTAAGTGGGCGAGGTGAGCACAACCAGCCGCACCTCGGGGTGCTCTTTCAGCGCGCGCCGCACATCGCTTTCGGCAATCCCGCCCGCAATGCCGGTTTCAGAATCCACTTTCGGCGAGAGCCAAACCGGCTTTAAACGCAATAGCTCTAAGGCGTTGCAAACCGAACGGTGCACGTTTCTTGCGACCAAAACCGTGCTTTCGGGCGCAGCCGCCGCGCGCATGCCGGCAAGAATACCGACTGTCGAGCCGTTGACCAGCGCGAAGCTTGCAACGCTTTTGTAAAGCACCGCAAGACGGTTGTTCAGTTCTTTTAAAATCCCCTCGGGCGCGTGCAGGTTGTCAAAACCGTCAATTTCGGTAATATCTAAGGGATAAGGGAGCGCGTCGGGCAAAAGCGCTGTGTTTCGCTTGTGCCCGGGCATATGGAACGGATAAAAATCACTTTCCGCGTAAGCTTGTAACGCATGAAGTAAGTCGTCTTTCCGGTGCATACGCTTGTCCTTTCAAAAATGATTTCGCTTTCAATCAGTCGTCGTATTCGCGCAAATGCCCTTCGCAGAGAAGCTCCGGGTAGCCCCATTGCCGCAAAACTTCATACACGGCAACCGCTACCGTATTGGAAAGGTTTAAGCTTCGCGCGCGCGAGTCGTTGCGCATCGGAAGCCTTGCGCAAACGTCCGGGTGCTCGTACAAAAGCCATTCGGGAAGCCCTTTGGTTTCCTTGCCGAAAAACAAATAGGCGTCCTCCGGATATTGCAAATCCGAGTGAATGTGTTTTCCTTTGGTCGTAAAGAAAAAGAATTTGTCCGCGTCGGCTGTATGCGACAAGAGAAAATCGTCCAAACTGTCATAATAGGTGATGTCCAAAAGCCGCCAGTAGTCTAACCCCGCGCGTTTGAGCTTGCGGTCGTCAATGGTAAAGCCCATCGGTCCCACCAAATGCAGCCGCGCGCCGGTCGCCGCGCAGGTCCGCGCAATGTTGCCGGTATTTTGCGGGATTTCCGGCTCCACCAAAACAATATTCAATGCCATACTAAAATCTCCTTTGTCGGGAGTATTATAAGCTTTTTGCGCCGAAAAGTAAAGCCGGAACCGCGTGCGGCGGGATTGACAGGGGAACGGGGGTTTGCTATGATAAAAAAAGAACGAAAACGAGGTGAAAACGCGGATGACGCAACCGATTTTGTATATTGTCGTTCCCTGCTATAACGAAGAAGCGGTTTTGCCGATTACAGGGCCTATGTTTTTAGAGAAACTTCGGGAATTAACCGAAAGCGGGCAAATCCGCGAAGAAAGCCGCGTCCTGTTCGTCAACGACGGCAGCAAAGACGGCACCTGGGATGAAATCCTACGCCTGCGCCAGTCGGACGAGCACGCGCAGGGGCTTAAACTCAGCCGCAATCAAGGGCATCAAAACGCCCTTTTGGCGGGACTGATGACCGCGAAAGATTACGCGGACGTCACGATTTCCGTTGACTGCGACGGGCAGGACGATTTAAACGCTATGGACGCCATGCTCAAAGAATATCAGGACGGCGCCGAGGTGGTTTACGGCGTGCGCGCAAGCCGCGAGACCGACACCGTGTTCAAACGCACGTCGGCGCAGGGACTATATAAACTTCTGCGGCTGTTCGGCGCGGAAGTGGTTTATAACCACGCCGATTACCGCCTGATGAGCAAAAAAGCGCTTGAGGGGCTTGCACAGTTCAAAGAAGTCAACCTGTTTTTGCGCGGGTTGATTCCTTTAGTCGGCTTTAAAAGCTCGAGCGTCTATTATGACCGCAAAGCGCGCCTCGCCGGGGAAACGCATTACCCGCTTTCGAAAATGCTCCACTTGGCGCTGGACGGCATCACAAGCCTTTCCGTGCGCCCGTTAAAAATGATTACGAGCCTCGGCCTTCTCGTGTCGCTTATCAGCCTGATTGCCGTAGTCGTTGTGGTGATTATCAAACTGTTCGGCTACACCGTTCAGGGCTGGACAAGCCTTTTGTGTGTGATTTTTCTTTTGGGTGGGGTTCAGATTTTCTGCCTTGGCATCATCGGGGAATACATCGGCAAAATTTACGCCGAAAGCAAAGCCCGCCCGCGTTATATTATCGAAAAAAATACGCTGGAAGAAAAGCCGGAAAATACAGAGAATTCCCAAAACCCGTAAGCACAAGAAAATTAGATTTCAAAATAAAAAAGCCACCTGACAAACAGGTGGCTTTTCGTTTTTTAGTTGTTTACTGTTTTGCGCCGTTATCGAACATTTCCAGCACCTTCACGCTGACTGCGTAGCAGCCCGCAAGGCCGTCTAAGTTCATGTTGTCATATGTATCGCGGCGGGTGTGGTAATAATCTTCCAGCTTGTGGTTAAGACCCGTAACACCGGTCGCGCGGAAGCCGGCCTGCGCAAACGCTGCGGAGTCCGTCGCGCCGCCGAGCGGGGGAACCCAACCCTTTTTGCAGGGAATATCGAGCTCTTTTGCCGCTTCCATGAACAAATCGGAAACGTCCTTGTCGGCTTTCACCGTGCCGTTTAAGTCGCGGTAGTTGGTCATCAAATATTTCGGGTCGTGAATCGTGTCATAGGAGAAAATGAAGGTCGGCACGTCGTCAAACTCGCCTTTGTGCGCTTCGCACCAGGCTTTCGCGCCGCGAAGACCTGCTTCTTCGGAACCGGTCAGAATGACGCCGATTTCGGTGTTTTCAAATTCAATGCCTTCGTCTTTCAAAGCTTTCAAAATGGCAATACCCATGTAGCAGCCGGAAAGGTTGTCGTTCGCACCGTCAACCACGCGGTTTTTGTTCCACATTTTGTAAAGACCGATTAAAAACGGAACGAACAAAAGGCCCCAAAGCGCCATTTTTGTCAGCGTGTCGGAAGTGTCCGCTACACCGAATGCAACGCCGTTGCGGGCAATCGCCAAAATGGCAATCACGAGGTAATACACGGCGCCGACACCGCAAATAATCGCGTGCCCTTCAAAGCCGACACCGCCGAGTTTGTAGTTGACGGGCCATTCCCAAGCGGCGTCCGGGTGTCCGTTGAAGAAAATGCGGCGTTTGACTTCGCCGGTGCATTTTTTCACGGCGGTCACGTTGTGGCCGGTTTTTTCTTCGAAACAGGGGTCAACGACCTTTTTATAAAGACCGAATTGTAAAAATACAATCACAAGACCCGCAACAATCAAAAGGATCGAAGCCAGCGGGAAGAAGAAAAACAGCACAATTGCAAGCAAAACGAACGTGATTGTGAAGTAAATCCAGCCATAGAACGAACCCGGATTTTCTTTGAACGATTCCACGTCCGCGCGGTCGCAGCCACATTCCTCTTTGAGCACTTTCGCCATGTATTCACAGGCCTGTTCTTCGCCCTTGGAACCGGGCGCGCGCTTTTCAAAGGTTTTGCAGATGTGCGTGATTTCGTCGAGCATATATTTTGCTGCGGCGTCTTTTTTGTCGATGAGCTTTTGCAAGTTCATATTCATTTCCCCCTAATAACAGATTTTTTTCAAAAAAGATATTTATACTTTATCACAACAACGCATTAAATTTATGAATAAAATATGAATAAAATAATAATAAACCATGAACGAACGACATACAAAACCCATAGTGTTGCGTAACACACGGAAAGCTCCGAAATTTTTGCGAAAACCGCAAAGAACCTTTTTGCATATACTGGTATAGAACCCCGGAAAGGAGGTCGAAAGTCATGAAAATTTACCGTGAAAATACCTGCGGTTGTGCGAAAGAACAGCCGCAAACCAGCGGGCCGTGCGTGATGCACTGGTGCGCGGAAACCTTACAAAACTGCAATTATCGTAAAGCGGTTTGGACGGGCGAATATCTCCAAACCACCTTGATGTGCATTCCGGCTTGCGGTGACGTGGGTTTAGAATACCACGACGACACCGACCAGCTTTTGCTGGTGGCGGAGGGCTGCTGCAAGGTTTGCATGGGCAAAACCAAAGACAATTTATGCTACCAGAAAACGGCAAAGGTCGGCGATGCGATTTATGTGCCGGCAAAGCACTGGCATAATATCGTAAACACAGGCAAATGCCCGTTAAAACTTTTTTCGGTTTACGCGCCGCCCCATCACCCGGTGAATACCTTACAGCGCACAAAAGCCGACGCGGCTTACGAATAAACAAACGGGACGAATAAAAAAGGGCGCAGGGTTTCCCTGCGTCCTTTTTTTTGTAATAATTTGTTTGCTTACTTATTGTGTATTTCCTTTATTCATAAAGACCGGGAAATACAAAATCTTTATCCAGCGCATATGTGCCTACAACCCGCGGCCATTGGTTAGTGGTAACAATCGTTGTCGCGTTAATATTACCCATATGACAGTGAAAATGCCGAAACTGCCCCAAAACATGCTCCAAACGGTTATATTTGCAGCCCTTTGGAATTTCATATAAATCTTCGTCGTTCAGGCTGTCTAAATAGGCGAGGAGTTTTACTTGTATCGTCTTGAAATAGTCCGTCAGTTCATCTCTGGACAGCACCTTTTCCCCAAGATAATTAAGACTGTTGAGTTTGTCCTCGTGAAAAGGAGGTTCCGTATACTCGTAAGGGTTGATAAACCATTGGTCCAAACTGTGCAGCGTGTGATAGCAGTGCTTCCAAATCGGCATATCACACAGCACATAATCCATGTCACAGGTTTTCAGAGTGGTTTCAAAGTTGAGGAATAAAACCTTTGTGCTTTCTTTTATTGTTTCTACCAATTCGCGGCGCATCAAAATCCCTCTTTTCTCATTTTTAGCAAAACGTCCTACCTTTGCAGTTGATTATATAATACTCCATATCGAAATGCAAACGATATGTTGACTGCATAAACAATGTGTAAATGTTATTCGAGGCACAAATTGCGCGTCAAGGTACGTACGGCGCGCTGCAAGGGGGAAGTGCTGAAAAGCAATTTCAACCCCGAAATGTACGAATCCGAAAGAAACGGGTGTCATCAACGCGACGCCCTAAAAACAGTCCCCCGGACTGTTTTCTTAACGGGCTTTCGAATCCCTTGCAGCAAAAATGCAAAAAAAGAACAAGTCCGGAAAAATATCCGAACTTGTTCTTTGGCGCGCTGCAAGGGGGAATGCTAAAAAGCAATTTCTACCTCGAAATGTACGAATTCAAAAGAAACGGGTGTCATCAACGCGACGCCCTAAAAACAGTCCCCCGGACTGTTTTCTAAACGGGCTTTCGAATCCCTTGCAGAAAAAAACAAAAAAAGAACAAGCCCGGAAAAATATCCGAACTTGTTCTTTGGCGCGCTGCAAGGGATTCGAACCCCTGACCTTTTGGTTCGTAGCCAAACACTCTCTCCAGCTGAGCTAGCAGCGCATGTGCGGGTTAAAGCTCTTGCTTCTCACCGCCGAAATATAGTACCACTAAACGAGAATTTTGTCAAGCGGAAATTTAATTTTTTGTTTTTAAACAAAAGTCTTTTGTCCACGTGCAAAAAAAGAGAAAAAGACAACAAAATTCGTTCTTACTTTCGTAAATTTTAATGTTATAATTTATAACATTCCAAATTTTTTATTTTCTTTTCACAATAGGAAGTGCGGCTCGTTGCATTTGATTCAAAAATAGATACAATACATAATGCAAGGAAGGGGAAATTAAATATGTCGGTGAAAAGCAGTTTTGCAGAAATGCTTTACAATGGCAGGGCCGCAAAGCACTGGACACAGCGTCAGGCGGCGGAAAATGGCGGTGTTTCTTTGCGGCATTACCAGGACTTAGAGTTAGGTATAACAGACCCAAAATTATCCACGGCTGTACGTTTGGCGTCTGTTTTGGAAATCGAATTGGATTCTTTAAAAAGTGAGGTTTGTCCGATTGCGCTTTCGGTATCAGGTTTGTAAAGCGCCTTGCCCGGCAAACGAAGCCGGTATCACGGAGACATTCGGTATCCGTTGTTATGTGAAAAGGAACGATTCTTGGTTATTTGTTTGCGAAGTTGACGATATTTCTCCTGAAAAATCACTTGTTACAGCGCTTGCGGAAAACTGCAACGCTGTTCAGCTGGATCCCGAACATTTATGGGACGTTGCCTGCGACGTCCAACCATAACTTTATAAATTTCCCCAAAAACAACCCCGTGCATTTAGAAAACGGGGTTGTTTCCCATTTAAAAATACGTTGAGGAATTGCGTGCTGTCAAAAAGAGAACCCCCGAAATGCATTTTGCATTTCGGGGGTTGTTTGGTGAGCCATCGGAGAATCGAACTCCGGACACCTTGATTAAAAGTCAAGTGCTCTGCCAGCTGAGCTAATGGCTCATAGAAAGCGGTTTTCAAAAAACCGCCAAAATCAAATCAGAAGAACAGAATCAACAGGGTAGCTGCAAAAGCAAGAACGAAAAACACGATTGCGATATATCTGGTCATTTTCGCAAGACGCGCTTCGTTGGTTCTGCCTTTATTTTTACCGAAGAAGGTGTCAGAGCCGCCGGCGATTGCACCGGAAAGACCGCCCTCACGGCTTTTCTGCATCAAAACGATGGCGATTAAAAGAACCGACAACAAAATCAGAAAAACGCCAAGGACAATTTCAAGAGCGCTCATTTTCAAACCTCCATTCCGTATTGCTTGATTTTTCAACGCTTTGGTATTTTAGCACAGCGCCATAAAAAAAGCAAGCCTTTTTTCACTTTTTTTCCGATTTTTTTGCTGCGGTGTATTTTTTTTAAGAAATTGCATAACCTAACGACGGCAAAAGCTCTTCAGAATTTCTGCGTTTGCACGTTAGCTTTTGCTCCGTCTGCGGTTTTCCGCAGGCGGTTTTTGTGTTTACAGAGGGCTTTGCCCGTGGTCGTAGGTGTAGGCCATACACAAAAACTGTAAAAGCAGCGAGAAAACCACAATTGCACCGAATGTTTCCCGCCCGCACAGCAAAAATTCCGAAGAAAGCCGAAGCATTTTATCATACACCCCGATTTGCCCCGCGGCAAGGCGGCAAAATCCGGCGGCGAAAAACAGCGAGAACACCAAAGGCGAGCCCCATTTTAAAATCCGCTTGCAAAACGGATGAAAAGCTTTGAAAAAACTATGAATTTCGTGAAATAACGCTTGCATTTTTATGTACCTCCCTATTACAATAATACATAGAGTGATTTTTGAAAACAATGCACAAATATTGGCAGGGAGATTTATGGCGATCGGAATTTCAACAGCATGCTTTTACCCGGAAACGACCGAGGAATCCATGCGCAAAACCGGCGAACTGGGCGCGGAGTGTATCGAGATTTTCATGAACGCGCCGAGTGAGCTCGAAAAATCTTTTATTGAAAAGCTCTGCGCGATTCAAAAGCAATACGGTATGCGCGTCAAAAGCTTTCACACCTATGCGTCGTTTACGGAGTCTTATTACTATTTCAGCTCTTATGAGCGCCGCTATATAGAAAGCATCGAAAGCTTCAAACGGTATTTTGACGGGATGCACGCGCTCGGCGCGGAGCTTTTGGTCATGCACGGGGCGAAAATTCCGGGAAGCATTCCCGACGAACAGGTTTTTGAGCGCTTCGGCGAGCTTTATCGTATCGGCAAAGCCGAGGGCATTTCCCTTTGCCAGGAAAATGTCGTGCACTACCGTTCGGAAAGCCCGGAATTTCTCGAAAATATGCGCTTAGCACTCGGCGACGATTTTAAAATGGTACTCGATATTAAACAGGCCCGCCGAACGGGGATTGACCCTTATGTGTTTGTCAACCGTTTTGCCGATTCGATTGTCCACGTGCATATCAGCGATTACACCAAAGAAAAAGATTGCGTGGTGCCGTTTTGTGAGGGCGCGCAGTTTGATTTTAAAACCTTTTTTGACACGATGAAAAAGAAAGGGTACAAGGGCGACTATATCATTGAGCTTTACGAACACAGCTACCGCGACGCCGAGGAAATCCGCCGTGCAAAAGAACTGTTAAAAAAGTGCCTTTAATGCTTTACATTGTGGCTGATAACTGCTATAATACAACATATAGAAAAAGTTAACGGATGTGATTGTTGTGAAATGTCCATTTTGCGGCTATGAAGAAAGCAAAGTTATCGACTCCCGCCCGACCGATGAGGGCGAGCGTATTCGCCGCCGTCGCGAGTGCTTAAAGTGCGGCAAACGCTTTACGACTTATGAAATTATTGAAAGCGTGCCGATTTTGGTCATTAAAAAGGATAAATCCCGCGAGGCGTTCGACCGCAACAAATTGCTCAACGGTATGATGCGCGCTTGTGAAAAGCGTCCGGTTGCGATGGATACGCTCGAAAAGGCCGTCGATGAAATCGAAGCCACACTGCAAAATTCGTTGGACCGCGAGGTTACGTCCATGCGTATCGGCGAACTCGCAATGGATAAGCTCAAAGATATTGATGAGGTTGCCTATGTCCGGTTTGCGTCCGTTTACCGGCATTTCCGCGACATCAATGCCTTTATGGACGAGCTTTCTGCGCTCTTGCAGAACCGTTGATTAGTAAGTCGCGGCTCCTTACCGGTTTTGGAAAGGAGCCGTTTTTGTTTAAAGGAAAAGGATATTTATGAAAAAGATTCTTTGTTTGTTATTATCAGTTTGCATGCTGTTTTCGGTTGTGTCGTTCGGCGCGTCGGCGCTTGCGGCAAAGGACACGGAGCCTGACCTTACGTTTGCATCGCTCGGAACGGTTGAGTCTCTCGAATATGACCCGACTACCAAGTTAGAAACAACGCACAACAGCGTTTCGGCGGTTCCGTTTTATTCGAACGGTACTGCCCAGCCGTTTACGTTTTATACCCAGTTAAACGAGAACCAAAAGGCGGTGTATAACAGCATTTTGGCTGACCCGCTGAAAGACTCTTACGAAGTGACGCTCCCTGAGCCGATTACCTGTAATGTTCCTGTCCCGGCTGACGGGAACATTCAGTTGCCGCAGGATGTCAACGACGATCTTATGGCTACGGCAATCGGCGGCTTAACGGCGCTGACCGACGACCACCCCGAAATTTTCTGGATGAGTGGCTTTCAGGCCGGATTCGGGTCTAGCTATCTTATAAAAGATGACGGGACCATGGATATTATGATTTCCGCTTTGTCTATTGCGATTACGTTGAACACGGCGGCATACAGCAGCTGGGATGAGGTTTTTTCGACGTATCACGAAATGCTTGCCGCGGTGGAAGCGTTCCCGGTACACGGCTTTACGCGATATGAAAAGCTGAAATCCATGCATGACGGGATTGCAAAACAAGTGATTTATGACCCCAATCTCGGAACGGCGGGTGAAAACCCGACCGACCACGAGCCGACCAGCGTTTTCTTGGAGCCGTTTACAACCGTTTGCGAGGGTTACGCCGAAGCGTTCCAGTTGTTGTGCCAGCGCGAGGGGATTCCCTGCATCACCGTTGTCGGAACGGCGAACGGCGGCGGGCACGCCTGGAACTATGTCCAAATGGAAGACGGCGTTTGGTATGCGGTGGATTTGACCTGGGATGACCATGGCGATATTATGTATGATTTCTTCTTGGTCGGTTCACAGACGCAAAATTACTATTTTGGGCAGACAACGTTCAGCGGAGACCATGTGCCGAACGGGCAGCGTTTCATTTCCGATTTGTTTGCGCTCTCGTACCCTGCACTCAGCCGTACCGCCTATTGCGGGGTGCTGAGCAACGGCAACACGGATGCGGTGTTCAACCGCTCGAAAGGCATGCTGATTATCGGCAAGAACCAAACTGCGGATTCTGCCTTTATCCTGCCGAGCGGCTACACTTTAAATGTTTCCGGCGTTACGACCGGCGGCACGGTTTCTTATTCGGGAAGCCAGGGCTCCGGCAGTTACACGCTTGTGCGCCGCGGCGATATTAACGCGGACAACAGCACCAACCGCACCGATTATAATATTGTGAAAAATACCTTGTCCGGCATGCAAGACTTAACCGCCGGCTCCGCTTCGGAAGCGGCAGGCGACATGAACAGCGACGGCGTGGTCGATGCATTCGACGCTGCGCTTTTGGACCTCTATTTAAACGACGTGCCTGTTTATTAAAAAACCGAACAAACCAAAAGCTCCGGCAGTTAGCCGGAGCTTTTTTGTTAGCATTTTTAATTTTAAAATTAAAATCCAACAACCTGATGCGTCCGCGGCACCGACGGCGGATTGCCGATCATACCGTATTTGCGAAGCGTCGCGATATTTTCCATATCTTCGTCAGAAATGGTGAAGCCGAAAATATCGGCGTTGTTTTGAATCCGTTCGGGCGTTGCCGATTTCGGCACCGGCACCGCACCTTTCTGGAAAATCCAGCGAATGCAAAGCTGCGCCACGCTCACACCGTATTTTTTGGCGGTCTCTATAAGCAGTTCGCGCTTAAACGCCTGCCCTTGAATGAGCGGACTCCACGCTTCGGGGAGGATTTTGTTCTTCTTGCAATACGCAATCATTTCTTCCTGCGGACATTGCGGGTGCATCTGCACTTGGTTTATCATCGGGTAATCCGAAAAATTGGCTTTCAAAAGGTCGATGTGCTCTTCCAAAAAGTTGCTTGTACCGATTGCGCGCACCTTGCCGTCTTTGTAAAGCTGTTCCATCGCGCGCCAGGTGTCGCAAAGGTCCTCTTCCAAATGGTCCTGGTTTTCCACAAGCACCGGCCAGTGAATAAGATAGCCGTCTAAATAGTCAACGCCCAGCCGCTCTAAGGAGCGCTCACACGACGCAATCGCATTCTTGTAGCCGTGGTCGTCGTTCGGCAGCTTGCTGACTAAGAAAATATCCTGCCTTGCAACGCCGCTTTTTCGAAGCCCTGCGCCGACGCCGACCTCATTTTGATAAGCCGCCGCCGTGTCAATGTGGCGGTAGCCGGTTGTGAGCGCGCACGCCACCGCGTCTTCCACGACTTCGTTGGGCATTTTCCACGTGCCGAACGCCACGCAAGGCACCTGCACGCCGTTATAAAGGGTATAGCAATCCGATAAGCTGTTCAAAGGAATCACCTCAAAATTCAATTTCAAACAATGTTATTTTACCACATTCTGCTGTATAAAACAAACATTTTCGCAAAGTGTATTAGGGGAGGGTTTCTATGATTTTTTTGAAAGCATTTTTGGTCGGCGGCGCGATTTGCCTTATCGGGCAGCTGCTTGTCGATTACACAAAACTTACCCCGGCAAGAATTTTGGTGACGTTTGTGGTGCTCGGCGTCGTGCTCGGCGGACTCGGGCTTTATCAGCCGCTGGTGGACTGGGCGGGCGCTGGCGCAACCGTTCCGCTGACAGGCTTCGGCAACACGCTTGTGCAGGGGACAAAAGCGGCCATTCGCGAAGACGGGCTTTTAGGCGTTTTGACAGGACCTTTGAGCGCGGGCTCCGCCGGGATTACCGCTGCGATTCTCTGTGGTCTTATTGTTTCTTTTCTAGCAAAGCCCAAAAGCAAATAAAACAGAATAAAAACAAAAAAGCACAGCTCCTTTTGAGCTGTGCTTTGCTGTTGAATGGAATTTACGCAACCGTCGATTCTGTGACAAAAGTATCGTCGCAGCAGGAGCAGGAAACATAGTTTTCCGCATCGTTGCCGATCACAACGCGCTTGCTGTCCACATATTTTTTAACCAAAACATAAATGCCGAATGCCGCACCGGCAATGGCTGCAATAATTGCAATCACTTTCAAAGCTTTTTTCATGTAGAACATCCTCCTTTTGATATCGGTTTAAGCCTATTATACCCACAGCCTACCGAAAAGTCAATGAACAAAATGAAAACATTTGTAAAATCCGCCAAAAACCGGCAGGGGGACTTTTGCATTTTTGCGCAAAGACGGCAAAAGGTTACGCTTTCGCCTTGCGGCAGGCAAAGCACACCCAGCCTTTTTGCTCCACACGCTCTAAAATCGTGAAACCGTTTGCAATCAGCGCGGTTTTGACCTCTTCTTCGCGCGTGTCGATAATGCCGGAGGTGATAAACACCGCGTTCTCTTTCATAAACCGCCCGACGTCTTTCGCGAACAGCATAATCACGTCCGCCACAATGTTGGCGACTACAACGTCATACAAGCCGGTGACCTTGTCAGCAAGGTTGCCCTGCAAAACGGTGTATTGCGGTTCTGTAAAGCCGTTTAGCTTTCCATTCTCTTTTGCGGTTTTCACCGCCAATTCGTCAATATCCACGCCGACCGCCTTGCCTGCGCCCAAAAGCAGCGCGGCAATCGAAAGAATCCCGCTGCCGCAGCCTGTGTCGAGTACCGCACAGCCGGGGGTCAAATAGCGCTCGAGCATTTCAAGGCAAAGCCTTGTTGTGTGGTGTCCGCCCGTGCCGAACGCAAGACCCGGTTCAATTCGTAAAACCGCCCGGTTCTGCGGATTGTCCACGTCTTCAATCCACAAAGGCTGAATCAGCAGCCGTTCCCCGACGGGGAGGGGCTTGAAAAACGCTTTCCAGTTGTTTTCCCAGTCCTCATTTTTGCAGGCGGTCAGGTCAATGGTGTGGGGGATGCCCGCCGCGTTGCAGCGCTCCGAAAGAAACGCCACCGCCTCCTGCGGGTTTTCCTCTTTCGGAATATAGAGGTGAATATACCCTTTTGTGCGGTCCTTTTGCAAGAGTCCCTCGTCAATCAAATCAATGTTGGCGATTTCCCAGGTTTCCTCTTCCAAATTACGGTAATCCTCAATATAAATCCCGTAAGGCACCGCCATGTTGGCAATGGCCGCCGCGCGGTCAATATCGTCTGCGTTCACTTCAATTTTAACTTCTGTCCAGTCCATGTTTTCCCGCCTGTTTTAATATTTGTTGTGTACCCGTTCACAGAAGCAAACAAGGTCGTGAATGTCAAGTACCGTGCCGTCGTCGAGCACCGCTTTGCCGCTCATTTTGCCGAATACCTGGTGCTGGTCGGTGACAATGGCTTTCACGTCAATTTTTGCCGCGCGGTCAATAATCGGCACAAAATCCATTTCAAACCGCCCGTCGCTCGAAGAAATCTTCCAGGGGTCTGTGTAGCCGGTTTTCGGAATGTGGAACGTCACGTCGTCCAACTTGTGCCCCACGCCGTCATAAAACAGCATGTTTTCACTCGCGGCGGAGGTGTCGCCGAACCCGTAGCCGATGTTGAACCCGAACGGCTTGCCGTTTACAACCGCGTTGCCCGAACCCCAGTTCCAGGTGTTGTCATAGGTCCAAACGCCGCGCCCCCAGTCGAGCGTGCCGAAATCGGTTTCCGGCGAAAAGGTGTAAGTTTCATCGCCGAGCACCGCATAGCCGCTTGCACGCATACAGTTGATTTTCTGATTGTAGTAAAACGCCTTGGGGTTTTCTTTCCACGGTGTGGCAATGACCATGGTGTCCATCGGCGGCTGCGAAAGCTTAATGTCACAGGCAAGCGTTTTGCCGTCGAGAAAGTTTTTAAATTGGCAGACAATCCGCCGCGCGCCGTCCGTTTTGGAAAATTCCATGTTCAGTCGCTTGTCGCGATAGACCGTGTTGCCTTTTTCACTGGTCGTGGGCAAATGGAGTTTTCCCATCGGAAAGGGGGTCAAAATCGTTTCGGTGTGCTCCCACGGCTTTCCGCGAAAATCGAGGAGCGAAACCGATTGAAGACCGATGTAACCGTCGTCGGAAATCGTAAATGCTAGCGCGTAATCGTTGCAAAGCACCAAATAATAATCCCATTCCTTAATACGGAATTTCGGCGCCTTGATGTCGTTGCGGTCATAGATTTGATACAGCTGTCTTGACCAGCCGGGCTCTTTCAACGACCCGTCCACGCGCAACAGCTTTTGTACCGATGTAACCTCATGATTTCTCATTTTGCGGCCTCCCTTCAAAATACCATATGAATTGTAAATTATTTTATTCCAAATTCACTTTCTTCTGCATATCCCCGCGGGCGTGGTTATACATTTTGCGGTTGTCAAGCGCCCAAAGGCGGTTGGTAAACGCGCCCGGCTGTAAGGGGGCGAGTGCTTCCGCAATTTGATAAACGCGCGCGTCCATTAAGTCAAGCTCCGACAAAAGTTCCGCTTCCAAAAAGGAGGGGCGAACCGCCGCGCCGAATTCCGGGTCGCCGTGGTGCGAAAGCACCATGTGCTGCAGCAACATGGATTTTTCCGCCGGTGTGCCGAGTTCTTTTGCCGCCTCGTCAATCTCCCGCGCGCCCATAACCAAATGACCGATTAAGTTCCCTTCGGTTGTGTAGCCGGAAGCAATGCCCGAATTGCCAACCGAATATTCCCGAAGCTTCGCAATGTCGTGCAATACAGCGCCCGCGATCAACAAGTCGGCGTCCACAAACGGATAGACTTTGCAAACGCCCTCGCAAAGCCGCACAATGGAAAGCGTATGTAAAAGCAGTCCGCCGCGAATCGCGTGGTGAAGTTTGTAAGCCGCCGGCCATTTCAAAAGGTCCTCGCGGTTCTTTTCTAAAAGGTGTAAGACGAGCTTTTTCAAGTCTTCGTCCGAAAATGCGTTTACAGCGGCTACGAGTTTGTCATACATATCTTCACTTTTGTAAGCGGCGCTGCGCACGAAGTCCGAAATATTCACATGGTCGCTTTCCGTCACGTTGCGAATCCGCTCCACGCGGAACTGGTCCGCGCCGTTGTACTGCGAAATCGTACCGCGCACCTTTACAAGCGTTTCCGCCGGAAAATCGCCGTGGATTTGCGGGTTGTAATCCCAGAATTTTGCCGAAATTTCCCCGCTGCTGTCTGAAAGCACCAAATCAAGGTAATCTTTCCCTTTGGCGGTAACTTTCTTTTCCGAATGTGTAATGATGGCAAAGCCCTCTACTTGTCCGTTCGGGCTGATTTGTTTAAAATTCATGGCTTTTTCGCCTCCCTGTTTCTTAAAAACAGTATAGCATTTTTTGTGAGAAAGGTAAACGCCTTTTTGAAAATGCCCCCGAAAAACCAAAAAGAGCCGGAAGCAAAGCCTTCCGACTCTTTCGTGTGTTTTATAGGATTTAGACTTCCGACAAAAGCATACGGTCGTTGTCGAGCGCCTTGCCGGCTTTCTCCTGGTACATTTCCATAAGTTCCGGAATGGTGATTTTCGCGCGTTCTTCGCCTTTTAAATCCAAGACGATTTGCCCCGCGGAAAGCATAATCGTGCGGTTGCCGGTGTTCAGCGCCTGGTTGATGTTGTGCGTAATCATCATCGTCGTAATGTGATTTTCCGCAACGATTTCTTTGGTGATGTCGAGCACTTTCTGCGCCGTCACCGGGTCGAGCGCCGCGGTGTGTTCGTCCAAAAGCAGGAGCTTCGGCGTGACCATCGTGCTCATCAAAAGTGTGACCGCCTGGCGCTGCCCGCCGGAAAGCTGACCCATTTTGGTGCGCATACGGTCTTCCAACCCCATGTTGAGTTTCTTGAGCATCTCGCTGAAAAACGCAAGATCTTTTTTGCGATGTGCCGAAGCAAGAATATTGCGTGTTGATTTCGAGTAGGCGAGCGCCATGTTCTCTTCAACAGTGAGGTCGGGCGCCGTGCCTTTCATCGGGTCTTGAAAAATCCGGCCGATTTGCTTTGCGCGCTTGTGTTCTTTTTGATAGGTGATGTCTTTGCCGTCTAACAAAATCCGCCCGCTGTCGCAAAGAAAGCTGCCTGCAATGGCGTTAAACAATGTCGATTTGCCCGCACCGTTCGAACCGATGACTGTCACAAAATCGCCGTCGTCGAGCGTAAGAGAAAGCCCGCGCAGCGCGGTGTGTTCGTTGAGCGTGCCTTTTAAAAAGGTTTTGGTGATTTTCTCAATTTCAAGCATTTCGGCGCGCCTCCTTTTTTCTGCGGCTGTCGGCAAAAGCTTTGCGAATCGCCGGCACAGAAAGTGTTATTGCAACAATCACTGCCGAAACGAGTTTAAGCGCATTGGCGGAGAAAATACTGGTTTCCAAAGCCAGCGCAATAATCAAACGGTAAACAACCGACCCGACAATCGCGGAAATAAGCCCTAACCACAGCGAGCGCTTGCCGAAAATCACTTCGCCGATAATGACCGACGCAAGTCCCACGACAATCATGCCGCTGCCGCCGTTGACGTCCGCATAACCGCTGGTCTGTGCGATTAAACCGCCCGAAAGCGCCACGAGCGCGTTGGCAATCGCGAGCGCCGTGACTTTTGTCATGTTGGTGTTAATCGACGACGCGCGGACCATGTCCTCATTGTTGCCGGTCGCGCGAATGCAAAGGCCGAACACGGTTCTGAAAAAGAGAATCAGCAAAATGCAAAGCCCCGCGCAAATTACGAAGACGGCAAGAATTTTCATCAAATCCTTGTCCGCGTCGGGCATCAGTTTATATAAAAACTCATAAAACCGCGGCTTGCCGATGAGCGACAAATTCGGCGCGCCCATAATCGTAATATTCACCGTGTAAAGCCCGCTCATCGTCAGAATACCGGCCAAAATCGGGTGAATGCCCGCTTTGGTCTGTAAAAAGCCGGTAACAATGCCGGCCGCCGCGCCGCTGGCGAGCGCCGCGAGAAGCCCCAAAAACGGGTGTCCCGCAATGCTCAAAAGCGCCGAAACCGCCGCGCCGAACGTAAAGCCGCCGTCTACGGTTAAGTCGGGAATGTTGAGCACCCGGAACGTGATATAAACGCCGAGCGCCAAAAGGGCATATTGCAGTCCCAAAAGGACCGCGCTTGATACGATTGCCATAGGAAAATCACCTGCAAAAAAAAGATAAAACCGGGCGGCCTCGCCGCCCGGAAAAATGCAAAGCTTAGCCGATGACGGTGTAGTTGTCACCGCTCGGAACGGTGACGCCGAGTTTGTCCGCCGCAGCTTTGCCGATGACATACTGGAATTCTTCCATCGCGACGGCCGGAACTTCCGAAACCTTTTTGCCGCGGAGAATTTCGTCTGCCATTTCAGCGGATTTTTCACCGAGCTGGGTGTTGCTGACGCTCACGCAAGCCAGCGCGCCGAACTTCACCATAACCGGGTCGCTGCCGTAAACCGGAATTTTCTTGGCGTTTGCCGCTTCCACGACCTGCGCCATAGCGGTCTGTACGGTGGAGTCAATCGGGATATAGATTGCGTCCACGTCCGCCGCGAGCGACTGGGCGGCCTGCTGGACTTCTCCGGAGTTTGTCACGATAACTTCCTTGTAGGTAAAGCCGTTTGCGCTCAAATAAGCTTTTGCTTTTTCGGCGGTCTGCACGGCGTTCTGTTCGCCGGAGCAATAGAGAATACCGATATTTTTCACAGACGGGGTTAAAGTTTTTGCAAGTGTGAAAATCTGGTCAACCGGAACAATGTTGGAAGTGCCGGTTGCGTTTTTGTCGGGGGCTTCCATGGTGGTCAAAATGCCGGAAGAAACCGGGTCGGTGACCGAAATGAACACTGTCGGGCAGGAGAGTTCCTGGTTGACGACCGCAATCGTCGCGGGCGTTACAATCGGAACAACCAAATCATAGTCAGCGGTTTTCAAGCCCTCGCAAATGGTGTTGAGCGCGGATTGGTCGCCTTGCGCGTTTTTGATGTCAAACGTCATTTTCGCTTCGTCATAGCCGAGCGCACGCATTCTGTTGATGAACGCTTCGCGCATTTCGGTGAAGGCACTGTTGTCAACCAGCTGGACAATCGCGACCTTGTAAACTTCGTCCGTGTCGCGCGGGGTGTCGAGACTTGTGTCGGTTTCCGCGTTGTTGCCGCAGGCGGTAAACAAACCGAGCACCAAAACGACGGAAAGCAGAAGGGATACAATTTTTTTCATTTTCTTTTCCTCCGAAAAAATAGATTTGTTGTCAGTCGGCTTCCGCGCAAACAAAAAGCCTGCCCTTGCAAAAACAAGGACAGGCGAAAAAATACCTGCGGTACCACCTTGATTGACAGAAACGAGTCTGCCCACCTTTCACGGAATACTGACATATTCCTCTTTCTGTAACGGGAAAGCGCCGTTGCATCTTTTCAATGCACCCTCAACGGACCATTTGTCTGCGCCGTAGCTGCGGGACTCTCACCAACGCCCACTCTCTTTGAACTCGGTTGTGCAGTTTTACTTCCGTCTCAACGGTTTATCCAATTAAAACACAGTTTTTCCCATTTGTCAACACTTTATTTTTTTCCGTTTTGTGCTACAATACAAAAAAAGAGGTGATTACAGTGGTTCGTCACATTTTGTTTTGGAAATTTTCCGACGCGGTCAACGACCAAAACCGCGATGAGGTACTCGCGATGCTTCGTGCGTCCGTAAAAAGCTTGGAAGGTATTCCCGGGCTTCTTTCTTGTGAAATCGGCGAAGCGGTAAAAGGGAGCGACTGCGATTTCGTATTTTACGCGGAACTGGAATCGTTGGACGCGGTTTCCGCGTTTCAAAACCATCCGCTGCATTTGGCGCACAAAAAACGCTCGGCGCCTTATGTGCAATCCCGCTTAGCGGCAGATTATGAGGTTTAATCCTTAATTTTTCCCAAAATATATTGAAAAACCATTCGAAATATTGTATATTATGTAATAAAGAATAAAGCGTTAGGAGTGGTTTTTTGTATTATTGGATTCTGTTGGTCATCGGCGTTCTTGCAACTGCGGTTTTCCTGACCCTCCGTGTAAAGCGCGGCGGGATTGCCGCGTTATATGCCAAAGCGGTGGCAAGCCTTTGCTTTATTGCCACGGCGGTGGCGGCGACCAACCACAACCGTAGCTTTTTGGGCTTCGGGTCGTTTGTGACCTTTGGGCTTATCTGCGGGCTGTTGGGCGACGTGTGGCTCGACTTAAAATGGATTTATTTGCAGGATAAGGACTCTTACCTTTACTCCGGCTTTATTTTCTTTTTAATCGGGCATATCAGCTTTGTTGCCGCGGAATATACGGCGAGCCCTTACACAAAAGGCTCGATTATCGTTTCTGTTTTGGCGGCGCTTGTGTTTGCCGTGATTGCGGTAAACCTCGAAAAACCGCTCAAAATGCATTACGGCAAATTCAAATGGATTGTTTTCTTATATTCCTTTATGCTGGCGCTGACGATGACCACCGCCATGGTGACAGCCTACATTACGGGCTTCCAGAAAATGTGGGTGGTTATGTCTATCGGCGGGCTTGTGTTCCTGCTTTCCGATTTGGTACTTTCCGGCATGTATTTCGGCGAGGGCAAAAACACAAAATTCAATATCATTTTAAACCATACGCTTTATTATGCCGCGCAGTTTACTATGGCGGCAACAATTCTGTGCGCTAAATAAATTAGCGCGACTGCAAAAAGGGTAACCCATGGAACGAATTCACGAAATTTTAAACTACTCTGTCGGTAATTTCACGGTGGGCAAAATTTTGGCCGCCGTGATTGCGTTTGTCGTTTGCTATTTGATTATGCGCATTGTCATGCGCCTGTTTGACCGGGTCATGCGGCGCGTGACTTTGGACGATACGCTTAAAAAAATCATACGCATTTTTATCAAGCTGATTTTGTATTTCATCACGGCAATGATTGTGATTGACGCACTCGGCGTTTCGGTCACGTCGCTGTTGGCGGCGTTTTCCGTCGTCGGTCTTGCCGCGTCCCTCGCCGTGCAGGACTCGCTTTCGAACCTCGCGAGCGGCATTATGCTCATGGTCTCGAAGCCGTTTAAACTCGGCGACTATGTGGACATTGACGATGTCGGCGGCACGGTAAAAATGATTGGGCTTATCCACACGCGAATCACCACCGTGGACAACAAAATGATTTATGTGCCCAACAGCAAAATCATTTCGACCAAAATTATTAACTACACGACGCAGGACAAACGCCGCGTGGATTTGGAAATCTCGGCTTCTTACGACGCGCCGATTGCTTTGGTGCGCACGTCGCTTTTGGAATCCGTCGCGACGGTCGGCAAATTTTTAGACGAGCCCGACCCGCCGTTTGCCGCGGTTTCTTCGTTTGACGACAGCAGCATTTGCTACATCGTCCGCGCGTGGGTTAAAACCGGCGATTACTGGCCGGCGCGCTACGCGCTTCTTGAGCAAATTAAGGCGGACTTTGACCGCCACGGCATTGAAATGACTTATAATCATTTGAATGTCCATATGATTGATGACACCAAAAAAGGAGAACAGGCAAAATGATTCTGGACAACATCAACAACTTTTTGAAATATGCGCGCAGCAGCGAAAGCTCGCTTTTGGCGTATGATTTCATTATGAATTTCAAAAAGAAAGAATTGCCGGTCGGCCGGTATGAACTCGATGGGGACCGCTGTTATGCTTTGGTGCAGGAATACGAAACCGCGCCGGAGTCGGAAAAGGACTTTGAAAGCCACCGCCGTTACATAGATTTGCAGTATATTATTGAGGGCTGTGAAGAAATGTATTGGCAGCAGACCAATTCCCTCGAAGAAAAAATCCCTTATAATGAAGAAACAGACGCGGCGTTTTATTCGGGGTCGGTTTCCTGCCGTTTTCAGGTACGCGCCGACGAATTCGTCGTCTTTTATCCGCAGGACGGCCACAAGCCCGGTTGCTGCGTCCAGTTCCCCGAAAAGGTGCGCAAAATCGTCATTAAAATGCTGATTGACTAATTGAAAAACAACCGAAAAGAAAACCGCTTTGCTTTTTTGCAAAGCGGTTTTTTGTTTAGCTTGTTGCTTTGTAATCGGAAAATGTGACCGTTAGCTGTCGCTCGGGAAATTCCAGCGTCAACGGCACGCCGGTGTCTTTTTCCGCAGTAAAGGTAAAATTATTGCCGTTTTCCGTCCGCCCGCTGTAAACCATGTCGGTGCCGTGCTGGGCGGCAACAAACCGCGTGCTGTCGAGTAAGGTCTCGAACGCCTTTTGCATACAGCTTGAAAACGCCGCGTCCGGCAATAGTGACGGCGGGGTTTGTAAGTTCAGCCCCGCAAAGGCAAACGAACAATTATCAGCCGTTTGCGTAATGGTAAGCCCGTTTAATGCCGCCGGTTCTTTTAAAGTTGTCACAAAAGTGCCGTCCGCTCGTTTCGAGATTTCGGCAGTATAGGAAAACGCCCCTTGCGAAATTGCAACCGTCGCCGAAAACGCGTCGGCAATCGGTTTTGCCGTTTTATCATCCGTTGTGTTTTGACATCCGCAGCAGAATAGTAGAAGCCCCGCTGCAAGAGCAAAAAGCACACGCCGCAAGACGGGCGTCACCTCCGTTATTCAAATTGAGAAAGCAGCTTTGGCAACACTTTCAGCATTTTCGACGGCGTGTTGCCGCACAGCGAATACTGTTCGCTTACCGTGTCGCCGGCAAGCCCGTGAATGTGTGCGCCGGCTATGCACGCCTCCAACGGTGAAAGCCCGATGCACAAAAGCCCCAAAATCATGCCCGCCAACACGTCGCCGCTCCCGGCGGTCGCCATACCGGGGTTGCCGGTTTGGTTCATCGAGAAATGGACGCCGTCTTTTGAAACGAGCGTGCCCGCGCCTTTGAGCACAACCGTCGCGCCGGTTTTTTCACAAAGCGTACGGCAGGCGCCTTCGCGGTCGTTTTGCACGTCTTGCGCTGTGCAGCCGAGCAATCGGGCGGCTTCGCCCGGGTGCGGGGTCAAAATGACCGGCGCTTTTGCTTCTCTAATCATATCTATGTCATTTTGCACGGCGTTTATGCCGTCCGCGTCTAAAATCAGAGGAATTTTTGCGTTTTGAAGAACGGCGCGCACCAACGCCTGCGTGTCGTAATCCACCCCGAGACCGCAGCCGATAAGGCAAGCTGTTGAGCTTGACAGGGTGTCAAGCAGACGCTTTTCGTTCTGCGCCGAAATTCGCCCGAAGCGGTTGGCTTTTAAAGGCAAAAGCACCTTTTCCGGCACCGCGGCCGTGACCGCGGCGTAAGCGCATTCCGGGAAGGCAAGCCGTACAAGCCCCGCGCCGGTTTCCACACAAGCCGATGAGGCGAGCAGCGCCGCCCCAGGCATTTCGTAGCTTCCTGCAACGATAAGCGCCTTGCCGAAAGACCCTTTGTTGGCGTCGGAATCGCGCGCGGGAAACCAGTCGGCAATCTCTTTTCTTGTAAAGGTAACGAGCTTGTCGTAAGACACGTATAATTCTTTCGGAACACCGATTGAAACCACCTCGACTTCGCCCGCATGGTCTTTCGCCGGGGCGCAGACGAGCGCTTTTTTAAGCGCCATGACCGAAATGGTGAGGTCCGCATACACCGCACCGCTTTCCACCTCGTTTGTGTCCGCGCTCAAGCCGCTCGGCAGGTCAATCGAAACCACATAGCCTTTGCAAGTGCGGAGAAAAGAGAACAATTCCTGCAAACTTTCCGGCAGAACGCCCGAAAATCCCGTGCCGAACACCGCGTCAATAAGAATGTCCGCTTCCTGTAAACGCGCGTGCTGCCGGTCTGAAGCGGCATCGTAAGGGTCAACCGGGATTTCCAATTCCGTCAGCCGCTCAAACATTTCCTGTGCGTTTTCCGCCGTGGGCGAGCCGCAGGTCAAAAGCACGCGAACGTCATAGCCGTTTTCCTGCAATTTCCGCGCGGCGACAAAGCCGTCCCCGCCGTTTTTCCCTTTGCCGCATAAAACAACTACCTTGCGCTTGTCCGTCTTGTCAAAGCGCGTGCGAATGGTTTTTGCGCAGGCGGAACCCGCGTTTTCCATCAGCCGCAAATACGAAATACCCTGGGCGTCTGCGGCGGCTTCCAAAGCTTTAATTTCCTGCGTCGTTAAAATCGGAATCATCTTTTATCGGTCTCCTTTCCGAACGCGGTCACCACCGCGGCGGCGTAGTATTTTGTGTGTGTGATGCTTAACGCAAAATCAAGATTTTGTTCTGCCGCAATCGCGGCGGCTTTTCCCGAAAGTAAAAAATACGGTGCGCCGTACTGGTCGTGCAGTACTTCAACTTCTTTTAGCGAAAACCCGCGAATCCCCGTGCCGAGCGCTTTCGAAAACGCTTCTTTAGCGGCAAAGGCGCCGGCGGCGCTTTCCGCACGCAGCCCGTTATGTGAAAATGCGGCGCGCTCGTGTTCACCGAACACCTTTTGCAAAAAAGACGGGCTTTCTAAAGAGCGTCGGATGCGATCAATTTCCACAAGGTCAATGCCGTTTCGAATCATAGTTTCCATCCTTTCACGCGGATTTCCAATAAAAGTATAGCATATTTTTAAGCGTTTGTAAGCATTTCCTACAAAAATGGAAAATTCGGTTGCAAACGGGGATAAATATGGTAAAATAATCCGTGTAAATCACGAAAAGGGTGAAGTGTATGGAAATTATCATCATGGAAAACGCCGCCGAAATCGGCGAAGCGGCCGGCAAATTGTTTGTAAAGGCGATTCAAAAAAAGCCGGACATCGTTTTAGGCCTTGCGACGGGCGCGTCTCCCGTCCCGACTTATCAATACATATCTGCTGCCTGCCAAAAGGGCGAAGTAAGTCTTCGCGACGTGCGGACCTACAACTTGGACGAATACGTCGGTCTGCCGCGCAACGACAAAAACAGCTATTACACTTTCATGCACGAACAGCTGTTTAACCACACCGATATTCAGGAGCAAAACGTGCATTTCTTAGACGGCAACGCAACCGACGTCGAAGCGGAATGCCGCAGCTATGACGACCAGCTCGACAAGGCGCATATTGATATTCAGCTTTTAGGGATTGGCCGCAACGGGCACATCGGCTTTAACGAACCGTCCATTTGCTTTACCAAAGGCGCGTTCAAAGTCAAACTGACCGAAAGCACGATTGACGCAAACTCCAAATATTTCGACGAAAACCCGATGCCGCATTACGCGCTGACCATGGGCATCGGCTCGATTATGAAAGCAAAAAAAATCGTCATGATTGCCACAGGCTCCGCGAAAGCCGACGCCATGGCAGCAATGATTAAAGGCGAGGTCACTCCGGTTTGCCCGGCTTCTATTTTGCAGTTCCACCCGAACGTGGTCGTTTATCTCGACAAGGCGGCCGCGAAACTTCTGTAAGTCCTTCTTAAAATTTAAGGCACGGTATCAGAAAGATACCGTGCCTTTCTTTGTTCTGCTTTAAGCTTTTGTGCTCGCAACGGTTTTTATACCGGCAATTTCATCTTTGTCAACCGAAATGAAATATCGGAGATATTGAATATCTGCTGTGCCCCAAAGCCCGTCAGAGGCTTTTTGTTTTGTCAACGTCACTGCGGCTTGTGTGCCTTGTGTTTTGATGTGCGTTGGAATAGCAGAATATGTGCCGCCTGTAGATAGGTCATAGACAATGATCAGTGCTTTTTTCTCAAAGAACTCTGCATTGTATGCGTTCATAAAACCGTTGTATCTTTTGCCGGCTTTGGTATAATAGGTGCAGTCCGTGAACTCGTCGTAATCGACGGTGGCTTTCAGCTCGTCATAGCTTCTGACAATGATCCCGCCTGAGGTGCGTTCCTGCTTGTCGGCACTGAGAGCCGCGGTTCCTTCTATCGTGAAAGGAAGGTTATCCGTGTTAACCGATGAAACCGCATCTACTTTATCGAGATTTGATTGGATTTTAGCTATTTGTTGTTTTTCATCCGTTTTAACCGTACTGTTGTCTGCCTTTTCCGTGGATTTCGTTTCTGCAGTATTGGTTGTTGGTTGTTGCGTTTGCTGTATGCTCACAAAGTTTTCTGTCTCAACCATGCCTTGCATATTCGGTGTGTTATTTGCATCGGAAGGTTTTTTGCCACACGCAGAAAATAAGGCACTGACAAAAAGAAGTGCGAATAGGACAAGACATGTAATCTTGGACTTTTTCATTGTTTTCTTTTTCCTCCTTCAACAATTATAAGTTTTCTCTATTTCATTTTATGTCAAGGTAGGTAGCCTGCTTATAATGTTATTTGACAATTTTGTAATGGTTAAAGCCTCCGGATGTAGTTCTTTCAAATAACCAAGTAGCAGTATAAGGAGTGTAGTTGAAAATCAGGAGCATTTCATCCTTCCTTTGATTTTTAATATTCCCAGAGGTAACACCAACTACTCCCGTACCCGGAAAACTACCAGTTTTCCCAACTATGTAATGATTAAATAATCCAGAAGCGGTTCTCTCAAAAATCCACATTTTAAGATAATTTCCATAGTTATACACAAGCGATATTTCGTCAGTGCCATCACAGTCAAAATCGCCGGCTACAATGTTTTGAACTATGCCTTTACCAGGAAAGGATCCTGTGGGACCGAGAGGGTAATCATCATAGCTATTATTTGCATTTACACCTACGATAAACATTTTTAAATAAGATCCATAGTCATACAAATACCCGAACTCATCGCGCCCATCTCCATCGTAATCTCCAGCAGCAACGCCGGAACTGATTGCAGCAGCATTAGCTGAACCTGTTCTTTTGATATAGACGAGAGAAGATGTTCCATTGCTGTGAAAATCTACATACCAAAATTTTAGATATTTGCCGTTTGTATCGCTGCAATTTTCAATGATTCCAATTTCATCCTTTCCGTCTCCGTCAAAATCTCCTGAGGCAACCCGATTTCTTATGTTATTAACACTAACCGTGGTCGTTGTAAAGATTCGTTGGCTGGATGCAGGGGTAATATTGCCTTTATAACTAAGCAGAAAAACCTTCGAACAACTGTTATCTCCTGTTATGTAAGCTATTTCATCACACCCGTCACCGTTATAATCGCCAGCTGTACAAGTACCATCGACATTGACGATGGGCGTTCCTAAATTATAGATATCGTCAGGATATGTCCGATCAAATTTCCCGGATGAATTTTCCCAAATTAGCAAACGGGTATTTGGATTTAAGGCGCTTCCAAAGATTCCCGCAGTTTCTATTACCGAATCTCCGTTAAAGTCACCTGCCATAAATGAAAACTTTGCCCAGCGGATTTGTTTAGCCAAATTTAAAGCTTTGTTTGCGTTTAGTCGTCCTCCTGTCACACAATTTCCTGATAGAGATGCTATTTTATCAACACCATTTAAAATTGAATCCTTAATTTGCATGGCGGATAAATCCATATTGTAGGACTTCAGCAAAGCAGCTACCCCGGTTACATAGGGGGCTGCCATGGAAGTTCCGCTCATATAGCCGTAACGATTGTTTGGTAGTGTTGAAAGAATGTTTGTACCGGGAGCAGCTAAGTCTACGGTCGTTGGGCTATAATTTGAAAATGTCGAAAGTTTATCGCTGTTAGAAGAGGAAGCTACTGATATAATGTTTTTGCATGGTAAAGCTGCCGGGTATTGCGGTGTATTCGTTGATTCGTTCCCTGCCGCACAAATAAATAATCCTTTGAAATTTTCAATAGCTGCCTCAACGGCTGCACTATAGCCGCTTCCGCCACCACTGTAGTTGAGTATCGTAATCTGATTGTTTATAGCATAGTTTATTGCTGAAATAATGGATGATGAAAGACCTACCGCTTTCCCTGTCAGTGGGTCGAGTCTAAATACTTTGATGGAGACTAATTTAATGTTCCAACAGGTTCCTGTTACACCTTTGCCGTTGTTGCCAACTGCGCCGATAATTCCAGCAACATGTGTGCCATGGCCGACAAGATCCATCCAGGGACCAAGAAGTTCTCCTGAAAAATTTGCTCCTAACGAAGTATCTAAATTTGCTGCCAAATCCTCGTGAGAAGAGGAAATACCGCTATCTAAAACCCCGACTTTTACCTCGGAATACCCTTTTGTTATTGACCATGCCTCTGGCAAATCTAAAAGGTTGATAGCGTACTGGCCACTTTTTTGAGGGTCGTTTGATGTTGTGGCATCAATGGTCGTTTCTTGAACAACACTTTCACTTGCTTTGCTTGTGGCTGGTTGGTTCGGCTCATCTTCTAAAAGCAAAGTGTCAGAGTTGCTTGTATGGTTGAAACTCGAATCTGTGATTTCTGTCGCATAATATGTGAAATCTGGTGATGCTGATAATACAGCTTCATTTTGTTCCAATTCTTTAATTGTGCTTAAAAGTTTATCTTTTCCGCCACTGGGTATGGTGAGCCTTAAAATTTGATGGTACTCATCTTCGTTGATGTTTTTCAGTACTTCAGGATTCTCAATGCGGGAAATATCCTCAACCTTTTTGACAGATTTGTTAGATGAAAAAAGACTTGAAACATCGCTGTTAATACGAGAATGATTGGCGCTAAGCACTACTAATATGGTGTCGTCTTCAAAATGGTCGTTTGTTGTTGCAGAACAATAGCTTTTTTGTTCTATGATGTGGGATGTATCGCTTACGGATGATGCAAGCTCTTTTTCGGCAGAAACTGTACAAGGATATACAACGAGGCTTGCGAGCAATCCGCAAGAAAGAATTATAGATAAAAACCGTTTAAACTTCATTTTTTCCTCCATATGCAACCAGTAACATTAATCAGAGACGAATTAGGCACACAACACCCCCTTGGTGCTGTGTGCCTAATTGCTAATTTTGATTGGTCTCCAATGTAAAGCACGCCCAAATAGAATCTTCGGCGAAAATGGAGAAAAATAAATTTTACCCCTCATGTTTTTGTTCCTCAACATGGTAATTGCTTTCATATAAAACTGCTAAATAAAAGCGTATCAACTGAAAGCTCCGCAATTTACCCAAATGCAGTATATCACGTAGGGAAATTTTTGTCAATAAAACTATAACCTGTGCGGACTAGGACATCCAAATGAAGTCACTTTTATATCTGCGTCATGCCGCCGACGAGAATCCCGAGATTTGCGCGATAGATTTCCGGGAACTGCGAAACAGGCAGGGGACTTTGCCCCAAACCCACTTCAATCGTGTAGCCTGGGCGGTTATAGGTTTCAATAAACCAGTCTTTATAGCCCGCAAAGCCGGAAGCATAAGGTGTTTCCTCAACGGAATAGCCGCTCACTTCGCCGAAATAGTCGGCTATCTCCCGCGAGCGCGCCGGTTCGTAGTCAAGATATTTCCAATAGATGAGTTCCCCTTGACTGTGGTAAGAAAGCGTCAGCAGGAAATTGTGCGATTTTGTGAAACGGTAAACCGCATAGCTTTCGGGCGCGACCAGCGGCGCTTTGCCGACATAGTCCCGCGGGGCGGGGGAGGTGAAACCCTGCTCAAACTTAATGCGTTTGGCTTCGTCCCAGTTCGCAGGGTACTGCAAATTCAAATCCACGCCCGCAATATTTGCTTTCCACCCGCTCGGAAAAGAAACCTGCGGGTACTGTTCCGAAATGCGCACAGCTTGGTTATAATACCCGCCTGAAGAAAGCACCCCCGTCACAAGGTCCACGCCGTCGGGGTCTACCATCGGCGCCAAATACAAGCTGTAATTTGTAAACAGCGTGTTTGCCGCCTCGCCGCCGATACTGCCACCTTGTGAAAATGCGTCTGCATATTCTTCGGTGAATTTGAGCAGGACTGGCGTTGTCAGCCATTCGTTGGCGTGGTGCGCGGCGTTGTAAAAGACTTCTTTCGCGCCGGTCCCAATGCGGATATATACAAGATTTTTGCCCGTGACGCTCTGCCCGAAACTGCCGGTTTTCAAAAACGGATACCGAACCGCAAGCCCCTCTGTAAGAAGGGTGAGCAAAACATAAGAATACTGCACGTTGGTGGGCACCAGCGCGAAATCATACGGCACATAAACAACCGACCCGATTTGCAGGTTTTGCGGGTTAATAGTCGGGTTTGCCGTCAAAATCCGGCGCAAATCCGTGCCGAATTTCTGCGCGATATTATAAAATGTATCGCCGCGCCGCACGGTGTAGGTGGTGTAGCCTTTTAAATACGGCATCAAGCGGTTCCAGGTAAGCCGCCCGACCACGCCGTCCGGGAAAAGACCGTTCCTTTGCTGAAAATCACGAACCGCGTCACCGGTGCGCGCCCCGAAAATGCCGTCCAACGCTAAATCCCGATAACCCGCACGCTGTAACGCCAACTGTAAATATTCCACTTGCGCCCCGCGGCTGCCAAAGCGTAAAGTATCCATAATCACGCCTCCGAAAAGATGGTTTTGTTCTATGCATATTGCGATTTTCTCCCGAAAAGAACGAAGCGGGAGTTGATTTTTGGAAGCGTTTTTTGTATGATGATAAAAAAAGACATAAGGGAGGCGCTTCTTATGACGCCGCAGGAATTGGTTGTCTGCGCGCTGGACGCGCAAAAACACGCTTACGCGCCGTATTCCGGCTTTACGGTGGGCGCGGCACTGCTCACAAAAGCGGGAAAAGTGTATCTCGGCTGTAATATTGAAAACAAGAGCTTTTCGCCGACGGTGTGTGCCGAACGCGTCGCGCTGTTTAAAGCGGTTAGCGAGGGCGAAACGGATTTTGACGCGATAGCCGTTGTCGGGCGGGATAAAGACGGCATTTATAAACATTTCTGCACGCCGTGCGGCGTTTGCCGGCAGGCGCTGTCCGAATTTTGTGCACCCGAATTTCGCGTCATTTTCGGCGACGATACCGGCGACTGTGAAATCCATACGCTCGGCGAATTGCTGCCGTTTTCATTTGAACTTTGAGGGGATAAAATGCGACTGACAAGAAAAGAAAATGAGGTTTATGTCCTCACGGAAAATGTGGACGCCGAATTAGCAATTGAAAAACTCGGAAAGCTTGAAGATATGTACGACCGCCTGCTTGCGGAGTACGAAAATACCGAAACGCAGCTGCAAACGCTCAAAGAACAGGGCAAAGCAAAATCTGTGACCTATCGCCAGCAGTTTGCGAATAAATTAAAGCTCAAAGAGTTGATCGGCCGGTTTGAAATCGCGCTTAAATAAACAAAGAAAACCCCTGAGCGTGTTACACGCTCAGGGGTTTATTTATGCTTTCAGGGGATTAATACATACCGCCGCCGGCCTGTGCCATTGCCGCAGCCGCCGCCGCGTCAGCCTTGGGGTCGGGGATATCGGTTACCAAGGATTCCGTGGTCAGCACCATCGCTGCAACGGAAGCCGCGTTCTGCAAAGCGGAACGGGTAACCTTTGCGGGGTCGAGAATGCCGGCTTCAAACATATCGACATATTTTTCGCTCGCGAAATCGAAGCCGTAGCCGGATTTGTTCGCGTTGAGAATCTCGTTGACAATAACGGAGCCTTCAAGACCCGCGTTCTTCGCAATCTGGCGAACCGGCGCTTCAATGGCTTTGAGTACAATGCGAATACCGGTCTTTAAGTCAGCGTCTTCGGTGGATTCCAGAAGCTTCTGAACAGCCGGAATGGTCTGAAGGAGTGCTACGCCGCCGCCTGCGACGGAGCCTTCTTCCACAGCCGCCTTGGTCGCTGCAAGCGCGTCCTCAATGCGCAGTTTCTTTTCTTTCATTTCGGTTTCGGTCGCCGCACCAACGCGGATAACCGCTACGCCGCCGGCGAGTTTTGCAAGTCTTTCCTGCAATTTCTCGCGGTCAAATTCGGAAGTCGTGGTTTCAATCTGGCTTCTGATTTGTGCAACTCTGCCTTTAATGGCTTCGCTGTCACCGGCACCGTCCACAATCGTGGTGTTCTCTTTGGTGACCTTGACCTGTTTTGCACGACCAAGCTGCGGAATGTCAGCGTCTTTCAGCTCCAGGCCGAGGTCGGAGGTGATGACTTCGCCGCCGGTCAAAATAGCGATATCCTGCAGCATTTCTTTTCTTCTGTCACCGAAGCCCGGTGCTTTCACGCAAACGCAGGTGAAGGTGCCACGCAGTTTGTTGACCAAAATGGTGGAAAGAGCTTCGCCTTCCACGTCTTCGGCGATGATGACAAGCTTCTGACCTGCCTGAACGATTTTTTCAAGCAGCGGCAGGACTTCCTGAATGTTGGAAATCTTCTTGTCGGTAATCAAAATGTAAGCGTCGTCAATGACCGCTTCCATTTTGTCGGTATCGGTGACCATGTACGGGGAAATGTAGCCGCGGTCAAACTGCATGCCTTCCACGACGTCGCTGTAAGTTTCAGAGGTCTTGGACTCTTCAATGGTGATAACGCCGTCTGCCGTGACCTTTTCCATTGCGTCCGCAATCAGCTTGCCGATGAATTCGTCCGCCGCGGAAATGGTAGCGATTCTTGCAATGTCGTCAGCGGTCTTAACCGGTTTTGCTTCGGCTTTGAGTGCTTCGACAACTGCGTCAACTGCCATTTGCATGCCTTTTTTCACGACCATCGGGTTTGCGCCCGCCGCAACGTTCTTCATGCCTTCACGCACAAGTGCCTGTGCAAGCAGGGTAGCGGTCGTGGTGCCGTCGCCGGCAACATCGTTTGTTTTGGTGGCGACTTCTTTCACGAGCTGTGCGCCCATGTTTTCGAAAGCGTCTTCCAATTCCACTTCTTTTGCAATCGTAACACCGTCGTTGGTAATCAACGGTGCGCCGTATTTCTTATCGAGAACCACGTTTCTGCCTTTGGGGCCGAGCGTGATTTTAACGGTGTCGCTCAATTTGTCAATACCGGCCTGCAGCGCTTTGCGCGCTTCTTCGCCGTAAATAATCTGTTTTGCCATTTCAAATTACCTCCCGAAAATTATTCCACAACGGCAAGAATGTCTGCCTGACGGACGATGGTGTATTCAACGTCGTCCATTTTGACTTCTGTGCCGGAATATTTGCTTGTAATAACTTTGTCGCCGGGTTTCACATACATGGTGACCTCTTTGCCGTCCACAACGCCGCCGGGGCCGACTGCCACAACTTCAGCAACCTGGGGCTTTTCCTGTGCGGAAGCCGCCAAAATGATGCCGCTCTTCGTGGTTTCTTCAACCTCCACAGCCTTGAGCACAACTCTGTCTGCAAGTGGTTTGATTGTCATATGAATTCCTCCTGAAAGAATTAGTTACATTGTTTTAGCACTCGTTCTCTTTGAGTGCTAATATATATTTTAGCCATAATTTAGAAAAAATCAACCCCTTTTTGTAAAGTTCACAAAAAAGTAATAATTTACATTCTTTTCCGTTCCGAAAAGCAGGGGGAAGCGCCCAATAGACAATAGGCAAAGCTTACAACAGCTATATTTATTTTTTAGCGCTTTTTCCAATAGAATCATATAAAGCATCATGCTATAATTCTATTGTAATATAGTGCATAGCACCGATTGCGGCAGGTGTTTTGGCAAATGGATTTCGGGCAGTCGGTTTCGGCTGCCCTTTTTGTCTATTTGTCAAGTCAAAAAGAGATGAGGTGATTCCAATGGACTAAAAAGCTAAAGAAAATATATGAATTGTTTAGGTGCTAAGATAACTTTGCCATAATTTTGGCAAAAGAATAGGAGGGTATCATGAATAAAAAAAGTAAATTTATAATAAGTTGGATATTGAGTCTTACACTTTTTACGACAATGATGTTCAGTGTATCAGCTGTTCAAGTTCAGCCGGACACGGAAAAAATTGTGTCAGCGTTACAAAATATAGAACAAATCAAGCAGGATATAGGCCTTTCGGATGTTGATTTCGAGGAGCTTTCCATAGCAGAACCGGTATGTACATATGTGTATACAGCAGATGGTTTTATCCCAAATAATGTGCTTTATCCGTTAAAGGAAAATGGTGCATTGGTTGCGTGGGCTGTGCCTTTAGAGGATGGGCAGACTACAACGTTCCAAATTACGGCATTGCTTGTGGACGAAGTCAATGCAGTTCTGACTGAAAACACGGCGTTTGCTTTGATTTATGATTATGCGAACTGTTATCTGTACGATGGTAACGCATATCATCTTTTGAAGCAAAACAGTTTGGTGGTAGAGGGGCGCTCTGTTTTGCAACCGGAAGCTAATCCTCTACCGGATGGGCATATACAGTTGACAGAAATCAGTACCTCCACCGATTTAGCGTATACGCCTCCTGCTATGACGCGTGTGCAAACGTACTATTCTTGTCCTGTAAGTTTTGTTTCACAAATGACAGTTTCCAATTCGCAAATTTGTTGGGCTGCATCTATTGCTTGTATTGTGAATTATAAAAAAGGAACGAACCATACAGCGATTGATGTCGCAAAGAAGCATTACGGGGAAACGAATTTTAATCGGAGCTTGCCTTTTGGTGATGAAGTGGGAATACTTCGCTGGGACTACTATCTTTTACTTTATTCGTACAAAGCTCAAGCCCCATCAGGTGGTGTCATTAGCCGGAATATTCGGGCGGATTATCCGATATTTGGAACTTTTAGGGTGTCTAACGGGAATGGACACGCCTGCGTAATTAGCGGTGTAGATATTATTAAAGGGACCATAACAGTTATGGATCCGGAAGTAGGATTTTGTGGAGGAACTGTGACTAGCTCTGGATATCAATACTCTCGCACAGATGTTGGTTTAACCTGTCTTCTGATACAAGCAACTTGCCGTTATTGGTCTACATGACTGGGGGGAAGGTAATGTGCGTTAACCCTAAAAAACAAATTTACATTGTGTTAGTGTTTCTGCTTTTTTCGGTGGGACTTGCCGCGGGTGGCGTGGGCGTTTATTTAAAAAGCCTGCCGTCGCCCATAGAAGCATATGATTTTCAAGGCTGCACGGTCGAGCTTTACGCGAAGTGGACAAACGAACCGTATATAGAGATGACGGAAATTGATACTGAAGTCTTTAAAAACGGACTGCAAAATATACGGGTTTTTCCGCTCGAGATGCGCAATCCGCCTGACGGCGTTTCCGGCGGTCGCCTGCATCAATTTTGCGTGCGCTTTTCAGACGGCAGCAGTTTAGACGTCGGCGTGCAGCACGACTACTTAATCCTCGGCGAAAAGTGGTACCGATGTGACGCGGAAACGGCAAAACCTTTGTATTGGCTGGAGCAGGCTTACAATACGCAATATAGCGCGCAGTACGCCGCGCCGGCAAGCGAAGAAAATTAAGGGCAGAGCCTTTCTCGCGCTCGCTTTCTACCTGTAATCTCAAAAAAATAGCAAAACCCTCGGGCGGTCGATTTCGGCCGCCCGTATTTTATAGAAAAGGAAGGAATAAAACAATCCCTTAAAGAAGCCCTTGCGGCTGTTCACCATGTATACTACAAAAAAATTATATAGAATTTTATTGACAAATATATCGAAGTACGATATATTATATATAGCAGTACGATATATCGCAGTGAGACTTAACGGAGGAAGCGGACTTTGGATCAGCATATTAAAAAAGTTTATGTCCCCATGACGGAAACGGCGTTTTACATTTTGCTGTGCTTAAAACAGCCCAATCACGGTTACGGTATTGTTCAAACGGTTGAAAAACTGACGGACGGCGCGATACGCCTCGCACCCGGAACGATGTACGGCAGTCTTTCCAAAATGGAAAAAGATGGGTTGATTCGGTTCGTTCGGGAAGAAGAAAAGCGAAAGATTTATCAAATTACCGACTTGGGGCTTGAGGTGCTGCAGCTGGAGCTCAACCGCATAGAACGCTTGTATCGGGTCGCAAAGGAGGCAATGTAAATGAAAACCAAAAAGGTTTGGAAAACTTTTTCGATTTTTGCTTATGAAAAAGAACAGGCATATCTTCGTAAAATGCACAATGCCGGCTGGAAACTGCGCCGCATATCCGGGCTTAATCTCTACACCTTTGAAGCCTGCGCGCCGGAAGATGTCATCTATCAGCTCGACTATAACCCGCAGACCGACATGGATAAAGCGGAATACCTGCAAATGTTTGAAGACTGCGGCTGGGAGTATATACAGGATTACGCGCAATACAGTTATTTCAGAAAACCAGCGTCCGCCATGCAGGGAACGGAAGAAATCTTTTGCGACGATGATTCCCGAGCGCAAATGCTGCTGCGCATATTCAAACACCGGTATTTGCCGTTTGCAGCACTTGTGCTGCTGAATTTGCTTATATTGCTTATGAATGGAGATATATATGACAGCTGTATTATAACTGCCCTATATTGTGGGATTATTGTTCTGTATATTGCTGTACTTATCACATTTGTAGTGCGATATAGAAAATTTAAAAACAGGCGATAACCTATAATAAACTACAAAAATCCCCGGGCGGTCAAATCAGATCGCCCGGGGGTCGTTTATTATATATGATTTACTCTTCGTCTAAAAAAATCCGAAACGCCGTCGGCAGGGCATAGGTGCTTTGGAGTTCTTTTGGCGTCGCCCACAAAAAGCGGTCGCATTTTTCTTTGCAGAGAATATGATACCCGACCATTTCCCAGCGAATGTGCGTGAAAATGTGTACCTTGTGCGTCTCCTTTAAAAGCTCAATGGGTTCTGCACCAAAGCCCGACACGGTTTCGAGCGCGGCTTCGGGCGACAGCGCCCCGTCTGTGTTCGGCAGCTGCCAAAGCCCCGCGAGCAACCCTTTGCTTTCCCGCTTGCAAACGGCAAACGCGCCGCTACATTCCAAAAGAAAAACCGTGCGCGGTTCCACGCGTTTTTCGCGCTTCGGAAGTTTGACGGGTAACTTGTCCGCGCAGCCGTTCGCTTTCGCAAAGCAAAAATCCTTCGCCGGGCATTCGCCGCACTTCGGGCTTTTCGGCGTGCAAACGCACGCGCCGAGCTCCATAAGGCTTTGTGTGAAATCGCCGCAATGCCCTTTCGGGTAAACTTCCTTTAAAGCATTTGCGACCGCCTTTTTGGTTTCAGGCAGGTCAATGGGCGCCGTGTTCCCGCTCATGCGCGCGGTAATGCGCAAAACGTTGCCGTCCACCGCCGGTGTCGGCATTTCATAGCAAATTGAGCAAACCGCCCCCGCCGTGTAATCGCCTATCCCGGGCAGGGCGCGCACCGCGTCAAAGTCTGACGGAAAAACACCGCCGTGGTTTCCTAAAATACACTTTGCCGCCTTTTGCAAATTCCGTGCGCGCGAATAATAGCCCAACCCCTCCCAAAGTTTTAAAAGCGCCTCTTCGGGAATTTCAGCGAGCGATTTTATATCGGGAAGCGCTTTTAAAAAGCGCTCGTAATAGCCGCGCACCGCCTCCACACGCGTTTGCTGGAGCATGATTTCCGACACCCAAACGTGATAAGGCTCGCGGTCTTTGCGCCAGGGCAGGTCGCGCGCGTTGGCGCGATACCACGGCAAAAGTGTTTCGGGTAAGCGGGCATAGATTTCTTCTTTTGTGTCCGTGTTTTTCAAAGCGGTTCTCCTTGTTTCAACAATAAAAATATTGTAGCATAATTGTCAAGAAAAATCCACGCGCCGTTTTTTATTATGTATAGCCGCAAAAAATCTGCAAACCGTAACAGGGGAGGGATTTTTTTGAAGAAGAAAAAAACAGAAGAACCAAACGTTGAGCTTTCGGTGCAGTCCGTGGCGGGCGAGCCGGAAACCTCTTATGAAATGCTTCGAAAATACGGCACTTATGAAATCCAGCCGACCGCGGACACAAAGCACGATTTTCCGACGGTCGCCCAAGGGCTTTCCGAAAATGCCGAAAAGCCGACCAAAGCCAAAAAGCACAAAAAGACAAAATAAGCAAATAAACAGCAGGCGCCGTCTGCTGTTTTTCTTTTCTATAAAAATTTTTTAGCCTCTTGACAAATACCCTTACGGGGTATTATAATACAGCTATAAGATACCCCAAAGGGGTATTTGGAGGTTTCACTATGAACGAAAAGAATATGCAAACAATGAATTGTAACGAAGAACATTGCGCGTGCCGCCATAAACATACCCCGCGAAGCGAAAAAGAGCTGCGCGCCTTGCAAAACCGTTTGAAGCGGATGAAAGGCCAGCTCGGCGGGATTGAGAAAATGCTTGAGGATAATCGCTATTGCGGCGATATTTTAACCCAGGTTGCCGCGGTGGAAAGTGCGCTTCAGAATTTCAGCTACCTCGTGCTGCAAAGCCACTTGGAAACCTGCGTGGCGGAAGAAATTAAAAAAGGCAATATGGAAATTGTCGAAGAGGCCGTTGACCTCATTAAGAAATTAAAGTAAGAAGGAGAACTTATGAAAACCGAAAAATATGATGTGACGGGAATGACCTGCGCCGCGTGTCAAGCGAACGTCGAGCGCTGTGTGCGCAAGCTCGACGGCGTGCAATCGGTCGAGGTCAGCCTCCTTGCCAATCAAATGACGGTTTCCTACGACGAAAACAAAGTCGGGGAAAAGACGATTTGTGACGCAGTTGAAAAAATCGGCTACGGCGCAAGCGTGCCGAAAGCACCCGCCAAAGAGGACGACGGCGACAGCTTCCGCAAATCCTGGCAGGCACGCCGAACCGCCGCCGAAGAAGAGCGCGAAAGTATGAAGCGCCGTTTAATTGCTTCTGTCGTTTTGCTGGTGCCGCTGATGTATGTCGCCATGGGGCACATGTTACATCTCCCTGTGCCCGGCTTTTTGCTCGGCACGCAAAACGCGCTGATTTCCGCGCTGTTACAGTTGTTTATCACTTTGCCGATTTTGCTTATCAACCGGCATTTTTATGATACCGGCTTGAAAGCCCTTTGGCACCGCGCCCCGAATATGGATTCGCTTGTTGCGGTCGGCTCCGGCGCCGCGATGCTTTACGGCGTGTTTACGATGTTCCAGCTCGCTTACAGCTTCGGGCACGGCGACTTGGCCGCCGCCGAAGCGCAGTCCCACGGGCTTTATTTCGAGTCGGCGGCAATGATTTTAACCTTGGTCACGGTCGGGAAATATCTCGAAGCGAAGTCCAAGGCAAAAACCTCTGACGCGCTCGATAAACTCATAGACCTTGCGCCGAAAACTGCCGTGGTTGTGCGCGGCGGCGAAGAACAGACCATTCCCGCGCAGCAGGTCGTCGCCGGGGATATCGTCGTGATTCGCCCGGGCGAGGGGATTCCGGTCGACGGCGTACTAATAGACGGCACGGGCTATGTTGACCAGTCCGCCATTACCGGCGAAAGCGTGCCGGTCGAGAAAAACGCGGGCGACGAAGTGATTTCCGCGACCATCAACTTAAACGGTTCGTTCCGCTTCCGCGCGTCGAAAGTCGGCGAAGAAACCACCCTTGCCCAAATTATCAAATTGGTCGACGAAGCGGGCAACTCCAAAGCCCCGATTGCGCGCTTGGCGGATAAGGTCAGCGGCGTGTTTGTGCCGGTCGTTATGGCGATTGCCCTTGTTACCACGGTCGTGTGGCTTGTTGCCGGGCAAAGCTTTTCCTTTGCGCTTTCCAACGCGATTGCGGTGCTGGTGATTTCCTGCCCGTGCGCTTTGGGCCTTGCCACGCCGGTCGCGATTATGGTCGGTACGGGTAAAGCGGCGGAGTTGGGTATTCTTATCAAATCCGCCGAAAGCCTCGAAAATTTACACAAGGTCGATACCGTCGTGGTCGATAAAACCGGGACTGTAACCAACGGCACACCGCGCTTGACCGATGTTTTGCTGTTAGATGATACACTCGACGAAGCCGCGTTCCTACGGGAGGCAGCTTCCGCCGAAGCGGGCAGCGAACATCCGCTGGCGCTTGCCGTGGTGGAAAAGGCGAAAGCCGACGGGCTTGCCTTTTTGGAAACAACTGATTTTGAAGCCGTCGGCGGGCGGGGGATTCGTGCCAATGTGAACGGCCGCGCTTACCTAGCCGGTAACGCCGCATTCCTTGCGGAAAACGGGCTTTTGCCCGAAAACAGCCCGGCGCGCGATAAAATGCATGCATTTTCAGAAGACGGCAAAACACCGCTCCTTTTCGCGCGCGACGGCAAGCTTGCCGGCATCATCGCCGTGGCGGATACCGTGCGTGATGACAGCCGTGCGGCAATCAGTAAGCTTCGGAAAATGGGCATTTCCGTTGTCATGCTCACGGGCGACAACCGCGCGACCGCTGAGGCAATCCGCAAACAGGTCGGGATTGAAACGGTCATTTCCGACGTTCTGCCGACCGAAAAAGAAGCGCATATCCGCGCGCTGCAGGAACAGGGGCACAAAGTCGCGATGGTCGGCGACGGAATCAACGATGCGCCGGCACTTATGCGCGCCGACATCGGGATTGCAATCGGCGCGGGGACGGACATCGCCGTGGACTCCGCCGACGTGGTGCTGATGAAAGATTCGCTGTTTGACGTTGTCACCGCAATCGAACTCAGCCGCTCGGTGGTGCGCAATATCCACATGAACCTGTTCTGGGCGTTCTTTTATAATGTGCTCGGCATTCCTGTTGCCGCCGGCGTGTTTTACCCGGCGCTCGGCTTGCGGTTAAGCCCGATGATTGGTTCCGCGGCAATGAGTTTAAGCTCCGTTTGCGTGGTAACCAACGCCTTGCGCCTGCGCTTTTTCAAACCGAAATCCGCGCCGCCGCAGACGGTTTCAAAACCCGAAAAATCCCCTGAAATTACTGAAAATCTTACCGGCGAACAGCCGGAATCACAGAAAGGAAGTTATAGTATGCAAAAAGTATTGAAAGTGGACGGTATGATGTGCGCGCATTGCAAAATGCACGTGGAGCAAGCGCTCTCCGGTGTGGACGGCGTTGAAACGGCAACCGTGGACCTCGAAAAGAAACAGGCAATCGTGACGCTCTCGAAAGATGTCAGCGATGAAACGCTGTTTGCCGCTGTGCGCGAAGCGGGTTATACCCCGGTTTCCTGCGAAGTTCTGTAAAGGCAAACAGCCTTACGAAAATCTTTAATTTTGTCGATTTTTTCGTTAGTTTTGTTTTTGCCCTTTTCAAAACGTGAAAAAACCGCTACAATCGTTTCGAATGACGAGCCGCTGAGAGTTATTTTGACGGCAGATCTTCAAACATTGAGGGTAAAAATAGCAAACCGGCGCATACTTCGGTATGCGCCGGTTTGCGTTTATTTTCTTCTGTTGGCAGAAAAAAGTATATTCGATTCATATTTTTGATTCGCACAATTCTGACAAATGGTTTTCCAATTTGATTTGGCTTTATATTCTGCCGGAATAGACGCTTCCTTTGTGTCTCTATTTTCCATACAGTCCACTATATCAATATTCCTGTCAATTAAAGGGCAAAAAACAGAATCATCATTTTTCATTTGTGTTCTGTAACTCCTTTATTTTTTAGCGCTATGTTATCATAGCCCGTCTTTCCCGTCAATAAAAAAGGAACAAGCACCTGTTGGCACTTGTTCCTTTTTGCTGAGATAGAGGATTTATTTGCCTGCCATAGGAAGCAATGCTACGGCGCAAAACAGCAAGCCGCCAGTATGCGAAGCTTGCTTGCAAAGTGACACAGAATGCCGTATAATAAAAGCGCAGGTATTTAAGGGGGAAATACATCATTGTTGCGGAGGTGCTTTAAGTGACGCAAGAGGAAAGAATAAAAGAATATGTCCGCCTTTGTGACGAGGCGCACAGCAATTTGGAAGCACCTTTGGCTGGCGGCAGGATTACATTTCCGATTTGTAAATCATGTAAGTATTCAGATTTCCACACCGATTCATGGAATCCCAAATGTGCAATTTATGGAGATATGCCAAAAGATTATATGAATGCGCATAAATTTGATTGCCCAAGGTATGAAATCATACCAAACTGCCCAAAATTCTTTTTGCCGTTGCACATTCAACAGCAAATGGAAGATAAACAGGAATAAATGCATAAAAATTCAATAATTATAGCGTCTTTACGAAAGTAAGGGCTCTGTTTTTTAACTGCAAACCTTCTCAGGTTCGAATCCTGAAAAAAACAAAGAACAGGCACAAAAGTACCTGTTCTTTGCTTGGCTGGGGTGGCAGGATTCGACCGTCTGCGACGGCTTCGCCTTCGCATACTGTTCGCTCGGGACACCTCACGCTTTGCGTGCGGTACCGCCCTCGCGCTTTGCGCTGAAAACGCTCCGCCGGAGCCTTTTCTGAACGCGCAAACCTTCTCAGGTTCGAATCCTGTAAAAAAAACAAAGAACAGGCACAAAAGTACCTGTTCTTTGCTTGGCTGGGGTGGCAGGATTCGAACCTACGAATGCAGCAGTCAAAGTGCTGTGTCTTACCGCTTGACGACACCCCAATGTGTTTAAGTTGAAAAGAAAAAACCCGCCCTTTGCCTTACGGGCGCGCGGCGGAGTTAAAAAGTGGGGTGGGTAGTCGGATTCGAACCGACGGTCTCCAGTGCCACAAACTGGCGCTTTAACCAACTAAGCTATACCCACCATATTGCCTTGCACTGCGTTCCTGAAAACAGAAACCCAAAAGCTCACAATCAGCGCAAAAGTGGCGCGCTGAGAGGGACACCGTTTTGCTTCGCAAACCGTGCATCCTTGCGCTTGCGCGCTTCGGACTTCGCACCTAAAAACAATCCACTGGATTGTTTTCTGAACGGTGCTCACCCCCTCGGGGTTCGAGTCCCCAAAAAGAAAGCGTAACCGAAAGTCCTTAGAAAGCTCACAATCAGCGCAAAAAGTGGCGCGCTGAGAGGGACTCGAACCCCCGACCCTCTGCTTAGAAGGCAGATGCTCTATCCAGCTGAGCTATCAGCGCAAATTCAAATGCTTGATTATTATATATGCCCACAGGGCTTTTGTCAAGTGGAAAAACGGATTTTCTCAAAAATAATGCGGGGCGCGCGCAGCACCCCGCACAAAGTTTTCTGACTTTAGCCGCCGATTAACTGCGGGAAGAATTTTGCGATATACCCTTGAATGAATATCGCGAGCACGATAATCGGCAGAATGTAAGAAACATAAACGCGAATCCAGTTCGGGAACTTCAGTCCCTCGCCGGTGTTGGCCTCCTTGCGGAAGTTTTTCCAGCCCCAGCCGTAGCGCGAAGTGCAGAACACAAGATACACAAGTGAGCCGAGCGGCAAAATGTTGTTGCTGACGATAAAGTCCTCTAAATCCATAATCGTGCTGCCTTCGCCGAGCGGCTGCACACCGCTTAACACGTTGAAGCCCAAAATGCAGGGCACAGACAAAACCAAAATCAAAATGCCGTTGATGATAACCGCCTTTTTGCGGCTCCAGCCTTTTAAATCCATCCACCACGCGAGGATATTTTCAAACACGGCAATGACCGTCGAAAGCGCGGCGAACAACAGGAAGATAAAGAACAGCGTGCCCCAAATCCGGCCGCCGGGAATCGAGATAAACACATTCGGCAGCGTGACGAAAATCAAATTCGGACCGCTGTCGGGATTGACGCCGAACGTAAAGCAGGCGGGGAAGATGATAAGCCCCGCAATCAGCGCAACGCCCGTGTCCAAAAGCGTAATGCGAAGCGCCTCGCCGGGCAGCGAACGCTTTTTGTCAATGTAGCTGCCGAAAATTGCAATCGAGCCCATGCCGATGCTTAACGTGAAAAAGGCTTGACCCATTGCGTCAAAAATCGCGTCCATAAAACCGCTGCCCGAAAGCTTCGAGAAATCCGGGAACAGGTAAAAGCGAAGGCCCTCTTTCGCGCCGGAAAGCGTCAGAGAGTGAATAGCCAAAACCGCCATAATCGCGAGCAGGCAAATCATCATGACCTTTGTGATTTTTTCAACACCTTTTTGAAGCCCGAACGAGCAAATCGCAAAGCAGCCCACAACAACCACCGCCATGGCAATCGTCATCGAGAGCGGGTCCGAGAGCATGCCGGAATAAACCGCCTCCACGCCGGCGGCGTCTAACCCGGTGAATGCGCCGGAAAGCATCTTCCAGCAGTAAATGAGCATCCACCCGGCAATCGGGGTGTAAAACATCATCAAAAGGTAGTTGCCGGCAAGCGACGTGTATTTGTGCAAATGCCACTTGGAGCCTTTCGGTTCCAACGTGTCAAACGAAAGCGCGGAGCTTTTTTGGCTGGCGCGTCCGACGGAAAATTCCATGACCATAATCGGAAGCCCCAAAATCGCCAAAAAGACAAGATATAAAAGAACGAATGCCGCCCCGCCGTATTTGCCGGTGATGAACGGGAACCGCCACACGTTGCCAAGGCCAATGGCGCAGCCGGCGGAGATTAAAAGAAACCCCAGACGGGACGAAAATTTTTCACGATGCATATTTTAAAATACCTTTCGTTTTGTACTTGCATTTTAGCGTATCAGAACCGCTTCCAAGCCGTCCTTTGCCGCCTCGCCGTCGAAGCGGATAAGCTCTATGTTTTCACAGTTTTCCGCGTCGAGCGCGTGCGCATAGTCGTCACACACCGTGCCGAAGCGCACGCGGGTCTTTTCAATGGTGACGTTGTCCGCATACCGCAGGAAAAATCCGGCATTTTTATAGCTTTCCACGCCGTGCTCGAGGCACGGGCGCAAATCGTAAAGCCCGCAAGCCCACTTTGAGGTTTTGGTAAGCTCGACCTGCACGTTTTCAAACGAAATGTCTGAAATGCGGTTCTTTTCGTTGCCGTGAATTAAAACGCCGTTCTCACCTTTACAGGTGATATTGCGGAAAGACACGTTGCGAATCGAGCCGGATTTCGTCTCCGCGTCACGGTCGAATGTCGTCAAAACAATCGGCTCCGCCGTGCCCCACCAGTCGGGGCAGAAGCGGCTTGTCTCAATGATAATGTCCGAATAATGCACATTTTCCACGTTGCCGCCGTCGCGAATTTGAATCGACAGCCCGCGGTTGCTGCGGGAAATAATGCAGTTGTGCACAAGCACGTTGCGGAAATCGCCGACGCCCTCTGTGCCGATTTTAATCGCGGCGGAGGTGGAAATCAGCGTGCAGTCCGCGATAATGATATTTTCACACGGGCCGTATTCTGCGTTCCCACGCGAGGTTTTTAAACAAATGCAGTCGTCGGCGCACTCAATGTGACAACCGAGAATACGGACATTTGAGCAGTGGTCGGGGTCGATGCCGTCGGAATTCGCGACGTCCAAATCGTTGAGAATGCGGATTTTGGAAATCAGCACATCGTCACACCCCGCCGGGTGCAGCGTCCAAAACGGTGCATCGGTTATAGTAACGTCCTTAAAAGAAATGTGGTTGCTTTTTTCTACATAAATGACGGTCGGGCGCGGATAAAAATCGCCGGTCACATAATATTGGTCCTTGCGTTTTACAAAGCTGTGGCCGTTTGCGTCAATCACACCTTCGCCGGTTACCGAACAGCCGTCCGCTTCAAAGCCGTAAAGAAATACAAATGAGGGCTTGCCGGTCACGGGGTTACCGATTTTGGCGGTTTTCGGGTCGTTAATCTGCTCACACGGGCGAATATAGCCGTTTATGTCCGCCGTGGCTTTCAGGCGCGACCCTTTCATTAAGTGCAGTTCCACATTTTTGCGAAGCCGCAAAGAATCGGTGTAATAGGTTTTGCCGCTCGCAAGCACAACCGTGCCGCCGCCGTTTTTAAAAGCGGCGTCTAAAGCTTTTTGAATGGCCGTGCAGTCGTTTGTTTTGCCGTCGCCGACCGCGCCGTAAGTTTCGGGGTAAAAATAAAGCTGATTTTCCATAATTTTGCCTGCCTGTATTATTTATTGTTCTGCGTAAAGGTCTTCAACTTTCTGCATGGTTTTGTTCGCTACGGGAATGGCGACCGAGCTGCCGCCGCCGCCGTTTTCTACGACCACGACTATCGCGTAGGGGAGGTCCTCACGCTGTGAGTAGCCGACAAACCACGCGTGCGGCTTGTCGCCGCCCTCTTCGGAGCTCACTTCCGCCGTGCCGGTTTTGCCGCACATTTCAAGCCCGCGGAATTTCGAGTCGCCGTAATAGTTTTTGACGTTCGAGCGCAGAAGTTCCTGCAATTCTTTCGCCGTCGAAGCGGAGAACATCGCCTGCGGCATTAAGGTCGTTTGCGCGGCGTAAGAAACGCGCCCGGTCTGTGTGGTAATCTTTTCTACAAGATACGGTTCAACCGCCGTGCCGCCGTTTGCAATCGCGCCGACAATCATCAGCATATGACAGGGGTTCACCAGGTTTGTGTATTGCCCGACGCCGGACCACGCAAGGTCTATTTTCGAGGCGTTCGTAACATCATATTTGCTTTTCGCAAGTTTGATTTTTCCGACAGAAAAACTCTGGTTAAAACCGAGCGCGGTCGTCTCTTTGGTCAGGTTGTCCGCCCCGACTTCAAGGGCAATTTGCGCGAATGCGCTGTTGCAGGAAACGTTCAAAGCCCGCTCAAAACCTACCGTGCCGTGTCTGCCCATGCACTTTACGGAACTGCCGTCCACCTTGTATTCGCCGGTGCATTTATAAGTCTTTTCGGAAATGTCCGGAATGTTGTCAATTGCCGCCGCGGCGGTGATGATTTTGAACGTCGAACCGGGGGTGTAAACGCCCGAGAAAAAGCGGTTTAAGTAAACGCCCTCATAAGCGCCGGTTTTGTCGTTGTTGATGTTTTCCGTCGGCTTGTTTTGAATGTCGTAAGACGGGTTGGAAACCACACAGACAAGCTCGCCGGTCTTGTAATTGTAAACGCCGACCGTGCCTTTGTTTTTGCCGAGCGCCTTGTAGGCGGTCGCGCAAAGCTCGGCGTTAATTGTCAACTGTAAATCGTTGCCTTTGCCGTATTTTTTAATGTCGTAAATCCCGTCTACAAAATTATAGCCGGTGATTTCGTCTTTATAAGAGGTCTGCACGCCGGTTGCAATGTAGCCCTCGGAGTCGCCGACCACGTGCAGCGTCGCCGTGCGAATGGTTTTGTCGTCGTTATAAGTTCGCTTGCCGTCCACGGTCTCGGCGAGCACGGCGCCGGTTTCGTCGGTAATCGTGCCGGCGGTGGTCAGCGTGCCGGAGGTGTAAAGGTGCCGGTTCGCTTTTTTCATCGCCCAGTCGTCGGCGTTTGTGTAAAAGGTATAAAACAGAATGCAAAGCCCTGCGAGAAACGCCAAAACAAGGGCGTAAAGCACCCAGGCTCTGCGGGACATCGTTTTCATACAGCGTCGCTCCTTTCCGGCCGCTGAGGCTTAAGTTCTTGCAATTTTATCATATCGTTTATAGGTTTTCACATCAATCGCCTTGATGAATGCCACAAGCCCCCAGCAGCACATCATGCTGCTGCCGCCGCGGCTGATAAACGGCAGGGTAACGCCGGTCCAGGGCAAAAGGTCGGTCACGCCGAACACGTGAAGCGCCGCCTGGAACAGCAGAAGACCCGAAGCGGCAAGCGCCGCAATCGAATAAAACGTCGAACGTGCCGCCGAAGCGTAACGGATGCTGTAAACCACCAGCGCCACGAAGGTAAGAAGTATTGTAAAGGCGATGATGATGCCGAATTCCTCACACACCATGCCGAACGCCAGGTCTTCGGTCGCGGCGTAAACGGAGCGAAGCTTGCCGTTGCCGATGCCAAGGCCAAACAGCCCGCCGCTGACGGAATAGATTAAAAGCCTTACCTGCTGGTAGCCGCTCGAAGAAGCGTATTCCCAAATGTGGCGGTAAGATTCAAATCGCTTTGCGACATACGGCTTAAAGGTGAGAATACCGATACCGCCGAGGAATGCCCCCGCGCAGACGAGGAAAATCGTTTTGATGTCGCCCGAGCGCAGGAAAGCCATAATAATAAAGGTAAAGAAGAAAATGAGCGCTGTGCCGAAATCTTTCATCAAGAACAAAAGTCCGATGCACCCGACCGCAAAAAGAATGTATTTAGTAAGACTTCTTGTGGACTGCAAATGCTCCAGCGTCGCCGCGCCGACAAAGACAAATGCGATTTTCACAATTTCCGACGGCTGAACCGATAATGCCCCGTTTCCGAGCACAATCCAGTTTTTTGCGCCGTTGATTTCCGAGCCGAAAATCAGCGTGAATATAAGCGCCGCAATCGCGAGAATCGCAACCGGCATGCGCAGCTTTATCACGCGCTTGGTGTCGCTTAAAATCCAAAGCATCACAATGAATACAATAATACCCATCAATACCGCGGCAAGCTGGGTGAAAGCCTTGTCCGGGTAAACGCTTGTGGTTAAAGTAAGACCGATGCCGGTTAAGAAAAAGGCGATCAGCTCCACTTCAAAGCTCTTGCGGCGCAAAAACAGACCGAACACAATAAAATAAATCCATTCCGCCGCAATGTAAACGCCGTAAACCGTAAACAGCGTGACGTTGCTTGCTTGTGTGCCGTTGATGTAGATTTGCAGCATGCACACAAGCTGGAAAATCGTCATCAAAAACAGCCAAAACGGCCATTTGACAGGCTTTCTTAACGGCTTTCTTTTTTTATTTGTTTTCTTATTTTTATCCATAGCGGCAACCTCTTATTCTCTGAACAGGAAGCTGTATTCCCCGAGCGACACAATGTCGCCGTCATACAGCGGATATGCACCGAACACCATTTCTCCGTTTAAATACGTTCCGTTTTCGGAGTTTAGGTCTGCGACCATCCAGCCGTCGCGGCTGAGGTAGATTTCCGCGTGTTCCGGGGAAATGTCGCGCATCGGCAAACAGATGTTACAGTGGCGGTCACGCCCTAAAAGGCAGCTGCCGCGCAGGTAAAACGCGCTGTTGTCGGCAAGGTTGACAAGGCGGGTGGCGTTTGTGAAGTCCGCAACTTCGCCGCCTTCTTCGGCGGTGCTGTCTACGCCGTAGCCGTTCGAGGAAAAGCGCATAACCACATTGCCGAACGAAATCGTGTCGCCGTCCTCAATTTCCGCGGCGCGGCGGATTTGCTTTCCGTTGACGTAAACGCCGGTTTTCGATTCGGTGTCAAATATAAACCAGCCTTCTTTTCGAAGCGCCAAAACCGCGTGAAAGCGCGAAACCGTGCCGTATTTTTTCAAAGCAATGTCACACGACCGGCTGCGGCCTATCGACGTTTCCCAGTTTTCAATTTCAATTTCGCTGTCGTCGGCGAGGTTTGTAAGCGTCGCCATAACCTCCTTGCGCGGGCGCAGGCGGAACAGCGAAAGCACGCACCGCAAAATGAAACAGACCGCAATCGCGGCCAAAAGGTAGCGCGAAAGATATTCAAATTGGGTTAAGAAGAAATCCAAGGCGTTCACTTCCTTTGTTTTTTGCCCGGTAAAAATACGCATAATATATCTATGATAAAGGATACCTTTAAATAGAGGAAAAGTCAACAAAATATCGGCGGATTTTGTAAATCGCCGAAGCGGAGAAAAAGAAAAACCGGGCGTGCGCGGCTTTCGTCGCAGGTCCGGTTTTCTTCCTGAACTTTTTCGTTGCTTTGTGCGGTTACTTCCCGACTGCCCAAAGCGTGCGGTTTCGGTCGGATACCGCGGAAAGGGTCATCACGGTTTTGCCGTTCTTCGTGCCTTTACAGCACGCGCCGTAAAACACCTCGCCGTCCATTTCCAGTGTAAAGGTGTATTTGCCGTTTGTAAGCGAAAGGGGATAGGTCTTGCCGTTTACCGTGAGCTTGCCGTCTTGTATCACCGCCGTCACGGTCTTTTCAATCGTGTCGCCGATTTTTGCCCGGTCGTCGGTGGATTTTGTGTCGGCGGAGAAAATGACCAATTCATATTCGTCGTTTAAGTCCGCGCTCGTCACGGCGGAAGCCGTTTCACCGTTAAAGGCAAGCGGCAGCATCGTAAGCCACCCGTTTTCGGTGCGGAGCATTTGGTGCACCTGTACGTTGTGGAACGCGCCCTCGCCGTCGTTGTAGCGTTGGTGATAAACCTGATAAATTTTGCCGTCATCATCGATAAGACAGGAGGAGTGCCCGGGGGAGAGTACCGCCTGTTCGTCAAAGGAAAACTGATAGTTGCCGATAAGCTTTGTGCCGGTGTTTTTCATGTCTTTCGCGTCATTGCCCGCAAGGTCTAAATAGGGACCGTCGGGGTTTTCGCTGCGGTATTCGCGAATGTTGTATCCGTCCAGCGCGCCGAGCCCGCCGTAGGAAAGGAACATATAATAGTATCCGCTTTGCTTGTCGTAAACAATGAACGGCCCTTCGCCCGTGCCGCGCGTTGCTTCGTTGGTGCAGGAAAGCTGTTTTCCGAAATAAATGTCATAGCCGTCAGCGTTGCGCATCGCGTCATAATCCGGCAAACCGGTTTCTTCGATAAGAGGCATAATATAAATCCCGCCGCTGTAAGAGCCGTAAGCCATCCACAAATTGCCGTCTTTGTCGTAAAACACCGCGGGGTCAATGGCGTTCGGGTACTTCCCGTAAGAACAGTCATAGTTGCCGTCTTTGTCAAACCAGTCTTTCGCCTCGACCTCTTCTTTTGTGAATACGCCGGCTTCAATCAAATCGCCGATGTTGGTGAAAGAATAGTACAGTTGATTTTTCGGCTTGCCGAAGAGCGTCGTGCGGTTGCTGAACCCGCTGTAAACCAACGTGTCTACAAATTGGAATGTACCCTCCGGGCTGTCCGACACCGCAAGCCAAATGACCGACCCCGTCGTGCCCCAAACCGAGGCGCAGGCGTAATAGCAGTATTTCCCCATCGCTTCGTTGTAAATGACGTCCGACGCCCAGACGTTGGTTTCCCATTTGTCTTCTTCATAGCCCCAAAGCCGCTGCGCGCCGTCACACCAAGCGAACGCTTTTTGAAAGCTTTCGCGAAGCGTTGAGCCCTCTGCTACCAGCGTGCGGTTGCTGTCAAACACGCCGGCGCTTATCGTCTGCCAGTGGATTAAATCGGTGCTTTTGGCGCTCGCGATGTGCGAGCCGGTGATGTAATAGGTGCCGTCTTTCGCCTTGTAAATCGACGGGTCATGCACCGAAACGCCGCGGCTGTCATCAAACTGCAGTGCGTCGCCCGCAAGCGGCATCATCACAGCTTCTGTGCTGCCTGCGCCGCAGCTTGTAAAGCAAAGCGCCGTAAACAGAAACGCCAATAGTAAAGAAAAATATTTTACCGCCTTTTTCATATCCTCACCTCAAGCCTATTGTACCGTGCATAAAACAGCTTTGCAATAGAATTTGGGGATTTTTGGGAGAGAAAGCATGTTGACAATATGAATTATTTGTATTATAATAACTAATACAAAGAAAGCGAAAGCGGTGATTATTGTGCGTCTGCAAATTGATATGACAAGCGAAGTGCCGATTTATAAGCAAATCCGTGACCAGATTGTTTACGGCGCGGCGACCGGGGCGCTGTCCCCCGGCGAACGTCTCCCGGCGGTGCGCCAGCTTGCCGCGGACATCGGCGTCAATCCGATGACGGTCAACAAGGCTTATGCGCTGTTAAAATCCGAGGGCGTGATTGCGGTTGACCGCCGCCACGGCGCGCAGGTGTGCGAAAAAGACGGCGCGAATTTGCTGCCCTCGGCGGATTTTGACCGCCGTGCAAAACTTCTGATTGCCGAAGCGAAAGCGGGCGGCGTGCCGCAGGCACAGCTTGAAAAACGGCTTTTAGAACTGACTTCCGGTGTCTATGAAAACAAGGAGGCGTCAAAATGATTTGGACCTTTTTAATTATCCTGTGGATTTTGTTCCTTACGATGTTTTTTGTGGGCGTTCTCAGCGTGCGGCAGGGCACCCAGGTGCTCGGCGTGCGTTTTTTACCGGAACACCGGTACGCGCCGGAAATCAAAGCAGTCGTGCGCCGCTTTGCAATCGGCATGGCGGCGGTGTTTGTTGTGCTCGCGGCGGTTAGCTTAATTTTGCGGTTACCCGCCGTGCGCGCCTACGGCGAAATTCTGATGTTCCTTTTGGTTGTGGCGGACCTTGCGGGCAGCTGGCTTTGCTTTTCGGCTTCCCAAAAAGCCCTTTTGCGGTTGCGAAAAGAGAAAGGGTGGACGCCGCCCGTTAAAACGGACGTGACGGTTGACCTTTCCGTCAGCCGTGAAAAGGGGAAAAGCGCGGTTCCATCGGTGTTCGTCTGGGTGTTTTTCATTCTGAGCTTTATCCCGGTCGGCGTACTGCTTTGGAAGCCGGAATTTCAAGAATATATGCCGTTCGGGTTTTCGTTTATCGGTCCTTTGTGCCAGCTTTTGTTTACCGGCGTGTATTATCAAATGAAACGCCTGCCCGTGCGGCTGACAAGCGATGACACCGCCCTTGCGCAAATGCTCGCCCGCCGCACCGAGCGCGTGCAGTCCGTTTCCGCAACGGTGATTGCGCTTGCAGGGCTTTTGTTTTGGCTCGGCTTTTTCGTTTCCAACTGTGTGCTGAGAAGCGTTGCCGGAGGCATCGCGAGCGTCGTCGTTCTGCTCGCCATACTTTTAGGCTGTGCTTTTTGGCAGCAAAAGACGCTTCATAAGCTGGAGGATTCCGTGGCGGAGGTTACCGCGGAAGCAGCACCCGAGCGCGATTCAAAATGGAAATGGGGCTGTTATTATGATCCCGCCGACCCGCGTATTTTTGTACCCAAGCGCGTGGCGAGCATGGGCTGGACGATCAACTTAGGCCGCCCGGCGGGCAAAGCGATTTTCGCCGGTATTTGGGTATTGATTGCGGCAATTTTGCTGTTCGCGTTCGGCAGCGGCTTGAAGGGGTACGAGGTACACGTCACCCCCGATGCGGCCGTGTTTGACGCGGCGATGTATGACAAAACCGTAACGCGAGACGAAGTGCAAAACGTCGAACTGATTTCCGGGGGGTTGCCCTCCGGTGTGCGCACCAACGGCTACGGCGGACTCGAGAAAAGCTTCGGCCATTTCTGTTTGGACGGCTACGGCGACTGTATGCTGTATGTTTACAACGATGTGCCTTGTGCGGTGGTGCTGACCGTGTCCGACACGGACGGCGTTTCCTATGTGTTTGTCAACGAAGAATCCACGGAAAAAACCGAGGCGCTTTACAAAACGCTTTTGGCTTGGCAGGCCGGGGAATAACGCACTTTTTACAGCAATACCGACAGATTTGAAAACCGGCTGCAATATGCCGGTTTTTCTTTTGCAAATTCCGCTTGGATTTCTTGACAAGCCGCCTTGAAAATACTATACTTATCTAAATATGGAAAACGGTTTTCTAAGAGGTGGAAACGGTGAAAGTGGAACAGTTTTTATACGGAAAAACCAAAGACGGCCGCGAGGTCCCGGCGTTTACCGTTACAAACGCGAAAGGCGCTTATATTGAACTTGTTTCTTACGGCGCAACGCTTAACAAAATCGTCGTGCCCGACCGAAACGGTGCGCTTTATGACGTTCTTGTAGGCTTTGACACAATGGAACAGCAAGAAAAATGCACCGACTCCCAAGGCCGCACGGTCGGCAGAGTTGCCAACCGCATTGCCGGCTGCGGAATTACGATTGACGGCAAAAATTACCCGATTACCAAAAATGTAAACGGGCAGATTACCCTCCACGGCAACCACGAATATTCTTCCGCCGTTTGGCAGGCGAAAATTGTCGGTGACAATGCGGTTCGCTTTACTTATGAAAGTCCCGACGGCGCGGAAGGCTTCCCCGGTAATGTTAAAAATGCCGTGACCTTCTCGTTCGATGACAACAACGCGGTGAAAATCCATTACGAATGTGTGCCCGACCGCAAAACCGCGCTGAATGTAACAAACCATTCCTATTTTAATTTGGAAGGCTTCGACAAAGGCCCGGTGACCGAGCACGTTTTGCAGCTGTTTTGCGACGCTTATACGCCGACCGATGCCATTTGCATTCCCACCGGCGAAATCCGCCCCGTTGAAGGCACACCGTTTGATTTCAGACTTCCGAAAAAAATCGGGCGTGACTTAAACCACGATGACGAACAACTGAAAATCGGCCGCGGCTATGACCATAATTTCTGTATTGAAAATTATGACGGCACATTCAAAGAATTTGCCGCCGTTTGGGAACCGAAGTCCGGGCGCGTGATGCGCGCTTACACAGACCTTCCCGGCGTGCAGTTTTATATCGGCAACTTTTTGGACGGCTCGCAAGTCGGCAAAGCCGGAAAACCGCTGCAATATCGGCAGGGCTTTTGCCTCGAAACGCAGTTCTATCCCGATTGCCTAAATCACCCGGCATTTCCGCCGTGTTTGTTCACGCCGGAAAACCCGTTTGTTTCCACCACGATTTATCAATTCTCCGCAGAATAAGAGGTAATTTATATGCAAGAAATTAAGCAAGAAAATTTAGAAAGAATTTTTCTTTCCGCACTCGTCTATAACCGTACCGGCGTTTTGCTGCGTGTGGCAAGTTTGTTTGCGCGCCGCGGCTATAACGTGATAAGCTTAACGGTCGCCGAAACCGAAAATCCGCTGTATTCGCGTATTACGATTGTTTCCGACGTTGAGCCTTATAAATTCATGCAGGTGGAAAAGCAGCTCTCAAAGCTTGAAGACGTTATCAAAGTTGTCAAGCTCAACGAAGGCAAGTTGATTTCGAGCGAACTGCTGCTTATAAAAGTGCACGCGCTCAACAGCCAGCGCACCGCGGTGCTCAAGACCATCAACGGCTTCGGCGGGCGTGTCAAAGACATCGGCCACACCACCATCACGGCGGAGCTCACCGGCCTTCCGTCGCTGATTGACAAATTCATCGACAAAATGACCAAGCACGGCATCATCGAGCTGTCGCGCTCCGGTCTTACGGCGCTCGAAAAGGGCGATACCAATATCAACGGCATTACCGAGTAAAAGGAGCAAATTTCAATGGGCATGACAATGACACAAAAAATTCTTGCCGCGCACGCAGGTCTTGATTCCGTCACGGCAGGGCAGTTGATTGAGGTCAATTTGGACCTCGTCATGGGCAACGACGTAACTTCGCCCGTGGCGATTCACGAAATGCAGGACAAAGGCTTCTCGAAAGTCTTTGACAAAGACCGCATTGCGCTCGTGATGGACCACTTCACCCCGAACAAAGATATTAAATCCGCCGAAAACTGCAAAAAGGTGCGGACCTTTGCGAAAGAATACGGCATTAAAAACTTCTTCGATGTCGGCAAAATGGGCATCGAGCACGCGCTGCTCCCCGAACAGGGCCTCGTGATTTCCGGCGACACCGTCATCGGCGCCGACTCTCACACCTGCACCTACGGCGCGCTCGGCGCGTTTTCCACCGGCGTCGGTTCCACCGACATGGCGGCGGGCATGATTTCCGGCAGAGCCTGGTTCAAAGTCCCGTCGGCAATCCAGGTGAAAATCACCGGCAATTTCCAAAAATACGTCAGCGGCAAAGATGTCATTTTGCATTTAATCGGCAAAATCGGCGTCGACGGCGCGCGTTACCGTTCTCTGGAATTCGCCGGCGACGGGCTGAAAAACCTGTCGATGGACGACCGCTTCTGTATTGCCAATATGGCGATTGAATGCGGCGCGAAAAACGGCATTTTCCCGGTCGATGAAAAAACGCTCGCTTATATGAAAGGCAGAACCAGCCGTAAGCCCGTCATTTTTGAAGCGTACGCAGATGCAGAATATGACGAGGTCGTGGAAATTGATTTGAATACCCTCAAACCCACGGTCGCTTTCCCGCATTTGCCGGAAAACACCCACACCGTCGACGAAATCGAAAAAATCCCGATTGACCAGGTCGTTATCGGTTCCTGCACCAACGGCAGAATCGAAGATATGCGTGCCGCGGCGGAAGTCCTGCGCGGCAGAACCGTTGCGGACGGCGTGCGCGTGATTGTTATTCCCGCTACGCAAACCGTGTATTTGCAGTGCATCAAAGAAGGACTTACCGAAGCCTTCGTCAAGGCGGGCGCGATTGTTTCCACCCCGACCTGCGGCCCGTGCCTCGGCGGGCATATGGGCATTCTCGCGGCGGGCGAACGCGCGGTTTCCACAACCAACCGCAACTTTGTCGGCCGAATGGGTCACCCGGAAAGCGAAGTGTATCTTGCAAGCCCCTATGTGGCGGCGGCAAGCGCGGTAAAAGGCTGTATCGCTTCGCCCGCAGATTTAGACTGACTGGAAAGGACGGATTGCAATGAAAATTCAAGGAAAAGTACATAAATACGGTGACCATGTAGACACCGACGTCATCATTCCCGCGCGCTACTTAAATACCGGCGACCCGAAAGAGTTGGCGGCGCACTGCATGGAAGACATTGACAAAACCTTTGTCGAAAAGGTAAAGCCCGGCGATATTATGGTCGCGGGCGTAAACTTCGGCTGCGGTTCTTCGCGTGAGCATGCGCCGATTGCGATTAAGGCGTCCGGCGTTTCCTGCGTTATCGCCAAGAACTTCGCCCGCATTTTCTATCGCAACGCGCTGAATATCGGTTTGCCGATTTTAGAGTGCCCCGAAGCGGGGGACGACATCGACGACGGCGACGAGGTCGCGGTCGATTTTGACAGCGGTGTAATTACGAACCTCACCAAAAACAAGACCTATAAGGCTGAACCGTTCCCGCCGTTCATTCAGAATATTATTCAAAAAGGCGGGCTTTTGGCCTCTTTGAAATAACCGCAACTGAATACCCCGAAAATACCATCCAAAGCGCCTTTGGGTGGTATTTTGCTAAAAGGGAAGCCGACTTTAACAAATGCTTCCATTTTTGTTCATATCTTATTTTTAAATACCCAATATAATAGAAACGATTGTTAAATTGTCCGGAAAGGGTGAAAATTATGCCAAATGAGAAAATTCTTGTGGTAGACGACGACTCCAACATCTGCGAGTTGATTCGACTGTATCTCGAAAAAGAGGGCTACACCGTTAAAATCGTCAACGACGGCGTTTCCGCGGTCAATGCGTTCAAACAGGAAAACCCCGATTTGATGCTGCTTGACATCATGCTGCCCAAACTCGACGGCTGGCAGGTCTGCCGGGAAATCCGCAAATTCTCCGACAAACCGATTATCATGCTGACCGCGAAAGGCGAGACGTTCGACAAAGTCCTCGGGCTGGAGCTCGGTGCCGACGATTATATGACCAAGCCTTTTGACACCAAAGAAATGGTGGCGCGCATTAAGGCGGTTCTGCGCCGCGCCGGCAGCTCGAACAACGCCGACGCGCCGAAAGAAGTTAATTACGAAAACCTTTCCATCAACCTCACCAATTATGAAATGAAGGTCAACGGCACGCCGGTGGACACCCCGCCCAAAGAGCTGGAGCTGATTTACCACCTCGCCTCGAACCCCAACCGCGTGTTTACGCGCGACCAACTGCTTGATGAAGTGTGGGGCTTTGATTATTACGGCGATTCCCGCACCGTTGACGTCCACGTCAAACGTCTGCGTGAAAAGCTCGAAGGCGTTTCCGACAAATGGGAGCTGAAAACCGTTTGGGGCGTCGGCTATAAATTTGAAACAAAGGACGCCTGATTTATGCAGAAGGGGCAAATCAAACAGTTCTCACAAAAACTGATGCACAAATTCCGCAATCAGTCGATGTTTGTCAAATACTTCACGGTGTTTTTTATCATCGTGTTTATCTGCTTTTTAATACTCGGGCTGATGCTCGCGCTGTTCGTCACCAACTACTGGTCCAATCAGAAAGCGGCGCTGCTCAAAGAAAATGCCAAAACCGTTGCTTCGTCCACGTCTCAGGTGCTTTCTTCCTGGTTACAGGACGAACCGCGCGGCTCGATTGTGTTCATTTGCAACAACTTAACCACGGTTTCCGAAGCGATTGACGCCGACGTGTTTATGTGCGACATGAACGGGCATGTGATTCTTTGCAAGGAGTTGATTTCCTCCTCACTGGAAGTGAAGGCAAACGGCGGCTGCTCTTTGCACGATACTTATCAAATTCCGCAAAGCGTGTTGGACGAAGCTTCTAAGGGCAACTATTTTGTCAAAAGCACGCTCGACGGAACGCTGAGCACCCAACACCTTGTGGCGGCGCAGCCGGTCGTGGTCAACGGTCAGATTTTGGGGTTTGTTTTTGCCACCGAACCCGTGAGTTTGAGCTTTAAAGAATATATCTTCAACGTGCTGCGCATGTTTGTGTTCGCGTCGCTTTTGGCGTTGGCGGTCGGGTTTGTCGTGATTTATCTGTTCACCGTCAATTTGGTCCGTCCGCTCAACGAAATGTCGCGCGCCGCTAAATCCTACGCGACCGGTGATTTCAGCCCACGTGTGCACGTCAACGGTACCGACGAACTCGCGGAACTGACGACCGCGTTTAATAAAATGGCGGCGTCTTTGGCGCTGCAGGAATCTTCGCGGCGAAGTTTTGTTGCCAATGTGTCCCACGAGCTGAAAACACCGATGACGACCATCGGCGGGTTCATTGACGGCATTTTGGACGGCACCATTCCGCCCGAAAAACAAGACCATTATTTAGAAATTGTCTCCACCGAAACCAAGCGCCTGTCCCGACTTGTAACCGCGATGCTCAATATGTCCAAAATCGAAGCGGGCGAGCTGCAGTTGCAGCCCAAGGAGTTTGACCTCTGCCAGGAAATCTTCAATACCATGCTCAATTTTGAGCAGCTCATTGACAAAAAGCATATTGAGGTGCAAGGCTTAGATGCTTTACAGCCGACCACTATTCAAGCGGACAAAGATATGCTTCACCAGGTGATTTATAACCTGATTGACAACGCGGTCAAATTTACGGAAAACGGGATTATCCGCGTCACCGTTTCGCAAAATGCACTGGATACGACCGTCACGATTCGCAACACCGGCACGGGCATTTCTTCAGAAGAACTTTCCCGCGTGTTTGAGCGGTTCTATAAGGTCGATAAATCCAGAAGCTACGACGTAAAAGGCGCGGGCCTGGGGCTTTATATCTGCAAAACCATTATTGAAATGCACGGCGGCACCATTCAGGCACGCAGCGCGGAAAATGAGTTTGCGGAGTTCTCGTTTACAATCCCGAACCGCCAGCCCAAAAACCAATAATTGCCTTTACTGGTTGTTCACAAACTACGAAAAAAACTTTAAAGGCTGTTAATATCCAGTTAATAACCGGAAAGTACCATTAGGGCAGAACAAAACACAAGGAGGCATCTTTATGCAAGATGATTTGAATAAAGAACAACAGCCGGCAGAACCGCTGCAGGATAAATCCGAACCTGTCAAAGAACCGGCGGCATCCGGCGCGGCGGAGACCGATTCGGTGTCTTCCGCGGACGTAAAACAGCCTGAACCGCAGGCTTCACCTGTTGAGCAGCCGAACGTCCAACAAAATTACGGCTATCCTTACGGCTCCGGCAATCCGGCGGGTGCACCGCCACAGCAGCCGCCTTACGCCCAGCAAAACGGCTATTACGGTGCAAATCCCAATTATGTGTATTACGGCGCACCGCAAAAGCCGAAAAAGCAAATTGAAAAGAATTCCAAGCACAAAAAGAACGGACTTCGCATTTTCTTCGGTGCGGTTGCCGCTTGCTTGGTTCTTGCGGTCATCGGGCTTTCCGTGGCGCTTGTCAAAGGGAACAACGTCCAGAAAACGACAACGAGCGGCGACTCCGCTTCTGTCAATATCGCAGAGTCTCCGACCGCGTCCAGCACCGGCACAGACGGCGAACTGACCGCCAAGGGTGTTTATGAAAAAGTCAAAGAAAGCTCCGTCGGTGTTTTGGTGTATTCCGGCAACGGCTTCAGCAACACCGCGCTTGCGGGCGAAGGCTCCGGCGTGATTGTCGGGGAAGATACCACCGGCAAATATACCTATATTGTGACCTGCGCGCACGTCATCAGCGACGGCGGCACAATTAAGGTGCAGCTTTACGACGAAACCCAATATGACGCAACCGTGGTCGGGTATGATTCAAGAACCGACATCGGCGTTCTGCGTATCACCGCCACAGGGCTTAAAGCCGCTGAACTCGGCGACTCTGACAGCCTTTCGGTCGGTGAAACGGTTTATGCAATCGGTAATCCCGGCGGCGTCGCGTTTGCCGGTTCCTTTACAAACGGCATTGTTTCGGCGATTTCCCGCCCGGTTGACAGTGAAATCGGTTATGAAATGCTTTGCATTCAGCACACCGCAGCAATTAACCCCGGCAACTCCGGCGGCGCGCTGGTCAACGCTTACGGCCAGGTGATTGGGATTAACTCTTCGAAAATCGCCAGCACCGATTACGAAGGCATGGGCTTCGCCGTGCCGAGTGTCACCGTCAAAGAAGTGTTTGACGAAATTGTTGCCAACGGCTATGTGACCAACCGCCCGAAGCTCGGAATTACCTATTTCCCGGTTTCCTCCAATCAAATGTACAGCATGATTGCGGGTGTCAATAAACTGCCCGCCGGTACGATTATCATTCAGTCGATTTCCAGCGACAGCCCGCTTGCCGATACCGATGTGCAGCAGGGCGATATGATTATCAAAGCCAACGGCAAAGAATTGGAATCCGCCGACACGCTGCCGGATTTGATTGAAAATGCCAACGTCGGCGACGAAATGACGCTGACGATTGCGCGGGTGGATATGCAGAACAACTACACTTTAAGCCAGTTTGATGTGAAAGTCACGCTCGTTGAAGATAAGGGCACCACCACCGCGACCGCGGAACCCACAACCTCCAGCAGCTATTACAATCCGTTCGGTGCATACGGCTATGGAAACTAATAAGCTTCCATGCGCCCGGAGATAAGGCCTTTCTCCTTGCATCACGGTTTATTATACAAAAAGTGGAGCACCGACAGTTTTGCCGGTGCTTCGTCAATTTTATATGCAGTTTTTTCTAATCTTACGGGTGCGCCTTGTTTTGCCGGTAGGCTTCCATCACGTCGCGGAACACCTCGCCGTTTGACGGCGGGGTCCAGGTAATCGCGTCTGCGCCCGCCGCAATCGTTTCGCGCATGCTCTCTTCCGTCGGTCCGCCGGTGGCGATAATGGGTACCTGCGGGAAGTCTGCCCGGATTTTGCGCACAAGCTCCGGCGTTTTGGCGGCGGCGGATACGTTCAGAATTTCCGCGCCGGCAGCAAGACGCTTGGCAATGTCGTCGCGTTCGGAAACTACGGTCACAATCACCGGAATGTCTAATTGCGTTTTCAGCGCCGAAATCGTTTCGTCCGCCGTCGGGGCGTTGACCACGACGCCGCTTGCGCCCTGATATTCCGCGTGCTTGCCGAGGCCTATCACCCGTTCGCCTTTTGTAAGACCGCCCCCGATGCCGACAAAAACCGGCGCGTCCGCCGCGAGCATGACGGCTTGCGTAATCACCGGCTGCGGGGTAAACGGATAAACCGCAATAATCGCGTCCGCGTTGGAATTGCGGATAATGCTTACGTCCGTCGAAAACAAAACCGAGCGAATGGTCCGCCCGAAAATGCCGATTCCGGGGCATTCGGAAATGACTTTCGGCACGTGCAGACGAAAATCGCGCAAATAACCTTTTAATTCCGTCATTGATTTTAACCTCATTTCGTATTATGATAATAAAGAACAAATCTTTAAAGAAAGCGTGAAAATTATGTTTCAAGAAACCAATATAAAAGCTTTACAGACTTCGCCGATTAAAATGATTTCCGACGATTGGGCACTGCTCACGGCCGGCACGTTGGACAAATTCAACACCATGACCATAAGCTGGGGCGGCGTCGGCGAACTTTGGGGAAAAGACGTTGCATTCGTCTTTGTGCGCCCCCAGCGCTATACCTACGGCTTTATGGAAGAAAACGACTATTTCACCCTGAGCTTTTTCGGTGGGGATTATAAAAAAGAACTCGGCATTTGCGGCTCAAAATCCGGCCGGGACACCGACAAAATCGCGCTCACCGGTTTTAAGCCGATAAAAGCAGGGGAGGGCGTGACCTTCGAACAGGCCAAAACGGTGTTTGTCTGCCGCAAAATGGCGTTCCAGGACATTGACCCCAAAGGTTTTTTAGACCCATCGATTATGGACACTTACGCACTTAAAGATTACCACAGAATGTATGTCGGGGCAATCGAAAAAGTACTTGTCGCCGAATAATTTTCAAAATATTCATATTTCTAAAGCGCGGCGAACGGGTACATTTTTCACGTTAAAAACCGCCCGCCGCCGCGCCGGGTTTTTCATTTTAAAAAGTTTTTAAAAAATTTGAATTTTTTTGAAAAAAAGACTTGCATTTTGAAAACAGCTGTGCTATACTACTCTCGCACTTGAGAGATGTGCGGTAAACGCAACGGTTTCTCAAAGTCGGTGTTTATTACGATGAGGGTCCACCCGTTCCCATTCCGAACACGGTAGTTAAGCTCATTCGTGCCGAAAATACTTGGCTGGAAGCGGCCCGGGAAAATAGGTCGATGCCGACACTTTGAAAGTAGTTCCCCAATAGGGGGGCTATTTTTTTGCCTTTTTCTAAGCTTTGCTTGTAACAATACAAAAACAGCCGTTTGATTTTCTCAAACGGCTGTTTTTATTTTTTTGTCAAATTGTCAGCGCGGTAATGATGCTCGAATAAAGCTTCACGGGGTCCGCAAGGAAGTTGTTTTTGACCGCTTCTAATTGCATGCTGTCGGCGACAAACACCGTCAGGCGCATCAGTTCGTTGCCCTCGTCGCCGAGAATAAAGGTGACGTTATAGCCGCCGTTTTCTAACTTCTCGGTCAAAATCTTGTTTTCACGCTTGTTCTTGGCGAGCGTCATCAGCTTAATGCCGGAGTTGACTGCCTTTTCGCGCACGGTTTTCGGAAGCGTAGTTTCCAAAAGCTCCGCCGACTCTTTCCCGCGCGGAGTAACGGTCAAAACTTCTTCGTCATCTAAAATATCCCGGTCAATGTTGCCGTTTTTCAAAAGCTCGGCAACCGCTTCGTTGAGTTCAAAATAATTCGCAAGCCCTTCGCCGACGAGCGCGTCTAAAAGCAGGGATTTCGGCACAGGTTTGTCAATCGCTTTGAGTAAATAACACACCAAAAGCCGAATTTCGTTGCGGTTGCGAAGCCCGCCCATTTCAATGCCGGCGTCAAAGGCGTCAAAAGTATCAAATTCCATAAATTTCGCTCCGTATTGCTTGGATTCTAAAATCCATTTTAGAGGAAAATCCCGGCTTTGTCAATCCAACATGTCCACAATTTCGGACACTTCACCGTTACGGATATAAACCCGCGGTACGCGCTTGTTAATGCCGCAGCAGAACTCATAATTGAAGCTGTAAGCGTTGTCGGCAACGTCTTCGACGGTGATGCAGTTGTCGCCGTCGTGCCCGATAATCGTGACCTCGTCGCCTTGGTTAACGTTCGGAATATTCGTGACGTCCACCATAAATTGGTCCATGCAAACGCGCCCGATAATCGGCGCAAACTGCCCGTGAATGAGCACTTTGCCTTTGTTCGAAAGCGCCCGCGGATAGCCGTCACCGTAGCCTACGGGTATGGTCGCAATCACGGTCTTTCCGGTGGTTGTGTAGGTGGAACCATAGCTTACCGTAAAGCCCGCGTCAACGGTCTTGACGAACGCGACATGGCTTTTTAACTGCAAAGCAGGGCGGAGTTCCAATTTCGATTTATCCACTTCGTTTGACGGATACAGCCCGTAGGTCATAATGCCGCTGCGTGCCATATTTAAAAAGTTGTCGTCAAATTCAATAATGCCGGCGCTGTTGCACATGTGCTTAATCGGAATTTTCACACCGACTTCGTCCAGCCGACGGATGAAGTCCAAATATTTCTTCTTTTGCAGGTTGCAGGAAGTCTTGTCTTTCTCGTCCGCACAGGCAAAGTGCGTGAAAATCCCGTTGATTTCAAGATTCGGCAGCGCCGCGATGCGCTGGATTTCCTGAACGCTTTCTTCGGTCGGCTGCATGCCGATGCGGCCCATGCCGGTGTCGAGTTTAATGTGAATCGTTACTGTTTTCCCGAGAGAAACCGCTTTGTCGGAAAGCGCTTTCGCGGTCTCATATTGGAAAACCGCGTGCATAATGTTGTTTTCAATCAGCGCGTCGTAATCCGCCGGAAAAACATAGCCCAAAATCAAAATCGGGTTTTCGATGCCCGCTTTCCGAAGCTGAACGGCTTCAGGAATAGTCGCCACGCCGAACGCATAACAGCCGATTTCCGAAAGCGCGCGCGCAATCGGCACGGCGCCGTGTCCGTAGGCGTCGGTTTTGATAATCGCCATGATTTTGGTGTCTGGACCGACTTTTTTCATAGCGTTTTGAATGTTCTGACAAATTGCGTCGAGGTTGACCTCGGCATATACCCTTTGCGGCAGCATTTTTTGTTCGTCCCCTTTATACGATTTCGTGAAGCGGTGCAATGGTAATGTTTTCCCGTTCCAGCGCGGCGCGGATTTTCTCGACGAATGCAAGCGCTTTTTCGCCGTCACCGTGCACGCAGACGGAATTTGCTTCTATTTCGATTTCTTTGCCTGTCAAGGCTTTCACCTTGCCATATTTCACCATGCCGATGACGCGCTCAATCGCCTCGTCCTCGTCGGTAATCATGGCGCCCGGTTTTGTGCGGGCGACCAGTGAGCCGTCCTCTTCATAAGCGCGGTCGGCAAATACTTCCTTTGCCGCGCGAAGCCCTACGTCTTTGGCGGCTTTCAGCATTTCACTGCCGGAAAGTCCTAACAAAATCAGGCTGTCGTCCACTTCGGCAATGCCCTCGCAAATGGCGCGGCTTAAGGCGTAATCCTTGCCCGCCATATTATAAAGCGCGCCGTGGGGTTTGACGTGCTGTAAAGTTAATCCGCTTGCCATGCAAAAGGCTTGCAGGGCGCCGATTTGATATTGCACATAGGCTTTCGCGTCCGCGGGGCTTACGTTCATATTGCGCCGCCCGAAGCCCAAAAGGTCGGGAAAGCCCGGGTGCGCGCCGGCGGCAACACCGTTTTCTTTTAAAATTTTAACCGTTTTCGCCATTGTCACAGGGTCTGAGGCGTGAAAGCCGCAGGCGACGTTGGCGGAAGAAATATAGCGGGCAACCTGTGCGTCAAGTCCGAGCGTATAAACGCCGAAGCTTTCGCCCATGTCGCAGTTTAAGTCCACCTTTGCCATAAAAAACCCTCCCTTAAAATTTCAAATCCGCATTTTTCACGTCGGTAATGAGCATGTGCCCCGGCGCGTGCGTGATGCAGAAATCCGGCTTGGAATTCATCACGATAGACTGCGGCGTGACACCGCAAGCCCAGAACACGGGCGTTTCGCCGGGGCGAATCGTGACCGCCTCGCCGAAGTCGGGGTGGCTAAGGTCGTGAATGCCGATCGCTTCCGGGTCGCCGATATGCACCGGCGTGCCGTGCACGCGCGGCATCGATGCGGTAATGTTAATCGCTTTTACGATTTGGTCGTTGGGCAGGGGGCGCATGCTGACCACCATGTTGCCGGAAAACACCCCGGCGGGCTCACAGGGAATGTTGGTCAAATACATCGGCACGTTTTTGCCCTCTTCAATGTGGCGGACTGTAACGCCCGATTCGAGCAGTTCCGCTTCAAACGAGAAAGAGCAGCCAATTAAAAAGGCGACCAAATCGTCGCGCCAAAACTTTGTGACGTCAGTGTATTCCCCGACCATAACGCCTTTTTCATAGACGCGGTATTTCGGAATATCTGTCGCAATGTTGCAGTCTTTTGCAATTTTGTGCAAGCAAGGGTCGCCGACGTCCGAAACCTCCAAAATCGGGCAGGGCTTCGGGTTGCGCTGGGTAAACAGCAAAAAGTCGTAGGCCAGGTCTTTCGGCAAAACTGCAAGATTCGCCTGCGCGTAGCCTAAGCACATGCCGGAAGTCTGGCCGGTGATTTCCCCGGCGCGTATTTTCTGACGCACCGCAAGCGGCGCGGCGTTTTCGTAAGGATTCAGCATATTAAGTCCTCCCCGTAATGCAAAAGCAGTTCTTCAAAGTGCTTTTGTTCTTTTTTATAAAGCTTCTCGGCCTCTTTCGCCGAGACTTTGTGAAAGCGCACCGTGTCGCCCGGCTTTCGCTGGACAAGGAGCGGCAAATCGACGCTTGCCACCGTCGCGATTTTAGCGTAGCCGCCGGTCGTTTGGCGGTCGGCGAGCATCACAATCGGCTGCCCCGCCGGGGGCACCTGAATGCTGCCGAACACAATGCCGTCGGAAATAATATCCACACTGTCTTTGTAAGCAATCGGCTCGCCTTCGAGCTTATAGCCCATGCGGTCGGCGTTTTGCGTGACTTTGTAAGGCGCGTGCAAAAAGGTGTGAATGCCCTCATGGGTGAAATAATCGTCCTGCGGGCCCATGATTACCCGAAGCGTCACTTCGCTTTGCGAGAAATCCTCGGGCGTAAGCTTGTGAATGTGTAAATCACCCAGGTGGTCTAATGTGTTTCGAAACGGCAAAATGTCGCCGCTTTTCAGTTTCCTGCCCTCAAAGCCGCCGACAGCGCATTTCAAATTGGTCGAACGGCTGCCGAGCACCTGCGGCACGTCAAGCCCGCCGGCGAACGCGACATACGTATACATTCCGCTTTTCGCGGCGGAAAATGAAAGTGTGTCGCCCTCGCGCACGAAAATCGTTTGATACATCGGCGCCGGAACGCCCTCAATGGTTGCGCCCATGTCCGCACCGGTAATGGCAATATAATTGGATTCCAAAAAGACAAAACTGCCGCCCAAAGCGGTCATTTCCAAAACGGCTTCGTCGGTGTAGTTGCCGACCAAGAAGTTCGCAAGCCGATAAGACCGGCGGTCCATCACGCCGGAAACATTAAAGCCGATGGACTGGCTGCCGATGCGGCCCCAGTCCTGCACCGTGGTTAATAAACCCGGTTTTATAACACGGATGCTCATTTTGCACCCCCTGTGGTTTTACAAACATATTCGCCGCGGCGAACCTGCTCTTCAATTTCCAAATATTCGTCCTCTGTGACCGGCACGAACCGAATGTGCTCGCCTGCCGAAAACAGAACGGGCGGGGTGCGTTGCGGGTCGTAGGGGTGCACGGGCGTTGTGCCGATTAACTGCCAGCCGCCGGGCGAGGAAAGCGGGTAAATGCCGGTCTGCTCGCCGCCGATGCCGACCGCGCCGGCGTGAATTTTGGTGCGCGGCGTGGGAAGCCGCGGGCAAAACAGCCGTTTGTCCATCCCGCCTAGGTAAACAAACCCCGGCAAAAAGCCGAGCATATAAATGCGGTAATCCGCCGAACTGTGCAGTCGAATCACTTCTTCCGGCGAAAGCCCGGTGTGTTTTGCAACGTTTTCGAGGTCTTCGCCGTATTTCCCGCCGTAGAGCACCGGGATTTCGGTTGTCTTTTCCACTCCCGTCCCGCCGAGGGTCAAATGCCGGCAGCATTTGCGAATCTTTTTGGTCAGTTTCTCGCCGGAAATCACGGACGGGTCAAAAAACACCGTCAGCGAACGGAACGTCGGAACGGTCTCCGTCACGCCGATGATGTGCTTATCTGAAACGGCGCGGTTTAACGCGTGCACCTGCCGGTTGACAGTTTCGTCGATTTCCCGACCGAATTCCACCACCAGCGCACTGTCGCCGCCGCATAAAATCAAAGGCTCGCGCATAATACCACCTCAAAAGCAGAAAGGGCGGCTGTGGCCGCCCACTGTCTTATTTGTTTTCTTCGAAGAATTTTAGCTCGAGTGTCTTGTCGAACCAGGTTTTGCACTTGATTTTGAGTTTCGGTGCATAGCGGATACATTCGCGCATCATGGTGACAATCGCCATGTTGGTCTGTAAATCAAACCCGTCAATGGCGGGAATCGTCCAACCGTACATGTCGACCATGCCGCTTTTCGCCGCCGTGCAAAGCGCTTCTTTTTCCAATTCCGCGTCGTGCATAATGTCCATATCGCCCAAAAGATAGGCAATCGCGGCGATCATGCCGTAACAGCCCCAGTCCGACACCGTCGCGGTGATAATATTGTCCGCCGCCACGCGCGTGGCAAGTCCGCCGCCGCAGCCGCACGAACAAGCGCCTTTCGCGGCGTAGGGGATATATTTGTCCAAATGCGCGCCGATAGCGCCCATGCCGATTTCGTTGCCGAGGTCGCCGATGGCGATATTCAAAACGCCGGCAGCCTGGATTTTTTCAAACAAAATGTCGGCTTTGGCTTCGAGCGGCGTCGTGTTTTTGCCGACTGCGTTGTGAAATTCGCCGACGCGGTTTTCGCCGGGGAATTCGTTGGCAATCAGCGCTTTGGGCATGCCGTGCGACAACAGCTCATCAGCTTGGCTTTCCGCCTTTTCCTTATCTTTGGTGAACGCAAATGCCGCTATGGAAACGGGGTTTGCGAACAACTCGTCAAACGTAGAATACAGGTGAAGCCCGACAACCCGCGAGAGATTTTTTACGGCTTCCATGTTCGCTTCCTGGCAGATAATGACGGGTTTAACGCCGAACGCCATAACCAGCGCGCGCGCCAAAAGCATAGTGCTGACAATGCCGTCGGTTTCGGCGGATTTGTTGTCGATGAGCACAAAGCCTGTCATCAAATACACCAAGTCACCTTCTTTAAGCGTGTCGCACAACAGCTTTGCCGCGTGCATCGTCATCGGTTCGCCGGTGTATTCGCGCGCTGCCTTATATAAAATCCGGCAAACGCCGTAGCCGCGCGGGTCCAAGTTCGCGAGATTATCCAAATTTTGACCGATGTTAAGGTCCGTCAGTTCTTTTTGTGTCATATGTAGCTCCTTTAGGCCTTCGGGTCGGTTTCCTTGTGGAGACGTTCGAGATAGGCGTCCTGCAAGGTCTTAATGATTTCCGGAGCCTTGCCGCCGATGGGCTTGCCGTCTAATTCACACGCCGCCATGCACAGCGCGCCGGAGGAGGAAACAATCACTTCGTCCGCCGCACGCAGTTCGTCCATGGTGTAGTCGCGTTCTTCGACGGGAATGCCTTTTTCTTTGCAAATCTGAATCAAGTGCTTTCTCGTGATGCCCGGCAAAACAAGGTTGTCAAGCTGATGCGTGATGAATTTGCCGTCTTTGATAATGGAAACGTTCGAGTGCGCGCATTCCGTAACCAAATCGCCGCGGTGGAACACCGTTTCCTGACAGCCTTTTTCCGCTGCGCGCTGGCTTGCCATAACGCTCGGAATCAAGTTCAGCGTTTTAATATTGCAGTGGAAGAAACGCGTGTCTTCCATAGAAATCAGTTTGTATTTCTGCGAAAGGTCTTTCATCGGGCAGGGCAGGCAGTAAATCAGCAAATTGGATTTGCCCTCGGGGAACGCGTGGTTGCGAATCCCGGTGCCGCGGGTGCACTGCCAGTAAACGAACTGGTTGGGGTCGTCGACCTGTTTCACACAGCTGTAAAGCGCTTCGGTGAGTTCTTCGCGGCTCATCGGAGCGGGGATTTCCAAAAGCCGGCAGCTGTTATAGAAGCGATCTAAGTGATCCTCTAACGCAAAGATGATGTGGTTGACCGAATAGGTAGCGTCATAGACACCATCGCCGAAATAGACGCTGCGGTCGCCCATCGGAATCATCATGTTTTCAATCAAATCGGTTTTGCCATTGTAGTAACCAATGTTTTCCATTGCTCTTTCCCCCAAGGATATAATTTTAAAATAAAAGAAGCTAAGCCGTTTCCATTTTTGTCCGCCATTGCACAGAAATCAAAACAACCTAACTCACCAGGCTATTATAGTATTATAAAAAATGGCTGTCAATTGAAAATTTGGAGAAAATTCCAATAATTTTCAGAAAAAATTGTATTTTTTAGAGAGAACCACGGTTCACCTTGCCGGTTTGTGCGTTCTCACCAAAGCAAAGCTCGTCTTTTTATGCGTTACTACAAATCTTGGATAAGTTTTCAAAAACAAATTGACTTTTGAGAATTTTCGCTGTAAACTGGCATTGTGAGTAAACGATTACTCAATTTTACAGGATTTTTCAAAACTTTTCGGCGGGAGTGAAAAACGTGGAAGACAAAAAGATTTCTATGGTCGACATCGCCAAGCTTTCCGGCGTGTCGATTGCCACGGTTTCCCGCGTGCTCAACAAAAACGGCCGCTATTCCAAAGAGACCGAAGACCGGGTGCTCAAAGTGATTCAAGAGCACAATTACAAGGTCAACGTCAACGCCAAGGGGCTGCGCACCAAGCGCACGCAAACGATAGGTGTTATCGTGCCGGACATCACCAACGAGTTTTTCTCGCAAATCGTCCGCGCGATTGAACGCTATATCGTCCCGAAAGGCTACACGGTTTTTGTTTGCGACTCCAACGAAAAGGAAGAGGCGGAAGATATTCACATTTCCTCGCTCGCCGCAAAAGGTGTGGACGGCATTATTTATATCAGCACCCGCGGCGACGTGAAAAAGATCTATGAAAGCTATAAAATTCCGGTCGTTTATATCGACCGCCGGCCGCAAAACGCCGGCACGCTCGTGATTTCCGACAACGAAATGGGCGGCTTTTTGGCGACACAGGAACTTATTGAAAAAGGCTGCCGTCACATTTTAATGCTGAAAGACACAAAGCCGTTTTCTACCGTAGTCCACCGCTACAAAGGCTATGTCGGTGCGTTGGAAAAATACAAAATCCCATTCGACCCGGAGTTGGTTGTGGAAACCGAGGTTTCTTACGCGGCGGCAAGAAAGGCTACAAAAGAAGCACTTCTTGCGCACCCTGAAATGGACGGTATTTTCTGCAACAACGATATGATGGCGCTCGGCGCTCTGCACGCGTTGCGGGAAGCAAAGCGAAAAGTGCCGCGCGATGTGAAGCTTGTCGGGTTTGACGGCATCTCGCTTACCGAAATTTGCGACCCGCCGATGACCACCGTCCGGCAGAACACCGACGAACTCGGCAAAAAATCAGTCGAGATTCTCCTGCGCCGGATTCACAAAAAACAAGATGCCAAATTCCACGACGAGGTCGTGGTGATTCCGGTAGAACTGGTTCGGCGAAAAACCACTTAAACGAAAAGAAGAACAGAAAAGAAAGCAAAGGGGCTTTGCCCCGTTCTTTCGGTCGTTTGCGTAAACCTTTACTCGAACGATAAACCGAAAAACCAACGATTTTGGAATGCGTACACCGCGAAAAAAGGGAGACTAAAAAAACAACAGGGGGCCGAAAGCCCCAATCTTTTGGCTGTTTGAGTAAACCTTTACTCAACAAAACAGCATAATTTGGCGATTCAGATACATTCTATTATAGAACAATTCACGAACCGAATCGGAAGAAAAGGAGGAACATATGGGAACTTTGGTTGAAATGAAAGGCGTGGTCAAGAAATTTCCCGGCGTTACGGCGCTCAAGGATATTTCGTTTGACATCCGCGCCGGCGAAGTGCATGTGCTGTTAGGGGAAAACGGCGCGGGAAAATCAACCTTGATGAAGATTTTAAGCGGCGTTTACCAACCCACGGAAGGCACGATTGTCATCGGCGGCAAATCGTTTTCCAAATTAAGCCCCAAGGATTCCACGGAAAACGGCATCAGTGTTATCTATCAGGAGTTAAGCGTCATCAACGAGCTTTCCATTCAGGAAAACCTGTTTGTCGGCAAGCTCCCGATGAAAAAATACGGCCCGATTTCCGTTGTGGATTACAGCGAGATGCACCGCCGCGCGGAAGAACTGCTTGAAAAAGTCGGGCTTCACCGCGACCCGAAAACGCTGGTGGAAGACATCAGCATTTCCGAAAAACAACAGGTCGAAATCGCAAAAGCGCTCGCGGCTGACAGCCGGGTCATTATCATGGACGAACCGACCGCTTCCTTAACTTCGGAAGAAGTCAATCACCTGTTCGCAGTTGTCCGCGCGCTGAAAGCAGAGGGAAAAGGGATTGTCTTTATTTCCCACAAGCTCGGCGAGATTATGGAAATCGGCGACCGCGTTTCTGTCCTCAAAGACGGCGCTTATGTCGGCACGCGGCTTGTAAGCGAAGTGACCGCCGACGACCTCGTCACGATGATGGTCGGCCGCAAGGTGCAGAATAACTACCAGCACGAGGACGCGCTGGACTCTTACGAAAACGAAGAAGTGCTTTTTGAAGTGCAGAATCTGTCACGAAAAGACGGCAAGGTACGCGACGTCTCCTTTAAACTGCACAAGGGCGAAATCCTCGGATTCTCCGGCCTTGTGGGGTCGGGCAGAAGTGAAATGATGAATTCCATTTTCGGTGCCGAGCCCAAATCCAAAGGCAGGATTTTGATAAAAGGCAAGGAAGTCAAAATCCGCAATCCTTACAGCGCGATTAAAAACGGGCTTGCCATGGTGACGGAAAACCGTCGTGAAACCGGCTTCTTCCACAACTTCGACATCAAACAGAATATTTCCGTTCTGCCGTTTATCAAAACCTCCAAAGCGTCCGGCACGATAGGTCTTGTCAGCGGTAAGTTTGAAAAGCAATGTGCCGAAGAACAAAAGAAAAATTTGAACATCAAATGTGCTTCCGTGGACCAAAACATCACCGAGCTTTCCGGCGGTAACCAGCAGAAGGTCATTTTGGCAAAATGGCTTGCCGCGGATTCACAGATTATCATTTTCGATGAACCGACCAAGGGGATTGACATCGGCAGCAAGAGCGAGATTTACGCGCTGATGCGCCGGCTTGCAGACGAGGGGAAGGGCGTTTTGGTTGTATCCTCCGAGCTTCCCGAACTTTTGGCGGTCTGCGACACCATCGCCGTGTTCCGGGAGGGCAAAATCGTAAAAACCTTCCCGCACCGCGACGCGACCGAAGAAAAAATCATCTTGGCGTCGACCGCCGACATCGTGCAGTAAGAAAGGAGCTTTTTATATGGCAACCAAACAACTGAAAAAAGAAAAACCGACCTTTAATATCATTTGGCAAAAATACGGTACATTCGGTATTTTGATTATTTTGCTTGCCGCGCTTGCGATCGCGCGCCCGCAGCATTTCTTCTCGACTTCCACCGTCACACAAATTCTGGCGCAAAGCTCCGTCAATATCTTAATCGCGATGGGCGAGTTCTTCGCCATTTTGATTGCCGGTATCGACCTTTCGGTCGGCTCGGTTGTGGCGCTCACCGGTATGATTACCGCCCAGCTTATGGTCGCCGGGGTAAACCCTATTTTAGCTGTCCTGCTCGGCGTTTTGCTCGGCGCGTTCCTTGGCTTTATCAACGGACTTCTTATCAACGTGACCGGCCTGCACCCGTTTATCATCACCCTCGGTACGCAGGCAATTTTCCGCGGTGTGACGCTGATTATTTCCGATTCGAGCGCCGTGTTCGGCTTCCCGGCTTCGTTTACGAAAGTCATTTCCACCAACATTTTCGGCATTATCCCGATTGTGGCGCTGATTGCGATTGTCGTTGCGCTGATTCTTTCGTTCTTAACGCGCAAAACCAAGCTCGGCCGCAATATTTACGCCCTCGGCGGCAATAAAGATTCCGCCTGGTATTCCGGCATTAACGTCAATCTTCATACCCTTATCGTGTTTATCATTTCCGGCATCTGCGCCGGAATCGCGGGCGTCGTGCTGCTCGGTCGTGTCGGTTCTGCGGAACCGGCGGCGGCAACCGGCTTTGAAACCTACGCAATTGCGGCTTCCATTATCGGCGGCACAAGTTTCTTCGGCGGCAAAGGTAAAATTTTCGGCGTTGTCATGGGCGGCCTTATCATCGGCGTCATCAACTTCGGCATGAACATTCTGTCGCTGTCGAGCACGCTTCAGCAGGTCGTCATGGGCGCGCTGATTATCGGCTCCGTTGCGCTCGACCGCTTTGTTGCCCGCAAAAAATAAGCCAAATTCAAAAAGCAAATGCCCGATATTAAACAAGAAAGGAGCGGCATTATGAAACCAATGTTTAACCCGTCCTTAATGTGTATGGACCTTTTGGATATCCGCAGCCAAACCGAGATTTTAAACGAGCGCTGCGACCTTTACCACGTGGACATTATGGACGGACACTATGTCAAAAATATTACGCTTTCCCCGGATTTCGTCAAGGTGTTTTCGACGATTGCGAAAAAACCGATTGACTGTCACTTAATGGTGACCGACCCCGACGATTTTATTGAAACGCTCGCAAAGGCAGGCGCGGGCTATATCTGCCCCCACGCCGAAACCATTAACCGCGACGCGTTCCGCATTCTCAACAAGATTGAATCGCTCGGCTGTAAGACCGGCGTGGTACTCAACCCCGCAACGCCGCTTTCTTACATTCAGCATTATATCCACCGCATCGACAAACTGACGATTATGAGCGTGGACCCCGGCTTTGCGGGTCAGCCGTTTATCCGCGAAATGCTTGATAAAATCCGCGAGGCAAAGGCGCTCAAAGAAAAATACGGCTACAAGTATTTAATCGAGGTGGACGGCTCCTGCAACGAGCGCACGTTTAAGGATTTGTACGAAGCGGGCACCGAAGTGTTTATTGTCGGCTCGTCCGGGCTGTTCTCCAAAGACCCCGACCTTACAAAAGCGTGGGACATTATGCAGCGTGAATTCCACGAACAGACCGGCGCGTGAAAAGATAAAAATCAGATTTGGAGGTGATAGGTTTGAGCATTTTAACCATTGGAATTGACATCGGCGGAACCAATTTCCGCATCGGCACCGTGGACGAAAACGACGAAATCCAGAATTTTGAAAAAAATTCCAGCCGCATTTTTGACAACGGCAATGTTGTGGAAACCATGGCGGACGCGATAAAAAGCTATATGGCGCGCTACGGCGTGACCGAAAACGTGTGCGCGGTCGGCGTGGGGATTCCGTCCATGGTCAGCAAAGACAAGCGGACAATTATTTCCACCCCCAATTTAAAGGGCTTTGACAACCTCCGCTTTGCAGATGCACTTGAAGAAAAGCTTTCCCTGCCGGTTTATTTGGACCGCGACGTCAATTTCCTTTTGCAAAACGACATCAGCCGCCTAAAGCTCGACCGAAGCAAAACGATTTTAGGCTTTTACGTCGGCACAGGCTTCGGCAATGCCTTATATATTGACGGCAAGTTTTACGCCGGCAAAAACGGCGCGGCGGGGGAACTCGGGCATATTCCGCTTCTCGATGTCGAGGAAAAATGCACCTGCGGCAACATCGGCTGCAGCGAGGTGCGCTGTTCCGGAAAATACTTGGAAGTGTTGGCGGCAAAATATTTCCCCGAAACCGCTATAAGAAATGTGTTTAAAGAGCACCCGAACCATCCAATACTTTTAAAGTATGTAGAAGATTTGGCGGTGCCGATTGCTACCGAAATCAATATTTTAGACCCGGATTACGCTGTGCTCGCGGGCGGGGTGCTTTATATGGCGGGCTTCCCGAAAGATGTGCTTGTAAAAGCAATTCACGAAAAAACGCGCAAACCCTACCCCGAAAGCAATTTGGACCTTCGCTTTTCCGAGCACGACCAGCAAAGCGGCGTATACGGCAGCGGCGAATTCGCCCGTATGCAGTTCTCAGCGGCCAAGGCCGTTTCAAAATAAATACCCAAAAACCCACTACATTTTTAAAAGAGAGGTAACACCATGAAGAAAACGACAAGAAAAAGAATCCTCAGCGTTCTGTTAGCATCCGTTCTGCTTCTGACCCTCATTTTTGCGGGTTGCGGCAACAACAAGACCACAGATGACCAAACCGGCGGCACAGGCGGCACCCAGGCGGAATACGCGGTTATTCTCAAGACCCTTTCCAACGACTTCTGGGCGACAATGAAAACCGGCATTGAAGAAGAGGCCAAGAAACTGGGCGTCACGGTTGATGTGTTCGCCGCCAACAGCGAAGAAGACACCGAAGGGCAGCTTCGTATTTTGGAAAACTGCGTCGCCAAAGGCTATAAGGCAATCGGCGTTGCGCCGCTTTCTCCCACGAACCTGATTAACGGCATTGTCGCCGCCAATCAAAAGGGCATTTATGTAATGAATATCGATGAAAAAGTCGATATGGATACCTTGAAAAATGCCGGCGGCAGCGTCATCGCTTTCGCAACGACCGATAACGTCAAAGTCGGCGAAAAAGGCGCGAACTATATCATCAGCAAATTGACCTCCGGCGGCGACGTCGCGATTATCGAAGGTAAGGCAGGCAACGCTTCCGGTGAAGCGCGCAAACAGGGTGCGACTGATGCTTTCAAAGCCGCAACCGGGATTAACCTGGTCGGTTCCCAGCCGGCGGATTGGGACAGACAGAAAGCTCTCGACACCGCGGCGAGCATGATTCAGCAGAACCCCAATCTGAAAGCGATTTACTGCTGCAACGACACCATGGCGCTCGGCGCTTTGCAGGCGGTTAAAAACGCGGGCAAACTCGGTGAAATCATGGTTGTCGGTACAGACGGCGCGGCAGAAGCGCTCAAGAGCGTAGAAGCCGGCGAACTTTCCGCGACGGTTGCGCAGGACTCCGCTGAAATCGGCGCAGTCTCCTTACGTCAAATGGTCGAAGCTGTCAAAGCAGGCGCCGCGATTGACCCGAACGCAACGCCGGAAACCATTCCGGTTGACTCCTATATCGTTGAGAAAAAAGCCGCGTAACTGCGCTTTTAATATCCCACTTTTCTTCCTCAAAGGCGGCACCGGCATACCACCTCAGTTTGCCGGTGCTGTTCCTTAAAACTCCAACGAGGTGAATTCCAATGAAAATCGCCATAGGCTGTGACCACGTCGGTTTTATCTTAAAAGGCCGCGTGATAGAGCACCTTCGTGAAAAAGGCTATGAAGTCGAGGACTTCGGCACAAACAGTACCGAGCGCACCGATTATCCGATTTTCGGCAAAGCGGTGGCAAAAGCCGTTGTCAGCGGCGCATGTGACAAAGGGATTGTTATCTGCGGCACCGGCGTCGGCATTTCCCTTGCCGCCAATAAGGTGAAAGGCATCCGCGCGGTCGTGTGCAGCGAGCCCTATTCGGCGCTGCTCTCCCGCCAACACAATGACACCAACGTTTTGGCGTTCGGTGCGCGTGTGGTCGGCGAAGATTTGGCGCTGATGATTGTGGACGCCTGGCTTTCGGGTGTTTATGAAGGCGGCCGTCACGCAAGACGTGTGCAGATGCTCGCAGACATTGAAAACGAACAGTAATTTTTATAAGATAATTAAAAAACAGCCGCACAGCGAAAAAAGCTGTGCGGCTGAACTTTTGAATTTTTAAAAAATTACTTGGCGCGGCGTCCGTCTTTGATTTTCACTTTGCCGAAGAACGGAATTTTGACCGTGCAGTCAAAGCTGTCGCCGTGGAACGTCGCCGTAAGCACCGCTTCGCGGTTTTGCAGGTCCTTAATTTCGGCGTGGACTTCCAGCGTGTCTGAAGAAACCTTTTGCACGCTTGTAATCGTGTACGCGGGCACCGGCACGTCCGGGATTTCCAACGAGAACTGATACGCGCCGTTTTCATAAGCAACGTTGCAATGCACCGTGCCTTTGAAGAATAAGGTGCTCACGCGCCCTTCCCAGCTGCCGAGCCCAATCGGTTCTTCGTCCGGTGAAAGTGCGCCGACTGCGCCCGTCGCCGCGGGGGATTCGGTTTCTGCCGGCATGTCGTCTGTTTCGGTGTCGCAAAATGCTTCGTCCGCGCTCGTAAACGCAATGACCGCAAAGCTTTCCGGCGCCATGGTCACGGTGGTGGCGTGCCCTTCCGAAGTCAGCGTGCAGTCGCCGAGGTTTTTGACCACTTCGGCGTCCGAAAGGCGGGCAACGGTCGCTTGCTCGGTGCGCGCGGCGGGGTTAAAGGCGCACAGGAATTTCGCTTTCCCGTCGGTGCGCAGGAAGATATACGGATAGCGGTTTTCCTTGGCATAGACATTTTCAAAATCCATATTCGCGCAAAGGGCGGGGTGCGCCTTGCGGAACGCAAGCATTTCGCGGGTGAAGTTCAAAAGGGAATTTTTGTCCGCCTCTTCGCTTTCCACGGTCGGTGCGTCCGCGCTCATGTCTACGGGCAGATACAAAAGCGCGCTGTCCGCTTCGGAGAAACCGAGGTTTTTGCCCGCTTTCCACTGCATAGGCGTGCGCGAGCCGGTGCGGTAGCCGCCGCCTTCTTTGGTCGGCAGGTCTATGTAGCGCATACCGATTTCGTCGCCGTAATACACGGCGGGGATGCCGGGCAAAAGCATCGTAAACGCAATGTCGAGTTTGCGCTGGGTGTCGCTTCTGCCGCTGGACATACGCACAACGTCGTGGTTGCCCGTCGGCGTGCACATAAAGCGTCCGGTGCCTTTTAGCGCGTCAATATAGCCTTTGTATTCTTCCGCAAAAAAGGTGCAGTTGCCCTCACCTAAGGAATTAAAGAAGCTGTTTTCCCCGACCATCATCAGCGACATAAACCCGGGGTTGCCCTGCAAATAAAAGTCGGCGTCAAAGCCTTCGCCGCCGTTAATCGCCTGCGGCGCGTTGAACCATTCGGAGACAATGACAGCTTCGGGGAATTCCGTGTCAAGCATTTTCCGAATATCCGCCCAAATGCGGCGGGTATAGGTCTTTTCCGGCGTGTCATTTTTTACAAGCGACGCCGCCATGTCGACGCGGAACCCGTCCACGCCCATGGAAAGCCAGAAACGCATAATGTTTTTGACTTCTTCGATGTTCTTTTTCACCGCCGGATGGTCGGTCGGCATTTGCCAGGGTTCTGTCACCGTGCCGAAGCCGAAGTTAATCGCGGGCTGAATGTCGAAGAAATTATACATATATTTGCCTTTGCGTTTTCCGGCAGGGCAGGGGACTAACTTTTCGGCGACTTCCTTGTTGTCGCAGTGCGCCGCTTCGTCGGTCCAAATGTAAAAGTCCGCGTGCTCGCTTTCGGGATTTTCCGCGGATTCTTTAAACCACGGGTGCGAAATCGAGGTGTGCCCGATGACGAGGTCCAAAAGAATGTGCATATCCTTTTGGTGGCAGGCGTCCACAAGCGCTTTCATGTCGTCGTTTGTGCCGTAGCGCGGAGCGATTTTATAATAATCCGCCACGTCATAGCCTGCATCCTCAAAAGGTGAGACAAAACAAGGCGAAAGCCAAACGGTGTTGCAGCCGAGCGACTGAATATAGCCGAGCTTCTCGCGGATACCGTTTAAATCCCCGATGCCGTCGGCGTTTGTGTCATAATAGCTTTGCGGATAAATCTGATAGATGACCGCGTCTTTGAACCAGTTTGCCATAAAATGCACCTCACTTTTGATGTTTGTGATTTCATTGTAACGGAAACGATATAAAAAAGCAATCGGCAAACTTCTCTCGATTGTAAATAATTTTTGAATTGACGCAAATTGCTTTGACAGGAGTCGCGCGATTGTGCTAATATTAAAACTGGTGTATTTCAGTTTATTTCCGCGGAGGACGCTATGAACATTTACGAATCAGTTTATCAGCAAAACGCCAAACACCCCGGGAAGTGTGCTTTGTCGATTACGATGAATGACGGCACACGGCGGATGTACACGTACGGCGAGGTGTTTCAGCTGGTGGAAACTTATGCGCGGCATTTGACCGACGCCGGCGTGCGCGCGGGCGACCGTGTCGCGTTTGTGGCGGAGGGCAGCCCCGAGTGGACGATTGCCTTTTTCGCCGTCTGCAAGCTGCGCTGTACCGCGGCGCTCATTGACGCTTCCCTGACCGCACAGGAGCTCGACGGATTTATCCGCCAGTCCGATGTGCGTGCGGCGTTCTTTTCGCCGAAAACCGAAGAAAAATTCAAAACCGTGCCCGATTATGGGTTTCCGGTGTTTAATATTTTGGATTGCAGCGTTTTAGAGGGTTACCGCGCGAGCGTTTCGCCCGATTTGCCCGCCACGCCCGACCCGGACGAAACCGTCGCCGCAATCATTTTTTCCTCCGGCACAACCCGCCGTGCCGCCGGCATTATGCACACGCACGACAACCTGATTGATACCACGCGCATGACGCTCGACGTGCAGAAACTCACCGAAAATGACCGCTATCTTGCGATTATTCCGAACAGCCACATTTACGGCGTAATCTGCTTGGTGCTCGGCCCCGCGCTCAGCGGTGCGGACGCGCATTATATCGAGTCTTTGAGCGCGGACGCGGTGCTCGGCGCATTCAACGAATATCACCCGACCGTGCTCCCCGCCGTGCCGAAAGTTTACGAGCTGTTTATGACGCAGATCATGCGCAAAATCAAAAGCAGCCCCATAACCACCGCGATGTTTAAAGCGCTGTTCCCGATTTGTCTTGAAAAACGCCGCAAAACCGGCAGTTTACTCGGCAAAAAGGTGTTTAAAAGCATTCACGAAGGCTTCGGCGGCAGTCTCAATTTCCTTTGCTCCGCCGGCGCGCCGATGAACAAAGACGTCGCGGAGTTTTACTACGGGACAGGCTTCAATATCTTAATGACTTACGGCGCGTCCGAAACCAATATTCCGACCATCGGCAACGTGCCGGACGACATTCAAACCGATTCCTGCGGCAAGCCTTATCCCGCGGTGTCGGTGCGCTTCAGCGACAGCGGCGAAATTCTCATCAAATCGCCTTATATGATGAAAGGCTATTTCCGCGACGAAGCGGCGACCAAAGCCGCGTTTACCGAAGACGGTTATTTTATGACCGGCGACCTCGGCGAGCGCGACGCGAACGGCTATATCCGCGTCACCGGCCGTTCTAAAGAAAATATTGTGCTTGCCTCCGGCAAGAAAATTGCGCCGGACGATTTGGAAGAAAAATATGCCGACCTGCGCGGCGTTAAAGAATTTGTCATCTGCGGCGTACCGCAGGAAAATACCGATTATGATGAAATCCATGCGTTCGTCGTGCCCGAGGGCATCACCCAGGAAGACCGCGATGCGATTAAAGCGCAAATTTTGGAAAAAGGCTCGAAGCTCATTCAAAATATGCGTATTTCCACCACGCACTTTGTCAGCGAGATTCCGCGCACGTCTTTGCAAAAACCCAAACGCTACCTGTTAAAGCAGCAGGCGTTAAAAGAGCGCGAAACGGGTGTAACCGAAGAAGCGTCGACGGCGTCCGAAGAGGACAATATGACCGCGCGCGTGATTTCTGTTGTCGCGAAAGTTGCGAACGCGGAAGCGAAGGATATCACCCCCAAAACGCGGATTTTCTCCGAACTTTCAATTGACTCTTTAAGCGCAATTAATCTCGCGCTCGAGCTGGAAGACATTTATCACGTTAATATTGAAGACTATTATTCAGACGATATGACCGTGGGCGATATTGTGCTGGCGCTGCAAAATAAGGCTGCGAAGAAAAAGCAAATCGGCAAATCCAATGTCGTGTATCCGCTGAAAAAGTCCGACAGCGACTATCACACCTATGCGTTTTTCCGCAATATGGCGCAGTTTTGCTATCATGTCGATATCCACGACGCTGACAATATCCCGACTGACCAAGGGTTTATCATTTGCGCAAACCACGTTTCTAAAATTGATTATCTCTATCTTGCCGCCGCGTTCCCGAAAGAGCGCTTTAAAAAGCTTTGCTGCATGGCGAAAAAAGAACTGTTCCGCAACGATGCGTTCAGCCGCAAGCTGATTAAAACCGCCGGCATGGTGCCCGTGGACCGAAGCGGCATCAATATGCAGACGATGAACAGCCTGTGCGACAAACTGCGTCAAAACTGGGGCGTCATCATTCACCCGGAGGGCACGCGCAGCGAAGACGGTGTTTTCCGCGAGATTAAAAGCGGCGCGTCCGTGCTTGCGATTAACGCCGGCGTGCCGATTGTGCCCGCCTTTATCAGCGGCGCTTATGAAGTGTTCCCGAAGGGCAGAAAGACGATGAAAGTCTTTGACTGGAAACACATGAAAAAATTCCAAATTGACGTGACTTTCGGAAAGCCGATTTTCCCCGAAAATAAGGAAATTTCGGAATTGACCAAAGAGGTGCAGGACGCGATTGCCGCCTTGCAGGAAAAAAGCAAGAAATAATCAAGCAAAACCGCCCCGGCAAAAGCCGAGGCGGTTTTTGAAAACCTTTTGCCTTGACGCAAAAAGGCGCGTTGTGGTAAGATGAAAGGCGCGGAAAGGAAGTTATATGTATGCAAACATTTTCGTTATATACCGAACGTGAAATCAAAGTCGAGCCGGCGAGAAAGCACGTAAAGCTCGATTATTACCCCGGCGAAAAAAATGCACCGGCGGTGCTGATTCTCCCCGGCGGCGCCTATTCGATGATTTCGGATTTTAATGAGGGCAAACCCTTCGCCGAACGCTTTCAGGCGCTCGGGTACCACGCGTTTGTGCTGCATTACCGCGTCGGCTTTGCCGCACGGTATCCCGCGCCCTTACAGGACGTGGCAAGAGCCTTGCAGTTTGTGAAAAGCCGCGCCGAGCAGTTCGGCCTTTTAAAAGAAAAAATCGCCCTGGTCGGCAGTTCCGCGGGCGGTCATCTCGCCGCGTTTTTCGCCGCGGTCTATTCTCGTTTTGAAAAGTCCTATAACGGTGCGGAATACAGCTTAAAACCGTCTGCGCTTGTGCTTTGCTACCCTGTGATTACCATGGGCGAGCTTACCCACAAAGTTTCGCGCAAACGCCTTTTGGGCATTTTAACCGGCAAAGCCGACCGCGAAGCGGCGTCGGTCGAACGGCTCGTCACAGCCGACTATCCGCCGGTTTTTGTCTGGCATAATAAAGACGACGGATCCGTCGATTATCACAACACCGAACTGCTTTGCGACGCGCTCGAGAAAAACGGCGTGCGGTTTGAAAAGCATCTTTATGAAACCGGCGGCCACGGGATAGGCCTTGCCGAAGGCAAAGACGCAGAGGGCTGGTTCGAGAAAGCGGCGGCGTTTTTACAAGGTGTTTTTGCGTAACGCCGCGCGAAAAAGAAGCATTTGAACCCCGTCGCAAAGGTGACAGGCGGGGAACGATAAAAGAAACCAGGCAAACGAAAACAACGGGCAGATTTGCCCGAAAATATTAAACGGCAGATGGCTGTAATCCCAAACGTGCAGGCGAAAAATCTTGTTGACAAGAAGCCCGACGAAAAACTCCAACGCCGTGATAATGCCGCAGCCGCAAAGGCAGCGTAAAAAAAGCGGCAGCCGCTTGTGTTTTTCATTGACCGCATAAATCCCCAAAAGCGCCGCGCCGCCCGTGAGCACCATGGTCCAGTGGGTGTGGCCGCGCCAAAGGATTTCAATGAAGCTGTAAAGAAGCCCGCCGAGCGAAAAAACACAATAATATTCTCCGATTCGTTTCATAGGATCACCCGATTTTAGCTTGCCGAAACGGCGCGCAATTATGCTTGGAAGAAAGAGACTTTGCGGAGAATATTTACACAGAATAAAGAGGAAGATTATGCAGGTACATTTCCATACCCTTGGCTGTAAAGTCAATCAATATGAAACCGAAGAAATTGCCGAAGCGCTCGAAAAACGAGACTTTACGGTGACGCCGTCGGAGGAAAACGCAGACATTTTTGTTGTGAATTCCTGCACGGTGACTGCTGAAAGCGACCGCAAAACGCGTCAGCTTGTGCGTCGGCTTCGTCACCGCTATCCAAATAGCATCATCGTTCTGACCGGCTGCATGACCCAGGCGTTCCCGCAAGCCGGCGAGGCGCTTTCTGAAGCGAACGTCGTGCTCGGCAACAATAGCAACATGAAACTCCCGGACCTTTTGGAGCAATTTTTAAAAACAGGCGAGCGGCAAACGCTCATTCAGCCGCACGTCACCGGCGAACGCTTTTGCGGCGCGCCGATTACCGGTTTTACCGAACGCACACGCGCCAATATGAAAATTGAAGACGGCTGTGACCGGTTTTGCTCCTATTGTATTATTCCCACCGCACGCGGGCGGGTGCGCTCGAAGCCGCTCGAAGAAATCCGGGAAGAAGCCGCGGGTCTTGCCGGCGCGCACTTTCGTGAGATTGTGCTCGTCGGGATTAACCTTTCCGCTTACGGAAAAGACACCGGCGCGAAGTTTTACGAAGCGGTTGCGGCGGCAGGGGAGCCGGAGGGCATTTTGCGTGTGCGCTTAGGTTCGTTGGAACCCGACCACTTAACCGATGAAGTGCTCGACAGGCTTTCCGCTATACCGAAGCTTTGCCCCCAGTTTCACATTTCCCTGCAAAGCGGCTGTGACCGGGTGCTGCGGCGCATGAACCGCCACTACACCGCCGACGAATATGCAGAACTTTGTGCGAAATTGCGGGCGCGCTTTGCGGATTGTTCCTTAACCACCGATATTATGATAGGTTTCCCCGGCGAGAGCGAAGCGGATTTTTTAGAAACCGTCGCTTTTGCCGAAAAAATCGGCTTTCAGAAAATCCATGTGTTTCCCTATTCCGTGCGCTCGGGGACGCGCGCGGCGGAAATGCCCGACCAAATCGAACGCCGTGAAAAAGAACGGCGCGCCGCGGTCCTTTTGAAAACCGCCGACCGCCTGCGCCAAAGCTTTTTACAGTCCCAGGTCGGAAAAACCGATGACGTGCTTTTGGAAAGCCGTCGCCCGGACGGCTCGTTCCACGGTTACACCGCCAATTACACGCCGGTTTGCGTCCATTCGTCGTCGGCTTGTTCCGGGCAAATGCTTCGCGTGCGCCTTGTCGGCGTCGAAGGGGACTTCGTACGCGGCGAACCCGTGTAAAATGTTACAAAAGAATTACGAAAAAACAATAAAAAGCGTCGCTTTGTTAAGTAAAAATAACAAAGCGGCGCATTTTGTTGACGGCGAAAATCGGGCATGTTATAGTGAAACCGTAATCCAACAAGGGGAGGTTTTCCTATGATTGAAGTTCAGGGCGTCACCAAAAAATTCGGTGATTTCACCGCGATAAGCGACATTCGCTTCACCGTGGGCGACGGCTCGCTTTACGGGTTAATCGGCTACAACGGCGCCGGCAAAACCACGTTGCTCAAAACCATCACGGGCGTTTATAAAGCGGAAAGCGGCAAGGTGCTGCTCGACGGAGAAGATGCCTTTGACAACGAAAAAATGAAACAGCACATGTTTTATGTGCCGGACGAAATTTATTTTCAGCCTTACGCCAACATGGAAAAAATGGCAAAGTTTTATAACGGCTATTACCCGGATTTCAGCTTTGACACATTCCATAAACTCGCAGAGGTGTTTTCACTCGACACCAAAGCGCGCTTAAACGGCTTTTCCAAAGGCATGCAGCGGCAGGCGGAAATCGTGTTGGGCTTCGCAACCCAGCCGGATTTCATGCTGTTTGACGAAACCTTCGACGGGCTCGACCCCGCCAAGCGCGCGCTGATAAAAGACCTGATTCATGAATATATGCAGGAAAAACAGGCGTCGATTATCGTTTCATCCCACGATTTGCATGAACTCGAGGGGCTTTGCGACCACTTCGGCCTTATCAACGGCAAAAAACTCGTGATGGATTCTTCCATTTCCGAGCTTTCCGAAAACCGCGCCAAATTCCGGCTCGTTTTCCAAAACGACGTGACCGAAGACGATTTGAAACGCCACGGCATTGACGTAAAATCCTTTAAACGCGACGGCAAAATGCTTATTATCACCACAAAAGGCGACGAGAAAGAAACCGCCAGAAAATTGGAAGAACTCGCGCCCGCCGTGGTAGAATCTATGCCGCTTACGTTAGAGGAAGTATTTTTAGATGAAATGGAGGGAACGGATTATGACTTCGCAGAAATCTTTCAAAAATAATTTCGGCTATGCTTTCTACACCGGGCTTCGCGAAAATGCCCTGTTCGCCGTGCTCAACGCGGTGTTCCTCGCGCTGTTCTTCTGCGTAATGCCGATTCAAACCTTTATGTCGACGAACCAAACGGATTTTGAAACCGGCAAGGTCAGCATAATCGAATATTCCAAAGTATATGCGTTCCTGTTTGCGCCTCAGCTGCAATATTTCCGTTATTTCATCATCGCCGTGCTTTTGGGCGTCGGCATTTTGATGGGGATTGCCGCGTTCCGGTTCATCACCGGCAAAAAGACGGTCAACGTCTATTACAGCCTCGGCATCAAACGCCAAAAGCTGTTTGCGGCAAAATACCTGTCGGGCCTTACCTTGATTGCCGGGTCCGTACTCGTGCCGATGGTCGTTTCCTTAATTGCGAATATCGCCGTGCTCGGGTTTAACAAATTTATGCTCCCGGCGTTCTTCTATCTGCTTTTGACAATGTTTTCTTTGGTCGCCGTATCTTACACGCTGACCGCGCTGGTTTTCTCCGCCGTCGGCACGGTGTTTGAGGGAATCCTCTTTTCCGGTGTCGTTCTGCTCACTCCGGAAATTCTGTTTTCCAGCATGGAAATTCTCATTAAAAAGCTTGTGTTCGGCACACCGCTCGGCAGTGTTTTTTCGGGCGATATTTGGTTCGGCACGGCTGCGCACTTAACGTCTCAGTTTGCCGCTTTAAATCCCTTGCGTTACGCCGCGGCCGGGCTTTGCGCCTATTCCCAGGCGACCGCAGCCGGCAAAATTACTGACTATGACACCGGCGAGCCCGTGGCCTGGGCTTTGCCAAACTTCCTGACCCCCGCGCTTTGGGTGGCCGTCGCCGGCGCGCTGTTCGTGCTCGGCATGGTCGTCTACAAACGCCGGAAAGCGGAAATCGGCGGTTTTATCGGCAAAAACCGTGTCTTGAATTTCTTAATTGTGTTCTTGGTCGCGTTCTATGGCTTCGTCCAGACGTATAATGCGCTGGAATTCAACAGCAAGGCTTTGGCGGTGCTCGCGGGCGTTCTCGTGTTCGTCGTGATTTATGCGGCGCTCACCCTGCTTTTGCTTCGCAATCTTCGCCAGTTTGCCAAAAACCTTTATACGCTGCCCGTTCAACTCGTTCTTACCGCGATTATCTTCACAATCTTTGCCACCGGCTATTTCGGCGCGGCAAACCGTATTCCCGAAACGTCGGAGATTGCTTACGCGAAAATCAGCACGCTGTATGAAAACGACCTTTTAACCTCGGGTACGCAAAACATGTATGTCGCCGGCAACTTAAAATCGCCGGACGTTGTGCCGGACGGGAAATACGAGACCGAAAAGGACATCAACTTTATCCGCGATTTCCACGAAAAACTGGTTCGAATCGGCCGCACGGAACCGACAATGCTCAACGAAGGGTATAACAGCGTCCGCCCCGTGTCCGTCCGCATTGTGTATGTGCTGAAAGACGGTAAGGAAGTCAAGCGCAATTATTACGGCGTCAGCGATGCGCTCCTTTCCGAACTGCAAAATCTCGATAAGAGCGATTACTATCAAACGCAGCTTAACCGGATTTTCAACGAACCGCTTGAAAAGGTGGAAGAGCCGAAAAACGAAAACGGCAATATTTCCGCGCAGCAATGGGCAGCTTATTCCCGTTACAGAAGCATTCTTGCGGTACGTGAAAGCAAAGACATCCGTCTTTACGACCGGGCTTTGGGCACGGAAATCAAAATGGAGCTGACCGACGCCCAGCGCCAGACCTTGCGGGAAGCGCTCTATAAAGATTTGCGCGCGCAGTCGGTCAAAGACCACTACACCCCCGAAAACCCGCTCGGTCTGATTTCGTTCACGCTTCTGCCTGACGGAACGGACGACGGCATGGAAACGACGATTATAAACGGTATGGTGATGCAGTCTGTGGAGTCGGCTTCGGAAGATGAAGTGACCACCTTGTCTCCCGACGGCTCTCTGCCGCAGTTCTTCGTCACCGAAGCGATGACCAATACGGTCAACTTCTTAAAATCCGCCGGCTATTATGACGCGCTTACGGCAACGCCTACGGTGCAGGCGATTCGCGTTATCAAAGTTTCCCAACTGTTTGAATACTCCTATCTTGCCAGTGCGCTGCGCACAGGCGAAGCATTCGCCTGTGAATATATAGGCGAGCGCAGAACCGAAGCGTTTACCGATATGACAGGTGACTACGATGGCCGCTGGCCGGCGACTTCGGGCACAAGCAACGGCACCACCATTTTCCAAACCACTGACGCAAAAACGATTGCATCGATTTTCCGTGTTGCCAAAACGCGGTATGTTGTAAATCCCGAAGATTATATCGTGATTTTCGCTTATCCCGACGGGGTGTATTCGAGCGCTTATGTTTGCGCGGACGATATGCCCGACAATATCAAAACCGAAGTGGAACAAAACCACTTGAATGTTTGGTAACAAGCAAAAAAAGAAAGGGAGATGCTTTAAAGCATCTCCCTTTTTAAAAGTTCAATCTTAATTAAGCTTTTTTCTCTTTCAGCGCGTTAACAATGTCGCGGGTGTCTCTTGCAATCAAAAGTTCCTCGTTGGTCGGGAGGACAAATACGCGAATCTTGGAATCCTTAGTGGAAATTTCGCCCTCTTTGCCTTTAACCAGCGTCGCGTTGTAAGCCTTGTCAATTTTGATGCCGAGGAACGCAAGGTGGTCGCAAATGGTCGCGCGCATATCGTCTGCGTTTTCACCGATGCCGCCGGTGAAAACAATCGCGTCCAAGCCGCCCATAACCGCCATGTAACCGCCTATGTAGCGAACAATGCGGTAAATCTGCATACCTCTTGCGAGCTTCGCGCGCTCGTTGCCCTGCGCCGCAGCGGCCTTAACGTCACGGTCGTCGGAGGAAAGACCCGAAACACCGAGAATACCGGACTTTTTGTTGAGCAGTTCGTCCATTTCGTCGGGCGTTTTGTTTTCTTTCTTCATAATATAGAGCACCGCCGACGGGTCAATGGCGCCGGTACGTGTGCCCATGATTTCGCCGTCCAACGGGGTAAGACCCATGGAGGTGTCCAAAACCTTGCCGTTTTTCACAGCGGTAATCGAAGAACCGTTGCCCAAGTGGCAGGTGACGAGTTTCAGTTCCTCCAGCGGGCGGCCCATAACTTCTGCGCAGCGGTTGCTTACAAAGCGGTGGGAAGTGCCGTGGAAGCCGTATTTACGGATTTTGTATTTTTCATAGTATTCATAGGGGAGCGCGAACATATACGCTTCCGGCGGCATGGTCGAGTGGAACGCGTTGTCGAACACCGCGACCTGCGGCACGTTCGGGCCGAACAGCGCAATACTTGCCTTAATGCCTTCAATGTGCGCCGGGTTGTGAAGCGGTGCCAAATCGCAAAGGCTTTCAATGCCGTCAATGACGCTTTGGTCAATGAGCGTGCTCTTGTTGAAAAGAGAACCGCCCTGCACGATGCGGTGACCGACGGCGTCGATTTCGGAAATGTCGTTGATGACCTTTGTGTCACCGGTGGTCAGAACCTTTTTGACCTCGTTGAAAGCGTCCGTGTGATTTTTCATCGGGACTTTCACATCGTCAAAACGAACCTCTTTGCCGTCGATGTAATGTTTGCCGGAAATACAGCTGTTTTCCGGGTCTTTTACGCGTTCGCAAATACCTTTTGCAATGACGGATTCGTCCTTCATGTCAATCAACTGGTATTTCAGTGAAGAACTGCCTGCGTTAATAACAAGAACCTTCAAAAAAACTCCTCCATATCCAACTTAATAGTTGCAAGTTTGTCTAAAACATTATATACTGGTTTCATAAAAAATTCAAGAGCCGGAGGAAGAAAAGATATGCCCGTAGCCGGCGTTATTGCTGAATTTAACCCGCTTCATAACGGACACGCACACTTGCTGTCGCAGGCAAAGCAGTTTGCAGGCGACGGCGTTGTTGTCGTTATGAGCGGTAACTTCACCCAGCGCGCCGATTTGGCATTGCTTTCCTCGCGCTGGCGCACCAAAATGGCGCTTTCTTCGGGGGCGGATTTGGTGCTCGAACTGCCGCTGCCGTTCGCGGTCGGCTCCGCCGGCTTTTTTGCCCGCGGCGGGGTGGAAACGCTCGCTTCGCTCGGCCTTGTCGATACACTCGTTTTCGGCAGTGAATGCGGCGACACCGATTTGCTTTTGCAAACGGCAGACACGCTTTTATCCTCGGAAACCGACCGTGCTACACAGGCGTTTATGCGGCAGGGGCTTTCTTTCCCGTCTGCGCGCGAGCGTGCCGTAAGGGCCTGTTTTTCCGATGCAATCGCCGATGTACTCAAAGCGCCGAATAACGTGCTCGGCGTCGAATATATCCTCGCTTCAAAAAAATTGGGCGCGCCGTTGGCCTTTTATTCTGTGCCGCGCGTCGGAACGGCGCACGACGCGCAAACCCCGCAGGACGATTTCGCGTCGGCAAGCTTTTTGCGCACGCAAATTAAAAAGGGATTTTCCGTCGACCGCTATGTGCCCGCGTCCGCTTTGGAACTTTTGCGCGAAGCGACCGAAAAAGGGGAGTGCCCCGCGGATTTTCAGAAACTCGAAACTGCGGTGCTCGCGTTTTTGCGCAAAGCGTCGCCTGCGGATTTTGCCGGTGTGCCGGATGTGTCCGAGGGGATAGAAAACCGGATTTTGGACGCGGTGCGTGCCGCTGACAGCTTGCAGGCGGTGTTCGATAACGCCAAAACCAAGCGCTATACCCACGCGCGAATCCGCCGGATTGTGCTTTGCGCCTTCTTAGGCGTGACCAAAAAAATGCAGGAAGAAGGCGTGCCTTACCTGCGCGTGCTCGGCGCGAACGAACGCGGATTAAAGCTTTTAAAACGCGCCGAAGAAACGGCAAAAAAGCCGATTTTATTGCGTGCGTCCGACGCGCGCTCTCTCTCGGAGGCGGGACAGGCGGTGTTCAATCTCACCTGTAAGGCGACTAACCTTTACAACTTAGCTTTGCCCGAAACGCGCCCCTGCGGCACGGAAATGACCGACCCGATTTGTTTTCCATGAATTTTTTTGCGGGAAATCTTGCAAATTTCTTGATTTTGCCGCGCAAAACATTATAATAGGAAGAGAAAAACCATTTTATCACAAGGGCAGTGAAAACCATGAGCGACCCGTTGCTTGCAACCATTGATGAAAATTTAAAACGCCTTTCGAAAGGCCATAAAAAAATCGCCGCCTATATCGAAGAAAATTACGATAAGGCCGCGTTTATGACCGCCGCGGCGCTCGGTCAAAAGGTCGGCGTGAGCGAATCCACCGTTGTGCGTTTCGCTACGGAACTGGGCTTTAAAGGCTATCCCGAGCTGCAAAAAGAGCTGCAGCAGCTGATTAAATCCAAACTGACCGCCGTTCAACGTATGGAGGTTTCCGAAAACCTCATCGGCGACAGCGATATTATCACAAGCGTCTTAAACGGCGACATTGAGCTTATCCGCGCCACCGCGGAAAAGACCTCGCGCGAGGCGTTCAAAAACGCCGTTTCCGAAATCAACCGCGCCAAAAGAATTTACATTCTCGGCGTGCGCTCTTCGGCGGCGCTTGCGTCTTTTCTTGCATTTTACTTCAATTTGGTGTTCGACGCCGTGACGCTGATTGACACCGCCAGCGCGTCGGAAATGTTTGAACAGATGTTCCGTATCGACGAAAAAGATGTCTGTATCGCGATAAGCTTCCCGCGCTATTCCAAACAGACGGTAAACGCCCTTCGCTTCATTGCGGACCGCGGGGCGAAAATCATCGCGATTACCGATACCGAAAAATCACCGATTGCGTCGTTCGCGAACCACCTTTTGGTCGCGCGCAGCGATATGGCGTCCGTCGTGGATTCGCTGACCGCACCTTTGAGCCTTATAAACGCCTTAATTGCCGGCGTAACGCTTTCCCGCCGCAACGAAGTTTATGAAAACTTCAATAAGTTAGAGCACATTTGGGACGTGTACCAGGTCTATGAAAAAGCGGAGGATTTCCCGGAACATGCAGAGTAATCGGGTTATTGTGGTCGGCGGCGGCGCGGCGGGCTGTATGGCGGCCGGCACGGCGGCGGAAAACTGCGCCGAGGTGCTGTTGCTCGAAAAGAATGAAAAGCTTTGCCGCAAGGTGATGATTACCGGCAAAGGCAGGTGCAACGTCACCAACGCTGTGGAAGATGTGCAAACGCTCATTTCCCATGTGCCGGGAAACGGGCGTTTCCTTTACAGCGCCTTTTCCGCTTTTTTGCCGCAGGATACCATGGATTTCTTCACCGATTACGGCGTGCCGTTAAAAGTCGAACGCGGCAATCGTGTGTTTCCGCAAAGCGACCGCGCGGCGGATATCGCCGACGCATTGGTGCGCTTTTTAGACGATACCGGCGTGCACCGTGCACACGAGCGCGTCACCGAAGTTTTGATAAAAGACGGCCGCGCCGTCGGGGTAAAAACCGCGAGCGGCAAAACCTTAAAAGCGGACTGCGTCATTGTCACGACCGGCGGGCTTTCTTATCCGCAAACCGGCTCCACCGGCGACGGCTATGCGTTCGCCAAAGCGGCGGGGCACACCGTCACGCCATTGCGCCCGTCTCTTTCGGCGCTTTGCTGCCGCGAGGGCTTCTGCAGCGACTGCGCCGGGCTTTCGCTTCGTAATGTCGCCATTCACGTGAAAGACACCAAAACCAAAAAAGAGATTTACCGCGACTTCGGGGAAATGCTGTTTACGCATTTCGGCGTTTCCGGCCCGATGATTCTTTCCGCAAGCGCCCATATGCGCCAAATGGAACCCGCCCGCTATACGATAACGATTGACTTAAAGCCTGCGCTTTCCGCGGAGCAATTAGACGCGCGGATCTTACGGGATTTCAACGAAAATCACAATAAAGCAATTTCCAACACGCTCCCGCTTTTGCTGCCGCACGCGTTAATCCCCGTGGTGCTGCGGCTTTCCGGGATAAAACCGTCTGAAAAAGTCAATCAGATTACGCGGGAAATGCGTACCCGCTTGCTGGAAACCGTCAAGGGCTTACCGCTTACTGTGTTGGATTTTTACGACATTCGCCAGGCGATTGTGACCGCCGGCGGGGTTTCCACCAAAGAAGTGAATCCGAAAACCATGGAAAGCAAGCTCGTAAAAGGGCTGTATTTTGCCGGCGAGGTGTTAGATGTGGACGCTTATACCGGCGGCTTTAATTTGCAAATCGCGTTTTCTACCGGTCGGTTGGCAGGGCTTAGCGCCGCGACCGAAACAATAGAATCGGAACCATAAAGGAGCAAAACTATGATTAACGTTGCCATAGACGGCCCCGCCGGTGCGGGCAAAAGCACCATCGCCAAAGCTGCTGCGAAAAAAATGGGCTATATTTATGTCGATACGGGCGCGCTGTACCGCGCGGTCGGCGTCTATTCTTTGCGAAACGGCGTGGACACCACTGACGGCGAAGCGGTCGCTAAAACACTACCGTCCGTTTCGGTCGAGCTGAAATTCCAAGACGGCGTGCAGCATGTATATTTAAACGGCGAAGACGTTTCCGAAGAGATTCGCACGCCCAAAGCCTCCATGGCGGCATCCCACGTTTCGGCGGTGCCCGCCGTGCGGCAGTTCTTGTTTGATTTGCAGCGCGACATCGCCGCGAAAAACAACTGCATCATGGACGGCCGCGACATCGGAACGGTCGTGCTGCCACATGCGCAGGTCAAAATTTTCCTGACCGCCTCGCCGGAAGCGCGCGCCAAGCGTCGGTTTATTGAATTACAGGCGAAAGGCGCAAAAGACGCTTTCGAACAGGTGCTCGCCGATTTAAAACAGCGTGACTATAACGACTCTCACAGAGAAGTCGCGCCGCTAAAACCTGCGGACGACAGCGTGCTTGTGGATACCACCGCGCTGACGCTCGAAGCGTCCGTCGAAAAAGTGATTGAAGTGATTAAGGAGAAACTGTAACCATGAGTTCCGGATATGATTTTTCAAAAGTAAAAGAATATAAGCTGTATTCCCTGTTCCGCCCGGCGGCGGCAATCGTCTGCAAAACCGTGCAGCGCTGCGATTATATCGGGCGGGAAAATATCCCGAAAGAGGGCGGCTTTATTCTTGCGTGCAACCACGTCAACATATTTGACCCCATCGCGCTCGGCGGTGCCGGCGTGCGGGTCATTCATTTCATGGCGAAAGAGGAGTTGTTTGAAAACAAGGCGCTCGGCAAATTCTTGACGCATTTAAACGCTTTCCCGGTCGAACGCGGAAAAGGGGATATGGCGTCGATTCATTTCGCCGAAAATCTCATCAAAAAAGGCTATGTGCTCGGCATTTTTCCAGAGGGCACGCGCTCGAAAGATTATAAACCCGGCCGCGCAAAATCCGGCGTGGCGCTCATTGCCAAACAGACCGGCGCCGACGTTTTGCCGGTTTCGATTTATACGGATACACAATATAAACGCGGCACTAAGGTGACGATTCGCTTCGGCAAACTCATTAAAAACGAGGAATTCGGCTTCACCGAAGAGGGGCATTCCGCCGAGCTGAAAAATGCCGCGCGCCGCATTATGGGCGAAATCACCGCCCTTTGGGAGGAAGGACATTGCAAAAAATAACGCTTGCCAAAACCGCGGGTTTTTGCTTCGGTGTCAACCGCGCCGTCAACCTGTTAAAAGAAATGGTTGAAAAAGGCGAAAAAGCCTGCACTTTAGGGCCGATTATCCATAATCCGCAGGTCATTTCCTATTTTGAAAGCCACGGCGTCCGCGTCATTGAACACCCGTCGGAGTGTGCGCCGGACGAAACCTTGGTTGTGCGCACCCACGGTGTCCCGAAAAAGATTTTGCAGGAAATTGAGGCGATGTCCGTTCGCATCTGCAACGCGACCTGCCCGTTTGTGACGAAAATCCACAAAATCGTGCGCGAAAATTCCACGCCCGAAAACGTTACGCTGATAGCGGGGGATAAGGCGCACCCGGAAGTGATCGGCATTCGCAGCTACTGCAACGGCCGTTCTTTTGTCTTTAATACTTACGAGGAACTTGAGGAACTTATAAAATCTCACCCGGATTTAGATAAAAACGGAATCATTTTGGTTGCACAGACCACTTTCAGCATAAAATCTTTTGAAAAATGTGTAAAAAAAATAAAAATGGTATATACAAATGCCGTAATTTTTGATACAATATGTAGTGCGACTGAAGAAAGGCAGTCTGAAGCACAGGCGCTTTCCATGGCAAACGACGCCATGATTATTATCGGCGGCCGGCAAAGTTCCAACACCGCCAAGCTCAAAGCCGTCTGCGCTGAAAATTGCCCGACTTTTCTGATAGAAACTGCACAGGAGTTACATGACATTGACCTGTCGCCGTTCGCAGCAGTCGGTGTTACTGCGGGTGCGTCAACGCCCGACAGTATAATTAAGGAGGTACTAAACACAATGTCCGAGAATCTTGAACAAACGAAGGCAGAATTAGTTGAAAAGGAGGAAACTGCAGCATCTTCTGAAGCAACCAGCTTTGCCGATATGCTTGAGGAATATATAGATACAAGTTCCGACCAAAAAGTAGTTGGCCATGTTGTTGCGGTCACACCGACCGAAATTCAGGTCGAAATCGCCGGCAGAAAACACACCGGCTATGTCTCCGCCGCGGAGTACAGCAATGACCCCACTGTGGATATGACCAAAGAAGTCAAGGTCGGCGACGAACTGAACCTGATTATCATGAAGACCAACGACGTCGAAGGCACGGTTGTGCTTTCCAAAAAGCGTTACGATGCAATTAAAGCTTGGGACGAGCTTTCCGAAGACAACGATGCGACTGTGGAAGGCAAAGTGACCGGCGTTGTCGGCGACGGCAAAGGCCTGTTTGTCCAGTACAACGGCATTCGCGTGTTTATCCCCGCGTCGCTTGCAAAAATCAGCCGCAGCGATTCGCTGGAAGATATGGTCGGCAAGACCGTCCAGTTCAAAATCATTGAAGTCGACAGAAGAAGAAAAAGAGTTGTCGGCTCTGTCCGTGCCGCTTACAAAGAAGCCCGCGCAGCTGCGGAAGAGGCTTTCTGGGCACAGGCTGAAGAAGGCCAGACTTATACCGGCACGGTGCGTTCGCTCACGAGCTACGGCGCATTCGTCGACATCGGCGGCGTGGACGGTATGATTCACATTTCCGAGCTATCCTGGAGCCGCATCAAACATCCGTCTGACGTGGTTTCCGTCGGTGACACGGTGCAGGTCTACATAAAGGCGCTTGACCGTGAAAACAAGAAAATTTCGCTCGGCTACAAGAAAGCTGAAGACAATCCGTGGGAAATTCTCAAACGCGATTATCCGGTCGGCTCCGTAGTGACTGCAAAAATCGTCGGCCTTACGACGTTCGGCGCGTTCGCTTCCGTCATTCCGGGCATTGACGGTCTTATCCACATTTCCGAAATCTCTCACAGCCACATCGGCAACCCGGCAGAAGTGCTGAAAATCGGTGACGAAGTGCAGGTCAAGATTTTGGACATCGACTTCGACAAAAAGCGCGTCAGCCTTTCTATGAAAGCGCTTTTGGATCCGCCGGCTGTCGAAACCAAAGACGGTGAGCCGGTCTCCATTGACGAGCTTGCAGCGCAGGCAAAGGCGGAAGAAACCGCTGAAGAAGCTGCTCCCGCCGAAGAAGCTGCGCCTGCTGAAGAAGCAGCGCCCGCGGAAGAAACCGCAGAATAATCTGCTGAAAAACCAAATACAGATCCAAAAGGGGACAGGTTCGTGCTTGTCCCCTTTTTTAGAAAGACAGGAGGCGTTTTTATGTTAGACAAACTCTTTTCCGTGGCGCTTGTGGCGACCGCCGGTGCCGTTGCCGCATCCGTGGCGGCAATGAAAAAAAGAAATATCTGCCCGGTTTGCGAAGTAAAAAAGGCAATCGCCAAAACCGACGTCCATATCCGTTCCGGCTCGATGTATGACAACGGCGTTGCGCTGACCCCGCCGATGGGCTGGTCAAGCTGGAATGCGTTTCACGGCGACATCAACGAAAAGCTGATTTTGGAAATGGCCGACGCGATGCGCAAAAGCGGACTTTTGGAAGCCGGCTACGGCTATGTCAATCTGGACGACTGCTGGCACAGTTCCCTGCGCGACGAAAACGGCCGCCTGCAAGGGGATTTGACAACTTTCCCCAACGGGATTCCCGCGCTTGTGCGTCAGCTCAACGAAAAGGGCTTTAAAGCGGGTATTTACTCTTCTAACGGCACGCTGACCTGCGAAGATTTGCCGGCGTCGCTCGGCCACGAGCGCACCGACGCCGAGACCTTTGCCGAGTGGGGGATTGAATATTTCAAATACGACTTCTGCCACAACGTGCCGATTCCGAGCAAAGCGCCCTATATTGATAAGCTTTGCATTGACGGCGCCGGCTTACAGGAAGAAATTGTCTTAGAAGCCGAAAACGGCGAGCTTTACGGCGACGCGAAAATTGTGGAGGACAAATACGGCAGCTATATCACCCGCCTCGACAGCAACCTCGGCGCGGTGAAATTCAGCTTCGTTTCCGTGCCGGAAACCGCGGAATATGTGCTGACCATCGTCCTTCGCAAAAACGGCAAAACCGAAAAATATGCCGAGATTACCGTAAACGGCAAGGATAAGTATCCGATTATTTTCCCGCCCACACGCGCGTGGAGCCGTTCGGGCAGATTGCAGGTGAAAATCCGCCTGCAGGCCGGCGACAATACGATTGAAATCCGCAATCCGATTGCGTCTACAATGGACAGCGCCGCCACACAGTATATCAATATGGGCAAAGAGTTAAAACGTGCCACCAAATTGCAGGCGGAGCGCACCGGCACGCCCGAAAAGCCGATTGTGTTCTCCATTTGCGAGTGGGGCCGCAACAAGCCGTGGCGCTGGGGCGCCGAAGCGGGCAACCTTTGGCGAACAACACCCGATATTATGCCGAAATGGGCGTCAATTGTCGGGATTTACGAAGCCAACGTCCGGCTTTATAAATTCGCCGGCGTCGGGGCTTACAACGACCCCGATATGCTCGAAGTCGGCAACGGCAACTTGACGCTCGACGAAAATAAGGCGCATTTCACCCTTTGGTGCATGATGGCATCACCCTTGATTTTGGGCAATGACCTGCGGACGTTCTTAAAGCCTGACGGCTCGGCGGACACAAGCAATCCGGTTTTGCAGATTTTGACCAACAAAGCGCTCATAGCCGTCGACCAGGACAGAAAATGTATGCCCTGCCGCCGCGTGAAAACCAACGGGCTTTCCGACGTGCTTGTAAAGCCGTTGGAAAACGGCGAAATCGCGCTGTGCCTGTTCAACAAAGCGCCGAAGCCGATGCACATGGAAGCGTCGCTTTCCAAAATTGCCGGCATGACCTTTGCGGGGCTGCCCACGTCTAAGAACTATACCTGCACGGAGCTTTGGGACGAAACCACCCTGCAGACCGCGGACGTTGTTTCGGCGACCGTTCCGGCGCACGGCGTTAAGGTCTATCGCGTGAAAGCCGAATAATTTTCTATCTGTATTTTCGCACGGGTGCGCGTTTTGCGTGCCCGTGTTTTTCTTTTGCAAAGTCCGAAAAGGTGGACACAAAGTGTGCTTTCCACAAACTTCCTGTTGACAACAGAACAAATGTTCTATATACTAAATACGAACATTTGTTCTATTTTATCAAACAACAAGGAAGGGATTTTCGTGGAACGGGCAATTCTCCACAGCGATATTAACAACTGCTACGCTTCCATTGAGTGCCTTTACGACCCGTCTTTGCGCGGCAAACCTGTCGCGGTGGGCGGGAGTGTGGAAATGCGGCACGGCATCATTTTGGCAAAATCCGAACAGGCGAAACGCTGCGGGGTGACGACCGGCGAAGCCATTTGGCAGGCGCGGCAAAAGTGCCGGGATTTAATCGTTGTCCCGCCGCATTTTGACCGCTACACGCTGTATTCCGGCTACGTGCAGGATATTTACCGCCGCTACACCGACGAAATCGAGCCGTTCGGGCTGGACGAATGCTGGCTGGACGTGACCGGCTCCGGGCAGCTGTTCGGTTCCGGCAAAACGATTGCCGAAGAAATCCGAAACCGCGTGCGCAAAGAACTCGGAATAACGGTTTCGGTTGGTGTTTCGTTTAATAAGGTGTTTGCAAAACTCGGTTCCGACCTCAAAAAGCCGGACGCCGTCACCGTCATTCCGCAGTCGGGTTTCCGCGAAAAAATCTGGAATCTGCCGGCGAGCGCCATGCTCGGGTGCGGGCGCGCCACCGTTCGAAAACTCTCGAACTTCGGCGTGCATACCATAGGCCAGCTTGCGGCGTGCGACCGTGACTTCTTACAGGCTGTGTTCGGCAAAATGGGGCTGGAGCTTTGGAAATATGCCAACGGGCTTGATGATGCGCGCGTCAAACCTGACGGATTCACGCCGGTTTCCAAAAGCATCGGCCACGGCACAACCTGTGTGCGCGACCTTGAAAATGAGCACGAGGTGTGGCTTGTGATGCTCGCGCTCACCCAGGAAATCGGCCGGCGGCTTTACGGCGAAAAGCTGGCGGCGACCGCGGTGCAGATTGGCATTAAAAACAGCGATTTATTTGTCCGCCAGTTTCAAACGCCGCTGCCGCTGCCGACGCAAAGCGCGTTTGAAATCGCCTCCGGCGCGCTGACGTTGTTTCATAACGCCTACCGCTGGGAGCGAAAGGTGCGCTCGGTGACCGTGCGCGCTATCAATCTTGTGCCGTCGTCAGCGCCGGTGCAAACCGATTTGTTTTCGGATTTTGCCCGACACGAACGGCAGCAGAAAATCGATGAAACGGTTTTGCGCATCCGTCAAAAATACGGTAAAAAGGGGATTTTTAACGCCTGCCTGCTTTTGGAAAACACCATGCCGGATTATAAGCCCGACCACGCGGTTTTACCGGGCGCTATGTATAAATAAAGTGTGGTTTTTAAGGCGAAAAACGCACAAAAATCAACGCCGAACGGCTAAAATGCTGTGCATTAGGGATAATATGGGAAAAGGGCGTTTGAATTTGCAGTTTTCACATTGACGATTGACAAATTTTGCTATATCCTATATATGAGGAAGATTTGAAATTGCTTAAATTTTCTGTTTCCCCGGAAGGTGATTGATATGCGAAAAACAAAAATTATTTGTACGGTGGGGCCGGCAACAGACAAAGCCGGTGTCCTCGAAAATATGATGCTCGCCGGCATGAACGTGGCGCGCTTCAATTTTTCCCACGCGACCTATGATGTGCACCAAAAGCGCTTTCAAGAGGTTGTGCGCGTGCGTGAAAAACTGGGGCTTCCCGTCGCAACCATGCTTGACACCAAGGGCCCTGAAATTCGACTGGGGCTTTTTAAAGATAACAAGCCGGTCGAAATTTATGAAGGCGACACTTACACCTTAACGACCCGCGACGTGGAGTGCGACAATCAAATCGCGTCCATTTCCTTTAAAGACCTGCCCGGCGACGTGTCTGTCGGCACAACGATTTTAATCAACGATGGTCTTGTCGCCATGGTCGTCAAAAAGATTACCGATACCGACATCGTTTGCGAAGTGACCGACGGCGGCACGCTTTCGAACAACAAAGGCGTCAACGTCCCCGGCGTCGAGCTTTCCATGCCCTATCTTTCCGAACGCGATATGTCCGATTTGGAATTCGGCGCAAAGCTGGGCTTTGATTTTATCGCTGCGTCGTTCGTCCGTTCGGCGGCGGATGTGGCGTATCTGCGCAAATTCACGAACTCTCTCGGTTGGCGGTCGGTGCGCATTATTGCGAAAATTGAAAATATGGACGGCGTCAACAACATTGATGAAATTATCGAAGCGGCGGACGGCGTGATGGTTGCCCGCGGCGATATGGGCGTTGAAATTCCGTTTGAAAAAATTCCGTCCATTCAGAAAAGAATCATTACCAAGGCTTACCGCGCCGGCAAACAGGTGATTACCGCGACGCAAATGCTCGAGTCAATGATTACCAACCCCCGCCCGACGCGTGCGGAAATTACCGACGTCGCAAACGCGATTTATGACGGTACTTCGGCCATTATGCTGTCCGGCGAAACGGCGGCGGGTGCGCACCCGGTGGAAGTTGTCCGCACGATGGCGCTGATTGCCGAAACGACCGAAGAGCAAATTGACTATGTCACCCAGTTTAAGGTCTTCGCGAAAGATACCGACAAAGATATTACAAGCGCCATTTCCCACGCGACCGTCACCACGGCGCACGACCTCGGCGCAAAAGCGATTATCACCGTTACCAAAAGCGGTTCCACCGCGCGCATGATTTCCAAGCACCGCCCGCAGGCGATGATTGTCGGCTGCACGACCAGTGAAACCGTCTGCCGCCAAATGAGCATGTCGTGGGGCGTTGTGCCGCTGATGTGCGACGAAAAGAAAAACACCGACGAACTGTTCTCACACGCGGTCGACGTTGCCAAACAACACGATTTGGTTCACAAAGGCGACACGGTGGTCATTACGGCGGGAATCCCGCTCGGCATTTCCGGCACCACCAATATGTTAAAGGTCGAAAAACTGTAACCTTTTGTTTCAGGAGGCTTTTTTATGCGCTCCGTGACGTGGAACCCCTGGCACGGTTGCCGAAAACTCAGCGCCGGATGCAAACATTGCTATGTGTACCGCATCGACGCGAAATATGAGCGCGACAGCGCCGAAGTGCGCAAAACGCAGAATTTCCGCCTGCCGGTCAAAAAGGACAGGCAGGGGCGCTATAAAGTCGAAAGCGGCACGCTGATTTACACCTGCTTTACGTCCGACTTCCTGTTAGAAGAGGCGGACGCCTGGCGGGCCGAAGCGTGGGCGATGATGCGCGAGCGCAGTGACTGCACCTTTTTATTTATCACCAAGCGCATTGACCGCTTTTTAGAGTGTGCACCGCCCGATTGGGGCGACGGCTACGACAATGTGATTGTCTGCTGCACGGTGGAAAATCAGGACCGCACCGATTACCGGCTGCCGTATTTTCTGAAAATCCCGGCAAACCGAAAGGAAATTGTCTGTTCTCCGCTTTTGGAGGATATTACGCTTTCGCCTTACCTCACGCCCGAAATTGCGTGCGTCACGGTCGGCGGGGAGTCAGGAGACGGCGCGCGTGTGTGCGATTTTGACTGGGTGCTTCATATCCGCGAACAGTGTGTGCGGGCAGGTGTTCCGTTCCATTTTCAGCAAACCGGCGCAAATTTCCGTAAAAACGGCAGGCTTTATAAAATCCCGCGCAACCGTCAGCACGAACAGGCGCGCAAAGCGGGCATCAACATACCGGAATAAAACAAAAAAACAAAAAAGAAGCAACCCATCGGGGTTGCTTCTTTTTCTATGTTTTGTGATTTTTATTCGTCTGCGCTGCCGCTGTTTTCCGACGGTTGTGCGCTTTCTTCGTTCATGCTTTCCACCTTTTCGCGGCGGCGCTGTTCGAGGTCTTCGAGCATCTGCGCTTTGAATTTGCCGTGGACGTTGAAGAAGATTAACGAAACGCCATACATAAACCGGGCAAATGCCGGAAGCAGGCAGAAGAGAATCCAGAACCCGCGCAAAACGTCGCTGTCGGTTTCGCGAACAACGTTGCCGAATACATCTTTGTGCGCGGTATAACCAACCCAAGTAATCACCAAGCCGGAAAGAAGACCGGTTACAGCATTTGCAAGCTTTTGGAAATAGCCGGAAACCGTGGCGATCAGCGCTTCGTTACGCACGCCGTATTTCCACTCTCCGTAGTCGTAAACGTCGCCCTGTAAAACCGCGCTGACAACGTTGATAATCTGGTTCGGAAGACCGCAAATGGTCAGCATTAGGGTGATGGCGACCAAGTTCAAAACGATGTGTTCCCCGGAATCCCATTCGCCGAAAGGTTTGTAGCCTATAAAGAAAAGAATCGTATAGGCAACGCCGCCGAAAATACCCGCCATAATGCCGGTGTTTCGTGCGCCGAACTTGCGGATGAGTTTGGGCGCGAGGGGAACCATAAAGTAGTTCGGAATGCCGGTGAAAATACCGGCGATTGTGCCGTAAGAAAGTTTGCCGGCGTTGTGCTGCCAGAAAAAGCTTTCACTCGAAGAACCAACGCTCTTAAAGCCGTTGAAGAAATAGTTGAGCTGTAAGACGAGCATCGGGCGGTTTTTAAATGCAATTTTAATCGACTGCCAAATGCTGACTTCTTTCATTTGTTCGCGCGAAGCAAGCGGCACGCGCTCACGGATAACAAAGAAGCCGTAAATTGCCGTTGCGGCGGAAATCACAACCATGATGGCGGCAAAGCCGGTGTAAACGTCCTGCATGCCGACGGAGTTGTCCGTCATCTGCGGCAGAAGGTCAACAAAGAACGGCAAAAGCGAGGGAATCCACACGCCGAACAGCTCCATGAACTTCTGCGAAGCAATCAGGTTGTTTCGCTCGTTGATGTTCGGCGTTACGTCATACAAAAGAATGTTGAACACGCCGAAATAGGACATGCCGAGGTTGTGCGCAAAAATGGCGATGACCGCCCAAATGATTTTTTGCGTGTTGCTTTCCAAAAAAGAGGGCGTCGTGAAAAGCATCATAATGGCGATTGCCCAAACCGGGGTGGAAAGCAAAAGATACGGCCGCATTTTGCCCCAACGGGTGCGGGTCCGGTCGATAATCAACCCCGAAAGCGAGTCGTCGAGCGCGTCATACAACGTTTCAATGAAAATAATGGTGCCGTAAGCCGAGCCGGAAAGCCCCAAAAAGCTGATCATGAAGAACTGCCGTGTGGCGTTCACAAATTGCGTTAAGTTTTTTTGACCGAAAGCAGTGAGCAGAAAAGCAAAAATTTCCCGCGGGCGCAAATAGCGCCGATTTTGCGCAGAAGCCTTTTCAATTTCTTTGTCGACTTCATTTTCCAGCTGCTCTTCCTGTTCGACAGCAACAGTAGATTCCGCCAAAAAAATCACATCCTTTTATGTACCGAAAATATCAATCTAAATCTTAACATATTCTTTTCGGGTGTTCAATAACAAAATCGAAAAATAACGAAAAAAACAAGGTTAAAAAATGCACAAAATTGTTTAGTTGATTTTTGTATATTTTTTTGACTGCGCCACCGCCATTGCGTCACAGCGTTCGTTTTCCGGGTGCCCGGCGTGGCCTTTGAGCCAAATGATTTCCAACTGGTGGCGTTTGCAAAGATTTAAAAGCTCGTCCCAAAGTTCCGGGTTTAAAGCGGGTTTTCCGTCTTTTTTGCGCCAGCCGCGCGCTTTCCAAGAAGCCGCCCAGCCTTTGGAAATGCCGTCCGCGACATATTTGGAGTCCGTGTAAAGCGTAACGTGACAGGGGCGGTTGAGCGCTTTTAACCCTTCAATGACTGCGGTCAGTTCCATTTTGTTGTTGGTCGTCATTTCGCTGCCGCCGGAAAGCTCTTTTTCCGTGCCTTTACAGCGCAAAATCGCGCCCCAGCCGCCCGCGCCGGGGTTGCCGGAGCAAGCGCCGTCGGTAAACAAATCCACTTTTGTCAGTTCCATGTTTCGCTCCGTTCTTTCAAATGCTTTGCAAAATCTTTGAGTGACGCTTCCACGACGCTTGCGCGAATGTCGCTTTTTTCATAATCTTCTTTCGTCGTTACGCCGGTCAATACAAGCACGGTCGAAATCCCCGCGGCTTGTCCGATTAAAATATCGGTCTCGAGCCGGTCACCGATAAAGCAAAGCTCGTCGCGCGTGCAGTTTAGCCGGTGGGTTAAGTAATCAACGGTAAATTGATTCGGTTTGCCCATAACAAGCGGGTCGCGCCCGGTGGAAGCGTGGATAAGCGCCATCATAGACCCCGTGTCGGGCATAAAGCCGTCTGCCGTCGGGCAGTTGCGGTCGGGGTGGGTGGCGATATAGTCGGCGCCGTTCGCAATATAGCGGCAGGCGTCCCACAATTTCTGATAGGTCAGCGTCGTGTCAAAACCCAAAACCACAATATCCGGGTCTTTTTCGACAAGCTTGATGCCGGCTTTCTGAAAATCCGCGGTCAGCCGTTCGTTGCCCAAAAGAAAAACGCGTTTGCCTTTGCAGTTCCGGTTTAAATAATCGGTCGTCACGTCGGTGGAAAGAATGATTTTCTCCGTCGGCACAGAACAGCCCATTTTCCGAAGCTTTTCTTGGCAAAACGCCGCGTTGTTTGAGGAATTGTTGGTGAAAAAACAAAAATCTTTGCCCAGCGTCTTTGCTTCCTTTAAAAAATCCAGCGCGCCGTCAATGAGTTCACCGTCCAAATAAAAGGTGCCGTCCATATCAATAATAAAATATTTGGTTTTAGAAAAACAACTGTAATCCGCCATGCAAATCTCCTTAAAAACACAATGCCGACCCCGCCGGCAGTTTTATTTATTTTAGCATACCGCGTCTAAAAAGAAAAGGTGCAATTCCGAAGAATTGCACCGAGAAATCCAATCATTTACCACGCCACGGTCCAGTTCTCGTCAAACTGTAAACCGATGCGGCACTCAAGCCCCAAAGCCGTCAAATGTAAATACATCGGCAGGCTCGACGAAATTTCCGTAAGATGACCGGTGGCCTTTTCCACCTTGATTTGCGCCGACGCACCGTCGTATTGACAAAGCAGGTTATCAAAATTGATGCGCCCGTTGACCGCGCTTGTGATTTCGTCCGTCGTAATGACCGAACCGACCGCGCCGGAGCCGTGCCCCGCCGCCGGATTATTGTCCGGCTTAACTTTAACCTTTAAAATATAATAGCCGTTTTCTTCCGTGCAGTTCGCTTCGGCAATGTCGTTAGCCGTCAAAACGCTTTGTGTGCCGCGGGGGATAAAGTTGTCGGCAATTTCACTGCGCGTGCTGTAAACGGTGTTCGGAGATTCGTCTTTTAAAAACGACCCCATCAGCGATTTTGCGAGAGAGGAAAGCAAAAAGTTGTTGCCTGCGTCCACCACGCCGTTATAATTCGTGCCTTTTTTCTGCAAAAGCGTAACCGAAGAGGCCTCCGCCTTCGCTTTATTGATCGCTGACGAAAAATAAGCGGCGATTTCTTCGTTGCCCTGCGGCATTTTGGTCAGGTCCGCCGTCACGGCATTTTCCAAAGGCAGCGTGGTTCCCGACACATTGCCTGAACCTGCGGGCAGCGCGTTTTGTATGCCGCTTGTAATTTGAGAATTCGGCGAAGAAGCAAAATTGCCGACCAAGCGCATGCGCCCTTGCGTCAATGCCAAATACAGCGAAAAATAAACAAGCGCGAAAAACAGGCACAAAAGCCCGGCTTTTTCAAAAGTGCTGAAAAAGAGGTGCCAAAAGCCTTTTTCGGTTGTGGTTTGATTCGTATAAGGGTTTTGCATGGAAACGCCTCCAAAAGCGTTAAAAATTTAACAAAAGTATGATACCGCACAAAATTGAAAAAGTCAATGAAAACTGTGGATTTTTCCGCCGCGGAGTGTTACAATATCGTCGTCATTTTTATAAAAAACGGGGAGGCGAATCCAATGAAAAAACTGATTTCGTGGAATGTGAACGGCCTGCGCGCGTGCGTCGGGAAAAACTTTGAAGAAACCTTTTTAGAATTAAACGCCGATTTCTTTTGCTTACAGGAAACCAAACTCCAGGAAGGGCAGTTAGACCTTTCGTTTGACGGGTATTTTTCCTATTGGAATTATGCCGAAAAGAAAGGCTATTCCGGCACGGCGATTTTCGCCAAAGAAGAACCGTTGTCGGTTGCCTACGGCCTCGGCGATGCCTATTATGACAGCGAGGGCCGCGTCATTACGCTCGAATACCCCGAATTTTATTTGGTCAACTGCTATACGCCCAATTCCCAGGACGGCTTAAAGCGGCTTGAATACCGTATGTCGTGGGAGAATAAGTTGCGCGCTTATCTTGTCGCGCTCGATAAAACGAAGCCGGTTATTTATTGCGGCGACTTAAACGTCGCGCACCAAGAAATCGACTTGAAAAACCCGAAAACCAACGTGAAAAACCCGGGCTTTTCTCCGGAAGAACGCGAAAAGTTCACAACGCTTTTGGAAAGCGGCTTTGTCGACAGCTTCCGCTGGTTTTACCCGGACCTTACGGGGGCGTATTCCTGGTGGTCTTACCGCTTCAACGCCCGCGCCAATAACGCGGGGTGGCGCATTGACTATTTTGTCGTCTCGAAGCGTCTTTGCGAAAAGCTTGTGGGCGCGTCCATTCATAATGAAATTTACGGTTCCGACCATTGCCCGGTGGAACTGCTTGTCGATATCTGAGGTGTTTTTGTAAATGACTTACAGCGAAGCTGTCGCTTATATCCATTCGCTTTTGGTGTTCGGAATGAAGCCGGGGCTGTCGCGGATTTCCGCCTTACTCGCGGAACTCGGAAATCCGCAAAATAATTTGAAATTCGTCCATGTCGCCGGTACAAATGGCAAGGGGACAACCTCCAATATGCTCAGCCGCATTTTGGTGGAAGCGGGTTACAAAACCGGCCTGTTCACGTCACCTTATGTGTTTTCGTTTTGCGAGCGGATTCAGGTAAATCACCAAAACATTTCCGAGTCTGCACTTGCCGAAACCGTCACCATCGTCCGCGACGCGATAGAGCGTTTGAACCGGCGTGGGATTGTCCCCACGGAATTTGAGGCGATTACCGCCGCCGCGCTGTTGTATTTTAAAAACGCCGGCTGTGACATCGCCGTTATGGAAGTGGGGCTCGGCGGTCGTTTTGATTCGACCAACATTATTCCCTGTTCCGAAGTGTGCGTGATTACTTCGATTTCCCTTGACCACACGAAAGTGTTGGGCGACACGATTGCGAAAATCGCGTTTGAAAAGGCGGGGATTATCAAAGAGGGCGGCGTCACCGTCACCACCAACCGGCAAGAACCGGACGCTTTGCAGGTGATTCAAAACACCGCCGCCGAAAAACATAACCGTTTGGTCGTCGCCGACGTAAACAGCGCTAAGGTGCAAAGCCAAACGCTCGGCGAAACGGTATTTTCTTATGGCGGCAGAGAATATACAATGCCGCTTACCGGGCTTCATCAGGTGGAAAACGCCGTCGGCGCTATTGAAGCGGCGCGCTGCCTTCCGGGCGTTACACAAGAAAATATTGTAAACGGCATTCACAAAACAGTCATGCACGGCAGAATGGAAATTTTGCCGGGGCCCCCGCCCGTGCTGTTAGACGGCGGGCACAACCCCGAATGCGGCGCCGCGCTGGCAAGAGTCCTTCGCGACTTCGCCCCCGAAAATGTGACGGCGGTCATCGGCATGATGGAAGATAAAGACACAGCGCACTATTTAAAAGCCGTCACGCCATATGTAAAAACCATTTGGTTTACAAAGCCAAAAAATCCCCGTGCCGCCGCGCCGGAGGATTTAAAGGCGCAAATCGGCGATTTTCCCGGCGAAATTTTCTTGGAGCCAAATGTCCCCGCCGCGTTTGAAAACGCCAAACGCACAACGCCGAATGACGGCTTGGTGCTTGTCTGCGGGTCGTTTTATCTGCTTTCCGACCTCGGATTGTCAATCGAGAATTAAAAAAAGATTGTAACGAAAAACACCATGTGTTATAATGCCGAAAAGAAACGGAGTGACCAAAATGCAGCTTGATTTTTACGAAGACCGCCTGCGGGTTTATTTAGAGGTTCTGCAAAACGCGGCATGTGTAGAAGACATCCCCTTAGACGGCTTTTCTTATAAGCCCTGCGACTATAAAGTGGGGAATGATTTACCCGAAATTGACGAGACTTTCCGCGCGTTCGGGCGCTTTGAACGTTGGGGCGGGAAAGAAGACGCGCACGCCTGGTTTTATAAGCACGTCGAAATCCCCGCAGAAATGCGCGGGCACAATGTTGAGCTTTGCGTTTCAACGCAGTTAAACGGCTGGGACGCCGTCAACCCGCAGTTCATCGCCTATGTCGACGGCGTGCTCGTACAGGGGCTTGACACCAACCACCGCGAAGTGTTTTTGGACAACGCCAAAGAAGCTTACGACATTTATATTTACGCCTACAGCGGCAAAAACAGCAATTATCTTGAATTCAACGTCTCGCTTCGCGTGTTTGATGAGGCGCTTCGCAAGCTGTATTACAGCCTTGCCGTGCCTTATGAAATCACGCTGGATTTAGACCCCAACGACAAAACCTATGTCGATATTAAAGGCTATTTGGAAACCGCAATCAATCAAATCGATTTGCGTGACCCGCGTTCCGAGGCTTGCCGTGCTTCCGTGCAGGCGGCGCAGGCCTATCTCGACGGCGTATTTTATGACGGCTATTGTAAAGAAAGCGGCGTAAACGCGATTTGCATCGGTCACACCCATATTGACGTCGCGTGGCTGTGGACGCTGGCGCAAACCCGAGAAAAGGTGTTGCGCTCGTTCTCCACGGTGCTCACGCTGATGAAAAAATACCCCGAATACAAATTCGTGTCAAGCCAGGCGCAGCTTTATAAGTTCTTAAAAGAGGAATCCCCGGAATTGTACGCCGAAGTGAAAGAAATGGTGCGCGCAGGCCGCTGGGAGGTCGAGGGCGCCATGTGGGTCGAAGCGGACTGCAACCTGTCCTCCGGCGAAAGCTTGGTGCGCCAGGTGCTTTACGGCAAACGCTTCTTTAAAGATGAATTCGGCGTGGACTGCAAAGTGCTGTGGCTGCCGGACGTGTTCGGCTATTCCGCCGCGCTCCCGCAGATTCTTAAAAAAAGCGGCGTCGATAGCTTTGTCACCTCCAAAATCGGCTGGAACGAAACCAACCGTATGCCCTACGACACCTTCTGGTGGGAGGGCATTGACGGCACCGATATTTTTGCCTTTTTCATGACCGCGCAGGATAAACACCGCGGCAAACTGCCGGAAACCCCGGTTACATACAACGCCAAATTAAACCCCAATCAGCTGCAGGGCGCTTACGACCGCTATCAGCAAAAAGAAATCAACAACGAAGTGATGATTACGTTCGGCTTCGGTGACGGCGGCGGCGGACCGACTCGCAAGGATTTGGAATATTATAACCTTTTGAAAAAAGGTCTTCCCGCTGTACCTAAGGCGAAAATGGAATTCGCGGGCAGCATGCTTTCCCGCGTGCGTGCGCATGCGCTGCAAAATCCCAAAACCCCGCGCTGGCAGGGCGAGCTTTATTTGGAATACCACCGCGGTACGTACACTTCTATGGCGCAAAACAAGCGTTACAACCGCAAAAGCGAGTTTTTATATGAAAAGGCGGAGACCACCGCACTGCTTGCGAATATCCTGACCGGCGCCGCTTACCCGAAAGCGGAACTGCACGACGGCTGGGAGACAATTTTATTAAACCAGTTCCATGACATTATTCCCGGCTCGTCGATTAAAGAAGTCTATGAGGTTTCCAAAAGTCAGTATGAAGCGCTTTTGCAGGCCGGCAACCGTATGGTGAAAAACGCCGGTGCCGAAATCATCGGCAAGGTTGCTACGGACGGCGGCGTGTTGGTGTTCAACCCCAATTCGTTCGAAGCGTCCGGTACGGTGCAGTTAAACGGCGAGACTGTTTTTGTGCGCGACATTCCGGCGAAAGGCTATAAGATTGTCAAAGATTATGAAGCCCGCGGCGAAGTGCAGGCCACCGAAAAGGTGCTGGAAAACGCATTCTTCCGTATCGAGCTTGACGAAACCGGCGCGTTTACACGGCTTTACGATAAGCGCAATGACCGCGAGGTCCTCAAAGCCGGCGCGCGCGGCAACGTTTTGACGGCTTATGAAGATTACCCGCGCGATTACGACAACTGGGAAATCAGCAATTACTATAAAGAAAAATCCTGGGAGCTTTCCGACAAAGCGGAAATTTATCCCGTTACAGACGGCGCGCGTGCGGGCGTGGAAATCCGCAAATCGTTTATGAACAGTGTCATCACCCAAAAGGTTTGGCTGTATGATGACGTTGCCCGCATCGATTTTGATACGGACATCGACTGGAAAGAAAAACACCTGGTTTTGAAAACCGCGTTCCCGGTCGATATCAACGCCGACAAAGCGACTTATGAAATCCAGTTCGGCACGGTGGAACGCCCGACCCACAGCAATACAAGCTGGGATGCCGCGAAGTTTGAGGTCTGTGCCCACAAATTCGCCGACCTTTCCGAATACGGCTACGGCGTGAGCCTGCTCAACGACTGCAAATACGGCCACGACATTCACGACGGCGTGATTCGCCTAACAATGCTCAAATGCGGCACCTATCCGAACCCCGATGCCGACAAATGCCACCACACCTTTACCTATTCCTTGTATCCGCACGCCGGCAACTACCGCGAAGCGGGTACAATCCAACAGGCATATCTGCTTAACCAGCCGATGACCGCGTTCAAACTGCAAAAGCAAAGCGGCACGCTGCCCGAAAGCTATTCGCTTCTGTCTTTGGATTGCGACAATGTTATTGCGGAAACCGTGAAAGAGGCGGAGGACAGCGACGCGGTAATCGTGCGCCTTTACGAAGCTTACAACCAGCGCGTGCGCACGACCTTGACAACCGGCTTTGATTTCAAACGCGTCACGCTTTGCGACCTTTTGGAAAATGAGGTGGAAGAATTGCCGACCGACGGCCGAGCTATTGCGCTGACCGTTCGTCCGTTTGAAATCGTCACCTTAAAAATCGAACGCTGATGACTTAACAAAACCAATGAAAAAAGACGCCGTGCTTTTCGCACGGCGTCTTTTTTAACTTTAAAATTCATTATATGCGCTCGTGAGCGTGCCTTGTCTTTTCACTGCCTTTGTGCTACAATGCCTTTAGAAAATGTTACGGAAAAAGAGGTGCGGCAATGGAAGCTTATTTGTTGGAAAATACAATGAAATTGTTGGAAGAACCGCTTTCGTCCGACGCGTGGACGCTTATCGTGCTTTCAAGCGACGAGCTGGTGCACGCAAAACCGTTTCCGGGCGTGGAAGCGCAGCTGCACCACATGCCGCTTTCTCGGGACGCGCGCGTCTGCAAAGCGGAGGTGCGCAAAGACTGCCTTTGCGGGACGGTGTTCACGCCCCGCAAAACCAAAGACGGCAAACCGATTGCGTTCGGCTATTTGCTGACCGGCAAGCATTTGGTGGTGTGTGATGACAGCGGCGTTGCCCACACATATTTAAAACGTTTGGCCAAAGAAAAACAGCACCCGAAAAATAACGCGGGCTGGCTTTTTTGTACGCTGTTAGAACAGTTGCTCCTCAAAGATTTCCACCACATTGAAGAAATCGAAGACCAACTCGGCAAGCTCGAAGATCAGGTGCTTGCGGGTTCTTTGGACAAATTCGGACCGCAGCTTACCGAAAAACGCAAGGAAACGATGAAGTGGTTTCACTATTACGCCCAGCTCAACGACATGGTTTGTGAGCTCGAAGAGGATGAATACGATTTCTTTTCCGTCAGCGAACATCAACAACTGCGCCTGCTCGAAAAGCGCATCAGCCGCCTGCAGGACGGCGCGCAGTCTTTGCGGGAATATTGCCTGCAAATCCGCGAACTGTTCCAGGCGGAAGTGGATATTCGCCAAAACCGGATTATGCAGATTTTAACCGTGGTGACAACGCTTTGCCTGCCGCTTTCTTTGGTCGCCGGCTGGTACGGTATGAACTTTCGCAATATGCCGGAACTCCACTGGCAATACGGCTACCCGGCGGTAATCCTTGTCAGCGTCGTGATTGTCGTTTTGTGCCTTGTGATTATGAAAAAGAAAAAGTTTTTATAATCGGCCTTGCGCCATTGTGCGAGAAATATAAAAACAGCAATTAAAAACAAGTAAGAAAAGCCTGCTTCCAAAAAGAAAAGCCCCGAACGCGCTAACGCGTCGGGGCTTTTTGGTGCCGGTGACCGGGGTCGAACCGGTACGGTATCGCTACCACTGGATTTTGAGTTTTTTCGAGCAAGTTTTATACAAGGTTATCTTGCTTTGCGCAAACCCTTGATATCCCTTGATATATCTACGTTTTTAGCGTGTTGGCGCGGTTAATGCTTGAATTTGCTTGCACATCAATTTGTCGTAAATCAAACCAAAATGTTAGAAAAGTGTTAGAAAACCTGTTATTGCTGTCACTGCCTGCGGGCGTAAAAAATCCTGTCAAGGGTGCGAAGCACAACGCTTGCCCTTGACAGGATTTTTGCTGCGGTCACCGCTTAGGTTCGACCACGCTAAAAAG
>DVGI01000041.1 GCA_018712805.1 Candidatus Fimenecus excrementavium | reverse complement strand
CTCAAACCAAAAATTTGATGAATACTTCTTTTCTATTCATTATCCCGATTTTCGTCTTTGCTTAAAAGTCTTTGTTGATTTGTGCGAAAATGTTATATCAAAATCAAATTATGACATAATTAATACCGTTTTGAAATCAAAGCATTTTTTTGAGTATGAGAACAATATTAGTCATTATTCTATACGAGCTTTTTTGAAATCGTTTATTAAAAATGATGATGAGGAGACTGCGACAAACATAAAATCAATTATTGATAGTTTTGAGAATGTCAATCAAAAAATTACAAGTGTCGGATTACTATTTCAATCTCTACCAGAGGGCGAAATTAAGCAAGAAATCAAAGAATATATAGAAACACATTTTGTTTCTATTGAAAATAAATATCTGCTTGATTTTGTATTCAGTGATTTTATAGTTTTCTCAGAGGATAAAATTAATAGTATTGTAGATGAGATTATTTCTACAGATGAAAAGCAAAGCAAGACTGCCGCAAGATCCTATCCCGATCCTTTGGAAAGCAAGTTGGAAATATTATATCTTTTAATTCTAACCGATAAAATATCCGATACATCAGGGCTACAACGATTAGATAATCTCAACACTAAAACATCCTTTATTGAGTTTATACTGCACCCTGACACTTTTGATTTTAATTGCGTAGATTTTTCAAATTATATGTGGGTTAATTTTGCAAGACAACCCAAATATATGGATAAGTTTATAAAAGCAAAAGAAATACTCATTCCTAAAATTCAGCATAGAGTTAAAATTGGAGATGCCAGCGAGGACGAGAAAAAAATATTATATGGTTTTTTACTTGACAAAGAATCCATTTGGAAACGATAAGCAATAATAAAATAACGGTCACTACAAACTCATGCTTGTAGTGGCCGCTATTATTTTTATCCTATTCGGTTTTTTGTTTTCTCCGTTAAGGACATCCCGCTTTGTCAGCCGGGGGTTTTATTTTTTGTTATTTTTTCTCTTCGTTATTTTCTTTGGATTCGGCTTTTTCTTTGCGCTTTTCCGCTCTTTTTTCGTGCACTTCTTCCTGCTTGCCGTAAATAAACTGCAAAACATCTTTATAGCGGTTGAAGCTGATATTCGGATAGCGGTCGTGGAGTCTTCCGAGCGGTGACTTGGTGGAACGAAGTCGGTCGAGCACATCGGTAAGTGCTTCGCTGGCTTTCAGCCGTTCGGCAAGCTCGGAAATGCGCTCGTCGGTCGTGTCCAAGCCCTTTTGCATATGGCCGCCGATTAGTTTTTGAAAATCTTTCAGCTGTTCCACGGTGTTTTTCAAGCCGGAAACCGTCGTCGCAAGGTCAATGAGCAAAATCGAATAAATCACAAAGCTAATCCAAAGAATCGCCGTGTCCGGGATTTGGTCGGTCGCATAAATAATTGCCGGCTGAAAGACGCGGACGATTAACACAATGCCCACGCCGAACAGCAGGCTGTTTTTTAAACAAATCCGCCCTTTGATATTAAAGCGTTTGTTCGAGTAATCCCACCACGTGGTGTGGAACAGCTTTTCGAGAACAAAGTGCGTGACATATTCGAGCGTGGTGCACATGACCATGCCGATTAAAAACAGCAGGAAAATGTTATCCACACGGTCATAAAGCGTTACGGTTGCCAAAATCGCGCCGACGCCGTAAATCGGGCAAAGCGGGCCGAACAAAAAGCCGCGTTTGACCACGCGCCGCTGCACGACCATATAGAGAATCGTCTCCATAATCCAGCCGCCGACGCTGTAAAGAATGAACCACAAAAAATATTTACAGATTGTCAGCAGAAGTTCCATGGTCCACCTCCGAAAAAATACGTTCATAAACCGGGGCAAAGCGCTTGGACGTGCCGATTAAATCGCGCACGGCACAAACTTTGTCGGCAAAGGTCAGCACAAACCCCTCACGCGAATGCGGCGGCGCCAAATGCAGCGGCCACATATGGCACAAAATCATATCCTCCTGCCGCGGCGTGAGCGCGCCGAAATAGTGTTCGGCATTTTTACACGCCATTTTCGGGTGAAGGAACGCGTGCCACTCGTCGTGTTTGTCAGTATACCAATTATACAAATAAAAATCATGGAGCAAAGCCGCGCGCGTGGCTTCTTTCGGGTGCCAATGCATTTTTTCGCAAATTTTATAAGTCAAATAGGATACGCAAACGCTGTGATACAAGGTATCAACGTCGCGGTGGTGGGGATACTGATGCATTTCCCGCACCTTTTCGTGGCGCAGCAAATCGCCGACCAAGGCGCAATAGCCTTTCACGCTCTCCTGTTCTTTTTCGAAATTCATGCGTTTTGCTCCCTTACTATGGCAACAGGTTCCCCGCCGCCGAAAGCGACAGGGAACCCAAGCGTATTTTATTTGCGGTTTATTTGTAGAAATCCACCGTCTGGTCTAAATCTTTGACGCCGGCAAGCTGCAAATTCAGAATTGCCGCATCGAAGCAGTCGACCACGCCGTCGTTGTTCAAATCCGCCGCGGTCTCGAAAACGCCGGAATCAATCGCCGGAGTCGAGGACACGGAATCCTGTTTCATCAAATCGTAGTCCGCGTCGTCAATCACGCCGTCGCCGTTGACGTCACCGTATAAAATCACGGTTACGCTCTCGTAAACCAGCATGGGGTCTTCGCTCGCGACGTATTGGACGACACAGCCGGTGCCGACTTTTTCACCGTCGGAAAGTTCCTCGCCGTCCCGGTAAATGTGCACCTGAACACTTTCGTTTTTCAAATCGCTTTTCAGCGACGCCACGGTTGCGTTATCAACGTTGAGGCCGACCATGTAATATTCGTCGGGGTTTTCCCGGTTGATTTTCAGCGGTGCGGAAGCGCCGTCTTTCACGACAATCTCTGTAAGCTCATGTTTCAAAATGACGCTGTATTCCAAGCTTTCATAGCTTTCTTCGCCGGCTTCGTTGACCGCCTTGAACTGATAGACCGCGGTGGTGTCTTCGGTGATTTCCAACACGTTGCCGTCCATTTCAATCCATTCGTCATTACCGGTGGTGTAATAATAGGTGATGTCGGAAAGTGCGTTCGGGGTGTAAAGCGTAAAGGTGATGTCACGGCTGGTTTCCACGCCGATTGCGCCGTTCACGCCCACCTGCAAAACCGGAATCCCGTTTTCAATTTTGGTGGTCAAGGTTGAGACACCGCTTTCTTTGCCCAAAACGGAAACCGCTTTGAAGTTCCAAACATGGGTGCCGGTTTCATAAACGGTCAGCGAATTTTCGTCCATCGGCTTCCATTCGCCGCCGTCTTTCTGATAATAATAGGTTACAACGCCGGAGACCGCGTCCCAATCGAGGGTGATGTCAACGTGGCCGTCGGTCCAAGTGCCGCTGACATACGGTTTTTCCGCAGAAACTGCGGTCACGGTCGGCGCGTCGGGGGTTTCCAACTCCACGGTGATGCCGTGCGACAGATAGGTTTCAGACTGGTTGCCCTCGGTGTCGGTCACGCGCGCTTCCACATAGCCGCGGAAGCTCTTATCTATTACCGGCTTGCTTTCGTCGTTGTAAGTCGTCCATTCGGTCACCGGTGCATTGTTTTCATCTACCAAACGGTAGCTGATTTCAGCCGTCGGGACAGCGGTCGTATTTAGTGCGGAAATTGTGATTTCGGCCGGGGTATTAAAGTAAATCCCGAACGGGGTTTTATCCTGTTTGACACTTTCGCTGAAAGAAATGTCGGTGATTTTCAGTTCCGGGTCACAGAAATTGTCAATTTCCAAAATGACGGAAGTCCACTTGCCGTTGTTGCCGGTTACGGTCACGAGATAAGCGCCGTTTTCGGAAACGGTAAAGGCTTTTTCGGCGGTGATGTCTTTGCCGTCTACGGTGATACTTTCAAGTCCCGCTTCGCCGACGGTCGTGTTGACACGCACTTCGTAAGGCACCGAGGTAAGCGATGTCACCGTCTTTTCAAGTTTCACAGTGGGCTCTACGGTATCAATCATCACGCGGTAGCTGTCGGAAGTGGTGCTTTCCGTTCCGGCGCCGTTGACCGCTTTGAACGTATAAGTCGTGTTGGTGTTTTCAGAGAGGACCAACTCGGAGCCGTCAAATTCATACCAGCCCGTGCCGTCGTTGTAGTAATAGGTAATGCCGGAAAGGCTTTCTTCTTCGGTGGAGAAATTAAATCTTGCACCGTCCGCAGTCCAACGACCGAATGTACCGTCAAACGCCACGCGGATGACCGGTTTTTGCTTATCGATTTTGACAAGCATTTCGGTGATTTCGCTTTCGTTGGTCGCGTAACTGATGGCTTTCACTTCATAACGGTGTGTGCCGGGTTCGGTTGCCGTAAGGGTGTCGCCGTCGAGCGTCTGCCATTCGCCGTTATCCACGCGGTATTGATATTCGTAAATGCCGGAGAACGCGGTGCTTTCGAGTTTCATCGAAACATCGTCCGCCGCCCAAGTGTCCGCTTCATAGTTTTCGCCCTCGGACGTTGCGGTAATGGTCACCGCGGTGGGCTTTTCGGTATCAATCACATACCCTTCGGAGTTGAGCGTTGCGGAAACATTGCCCGCCTTATCGTAAGCACGCGCTTCGACCCAGCCTTTGAAGTTCAGGTCTTGAAGCGGCTTATTGCTTGCATCATAAACCGCCCAATCGGTGTAAGTATCGGTTGTGGCGTCAAAATAGCGGTATTCAATACGGTCAACGCCGGCAACACCTTCGTCGCTCGCGGCAATGGTTACTTCCACCTGTGCGTTGAAGAACAGGCCGAACGCGCCGTCAATCCGTCTTGCGAAGCCGCCGGAGATTTTCTGCTGTAAATCAATAGAATCCACTGTCGGGGCTGTTGTATCGATGTTCGTAACGTTCAGCGTCTTGGTGAGGGACAGACCGTTGTTCGCAATAACCTCGACAATATAATCACCGTTTTGCGTCGCGGTGAAGCTGTCGTGGTTCTCCGTAATATCGGCGCCATTGAGTTTGACCGAGCGAATGCCGGAAATACCGACCTGCAAATCGCTGATTTGCACGGTGTAAGACGTGTTCGTCAAATCTTCTTTTTCGGGCACTAAGTTAAACGACGGTGTAACCGCGTCGCGCATAACGGTGTACCCTGCGGTTTCGGCGCTTTCAATGCCGGCGGAGTTCACCGCTTTGAAATAATAGGTTTCGTTGCAATCCTGCGACACGGCGAGGGTATCGCCGGTAATCTGCACCCATTCGGGATTGCTCGCGGTCTTATAGTAATAGGTAAGCCCGTCAAGCGAGTGGGTTGCCGAAAGCGTGAAGGTCACGTCTTTGCTCGTCCAGCCGCCCTCATAAGCGCCGGTGTCCACAGAAACGACCGGGATACCGTAAATCATAATCGGGAACGAGGCAGTCGCACTTCTGCCGGCGTGCTCATAAGTGACGTTGATGTTCTGTTCCACATCAAGCACATCGGGGTCAAACGCCGCGTAATCCACTGTATAATCGGTGACTTTTTCGGAAGCGGCGTTGCTGTAATTGGCGGTCACTTCAAGGCCGGTCAAATCCAGCTTGTTTTCGCCTTCCAAATATTTATAGCGCGGGTTGACAAGCGAAATATCCGTAAGGTTTTTAGAAGCCAAGGTAATCGGGAACACGCCGCGGTAGCTCTTGCCCGCACGGGTGACCGTTACCAAAATATATTGCTCGTTATCAAGAATGGTCTGGTTGATTTCGCCGACGGTGTAGTCGTGCACCTCTACGGTGAAATCGCTGTCGGACATACCGGAAATATCGTAATACTTCGCGACGTCGTTTTTGTCATAATTGAGTTCGACTTTTAAGCCGGTCAAATCCAGTTCTGTCTCGCCCTCAACGTAATCGGTTCGCGTCGGCGCGGTCAGAGTGATACTCTTCGGTTCGAGTTCGACGACGGTAATATTTTTAGTGTCCTCTGCGTAAGAGCCGTCCCACGAAGTCAAACCTTCGCGGACAAAGTAGTACAGCGTGGTTTCCCCTGCCGAAAGGCCGGTCACAAGACCGTTGTTGTCAACGGTTGCAATGCTGTTTTGCTGGTTGCCGCTGGTGCTGTCGTAGCTATCCTCCCACGGGCGGGAACCGTCGTCGTACGCAAGGCCCCAGTGCGCGTTGTTGACACTCAAACGGGGCGGAGAATAAATTGCCGAATAAGAAATCGGGAAATCCTTAATCACATAATTATTGCCCGTAATTTCCGCCGCTACCAGGTTGTTGACACTGGCACCGCGAACATTAAAAGTAATCGAGGCGGAAACGCCGCCGATGCTCGCGGTAATGGTAACGGATTTGCTGTGGTATACGGTCAGCCCGCCGGCATCCATACCGAATACCATACCGTTTTCGTTTACGGTTGCAACGCTCGGGTCTGAGGTGGTCCAAATTACATTGTTCAAAAGGTCGGGGTCATATTCCGCGGGCAGGATGTTCTTAATGTCAATATACCCGGTGTGTCCTTCTTCCAAAGCACGCTCCGTGTTAAAACCAATCAGCAAATTAGAGAAACCGCCGCCGAGTTCCAACGTAAAGCTTTCAATCGGCGTGCCCGCTTCAACCGTTTTGGTTGTTTCCAGCACCACATCGTCTTGTGTCGCGCGCGCATGAATGGTAATTACGCCGCTTTGCTTCGGGGTTAAGACACCGTCCGCTGTTATTGTGGCGATATTGGTGTCGGCGGGTGTCTCCGCCGTTGCCCAGACGGTCTCGCCGGTCAGCGGATTTGTAAGGCCCCATTCACGTTGAACCGAGCTGCTGCTGTTGAGACGGTCAGGCGTAATTTTTGCCGTATAGGTTGTCGAGGAATTGTTCGGAATATCGGTATCACCGACAATTTCCACGCCGGAAATTTTGGAGTTCAATAACTGGCGATTGACTTTCACTTCCACCGATTTGGAAACCGAACCGATGGTCGCGGTGATGGTCGTTTTTCTGCTGTAGGTAATCAAATCGTTGCCGCCGTCGAGACCGGTTACAATACCGTTTTGGTCCACAACGGCAACGGTCGGGTCGGAGGACTCCCATTTCAAATCGCCGGTATAAGCGCCGGCAGGGGTTAAGTTATCAATTGCAAGCTGCGTGGTCTCGCCCTCGTCAATTTCGGTCTCGCCGACAATCGAGAAATCGGTGACCGGCAATTCGGACGGGTCCACAACCGTAAAGGTAATCGTATCGGTAAATGCAGAATACAGAACATTGTCCGGGTTGACACGCACTTTGACCGTACCGACTGAAGTAAAGGTCACAAGGCCGTCGGAAGAAACGGTTGCGTGCTTGCCGGATTCTGTATCAAAAATCGTGTCGCCCATTGTCCATTTCACGCCCTCGTGAATACGAACCGGCGTAACCGCACCGTACAGCTGCACGGTTGTGCCCACGGCAACTGTAGTCGGGACGGAATTTTTATTGGTAATATGTACCGCGGTCGGCACAAGGTCGGCAAGGACGCTTTTTTCCACCACGACCTTGACGGTATCCGTCGCAAGCACCTGTCCGTCGGCGCTGTGCAAAGTGGCGGTGATTTCAACATTCATACTGTCTAACGCCGCCTGCAAACTGTCGGCAAGCGTATCGCCGGCGACAGCGCGGATAATCCCAATTAAAACCGCGGTATCCATATCTTCCAAATCCACGCCGGTTGCGGCAATTTGGTCTTCAATCGCCTGCGCCATGGATTCGCCGACCAGCGGCAGAGAGCGGATATTTTCGTCAATCCACTGCTGAACAATGGCGGCCTTGGAATAGTCATAGCCGCTGACTTTACCGTTGCTGTCCACACCGGCAAGCAGAGGCTGGCTGCTTTCCCAAGTGACATAAGCGTCCGCCGGAACATCGCCGGCGGTCGTATAGCTAAGTTCTATGCTGCGGTACTCCTGCACCGTCAGCTGATCGGTGACTTCTACACCGTCTTGTGTGATTGTAATTGTGGTCGACGCCGCACCGGCTAAAAGCCCGGGGGTAAGCGTGGTCACAATCATCAGCACGGCGAGCAGTACGCCGAGAGCTCTTTTCCCTGTTTGCATGAAATAACCATCTCCTATTGTTATACAACATATACGCATATTTAAGCGATACCATTTTAGCAGAATCAAATTGCTTCTTCAAGGAAAACACAACAATATTAGAAAGTTTTTACAATTTGTCAATATTTCGCCTTTTCGCGACCGTTTGTTTGTTGATTTTTCTTAGGCGTCCCGCGCCTTTTCGGCGCGTTTGCTTTTAAAATCGCAGGCAAGCGGCATACTACTGACAGATACATTTTACGTCGGGAGAAAAACGCGCCTTTTTTCGGTCGCCAACCGGCTTCGCACCTGTTTTTTTGTCTTGCTTTTCCCGACAAATCCATACCAAAGGTTGCACAAATCGGAAAAGTATAGTAAGATATATAAGATTTTGAAATTCTTAGAAAAGGAACTTTGTTTTATGCTTCAATTTGAAGAACTGCGACTGCAGCTTTTGGGCCACGAAAAAGCGCTGAAAGACCTTTCGGAAGCGCTCGGCTTGGAAAAAATGAAAGAGGAAATCAAAACCTTGGAGGCGCAGGCCGCCGAAGAGGGATTTTGGGACGATTTGAAAAACTCCCAGGCGGTGCTCAAGCGCACAAGCTCGTTAAAATCTAAGGTTTCCGCTTACGAAAAACTTTGCGGGGATTATGACGACGCGCTTGTGATGATTGAGCTTGCCAACGAAGAGGAAGACCTCGACTTGCTCCCGGAATGCGAAGAAAACGTCAAGGCCTTTGAAAACGACCTCGACAACATGACGCTGACAACCCTGCTTTCCGGCGAATACGACAGCAAGAACGCCATTCTCACCTTTCACGCGGGTGCCGGCGGCACTGAGGCGCAGGACTGGGCGGAAATGCTGTTCCGCATGTATAACCGCTGGGGTGAGCGTCACGGCTACAAGGTTTCGACGCTCGACTATCTCGACGGCGACGAAGCGGGCTTGAAATCGGCCAGCATTTTGGTCGAGGGCGAAAACGCTTACGGCTTCCTAAAAAGCGAAGCGGGCATTCACCGCTTGGTGCGTGTTTCCCCGTTTGACTCGGAAGGCCGGCGCCACACCTCGTTTGCTTCGGTGGAGGTTATGCCGGAAATTGACGACACGATTGAAGTGGAAATTGCGCCGGAAGACATTAAAATGGACGTGTACCGTTCCAGCGGTGCGGGCGGGCAGAAAGTTAACAAAACCTCTTCCGCGGTGCGTTTGACGCACATTCCGACCGGCATTGTGGTTTCCTGTCAGGTGGAACGAAGCCAGCACCAAAACCGTGAAGTGGCAATGCGTATGTTAAAATCCAAACTTGTGGAAATCAAAGAACGCGAGCACCTCGAAAAAATTTCCGACATCAAGGGTGACCAAAAGGAAATTGCTTGGGGCAGTCAGATTCGCTCCTATGTGTTTATGCCTTATCAGCTCGTGAAAGACCACCGGACCAACTATGAAACCGGCAACATCAACAACGTGATGGACGGCGACCTTGACGGCTTTATCAACGCTTACCTCAAAATGGAGTCGCAGAAAAAGCTTGCCGAAACTTAAGACACTACCGAACAAAAAGCCTATAAATAAAGCAAAAACTGATTCTGCAAAAGCGGAGTCAGTTTTCTTTTTATCGGCGTGTGCCCTGCTCCTGCGGCGAAAAGCCACGTGAGAAAGCTGCGATATGTTTTAATGCAATTTTAATGTGTATATGCTATAATTCTTTTATAATCGGCTGTTCCGGGTTCAAAAAACGGCAGATTACAGAATCGTTTGACGCAGGAGGAGCAACAATGCGTATTTTATTCGCTGAGGACGAACGGGATTTAAACCATATTATTACAAAAAAGCTGACGTCACAAGGATACAGCGTAGACAGCGTATATGACGGAGAAGAAGCGATAGACATTCTTTCTTACACCGACTATGACGCGGTCATTTTAGACATTATGATGCCCAAAGCGGACGGCTTTGCCGTGCTGCGGGCTCTGCGCAGTAAAGGCAAAAACACGCCTGTTTTGTTTCTCACGGCGCGCGATTCCGTGCAGGACCGCGTGGCGGGGCTCGACAGCGGCGCAAACGATTATCTTGTAAAGCCGTTTTCCGTCGAAGAACTGCTCGCCAGAATCCGGGCGATGACAAGAACCGCGTTCGGGGTTTCCGACAGCCTGCTTTCTGTCGGGGATTTGACGATGGACACCGCCGCAAAGGTCGTGAAGCGCGGCGGAAAGGAAATCCCCCTCTCCGCGAAAGAATATGCGCTGCTCGAATACCTGATGCACAACGCCGGGATTGTACTGTCCCGCGAAAAAATTGAAAATCATATTTGGAATTTTGATTATGAGGGTGGCACAAATGTTGTGGACGTTTACATCCGTTATCTGCGCAAAAAGATTGACGAGGGCTATGACAAAAAGCTGATACATACCGTTCGCGGACGCGGCTATGTTTTGCGCGAGGAGGCATAAAAGTTGAAACGATTTTCCATTCGCACCACCATCACGCTGTGGTTTTCCGTCGCTTTGATTTTGGTTGTTTCGATTACCTATTTTATGGTTTTGTTTGTCGGCGACCAGGTCATTCAAAAAACCATTCGCGACAATCTGATAGAAACCGTGGAGCACAACGTCGATGAAATTGAATTTTATAAACGCGTGGACGACGCGGCGCTTGCGCAAAGTTTAGACCATTATGTAAAATGGGACGGCGGCTATTTGGGAGTGGACGACGATTTCTTAGATGAAATCAATCAGGTTTACACGTCGCTTTGCAAGGCTGACGGATCTTTGGTATACGGCGAAAATCCGATTGCAAAAGAAACGGCGGCTGTCGGTTTCCGCAACGCAACCGTACAGCAAATCAAAGCGGGAAACACCACATATTACATCTTTGACCGCAAATTAACGCAGGAGGGCTTAGAGGGGCTTTGGCTGCGCGGCGTTGTTTCCGAAGTGCAAGGCTCCATACAATTAAACAGCATTGCCCGCACCTCGCTGATTTTGCTCCCCTTTCTTGTCTTAGTCGCGATAATCGGCGGGTATCTGATTACCAAACGCATGTTAAAACCGATTCAAAACCTTTCCGATGCGGCGGCGCAAATCGGGCAAGGCAGCGACCTTAAAAAGCGTATTGATATCGGCGAAGGGAAAGACGAATTACACCGTCTTGCAGACCAGTTTAACAAGATGTTCGGGCGGCTGGACAACGCGTTTCAGGCTGAACGGCAGTTTACTTCGGACGCGTCTCACGAACTGCGCACACCGATGAGCGTGATTTTGGCGCAATGTGAAATGTCTTTAGAGCACGAGCAAAGCCCTGAAGAATATCAAGATGCGCTAAACGTGATTGAGCGGCAGGGCAAAAAAATGGCAAAGCTCATTAACGATATGCTGGATTTCACAAGGCTTGAGTTAAAATCCGACCGCTACACGACAGAACCGCTTGACTTAACGAAGCTTGTCTCCTCGGTTTGTGAAGACATGGCGCTGATTCGCGAAAACAACATTACGCTGACCTGTGAAACGCAGGAAAACGTAACCCTTCTCGGCAACGCCCAGCTGTTTGCGCGGCTTTTGACCAATTTAATCAGCAACGCCTATCGTTACGGAAAAGAAAACGGGCATATTTTTGTGACACTCAAAACCGAACAGGATAAAATCCTTTTGACAGTTGAAGACGACGGCATCGGCATTGCAAAAGACGACTTAGAAAAGATTTTCCGCCGCTTTTATCAGGCGGACAATTCCCGCACGGGCGCGGGGACAGGCCTCGGCCTTTCCATGGTTCGGGAAATTGCGAAATTCCACGGCGGCGAAGTTTTTGTAGAAAGCGAACTCGGCGTCGGCAGCAAATTTACTTGTGTTTTTCAAAAAAATTAAAATTCTAATCTTGTTTTAATAATCGCTAGCTATACTAAAGACAAATCAGAAAGGAAGTGTACTTTATGCGTAATAAAATTAAACGGCTTTTTGAAACACCGAAAAAAGCGGCGTTAAGCATTGTTTGCGTGCTCGCCATTTTGCTTTTCTTGGGCACGGGCACCGTCTATGCGGCGGACGCCATTGCGAAAAGCACCGCAATCGGCGCGGAGAATGCACAAAATTTCGCGTTCGCCGACGCGGGCATTGACCCGGCGGCAGCCAAAATCGTCCGCACGGAATTCGGTTTTGAACACGGACAATTCGTGTATGAAGTGGAATTTGTCGCCGACGGCACCGAATATGAATACTGGATTAAATCTTCAGACGGCACCGTTGTGAAAAAGGAAATCGAAATTGTGACGCAGGACGGCGCGCATAAAGTCGCGACTGCCGAAATCACCGCGGACGAAGCCAAAGAAATTGCATTGGCGGACGCCGGTCTTACGGTTTCCGACGTGACTTTCACCGAAGAAAAACTGGATTTGGACGACAGCACCTCGGTCTATGAACTCAAATTCTATACAAGCGAGAAAAAGTATGAATATGAAATCAACGCGACCACCGGCGCTGTGTTCAGCAAAAGCACGGAAGCCATAGCTGCCCAGAATCCGCCGGCACAACAGCCGGTGACCTCCGCGGCAAATTCCGAAAAACCGGCAACTGCCACACCTGCAAAGGGCACACAGTCTAATTCCAATGCGTCGTCCGGCTCTTCGCAAATCGGCGTGGAAGCGGCAAAAAATAAGGCACTTGCGGACGCAGGGCTTTCCGCTTCGGCTGTCACCTTCACCAAAGCGAGACTCGACTACGACGACCGAATTGCGGTTTATGACGTGGAATTTTACACCTCGACGCACGAGTATGAATATGAAATCAACGCGTCGACCGGCGCCGTTCACGACAAAAGCGTGGAAGCGTTCAAAGGCACTGTCGCAAAACCCGGCAACAACGGCAGCAACAGCAACACCGGCAACTATATCAGTGTAGACAAAGCGAAGGAAATCGCTGTCGGCAAAGCGGGATTGTCCGTTTCCGGCGTGACCTTCCAAAAAGCCAAGCTGGATTATGATGACGGCCGTGCCGTTTACGAAATCGAATTTTTCAGCGGCGGCGTTGAATATGAGTGCGAAGTGGACGCGTCCACCGGCGCGATTTTGGATTACAGCAGTGAGCGTGAACACCGTTAAGCGGTTCTATTCGATGTCTTGTTACAAAACCTCCCAATAAAATATATCGATAGCCGCCCGTGGTCCTTTTTGACCACGGGCGGCTTTTTGCAACGTTTTAACGAATTCTGTTTATTGACAGCACACGGGGGGTTTCGGTATACTGATTTTAAGGAGGGATGCTATATGAGTTCTATGAAAATGCCGATTTTTTTAACGATTGTTCTTTTGGCTTTTGGCTATTGCTGTCTCGGATTCCCGGAAATACTTTCTCCGTTTCTTGCCTTTATATTGATTTATTTTGTTTGGAAAGCTTACCGCTTTCAAGACGAAAACGAGTCGATGAAGCGGCAGCTGCAAAAGATTTTAGAAATTTTAGAGAAACAGGAATCGAAAACGGAGAACGGCGAAGCCGCAGAAGAGAAAGCCTCTACCTTTTCGGTTGAAGAAACCGGTAAAGCGGAATAACTTTACATAATAAAAAACGGGACTGCAAAAGCAGTCCCGTTTTTTATTATAATTTTCTTATAAATCCTCGTCCGGCGCCTGTCCGTCGTGTGCGAGCCATTTGCATTCCGTCAGTTCCATTTGCGTAAACACCGCGCAAAAAGAGGAATCCTCCGGGCTGCAAGCGTAAATACCGAACCGGATTTCCCCCTGCGCTTTCGACAGGTGGCAAATCCGCATTTGGTGAAAGACTTTGCCGTCTTGGGAGCATTCTACGCAAAAATCATCTTCGCGGCGGCTTAGGCGATACCACATCGTTTTCACCGCGGCGGGAATTTCCGTGGTTGCCCAGTCGGAATAGCCCTGGTTGGTCACAACGCTTCCGAGGTGCTGGAAGGTTTCGTTTTCATATTCCACAGAGGCTTTCAGCCAGTTTTCGCCGTCTAAATAGAGCACCACGCCGCACTGGTCGAAACGGTGGTGGCTTTCGGAAAAATCAGTTTTGACCACAAACGAAAAGAATTTTTCCGCTGTCGTCATTTGCAGCACCGGCGCGTTGTCGTTCCGAAAATGATAATAAGTTCTCTGCCACAAATCCGTTTTGGGGGTTGTGGTAATTTCAATTTTATCGGGCGAAATCTTATAAGCTTTCGGCGCTCTCGTCCACTGAAGCGCGTTTACGTCAAACTGCATTTTGTTCCCTCCGAAATTTGATTTTTAAGTGTTCTGATTCTCTCCCACACTGGGAAGACAAAACACAAATATAATTGTCTTTAGAAAACGGGACTGCAAAACAGCCCCGTTTGTTTTTATTAGCTTGTGGCGTCGTAAGTGCCTGCAAGCATTTGCTCTTGCTTTTTTTCTTCAATGGTCTTTATTTTCCACTGATAATTTGCCTTGGCAGCTTTTATCTGATTCCGGCTGCTGATAATAAAAAACAACAGCTGTAAAATGCTTAAAACCAGAATAATCCAAAAAAGCGAGCCGAAAAAGCCGGACGAAGCCCAATAGGCTCTTACCATTTCGTCCTCTCCATGTTCTGAAAATTTCTCAATCACCATAAATTCGCGAAAAGTCCTTGATAAGATGAAAAACAAAACGGTAAACACTTGCGTCACAACGAACACCACCGCGGCAATTACAATTTGCCGGCGGGCTTTTTTCGTTTTTGTGTCACAGGCTTCTTCTGCGTCTATCAATTCTTTTAAATAGGCGGTGCGGGTATAGCGCACCTCGCGATTGAGAGGCTCGAGCTCCGCCCCGTAAATCGCGTGCAGATAGTCCCGGTTCATGGCTTTCGCTTTCAGCATTTCAGTATTTTCACCGTTGCTGTCAAACAGGGTGTTCTGCGTTTTATCGTTGTTTACCCCCATTGCAATCCCTCTTTGTTTAAATGCGCGCGACGCCGGACTTTCTCGCCGCTTCGGCGACTGCCGCCGCGACGGTTTTTCCGACACGCTCGTCAAAGGCTTTCGGCAAAATGTAGTCGGCGCTCAGTTCCTCGTCGGAAACCAAGGAAGCAATCGCCTTGGCCGCCGCAATTTTCATTTCTTCGTTGATGTCGCTTGCGCGGCAATCCAGCGCGCCGCGGAAAATGCCGGGGAACGCCAAAACGTTGTTAATCTGGTTCGGGAAGTCGCTGCGCCCGGTGCCGACCACGGCAGCCCCCGCCTTTTTCGCAAGGTCGGGCATGATTTCCGGCACGGGGTTTGCCATCGGCAAAACGATGGGGTCTTGGTTCATCGAACGCACCATGTCTTCGGTCACAATCCCCGGTGCGGAAACGCCGATGAATATGTCGGCGCCTTTCATGGCGTCTGCAAGCGTACCCGTCTGTTTTTGTTTATTGGTGATGCGTGCGATTTCCGCCTGCGCGGGGTTCAAGCGCGCGTTGCCCTCACAGATAATGCCTTTGGAATTGCACATCAGCACGTTGCCGATGCCCTGCGATAAAAGCAGTTTCGCAATCGCAATTCCGGCAGCGCCCGCGCCCGAAAAGACCGCGGTGCAGTCTTTCAAATCTTTTTTGACGATACGCAGCGCGTTGATAATCGCGGCATCGACAACTACGGCGGTGCCGTGCTGGTCATCGTGAAAAATCGGAATATCGGTTCTTTCTTTGAGTTTCCGCTCAATTTCAAAGCAGCGCGGCGCGGCGATGTCTTCCAAATTCACGCCGCCGAACGAGCCCGCCAAAAGCGCGATGCAGTTGACGATTTCATCGACGTCTTTCGAGCGCACGCAAAGCGGAATGGCGTCTACCCCGCCGAATTCTTTAAACAGGACGCATTTGCCCTCCATAACGGGCATACCCGCTTCGGGGCCAATGTCGCCGAGCCCCAAAACGGCGGTACCGTCGGTCACCACGGCAACCGTGTTCCAGCGGCGCGTCAGCTCGTAGGACTTGGAAATATCCTTTTGAATCTCCAAACATGGCTGGGCAACACCGGGTGTGTAAGCCAGCGACAGCGCCTCTTTATTATTTGCCTTGGCGCGGGCTTTGATTTCGATTTTCCCTTTCCACTCGTAATGCAGCTTTAAACTTTCCTTTGCGTAATCCATCTCAGTAAGAACTCCTTTATGATACTTGATTGTTTTGCGGCATATACCAATAGGAATGGAAGCCGTAAAGATATGTCCGCGCGCCCTTCGGCATTTGCGTCAGCGCGAAAAAAACGTTTAAATAGTCTCCGGCACCCATACCGATTGCAATCGCGCCGAATGTACCGAGCCCGTTGCATTGCGGAAACAGCAAGAAAATCAAATACGGAAGAAAGCCGAAAACCAAATTCGGCAGCAAGGACATGACTATAAAACGCGCTTTGCTCATATCCTCCGTGCCGACGACAAACAAGAGCCCCTGTGACCAATTGGTATAGAGATATACCTCTTTTTTAAAACAAACAGCATGCAAAAACTCATGGGGATAAAGGGAAAGAAAAGTCATACATGCGCCGATAAGACTGAATGCCTGCATATTTGCGCGCAGGTACAATCCGAACAGGCAAACCAATATTATTCCAATCGCGAGAAGATTTGCAACCAACGCTAACTGCTTCGTATTTTCCGGTTCGCGAAATTTTACCGCATTGGGTTTGTGTTCGCCGTGCGGCAGGGAATTCGGATCTCCGTTGAATTTTCCTTTGTATATCAGCTTCATAGGCGAATACTTTATCCAAAATTTCTTGAAGCGTCTTTTGTAAAAATCAGTGCTCAATCCAGCCGCGGGCACGGTCCACCGCGCGCAGCCAGCCGCGATAGAGCTTGTCGCGTTCTTCCAAAATCATTTTCGGTTCAAAGATTTTGTCGACCTGGCGCATTTCCTCAATTTCTTCCTGGCTTTGCCAGAAGCCGACCGCAAGACCGGCGAGGAACGCCGCGCCGAGCGCCGTGGTTTCAACCATTTTCGGACGGTTGACCTTGGTGCGGATAAGGTCCGCCTGAATTTGCATCATAATATCGCTTACGGAAGCGCCGCCGTCCACGCGCAACTCGGAAAGCGCAATGCCGGAATCGGCTTTCATCGCTTCCAAAAGATCGGTCATTTGATAGGCAATCGCTTCTAAAACTGCCCGCGCGACATGCTCACGCTTTACGCCGCGCGTAAGGCCCACGATTGTGCCGCGGGCATACATATCCCAATACGGTGCGCCAAGTCCCGTAAACGCCGGGACAAAATAAATCCCGTTGGCATTCGGCACGCTTTCCGCCAATTCGTCACAGCGTCTTGCGGTATCAATCAGCCGCAAATCGTCGCGCAACCATTTAATCACCGAACCCGCGTTAAACGCCGAGCCCTCAATCGCATATTCCACGCGGTCGCCGAGGCCCCAAGCTACGCCGGTCACCAAATTGTTTTCAGACTGCACGCGTTTTTCGCCGGTGTTCATCAACAAGAAACAGCCGGTGCCGTAAGTATTTTTCGCCTGACCCGCTTTAAAGCAGCCCTGCCCGAACAGCGCGGCGGGCTGGTCGCCGATCGCGCCCGCAATCGGTACGCCGACAATATCTTCAAAGCCCAAAAGACCGGGCGCGACTTCGCCGTAGATTGCGCTCGAGGGAACAGGCTTCGGGAGAATGTTCATCGGAATCCCGAGCCGGTCACAGAGATATTCGTCCCAGCAAAGCTTATCCACGTCGAAAAGCATCGTGCGCGAAGCGTTGGAATAGTCGGTGATATGTACTTTGCCGCCGGTTAAGTTCCAAATGAGCCAGGTTTCCACCGTACCGAACAACAGCTGACCCGCGTCCGCCAAAATGCGCGCGCCGGGCACGTTATCGAGCACCCACTTGATTTTGGTCGCCGAGAAGTACGCGTCCACCACAAGCCCGGTGTGCTCTTTGATATAGTCGGTCAACTCTTTGTCTTCCTTAATCTTTTCGCACATGTTCGCGGTTCGCCGGCACTGCCAGACAATCGCGTTGTAAATCGGCTTGCCGGTGCCTTTATCCCACAAAATGGTGGTTTCGCGCTGGTTGGTGATGCCGATTGCGGCAATATCAGACGTGAAAATCCGGTTGGCGGTAATGACTTCGGTCACCGCCTGGAACTGGGAATAGAGAATCTCCATTGCGTTGTGCTCCACCCAACCGGGCAGCGGATAAATCTGATTGAATTCGTGCTGGGATTTCGCCACGATATTGCCGAATCTGTCGAACAGAATCGCACGTGAACTGGTCGTACCCTGGTCAAGGGCAAGGACATATTTCGCTTTTGACAAAACGAACACCCCTATCTTTTTTATATTTCAATTTTATACAATCCCCGGGTTTATAAGCCGTAATTACGGCTGTTTGACCGCTTTTTTCTGCGCCGCTTCCACAAGGGCGTCGTCCACAAGATTGTGAAGCCCCTGCCAGTGCAGCACGCGGCGGTCAAACCAAAGCGCCTGACATTTGCCGCGCAGAAATGACGGCATTGCCTGTTTCATCGTCGCGTAATGGACGTGATAGGCGTTGAGCAAATCAAAATATTCCGGCAAGCCCGCCTCAAAGCGGTCATAGCTTCGGTCTTCTTTGGCGGACCATGCAATTTCCGCCACGGCGCCGAGCCGCGGGAACGTGCAATATTCCGCCTTTTTCATCGTCGGGACATATTCCGTCCAAAGCGGCGCTTCGACACCGAACATGTTTTCACCCATTTCGGGCTCAAACTCATAGACTTTTTTCAGATTCGTCCAGCCGTAAGGGAAATCGAGATAATACGGGATTGCGGAGGAATTATACATCTTCCGCCCGCTTGCAAGCTCTTTTTCGACGATGCCGTTTTTGCGGTTTGCGCCGCACATCTGCCAAATAATATCTTTGTCGAGCCGGTCGGTGTTTTCCACCCCGTCATAATTCCACATGATAGATGTAAAGCCTTTTTGCTTTACATATTGATTGACGCGGCTCATAAAATAATGCTGGAGTTGTTCTTCGCTTGCAAGCCCCTCTTTTTGCATCAGCTTTTGACAGTCGGGGCAAAGCTTCCAGCGCATTTTTACCGCTTCGTCGCCGCCGAGGTGAATAAGCTTGTCCGGAAACATCTCGCACAGTTCGTCAATGACGTCGAACACAAAGCGGTAGGTTTCCTCTTTGCCGGCGCAGAGAATGTCGTGTTTCACGCCCCAGTGGGTCGCGACTTTCAAATGTCTTCCGAAGCACGACAGGTGCGGATAGCACGCAATCGCCGCGACGGTATGACCGGGAATATCAAATTCCGGCACAACGCGGATAAACCGTTTATGGCAGTATTCCACAACTTCGCGAATGTCTTTTTGGGTATAAAAGCCGCTTTCGGGCTTTAAGCCGAAGTTGGTATGACTGCGGCGCGAGCCTTTTTCGGTCAAAAGCGGATATTTTTTGATTTCCACGCGCCAGCCCTGGTCTTCGGTCAGGTGCCAGTGAAACACGTTGATTTTGTGCAGCGCCAAAAGGTCGATAAACCGTTTGATTTCTTTGACCGTCCAGAAATAGCGGCCGGAATCGAGCATAAAGCCGCGGTATTTGTAAAGCGGCTTGTCCTCAATATACATATCGGGAATTTCGCCGTTGCCCTGCATTAACAATTGTTTTAATGTTTGCAGGCCGTAGAAAATGCCGTTTTCGCGTCGCCCGTAAATATAAACGCAGCCGTCGCGCGACACAAGCCGATAGGCTTCGTCGTCTTCAATTTCATCAGTCAGCTGCAAAACAATGGTATTTTCCGTCGCTTCGCTGTCGCGGTGGATTCGAATGTCAAACTGCCGTTTTACAAAATCGCGGAATTCGCCGATATAGTCCACCTTGGTCATGGTGGTGTCCTCATTCAGCTGAAAGCCGCGCTTGCCGCCGGTGATGATGATTTCATTCGGCTGGGGCACAATATTGAACATAAACTCCCTCCCGGTGCGTTACTTCGGCGCGGCGTTTTGCCGCAAAAATCAACAAAATTCCGATTATATTTGTTATTATAGCAAATGCGCGGAAAAATAACAACAGAAATAAACGAGAATTTCTCGTACATTCCTTGGATTTTTACTTGCAATCAAGTCGGTTTTATATTATAATAAGTCTTGCCTTAATTGGGTCGTGTGCCGTGTGGGTCCTGTGCGACAGCGCTCCGTGAACCATGTCAGGCGGGGAACCGAGCAGCATTAAGCGGTCAGCGAGGTGCGCCGCAGTCCGCCTGCACGGTGCATGACCGAATTAAGGCGCTTTTATTTGCAAATTTTCAAAGGAGGTTTTTTCATGTATCAGGTTCTTTACCGCAAGTGGCGGCCGAAAACGTTTAAAGACGTTGTCGGGCAGGAACACGTCACAACGTCGCTTTCGGGCGCCGTAAAAAGCGGAAGACTTTCGCACGCGTACCTGTTCACCGGTTCGCGCGGCACGGGCAAAACCTCCTGCGCCAAAATTTTGGCGAAAGCCGTCAACTGTGAACACCCGGTCGACGGCAACCCCTGTAACGAATGCACCACCTGCCGCGGGATCGACGACGGCTCGATTTTAGACGTGATTGAAATCGACGCCGCTTCCAACAACGGTGTGGACAATATCCGCGATTTGCGTGAAGAAGCGAACTACACACCGACGCACGCAAAATACCGCGTCTATATCATCGACGAAGTACACATGCTTTCAACCGGCGCTTTCAACGCGCTTTTGAAAACGCTTGAAGAGCCGCCGGAGCACGTCAAATTCATTTTGGCAACCACCGAAGTGCACAAGCTCCCCTCCACGATTCTTTCGCGCTGTCAGCGCTTCGACTTTAAACGCATTGAACCGAAAGACATCGCCGCGCGGCTTCGATTTGTCGCCGGGCAGGAAAAAATCCCGCTGACCGAAGAGGGCGCTATGCTCATCGCCCGCATTTCAGACGGCGCCATGCGTGACGCGCTTTCGCTTTTGGATCGGTGCTCCGCTTACGAAAAAGAAATCACCGAAGAAGTTGTCAGCGACGCCGCGGGACTTGCCGGGCGGGAGCATCTTTTTCAGCTTACCGACGCCGTGAGCGCCGGCGACAGCGCGCGTGCGCTTTCGTTGATTAACGAGCTTTACAACAACGCCTGCAATATGGAACGCTTGGTCGCCGACCTTGTTTCGCATTTCCGCAACATGATGATTGCGCGCAGCGTTTCCAATTACCCCGATTTAATCGTCTGCCCCAAAAGTGAATTGGAGCAGATTTACACACAGGCACAAAACTTTTCTTTAGGACGGATTCTTTCCGCCATGGATGTGCTCAACGACGCGGCATTTCGCCTGAAAAGCGGCGCGAACCGCCGCGCCACCGTGGAAATGGCGGTGTTAAGGCTTTGCAGCCCGCAATTAGACACCGACGTTTCCGCATTGGTTGCGCGCATTTCGGAACTTGAACGGAAAATTGAAAACGGCATTGTCGCCCCCGCTACACAGCAAGCGCCGAGACCGGCAGCACCCGTTACGCCTGCAAAAACCGACACAGCACCCGCTGCACCGGTCAAAGCGGAAGCGACTCCCGCCGAACAGCCCGCGCAAGCGACACCGGCAACGCCGGCAGAAAAGCCGGTTACAGAAAATACAGCTGCGCCCGATTCCGCGCCGCAAAGCGCACCGGCGCAAAGCAGTGACCCTGCCCCCGAAAAAGCGGCAACGACAAAACCCGCTGCGGCACAGCCGAACGGCGACGTTGTTTTTGACAAGTGGAACGAGGCGTTGGAGCGTTTGGCGCGCATCGACCGCCCGCTTTTGCCGCATATGGCGGATTCCAGAGCGATTATCCGCGGGGAATTTTTACTGATTCAAACCACCAACCCCCTGCTCGGTGAATTTTTGAAAACCGGCTCGCACGCCAACTGCATTGCGCGCGCGGTGTATGACGTCACCGGCAAAAAATACAGACTGGGCATTTTCAACACCCCGGCGCCGTCGCAAGCGGCCGCGCCGAAAAAAGACCCGCTGGAAAACCTCCTGCACCGCGCGGAAGGGCTCGGCGTTCAGGTCGTGGAACAATAAATCCGGATACTTTATCCAAGAGGAGAAATACTATGAAAGCAAGAATCCCGAACCAGGGGCCGACAGGCGCCAACATGATGAAAAAGCTGCAGGAAATGCAAAGCAATATGGAGTCTTTGCAGGCGGAGCTTGCCGTGGCGGAATATTCCGCGTCGGCCGGCGGCGGGGCTGTGGACGTGACCGTCAACGGCTCGCACGAAATCAAAGCGATACATATCAAGCCCGAAGTGGTTGACCCGGAAGAGACCGACATGCTTGAAGACCTGCTGCTTGCCGCGCTCAACGAAGCGATGCGCAAGGCTGACGAGACCGCGGAGCGCGAAATGGGCAAAATCACCGGCGGACTGAATATCCCCGGGATGGGCGGTATGTTTTAATGGCGTATTCCATTCCGATTTTAGAGCAGCTGATTGACGAATTCCGCAAAATGCCTTCCGTAGGCACGAAATCTGCGGAGCGCATGGCATTTTATGTGCTCGGGCTTTCCGATGAGGAAGTCAAATCGCTGACAGACGCCATTTCGGGCGTCCACGAAAAGGTGCGGCAATGCGCAATTTGCCGGAATCTTACAGAAGACGAGGTCTGCCCCATTTGCCAAAGCGACACGCGCGACAAAACCACCATTTGCGTGGTGGAAAGCCCGCGCGACGTGCTTGCGTTTGAGCGCACCCACGAATACAACGGGCTTTATCACGTTTTGCACGGCGCGATTTCGCCGATGAATTCCGTGGGACCCGACGACCTGACGATTAAAGAGCTTTTGGCGCGGTTACAGGATGACACCGTCAACGAAGTCATTATGGCGACCAACCCCACCGTCGAGGGCGAAGCCACGGCGATGTATATCGGCCGGCTTTTAAAACCGCTTGGGATTAAAGTCACGCGCCTTGCCTACGGCGTGCCGGTGGGCGCCGATTTGGAATATGCCGACGAGGTGACGCTCACAAGGGCGCTTACCGGGCGGCAGATGATTTAAGAAATTTCAGGGAATACTATGGAACACAAGACGCCAACCAAAACGGTTGCACAAAACAAAAAAGCGCTGCACGACTATTTTGTGCTCGAGTCCTATGAAGCCGGCATTGAGCTTTGCGGGACCGAGGTCAAAAGCGTGCGCGCGGGAAAAGTGAATTTAAAAGACGCTTGGTGCAGCATTGTAGACGGCGAAATGTTTGTCAACGGGATGCATATAAGCCCTTATGACCACGGCAATATTTTTAACCGCGACCCGCTGCGCGTGAAAAAACTGCTGATGCACAAAAAAGAAATCATGCGTCTTTTGGGCACGACGCAGCAGCAGGGCTTAACGCTCATTCCCCTTTCGGTCTATTTCAAAAACGGGCGGGCAAAAGTGCAGGTCGGACTTTGTAAAGGTAAAAAACTTTACGACAAGCGCGACGTCGCCGCCAAGAAAGAGGCCGAACGCCACATTGAGCGCGAAATGAAAGAGCGGTTTCGGTAAAGTACAGATGCGCACAAGCGCGAAAATAAGCCAAAAACTTCCTTGGCTTTTACAAAATTCCGCTTGCGCATTTCAAAATTTGTGCTACAATAATATCCCGACTCCCGAAAGCATTTGGGGATGAAAGGATTTCGACGGGGATATTGCACCGTGATAAGCGAGCAGCGGTGGGGTACCGCTTTAAACAGCCTCAGTTTATGAAAATAAACGACAAAGATCAAAAAGTACTTCTTGCTGCTTAATTAGCGGCGAGCGTTCCTCCCGGAGTACCGCGGCCGGACAAGGAGCGTCATTAGCGGTAAATGTGCACGGATGAGCGCCCTGTAATCCGTCACACACCAAAGGGCTACCAAGCCGGAAAGCCTGCCGTTTGGCGTTTCGGCGAGGGAATGTTCATAGAACGGCTACGCTCGTAGAAATTTGCGGGAATGTGTTTTCGGACGCGGGTTCGATTCCCGCCATCTCCACCAGCGGCAAGCTGCCGCACCCAAGACGCGCACTTCGCTTGAGGTGCGTGTTCTTTTTTTCGCACACGCTGAAAACGGATTGGACAGTAAAAAAACAGCCCCCTACCGTCTCCCGGCAGGGGGCGTTTACTTGGCGCTCATTTCACCGCGGTCCCCTCCCCGCGTTCCTGTCTTTAAACTTTAAGAAAGCGTTGAAACACAAGCTTTGCTTTGGTATAATGGCGTAAAGGAGGGGTTATAATGAAATTTTTGTTTTTTGCAATATTCTTCTTTTTAATTCTTATCCCTCTTGTTTTAAGCATTGTAATTCCGATTTATAAAAACCATAAAAAAGCAACTAACGGTATTATGAACTATGATGATACCATGCGGAAATTTGTTTATAAAGTTCCTTTTTCGGGAGAGGAAATCATTAACTTGTTAAAAACAAGAAATGTAAACGACGAACTCTCTTATACCTTTGATTTTGATAAATCCATAATAGAGTTTTCAGAATATGACACAGTAAGAAAATACTATTTTCATATAGAGGACTGCAACGGGTTTTCTATTTTAAGGTTGGAACAGGTTGAATTAATCGGTATGCAAAGCCATATACCTTATAAGCTCAATCCGTTTATGGTAAAAAAAATACAGGCGGAAATTATACCGTTTTCCCTGTATGGCTTTTGAATGACCTTTTTAAGCATCACAAAAATCAAATGCACCCCCTAAAACACAGTTAGGGAGTGCTCAAGTCGTTACATAAAGAGCCGCAGCCGAATGAAGCAGCTTCATTTTTTATTGCACGGCAACGCAATATATGTTATGATGACAGTAGATTAAGAAAGAAAGGATGAATGGAGAACTTTAAGTGGATTTCTTTGGTATGCACAATAATGCCCATAATATTGGCAATCGTTTTCACAATAATTACCATGCCCACTTATATTCTCTTTGTGCATGAATATGAATAAAAAAACTATTGTTTCTGTATTGCTTATTTGTATAGCAGCTTTAACAGCGGCAAATATGTTGGTGCAAAACGCCACTGCAAAGCTTATTATTTCTGTTTGTACGCTGCTCATAAGTATTTGCGCACTCGTTTTAACGGTTCACAAAAAGAACGCATAAGAATTCAGAATATATCATGGCTAAAGGCAGAAAAGGAAAGGTGTAAATATGAGTCTGCGTTATTATAGCTTTGTTTATGACACAAAAGCGGTTGTCTTTACTCTTTTGAATTTCCTTTTTGCGCTCGCCTTTTGCATTGGATTTTTCTACACGCTCAAAGATTTGCCGGACATCATTCCCGTGCATTGGTCGGAACAAGGTGGTTTTGACAAATTCGGAGAAAAATCTCAGCTATATCCTATTGGTATTAGTGCCATAGCCGTCGCCGCACTGGCTTTTCCCGTTTCGATGGTTTGCATCAAAAAGAGTTACAACGGATTTGCCTATTTGTTCAGCGGTATTTCCATGTTTGCAACTTGCTTGATGATTTTGGTGTATGGCTTTATGAGAAGTGCGATTCCGCAATAAAATACAGCTGTAAAATTGGATACATCAGAAAAACACCCGTCCGTGGAGATTTCCGGGCGGGTGTGGTTTTTTAGCGTCTATCGGCGGGGAATTTCGTTCGAAGAAAGCGTATTTGCCCGGGATATTGCATGGGTTCATATGGTTTCGGGATATATTTAGGATTTGGCAGTTTAACTGCCATTTGCCCACTGCGCGTCAACACACGATACAAGCCGGAGACAGAGCGTGAATATCCGCGTTGGCGCAGCTTGACCCAGAGCACGACCAAGCCGGTATTTGGATTTCGTCGACGCATATTGCGGATCAGTTTTAATTCTTCCTCTGTGTGCTGATTAGGATGGTGATGCGGTCGGTGGGAACGATCTGCCAAGGATTCCAGCGTTCCGTCATATCGCTTTTTCCAGCGATAGACATACTGCCGGTTCACGCGATAACGAATCGCTGCTTTTGTTACACCGTATTTTTCTGCATATTGAATCAGGGCTTGCCTAAACCGCATGGTTTGTGTTATCTTATTCATGGCGAATAGATGGATACCTGCCTTTCGGTTTTGTCTGGCAACTCTACCTTAACACAGGTCCTTTCTATTCGCTATCTTTTTTCTTATTTGTTACACATCCTTGTAACACCTACAGGAAAAGATGTGCACATTCACGGCGCGAACTTGACTTTTTCATGATCTTTTCGTATGATACATGTATACAAAAATTTCCATATTTTTCTTTAAAATAAGATATTTTGCCGAAACCGGAAAGGAGAATACGGATGCAAACGGCAGAGAAGCTGCGCCCGTTCGGGGCGCGCGATAAGATCGGGTACGCCATGGGGGATCTTGGCTGCAACCTCTCGTTCCAGCTGATTTCGTCGTACATGTTCCTGTTTTACACGCAGTGCATCGGGCTGACGACGACAAATTGGGCATGGATCATTTTGGTATCGAAAATCTGGGATGCGGTCAACGACATTATCATCGGCGGCATGGTAGATCGGCACAGGCTCAGTAAAAAAAGTAAGTT
>DVGI01000040.1 GCA_018712805.1 Candidatus Fimenecus excrementavium | reverse complement strand
TCGTTGAGCGCTGCAATACCGGGAAGCTCTTTGCCTTCCAGGAATTCCAAAGAAGCGCCGCCGCCGGCGTCATTCCCCAGTTGGTCGGGCAGGTGGAGAGCACCTCGACGATCGAGAAGCCTTTTCCATCCAGCTGGTTCCGGAAGGCCTTTTTGATGGCGGCCTTCGCCTTCAGGATGTGGGGGATAGTGTTCACCGCCACCCGTTCGGCGTAGGCGACGCCGTCCACCTCCCGCAGCAGCTCGCAAACCCGCACCGGGAAGCCGGAATAGTTTACGTCCCGGCCGTAGGGGGTTGTCTGGGTCACCTGGCCCGGCAGGGTGGTCGGGGCCATCTGGCCGCCGGTCATCCCGTAAATCGCGTTGTTGATGAAGATCACCGTCAGGTTTTCCCCCCGGGCGGCGGCGTGGACCGTCTCGGCGGTGCCGATGGCGGCAAGGTCGCCGTCCCCCTGGTAGGTGAAGACGACGTTCCCGGGCCTGGCCCGCTTGATGCCGGTGGCGACGGCCGGGGCCCGGCCGTGGGGGGCTTCGACCATGTCGCAGTTAAAGTAATCGTAGGCCATGACCGCGCAGCCCACCGGGCAGACGCCGATCGCGTCCCCCAAGACCCCCAGCTCCTCCAGCGATTCGGCCACCAGCCGGTGGACGATCCCGTGGGTGCAGCCGGGACAGTAATGGGTCTCCTTATCGGTCAGGCCCTTTGTCTTCTGAAACAGTACCGTCATTTCAGTCCACCCCTTTCACGTTGGCCAGTTTCCGGATTTCCGCCGCGATTTCGCCGGGGGACGGGATCATCCCGCCGGTCCGGCCGTAGAAGGAAACCGGGCAGCGGCCGTTTGCCGCCAGCCGCACGTCTTCGACCATCTGGCCCATGCTCATCTCGACCACCAGCATCTGCCCGGCTTTCCCGCTGATTGCGGCAAGTTCTTTCTCCGGGAAGGGCCAGAGGGTGACCGGCCGGAACAGCCCCGCTGGGATCCCTTCTTCCCGGGCGGCGTCAACCGCTGCCTTGCAGATCCGGGCGGTCGCCCCGTAGGCGACGAGGACGATCTCCGCCCCGTCCATCCGGTATTCCTCGAAAAGCACCTCCCGCGCTTTTACCAGTTCATACCGCTTAAACCGGTCTTTGACAATCGCTTCCAGCTGGGAGGGGGTGAGGTAGAGGGAGTTGACGATGTTGGGGTCCCGCTGTTCCCTGGTCCCGGTCAGCGCCCAGGGCTTGTCCGACGGTAGGGGGACTTCGTCCGGGAAGGTGACCGGCTCCATCATCTGGCCCAGCATCCCGTCGGCCAGCAGCATCGCCGGCATCCGGTAGCGCTCGGCTGTCTCAAAGGCGCGGATGGTCAGATCGACCATCTCCTGTACCGACGACGGGGCGTAGACCAGAAGCTGGGCGTCCCCGTGACCGGGGGCCTTGGTCGCCTGCCAGTAATCCGACTGGGAGGGCTGGATGCCGCCGAGGCCGGGGCCGCCCCGCATGACGTTGACAATCAGCGCCGGGAGGTCGGAGGCGGCGATGTAGGAGATCCCCTCGGTCTTGAGGGAGATCCCCGGCGAGGAGGAGGAGGTCATCGCCCGCACCCCGGCGGCCGCCGCCCCGAGGACCATATTGACGGCGGCGATTTCGCTCTCCGCCTGGAGGTAGGTGCCGCCCAGCTTCGGCATCCGCTTTGCCATATAGGCCGCGACTTCGGTCTGGGGGGTGATCGGGTAGCCGAAGAAGTGGCGGCAGTGGGCCCGCAGGGCCGCCTCCGCCATTGCCTCGTTCCCTTTCATCAGGTATTTTTTAGCCATCTTATCCCCTCCCTTTCTCTTCCGCTTCTTCCCGGAGGATGGTGATCACCACGTCGGGACAGAAAAGGGCGCAGCTCCTGCACCCGATGCAGTCTTCCGGGCGGGCCGCCCCGGCGGGGTGGTAGCCCTTATCGTTTAAAATATCCTTTTTAAGCGCCAGCACGCCCTTCGGGCAGGCGTGGACGCAGAGCCCGCAGCCTTTGCAGCGGGCCTCGTCAAAAATCAGCTTAAACACGTTTTCTCTTCCTTTCATGGCCGGGCCATGCACTTATTTCCTCTGCCCGCTTATTTTTCTTCCCAGGGGAGCCTGACCCGCCGGGTGAGGATAAAGGGGGCCGGTATCAATGCCCGGCGTTCCGGCGGGAGCGCCTTCCAGAGGGAAGCGTCCAGGGCAGTAGCGGCGACCGGGATATCCAGCTTTTCCGCCAGCGCGTCTGCCTGCGGAAGGCTGCCGAGGATGGTTTCCGGGGCGGTTTCGGGCCCTAGGTTGGTGCTGTTGACCACCCCGTCCGGTAGATAGCCGCAGGCCGCCGCAATCTCCCGGGCTTCGGTTTTGGCCGCGGCGGCGTCCGGGGTCAGCGCCCGGCAGAAGTTGACGACATGGAGGACCGCAAGGTTTCCGCCTGCCCGGGCAGCCTCCAGTTCCAGTCTGTACCGGCCGAGGACCGCCGCCCCGGCGTCGTCCCCGCCGAGGTCGAGGATGACTGGGGCGGTATCCGACGCCCGCTCAATCAGCCCGCCGATCGACGGCGGCAGGGCCGGGATATCGAGGTTGGTCCCGGCGTAGACCGGCCCTTCCACCCGGATTCCCTCCGCTTCCAGCTCCGCCCGGAAATCATAGGAGCGGAAGTAGGGGTTGACGGTATCCAGGTCGATGAGGACCGGGGATATCCCCTCCCCTATCCGTTTTTCCGCCAGGCTGAGGGCAAAGCTGGTTTTCCCGGCGCCGTAGTGGCCGGTGATCAGGATGAGCGGTTTCTCAAGAAGGCTGCCCATATTTTACCCCTTTCCCTGCCCGCCGCAGCGGACCGATGTTTTTC
>DVGI01000039.1 GCA_018712805.1 Candidatus Fimenecus excrementavium | reverse complement strand
CGCTCGATGCGGCTTGCGAGGAAGCGGGGGAGAAGGTGGCTGCGCCATGTGCTACCCATGCGTGAACTGCGGAAAGTGCGGGTCGAAACTGCCGGAGGCGAAGATTCGCTGCCCCAAGTGCAAAACGGCGCTGGATGAAAGCCACCCCGTCTGCGAGACGTGCGGCTGGCGTCTCCCGCTGCCGCCCGGCGCGAAGGCTCCCGCGTCGGGCGGCAGCGAAGCCTGCTGAAGTCGTCTGCCACGGCCGGCCGCGCGCTTCTCTCCGGAGTGCCTGGGAAACAGGCTGACACCCGCCGCTCCGTCTCCGGGTGGCTTCCCCGCAACGCCGCCTGTATTCGTCAATAAAGAAATCGACATTTCGCTCTGCAGGTTTTCGACACTTCGCTCGCGGGCGCCGACGCACCTCCCGTCCTAGCTTTCCGATTTCCCGAGCATCAGCGCCGCGTCCATCCTCCTGCTCGGGCCGTTGAACTCGACTAGCCTCCCGTGGTGAACCAGCCTGTCGATGGTGGCCGCGGCCAGCTTGTCGTCCCCCAGCACCGTGCCCCACTTGCCGAACTCGATGTTGGTGGTGACGATCACGCTCCTCTTCTCGTAGCAGCCGCTCATCACCTGGAACAGCAGCCTCGCTCCCTCGACGTCGAGCGGCACGTAGCCGAACTCGTCGAGGATGACGAGGTCGGCCTTGGCGATGTCCTTCAGCATCGCCTCCAGCGAGTGCTCCCTGCTCGCCCTCGTCAGCATGAGCACGAGCTGCGCCGTGCCGAAGAAGCGCACGGTCCTGCCCGCCTGGACGCACGCGTTTCCCACCGCTATCGCCAGGTGCGTCTTGCCCCGGCCGGTCTGGCCGTGGAACACGAAGTCCTGCGCCGAGTCCACGAACGCGAGCGACATGAGATCCTCGGCCCCGTAGCCCTCCGGGAACGCGACCTGGGAGAAGTCGTAGCCTTCGAAGGACTTCACCTGGGGGAACGCGGCCTTCCGGTAGAGCTTCTCGCGCTTGTTGCGCTCGCGGACGGCCATCTCGCGCCCGATGAGGTCGGCAGCGCTCCTGACCTGGGCCGCAGACGACGCGGACAGGAACGCCTCGACGGTCTCGTTCGAGAAGAACATCCTCTTGGCGAGCGCGCGGAACCGCTCCGCGTCGCCCCTGCTCCTGGCGCCCACGCCTACCGCCCCCTCGCCGACGCGAGCGCCGAGTCGTAGGAGGACAGGTCGACTTCCTCGTCGTAGGCGACCGCGCCTCCGGCGATGCGGGCCGCGCCGACCGCCACCGACGCGCGGTCCACCCTGCCGGTGGCGGCGAGCGCGCCGGCCATGGCCTGCACGGTCGCCGCCCATCCGCTCTCCGCCGACTGGTCGCGCATCAGGCGCAGCTCGGCTTTGAGGTCGGCCTTCGCGAGCGAGTCCATATGCGCGCGAAGGCCGTCGGGGATCGCGCTCCTGACCTTGCTGTTCGGCCACGCGCCCGGTCTCGCGCACAGCAGCGCCAGCTGGCTGGCGGGGTCGGTGGTGTCGGTCGGCGCGTCCCCGTAGGCGCGCGGGTGCTCGGCGACGACGGCGCCGTCGCGGGTGGCGACCGTGACGGTCGTGGCGCCGATCCCGCACACGAGCTCGCGGCCCGCCAGCGACGGGTCGGAGGAGTACAGGTGCGGCCCGTCGACGCGCACCTTGCCCAGCTTGTCGGCCTTGCGGACCTCGTAGCGCACGACCGCGAACGGCGTCGGCGGCAGCCCCGACATGGCGAAGCGGTCCTCGACGAACAGCTGCAGCTCGCTTTCCCCCTTGGCCCAGTGGGGCTTGTCGGAGAGGGCCATCGAGCGCTCGAGGAGCCTCGCGTTGAACGCCGCCGGGTTGGAGAACGACGGCGCGGGAACGAACAGGTTGGCGCGGACGTAGCCCACCTTGTTCTCGACGCTGCCCTTCTCGTGGCCGGCGTGCGGGTTGCAGAACGAGTAGGCGAAGCCGTAGTGGGCGGCGAAGGCGGAGAACATCTCCGTGGCGCGCACCGCCTCGCCGACCCTGCGGCCGACGCCCGCGGCGTTGTCGAACACGATGCGCCTGGGCACCCCGGCGACGTGCTCGAAGATGTTGCGCAGCGCCTGGCAGACGCACTCGGCGTTCTCGCCGGGGAAGACCTGGGCGAGCCCGACGTTGGAGTAGGGGAACGTCAGGACGAAGTAGCTCATGCGCGTGCGCACGCCGCCCACGTAGAAGTCGGCCTCGCCGAAGTCGGCCTGCGCCTCGCCGGGCGCCCAGTCGAGGTCGAGGTAGCGCCCGCTCGGCGCCCCGCGCTCCAGCCTGAGCCGCCGCACGTAGTTGCGCACCGTCGACTCCCCGACGTCGGCGCCCGCCTCGTCGCGCAGCCGGACCCAGATGCGATGCGCGGTGTGGCGCTGCTTGCGCCAGCTCCGCTCGTCCTCGTCGAGCCAGCTCTCTATGAGCGGGCGGTAACGGTCGAGCGAGCTCCGCCTCCGGCGCGGCTGGGGCGGCTTGGGCGAGAGGTCGTCCGCCGCCAGGTACTTGTACACGGTGTCGCGGGAGACGTCGAGCTTCCTCGATATCTCCGCGATCGAGTCGCCTTCCATCCGGAGCTGGCGTATAGAATACGCTTTGGACATGCTGATCATTCCTTCCTGGCCTCCTCGGTCGAATCGAATCTGCAACGACCAAGTTAGCCGATCGGGGTGGTCGGCATGTTCGCTAGCGAAATGTCGGAATCCCGCCGAGCGATGTGTCGATTTTTATCCTAGCGAATACAACGGAGGCTATCTGCAGCGCGCCCTTGGGCATGCAGACCGCGACGCGGTCGCCCGGCCCGGCGCCCGCGTCGGCCAGGGCGGCCGCGACGGACCCCGCCCGACGCGCCAGG
>DVGI01000002.1 GCA_018712805.1 Candidatus Fimenecus excrementavium | reverse complement strand
ACCGCGGCGAGTTCGAGGAGCGTCTGAAAGCGGTTCTTGAGGAAGTGAAGAACAGCGACGGCAGGATCATTCTCTTTATCGACGAACTGCACACCATCGTGGGAGCGGGCAAAACGGACGGCGCCATGGATGCGGGCAATATGTTAAAACCCATGCTTGCCAGAGGTGAGCTGCACTGTATCGGCGCGACCACACTGGACGAATACCGTCAGTATATTGAGAAGGATGCGGCTCTGGAGAGAAGATTCCAGCCTGTCCTTGTTGACGAGCCGACGGTGGAGGATGCCGTCTCCATCCTGAGAGGATTGAAAGAAAGATATGAGGTATTCCACGGCGTGAAGATCACGGACAGCGCACTTGTGGCGGCGGCGACCTTGTCCAACCGTTATATCTCGGACCGTTTTCTGCCGGACAAAGCCATTGACTTAGTTGACGAGGCATGTGCCCTGATCAAGACGGAGCTAGATTCCATGCCGACGGAGTTGGATGAACTGAGGCGGCGCGTGATGCAGCTTGAGATTGAGGAAGAGGCGTTAAAGAAAGAAGAGGATCGCTTAAGCCGGGAACGTCTGGAGCACTTGCAGGAGGAACTGGCGGACTTGAAGGAAGAGTACGCCGGGAAGAAAGTGCAGTGGGAGAATGAGAAAACTTCCGTGGAGCGCGTTCAGAAGATCCGTGAGGAGATCGAGCAGGTCAACAAGGATATCCAGAAGGCACAGAGGGAATATGATTTAAATAAGGCGGCGGAGCTCCAGTACGGACGTCTCCCGCAGCTTCAGAAACAGCTTGCCGACGAAGAAGAGAAGGTAAAGGCGAAAGACCTTGCCCTTGTCCACGAGGCGGTGACAGATGAGGAGATCGCCCGCATCGTATCCCGCTGGACAGGAATTCCGGTGGCGAAGCTCAACGAGAGTGAGAGGAACAAGACCCTCCACCTTGCCGACGAGCTGCACAAGAGAGTGGTCGGGCAGGACGAAGGAGTGGAGCTTGTGACCGAAGCTATCATCCGCTCCAAGGCGGGAATCAAAGACCCAAGCAAACCGATCGGCTCGTTCCTGTTCTTAGGCCCAACCGGGGTCGGTAAGACAGAGCTTGCCAAGGCGCTTGCACAAAGCCTGTTCGACGATGAGAACAGCATGGTCCGCATTGACATGAGCGAGTACATGGAGAAGTATTCCGTGTCCCGTCTTATCGGAGCGCCTCCGGGATACGTAGGCTATGATGAGGGCGGACAGCTTACCGAGGCAGTCCGAAGAAAACCATATTCCGTAGTGCTCTTCGATGAGGTTGAGAAGGCGCACCCGGATGTGTTCAATGTACTTCTTCAAGTGCTGGACGACGGACGAATCACGGATTCACAGGGGCGTACCGTGGACTTTAAGAACACCATCCTTATCATGACGTCCAACATCGGGGCGGGATATCTGCTGGAAGGCATCCGCGACGACGGCTCTATCGATGAGAAGTGTCAGGAAATGACCATGAACGACCTGCGGGCGCATTTCAGACCGGAGTTCTTAAACCGTCTGGATGAAATAATCATGTTTAAGCCATTGACGAAACAGAATATCCGTGCCATTATTGACTTGTTGGCAGAGGATGTGAACAGGCGGCTTGAGGAGAAGGAGCTTCGGATCGAGCTGACCGAGGCGGCGAAGGACTTCGTCGTGGACGGAGGATACGACCCGATGTACGGAGCGAGACCGCTGAAACGTTATCTGCAGAAAAATGTGGAGACACTGGCAGCGAAGCTGATCCTTGCAGGAAATGTAGGCAGGGGCAGCGCCATCCTGATCGATGTGAAGGACGGGAAGCTGACGGCGGACGCGAAAGGGCAGATCGTGGGATGACACCTATCATCTTTCATATTGACGTGAATTCCGCTTACCTTAGCTGGACAGCGGTAGAACAACTGAAAAACGGCGCGAAAGTGGATTTGCGCGAGATACCGTCGATCATCGGCGGGGACCAGAAGTCCCGCCGCGGCGTGGTGCTCGCCAAATCCCCTGCGGCGAAACGGTATGGCATCCGCACGGGGGAACCTGTTGCGAATGCCTTTCGTAAGTGTCCGAACCTTGCGATGTATCCGCCGGATCATAAGATGTACCATGAGAAAAGCCGTATGCTCATGAAGTATCTTCGGACATTTACAGAAGAGATCGAACAGGTCAGCGTGGATGAGTGTTACATGAACTTTACGCCCATCGCGAATCGCTACCAATCGCCCGTGGACGGAGCGGCAGAGATTAAGGACGGGATCAAAGAGCGGTTCGGATTTACCGTCAATATCGGCATCTCTACGAACAAGCTGTTGGCGAAGATGGCGTCGGACTTCCGGAAGCCGGACCGGATACATACTCTTTTCCCCGAGGAAATACAGGTGAAAATGTGGCCGCTTCCCATCGGGGAACTGTATATGGCGGGACGCTCCAGCGTGGAAGTGTTAAAGAAGCTGGAGATCAATACCATCGGCGATCTGGCGCAGTCTGACCCGGAGCTGATCGCCCTTCATCTTAAAAGCCACGGGCGGATGCTGTGGGAGTTTGCCAACGGGCGGGGGACTGATATCGTGCAGTCTGAGCCTGAGGAGGCAAAAGGAATTGGCAATTCCACTACGCTTAGGGAGGACGCACAGACCGTCGAGGAAGTGCGTCCGGTATTCGGCGAACTGGCCAAGAGTGTGGGACGGCGGCTTAAGAAGGCCGGGAAAAAGGCGGGGATGGTGAGCATGGAGATCAAGTATTATGATTTCCGCACACTGTCCCATCAGGCACAGCTTGAGAAGCCGTCCAATGACCCGCAGGTACTTGAGGAGACAGCATGCACCCTCTTTCTTGAGGTGTGGAGCGGCGAGCCGGTGCGTCTGCTGGGTATCCGCACATCTAAGCTGTCAGATGAATCCGAACCCGAGCAGATGACGCTCTTTGAGTGGGAGCCGCCGAAAGAACCGGATGAGAAGCACAAGAAGCTGAAAAAAGCGATGGACGAGCTGAACGCACGGTTCGGGGACGGGGCCGTGATGAAGGCAAGCCTGATGAAGAAACCGGAGAAGGTATCACAGAGAAAGCCGGGAAGTACATCCTCGATGCAGCATTTAGAGAAAGAGGACGGACAATGAGGGGGAAAGATGAAAGAGAAAAATTATAATCTGGAACTGGTGAGGATGGTTTCGTTTATTCTGGTCATCGTGATCCATGTGACCAATTATTTCTGCCGCGCGTATGGCAGGATACCGCAGGGAGAATATCTGTTTTCTCTTGTGCTGGATACAGCCGCAAGACTTAGCGTACCCT
>DVGI01000038.1 GCA_018712805.1 Candidatus Fimenecus excrementavium | reverse complement strand
TTAGAATTGTAACTCTTGAGGGGTCTCGCACTAATGTTAATATACCAAAAGACAATCTTCAAGATTATGATATTACTTTTTTTGTTATAGATATGGGAGAATTTTTGAAAAGCGATGACTGGCTTAGTGTTTTTGGTAACAGAATTATGATGCAAAAACCTGAAGATATGGAATTATTTCCTCCAGAAGAAAAAGGATTTTCTTATATAATGCTTTTTGATGATGGTGTAAAGATTGATTTAACTTTGTTACCTGTTTCAATGCTTGAGGAGTATCTTACTCGCGATAAACTTGTAAAAATCATGTTAGATAAAGATAATATGATTAAAACAGAAATAGTTCCCACAGATGAAGATTATTACATTAAGTGTCCAACAGAAAGAAAGTTTGATGACTGTTGTAACGAATTTTGGAATGTTGCAACATATGTATCCAAGGGCTTACTTCGTGGTGAAATACTATTTGCAATAGACCATATGAATGAAGTATTACGTCATGAGCTTCTTAGGATGATTAGTTGGTATGTCGGTACTGAAAAAGGATTTAATTTCAGTTTGGGTAAAAACTATAAATTTTTAGATAAGCATATTTCAAAAGAATTGTGGGATAACTTACTAAATACATATTCAATGAGTTCGTATGAAGAAATGTGGAAATCGTTTGATTTGTGTCTATGTTTGTTCAAAAAAATATCTAAAAAAGTGGCAGATTCACTTGGTTATAATTATCCTGATTATGATGAAAACGTTACAAAATATTTGGAAACACAAAAGAGAATTTCAAATAAATATCTTTATGGTAATAGGTATTGACAAATTCCGATTTGTCTAACTTACTCTAAATTAGCAAAGACCGCTTACAAAAGTGTAGGCGGTCTTTATTCGTGTTCAGATATATTTGATTTTGAACTTTCTTTTCTTGGCTGAAAGCACCTTGCAAAGAATATCATCTACTGCGTCCGTGTATCTGCCTTGTGCTATCAGGCTGTTCTTCAAACGGATAAGTGATTGCAACACTTCGCTGTATTCTTCCTTGGAAAGGTATAAATGATATTTCTGTTCTTTCAAAACAACCACCTCCTGTTACCGCAATTATATAATAAGAAAGGGTATAGAGGTAGTGTGCGATTGCCACTTGAACGCCCCTAAATGAACAAATTAACAGGGTAACAACCGCCTTGTTCATTAGCAAGAATTTTGCTCGTTTTGTTCTCCCATTAGCAGAGAGGGCATTTTCATTAGCAAAACAGCGTAAATCCTGCTAATTTTTATTAGCAAGCCATACACCTGAAAGGCGGACGACATTCGTCCTAATTTCCATTAGCTGACGGAGAATTTGCTAATGAAAATCTGTGATTTTCACGATTTTCCCGTTTTCCCGCAAAAATGAAAAAACGCCGGAAACCCTTGATTTTACTGGGTTTTCCGGCGGAGTTTTTGGCGTTCCCGAGGTGATTCGAACACCCGACCTACCGCTTAGGAGGCGGTCGCTCTATCCAGCTGAGCTACGGAAACATCTTTGAAATCTATTCAATTTTAGGCTTAAATTAACTCATTGTCAATCGCCTTTGCCCGAAAGGCGGTCGTTATAACATATTCTTAGGAGGGGTTTATTATTACGAGCAAAGCGAGTAACAAGGTTCTGCCGCTTATGCGGCAGGTTCTTATTATGAGCGAAGTGAATAACAAGGTTCTGCCGCTTATGCGGCAGGTTCTTATATCCATTTAACAAAAGCGGGCAGCTTTATGCTGTCCGCTTTTTGTGGCACCCCCTGGGGGAATCGAACCCTCAACTAACCCTTAGGAGGGGTTTATTATATCCATTTAACTAAGGGGGCATATATGCAGTTTTCGAAAATTTATTATAACAGAACGGGCTTTCTTTTTCAACCGCTTGTTTGGAATTCGGGGGCGTTGCCGTTTTGAAGCGACACAGGGAATGGGATTTCGGATTTAGGCGGAAAAAGTTTTGCGGTGCGTTTTAGAAATCTATAATTTTATATTGAAATACAGCGTTTTTTCAGTATAATAGAAATCAGATAACCGCCGACAGAAAGCGGCGGGATAGCAAAGCAACACCCTATATTTTCAAGCAAGGAGCGGTGCAAATGGTAACAGTCGCAGAATATTTAAAAAAGGTGGACGAGGTCATAAAGAAAGGTCCTTTCCAAGACAACTGGGAAAGCCTTTCGGCGTTTCAAATTCCCTCTTGGTACCGCAAGGGGCGGTTCGGGCTGTTCATTCACTGGGGCGTGTATGCGCTTCCGGCGACGGAGAGCGAATGGTACCCGCGGCAGATGTATTTGAAAGGCACAAAAAGCTGGTTTCACCGCATTAAGACATACGGCAAAAACGCGGATTACCGCCAAATCGTTGAGCAGTTTAACCCGACTGCATTTGACGCAGACGAATGGGTCGAGCTGTTCGAAAAAAGCGGCGCGAAATACATAATGCCCGTTGCCGAGCACCACGACGGCGTGAAAATGTATAAATCGGAATTAAACCGCTGGAACATGGCGGATTTGACGCCGCACCGGGATTTTCTCGCGGAGCTCCACGAGGCGTGCGACCGGCACGGGCTCGGCTTTTTCTGTTCCAATCACCGCGCGGAGCATTTCTTCTTTTTAAACGGCGCGCGGAAAAACTGCCCGGATTCGGAAGTCGCAAAGGGGCTTTACCCGGATTTATACGGTCCGGCGGCGCTGCCGGCGAGCGGCAAGCCCTCGGATTTTGAGAACTGTGAACCGTCCGAAGACTGGTGCCGCGACTGGCTTGCTTCCGCTTGCGAAATGGTCGACCGCCTGCGCCCGCGCGCGGTCTATTTTGACTGGTGGATTAACAAGCCGCAGTTTAAACCCTATTTAAAGAAATTCTTAGCCTATTATTATAACCGCGGCGTGGAATGGAACGAGGAAGTCGTCGTGTTTTACAAAGTCGGCTCCGTAATGAAGGGCTGCGCGATATTTGACGTAGAGCGCGGGCAAATTGAAGACGTTTCCCCTGTTTTATGGCAGACGGACACTTCAATTGCGAAAAACAGCTGGGGTTACACCGAGGGCAACCGTTTCAAAACGCCTTACAAAATTTTGACAAACTTAATTGACGTCGTTTCGAAAAACGGCTGTTATATGCTTAACGTCGGGCCGAAGTCGGACGGCACCATTTGCGAAGAGGAAAAAGACGTTTTGCTTTCGATCGGCAAGTGGCTTGCAGATAACGGCGAAGCGATTTACGACGCGCTCCCCTACAACGTTTGGTATGAAGGCAAGAAGAAAAAAGCCGGCTCGTTTAACGAAAATATAAAATACAGCAAAAAGGATTATCGCTTCACCTATAAAACCGGCGCGATTTACATATTCTTAATGAGCGAAACGCCCCATAAAATAAACGCGGTGAAAGCGCTGCGCGCGGCAAGCGAGGGCGGCATTCGCTACACGATTCAAAACGTCGAAGTGCTCGGGCACCCGGGGAAAATTTCGTGGACGCAAGACGAAAAGGCGTTTCGTTTCACTTTGGACGACAGCCTGTTAAACACCCATTTGCCATTGTGCATTAAGGTCAGCGTTGACTGATTTATTTGCTTTTTATAGGCATTTGTTCAGAGAAAAATTGCCCGCCGGCTCTTGTTTTTTGAGGTCGGCGGGTGTATAATTCTTTCGATTTTTATTGCGGAGATGAAGATCATGGAACAAAAACCCGTTACCGCCATTATTGTGGGCGCCGGTCACCGCGCGTTTGTGTATTCGAAACTTGCGCTGACCAATCCCGAAATGCTCAAAATCGTCGGCGTTGCTGACCCCGACCCCATTCGCCGGAAAAAGGCGATGGACATGTTTGGGTTCCCGGAAGAGAACTGCTTTGAAGACGCAGACGCACTTTCGCGCGTGCCGAAATTCGCCGATACCATTATCAACGGCACGATGGACCACCAGCACATTGAAACCTCGATTCCGCTTTTGAAAAAGGGCTATGACATGCTGTTGGAAAAGCCGTTTGCGACCAACGAAAAAGAAATGCGCGAACTTGTTGACTGTGTACGCGAAAACGGCAACAAAGTCATGATTTGCCATGTGCTTCGCTACACGCCGTTTTATCTTTCGATTAAAGAACGTGTTGCCGCGGGCGAAATCGGCGACATTATCAACATTCAGACCAGCGAGCACGTCAGCTATCACCACCTTTCCACCTCGTATGTGCGCGGCAAATGGGCAAACTCCGACGTTTGCCACACGTCGATGCTACTTGCGAAATGCTGCCACGACCTTGACATGATGATGTGGATGATGTCGGAAACAAAGCCTGTGCGCATTTGCAGCTTCGGCAGCAAATTCCAGTTCAAACCCGAAAACGCGCCGAAAGAAGCCGGTACGCGCTGCCTTGTGGACTGCCCGCTTGTCGACACCTGCCGCTATTCCGCCAAACGTCTGTATTTGGACCAACCGGACCGTTGGGCGTTTTACATTTGGGACAAATTGGAGGGCATTGAAAACCCGACCGATGAAGACCGCATCAACCTTTTAAAAGGCGACAGCAACTACGGCAAATGCATTTACAAATGCGACAACAACGTTGTAGACCACCAGTCGGTGCTCATCAACTTTGCGAGCGGCGCCACCGGCACGCACAACATGGTCGGCGGCTCTTCGAAGCCTTTGCGCCGCATTCACATTGTCGGCACAAAAGGCGAAATTTACGGGGATTTTGAAGAATCCAAATTCTTCGTTTCCAAAATCCACCCGACCAAGACGGACGAAAAAACTGTGGAAGAGGTTGATTTGCGCGTCACGGGCGACATGGTAGGCGCTTACGGCGGACACGGCGGCGGCGACGAACGGCTCGCCGAAGATTTCGTGAAATTTATCCGCGGTGAAAAACCGAGCCTTGCCTGCACTTCGATTTTCGACTCGGTCGCCGGTCACCTTTGCGTGTACCTTGCCGACAAATCCCGCGAAGAAAACGGTATGCCGCAGGACGTTATTCTGTAATCTATAATTTATAAAAAAGCCGCTTGAAGCCGACCGGTTTCAGGCGGTTTTTTGATAAAAGAAACCGCCCGTTCTTTTTTGAACGGGCGGAATTTTTTAAAAAGATTATTCTTTCGGCTCGGTGTCGTCCTTTTTCTTTTTAAGGCTGACAGCGGACAGCTTATTCAGCAGATAGATGCCGAGAATAATAACGCCGGTCACGGCAAAAATACCGACCATGCCTTTGAGCATAATGGGCAGGGTTTGTAAAAACAGCTCTACGTTAATTTCCATATTCTTTACCTCGCAATCAGATTCAGAATCAGACCGCCCGCGATAACGGAAGCAATCTGACCGGAGACGTTAACACCGATAGAGTGCATCAAAAGGAAGTTCTGTTTGTCTTCCGCAAGGCCCATTTTGTGCACCACACGCGCGGACATCGGGAACGCGGAAATACCGGAAGCACCGATCATCGGGTTGATTTTCTTTTTGAGGAACAGGTTTAAGAATTTTGCGAAAATCACGCCGCCGGCGGTGTCGAAGATGAACGCGATAAGGCCGAGAGCGAGAATCAGCAAAGTCTGCGGGTTGAGGAACGCTTCCGCCTGCATACGCGCGGCAATGGTGATACCGAGCAGCAGCGTAATCAGGTTAGCGAGGACTTTCTGTGCGGTTTCGGAAAGCGAATTGAGCACGCCGCATTCACGAATTAAGTTACCGAACATTAAGAAGCCGATAAGCGCGACCGCACGGGGCGCCACAATGCCGGTAATGATGGAAACGAAAATCGGGAACAGAATACGGGTAAGTTTGGACACTTCTTTCTGTTCGTAAGGCATACGGATAAGGCGCTCTTTTTTGGTCGTCAGCAGCTTGATAACCGGCGGCTGAACAATGGGCACCAACGCCATATAGGAATAAGCGGCAACGATAATTGCGCCGAGGTAGTTGGATTCAAAGTAGTTCGCAACGAAAATCGAGGTCGGGCCGTCCGCCGCGCCGATAATGGCGATAGAAGCCGCATCTTTTAAGTCAAAGCCGAACAGCGCCGCCATGCTCAAAGTAAAGAAGATACCGAACTGCGCCGCCGCGCCGAAAAGCATCAGCTTGGGGTTGGAAAGCAGCGGGCCGAAGTCAATCATTGCGCCGATACCGATAAACAAAAGCAACGGGAACAGCTCGTTGGAAATACCGGAATTGAACAACAAATCAATTACGCCGATTTCTTCCACGCCGTCATAAATCTGGTTGACAACGCCGGACATCGGCAGGTTGACCAAAATGGCACCGAAGCCCATCGGCAAAAGCAACGTAGGCTCCATGTCCTTTTTGACGGCAAGATAAATCAAAATCCCGCCGATTACCCACATAATAATCAGTTTAAAGTCTGACAAATTGGCTACGTTGCCAAACAGGGGCTGTAAAAACTCGATTACAGTTTCCATGTCATCTCTCCCTTATACAAATTGTATTCATTATACTGCATTTTTAAGAGATAAACAACATTTTTTTGTAGAATGTTCTTATTTTGGGAAAAATCCCCTCATTTTCGCTTTTTTTACAAGCTTCTCTTGTCAAGATTTCCAATTCTTGTTACAATAGGAGCACTTTCGGTTTTGAAAGCATTTTGAAAACAGAAGTTTTTGGGGAAAGATGTTTTTAGAAAGGCGGGAAATATTTGGACTTTCAATTCACCTGGTTTATTGACCAGCTGTTCGCAAGCCCCGTTTTGTTTGCGACGGTCCTTTTTACGCTCGGCGTCATTTTCGTCAACGGTTGGACCGACGCGCCGAACGCCATTGCAACCTGTGTTGCCACGCGCGCAATGCCGCCGCGTGCCGCAGTTTTGATGTCCGCAGTATTTAACTTTTTCGGCGTTTTTGTGATGACGCTTATTAACTCGACCGTTGCCATGACCATTAAAAACATGGTAGATTTCGGCACCAACACACACGAGGCCGTTGTGGCGTTGTGTGCGGCGCTGGTCGCCATTATCATTTGGGCGGTGGCGGCCTGGTTTTTCGGGATTCCCACAAGCGAAAGTCACGCGCTGATTGCCGGGCTTTCCGGCGCGGCAATCGCCATGCACAACGGCTTCGGCGGCATCAACGGCGGCGAATGGGTCAAGGTGCTTTACGGTCTTGTGCTTTCGACCGTTTTGGGCTTTGTCAGCGGTTATGTGTTTACAAAGCTCACCGCGTTTTTCTTTCGCAACGCCGACCGCAGAAAGACAGCGGGCTTTTTCCGCGGGGCGCAGATTTTCGGCGGCGCGGCGATGTCGTTCATGCACGGCGCGCAGGACGGTCAGAAATTCATGGGCGTTTTGATTTTGGGGGTATTCCTTGTCAACGGCAGTGATTCCGCGGTGGCGGTAACGCCGCCCATTTGGATGATGCTGCTTGTCTCCATTGTGATGTCTGTGGGCACGTCAGTCGGCGGCTACAAAATCATTAAAGCGGTCGGCATGGACATGGTAAAACTCGAAAAATACCAGGGCTTTTCTGCGGATATTGCCGCGGCGTTTTGCTTGCTGATTTCTTCGCTGTTCGGCATTCCCGTCAGCACCACACACACCAAAACCACCGCGATTATGGGCGTCGGCGCGACCAAGCGTTTGTCAGCTATTAACTTAGGGGTTGTAAAAGAAATGGTGCTCACCTGGGTGCTCACCTTCCCCGGTTGCGGGATTATCGGATATTTGATTGCGAAGCTGTTTATCCGTGTATTTTAAAGAGAGGATGTTTTGAAAATGGCCAGAAAACAGGAGAATTTCTTTTATAAAAATTTTAAAGAAAGCATTGCAATTTCGCACGAGGCGTCGGAATTTTTGAAAAGCGTGCTTTTGGATTTTAACCCCGAAGAACTGGACTTGCAAAAACGCAAGCTTCATGAAATCGAGCACCGCGGCGACGCGAAAAAGCACGAGATGACCTCGGAACTTGTCCGCGCATTTATCACCCCGATTGAGCGCGATGATATTTTCCGTTTGAGCCAAAACATTGATGAAGTAACAGACGCAATCGAAGACATTTTGATGCAGATGTATATCAATAATATCACGGTTTTGCGTGACGACGTGGTGGAATTTGCCAACATTTTAATTCAGTGCACCCACGCTTTGCAGACCATGCTCGCAGAACTTGAGAACTTCAAAAAGTCCAAAAACCTGCGGGATTTGATTATTGAAATCAACCACTTGGAAGAAGTCGGCGACGAAATGTACAGCCGCAATATGCGCCGGCTGATGACCGAAGAAAAAGACCCCGTCACCATTATCGCATGGCGTGAAATTTACGAGGATTTTGAAAAGGCTTGTGACGCGTGCGAAGACGTGGCAAGCGTTGTCGAAAGCATTATTGTCGAAAACACCTAATCAAAAGACAGATATAAAAAAGCCACTCTTTTCGGAGTGGCTTTTTGCTTTTATAGGCGAAAAAATTATTCGGCAAACAGCGGGGTGGAAAGATAGCGTTCGCCGCTGTCGGGCAGCAGAACGACAATCGTTTTGCCTTTATTTTCGGGACGGCGGGCAAGCTGGACGCCGGCGCAAATCGCCGCACCGGCGGAAATGCCGACCAAAAGCCCGTCAGAAGCAGTCACCGCGCGGCTGAATTTATAAGCGTCCGCGTCTTCCACGGCGATGACTTCATCATAAACGGAAGTGTCGAGCGTATCGGGCACAAAGCCCGCGCCGATGCCCTGAATGCCGTGCGCGCCGCTTTTACCCTTCGTAAGCACCGGGGACGTTGCCGGTTCAACCGCCACAACTTTGACGTCGGGATTTTTGGATTTAAGATATTTACCCACGCCCGAAACCGTGCCGCCCGTGCCGACACCGGCGACGAAAATATCGACTTTGCCGTCGGTATCCTCGTAAATTTCGGGGCCCGTAGTTTCAAAATGGGCTTTGGGGTTTGCGGGGTTCGTAAACTGCCCGGCGATAAGACTGCCGGGGATTTCGCGGTGGAGTTCTTCCGCTTTTTCAATCGCGCCCGACATACCTTTTTTGCCGTCGGTGAGCACCAGTTCCGCGCCGTAGGCTTTCATCAGCATACGGCGTTCCACGCTCATCGTTTCGGGCATGGTGATAATCAGCTTATAGCCGCGCGCCGCCGCAACTGCTGCAAGGCCGATGCCGGTATTGCCGGAGGTCGGCTCGATAATCGTGCCGCCGGGTTTCAATTTGCCGGACTGTTCGGCGTCGTCTAAAATGGACTTTGCAACGCGGTCTTTGACGCTTCCCGCGGGGTTGAAATATTCGAGCTTGGCAAGCATTGTCGCTTCGAGCTGATAATCTTTTTCAAACTGCGTAAGCTCCAAAAGCGGCGTGCCGCCGATAAGCTCGGTTAAGCTTTTATAAATTTTGGACACGGCTGTCCTCTCCTTTACAAACAAGTTCTTCTTTATTTTACCCCTTTCCCTTTAAGAATGCAACGCATTTTCGGAGAAAGAAAAAAGCAGGGAACATTTACCTGTCCCCTGCTTTCTGTTTTGCTTATTTAAGACCGTGAATGATCAAATCCAGTTCCGCCGCGTCGAACGCATCAATCGCACCGTCGTCGTTGACATCGCGGGCAATAAAGGTATTGCCGTCGGTCGCGATGTAATCAAACTCGACTGCCGCATCTTTTACTATGGCGTAATCCGCCGCCGAGACGCTGCCGTCATCGTTCGCGTCGCCGCGCCGGTTGCCCCGCACGTCGCCGGTTGCAAAATCGGGCAGATGGCAAACAACAGGCATATTGTTGTAAACCGGAATTTTAAAGATGATTTCCGACTCCAAAAGCCCGCTTTGCACATAGTTTTTATACATGGTGTTCGACTCGCTGTAAGCCGCTTCGATATTGGTCATATACTGGTGCCAGTAAAGCCCGTTGTATTCGCTTTCAACGTCGAACTTTTGCAGGTACTGGGTGTCTTGCCCCTCGTTGATGTAATTGCGGGCGATATACTGCGCGCCGCCGACAATCGATTTATAGGGGCTTGTCCACGGGCGGTTGTAGGTTGTGCCACCTTTTGCCCAGCTAAGGCCGGTTGCAATCGGGTCCGCGCTTGAAGAAGCGCCGATGTTGTAAAAGTTATAATAGCCTGCATATGACGTACCGTCTTTGCCGACATAAGTGCCGCTTGTGGAGCCGCTGCCGTTTCGGCCGACTTCCTGAATGATACGTGCCGCCAAATGGTAAGGGCTCGCGCCACTCGTCTGCGCGGCTTCCATAATCGCCTGGGCGTAAGTAACGCGCCGGCCGTCATCGGTTAAAATCGTGGCGTTTTCCATAAACGAGCCTTTTAAAATGTTTTGAATGCCCGAAAGGGTTTGCACGCCCGCTTCATAGGAAAGCCGTTCAAACTGGAAAATACGCGCGTCTGTCATGGAATTTCTCGGGTCCATGTAATATTCCACGACCGCATTAGCCGCCTGGAACCAAGAAGAACCGTCCTGCGCGATATACTCACCGGTTGCCGGATTGTAAGCGCCGAGCATTTTGGAGCGGTAGCCGTCGCGCGTGCGGGAAGTCAGACTTCTGCCGAGGGTGGTTTCATTTTTGATTACGGTGTTCCAATCGAGCCCCGTATAGAAAAATTCAAACTTCCAGTTCGGGTGACGCACCATGATGCCGGCAAGATACGGTTTATAAATATCGGGCACTTCAGAAAGGTCCGCTGTGCCGCCGGAAACCTGCCCTTCGTCAACGCCGGGCTCTTGCCCGCCGCCCTCTTCGCTGCCGTCATCAATAATCGTGACGTAAGTTGCGGAGACATAGCCTTTCACGGTCGCGCCGTTAAACTTAGCGGTCATATAATACCAAATCGGGTTGGAGGAGGCGGAGCTGTCGTCACAGGGAACCGTATCCAAAATCGTTATGTAATCGCCTTTCGGAATTTGCACCAGCACTTTGTTGGAATAAACAAGGTCGTGGGTAGTGCCCGGTCCCATGCGCACCCGCAGGGGGCTTGTCGCTGTATCCACCCGCCCGATCATATTGCCCGCCGCCGCGGGCAGCATACAGACGACAAACAGCAGCGTACATGTGAGAAAAACGCCGAATATCTTTTTGAGTTTCAAATACTTCACCTGTTTTCCTTTCTGCGGCGTTCATATGAAACAGAACACCGCTGTTTACATTGTAACATAATAATTCTCGATATTTCTACCATATTTCACAGGAAGCTACAATTTTCCAAAGCAACCAAGCTGGCTTATTGTTCTGTTCCCGTTTCCCCGGCGAGCGTAATCAGCAAAGTGAGGTTTTCGCCGGAATAGGCGATGCTCAAAGTTGTGTTGCCTTTTTGTAAAAGCACGCCCGCCGAGACATCATTCTTACTGTCGGCAACGGAAGCAAAGCCGCTGTCAATCAGTTGTTGCACATAAGCGTCTGCCGCGTCCCTTGCAATATCGGTCAAATGGATTTCATAGCGGCCAGACGAAGAAAAGTCGCGCACGGAAACCACTGTTGCGCCTTCGGGCGGAAAAATCGTTTCGGTATATTCGTTGTCGGGCCACACGGAAGTGTAGGTATAGGGTGTGGTCACGTCAATCGTAGGGTTTGTGTCCGTGGTCGTTTGGGCGCACCCGAAAAATACGAGCGAAAGGCAAATCGTCAGAATAGCAACTGTAAAAATTCGTTTTGTGTTATGTAACATGGTTTGTCTCTCCTTGTTTTTCAGCCGGCGGGGCGCAGCTTGCAATAAAGCCGTCCACACAAAGGGTATAGCGGTTCCAAAACGAGAGAAGCTCCGGCAGGAGTTCTTTCCCCTTTTCGGTTAAGGAATAGTATTTTTTGCTGCCGCCGTTGGTTTTTGCCGGAACGGACCGGCAGCGAATAAGCCCGGATGCTTCCAAACGATACAAAATCGGGTAAACCGTGCCCTCCCACGCGTAGCCGAACACTGCCGCGCTGTTGTCGTTTAGCGCGTTGATAATTTCATAGCCATAGGTCTCTTTGCGGGCAATCAGGCACAAAAGGAGCATTTCCAGCGTGCCTTTTTTAAATTGCTGCACATAATTGCTTTCCAAAGCTCTGTAACCCCCTTTGCTTTTATACTTTGTATCACTAAATATTAAAACTAAACAGAAAAACTAAATAGCTGTGCTAAATATAGCATATTCGTGGCTTTCTTGTCAAGCGGTGTCAAAAAGGCAAGTTTTGGGTAATGCTTTTGGTTGCCCCCTCCCCCTTTCTGCACAAAAAAGCACCGGCAAAAATGCCGGTGCAAAAAATTTTCTATAAAAAACGTGCGGCGGTCATTTTGTAAGCAACGGTTTTAGATTTTCCCATTCTTTTTGAGGCTGCGACGCGAGATTGCCGGAAAAGATGCTCGAATAGGTGTAAAGCGCAAAGCCGTTATAAGGTGACAAGGTGCGGCAAAAGGCAACTTGGCGGGCGATAATGTCGGAATGCTCCACCCACTCTTGTTTGCCGCTTCCGGCGTATTGGTCCGCTTTGCCGCTTTTGTAAAACGCCAACCCGAAGCAAAGTTCCACGTTCTGTGTGGTAACAAGTGAGGCCCATTCGCGTGCGGTATCTTCAAACGGCAGTTTCTCATTTAAAAAGCCGTAATACAGCTGCGGCATCAGCACGTCGCAGAAGCCGGGCTCCCGCGCCCAGCGCGCCACGTCGGCATAGAGGTTGTTGTAATTGTGGTCGATATTGCCGCCGGGGCTTATCACCAATTGGACTTCGGGTTTTATCGCTTTAATTGCGGCGTAAAGCCCGCTTACAAACACGCTGACGTTTTCCCGCCGCCAGTCTGAAAGCGACAGCTTACCGCCTGCCTTTTGATAGGCGGCGTAAGAGGCGCTGTCGACCGCCGGGTCGGTGGTCGGATAAAAATAGTCGTCCATATGAATGGCGTCTATGTCGTAATTCTTTACGATTTCACGCACACCGTCAATAATCAGCGCCTGCGCTTCGCTGCTCGCGGGGTTTAAATAGATGCCGGTGTCGGTAAGGAGCAGATTTTCGGACTTTCCCGCGTCTAAAAATTTGCGCGCGGGATTATTTTCGGCTAACTTACTTTCATCACGCGAAAGCAGCACGCGGTAAGGGTTAATCCACGTCTGCACGGAAAGGTTGCAGGCTTTGGCGCAGTCGATAAAAATTTGCAAGGGGTCGTAATCGACTGCCTTTCCTTGCGTGCCGGTCAAATAGGACGTCCACGGAAACAGCTCGGACGGGTAAAACGCATCACAGAACGGGCGGACGTGCACAATCACGGTGTTAAGCCCCGCGGAAGCAATATCGGTTATGATTTTTTTCGCTTTTTCGGTAAACTGCGCTTTCGTGCCGCCGTTTTGTGCTTTCATTGAAAGCTCGTTGTAATTGACCCAAACCGCGCGGATTTCGTTTTCAGGCGACACGACAGACTGCCCCGTTTCGGTTTGCGGCGGGTTCGTTTCCGCTTCTCTATCTCCCCTGTTTTGCAGTTTTACAACCAGCACGCCCGCCGCCACAAGCAAAACCAGCGCGCACAAAAGAATCCGTTTCATTGTGTTCTCCTTTGCGTTTGACATTCCGTAAGAAATCCCCTACAATACAAACGGTGATTCCATGGAAGGTCTTGTCTTTTTTATCTGGTTTATACTTATTTCAGCGGTCAGTATAATTATGACTGTTTATGACAAATGGGCGGCAAAGCGCAAAAAAAGAAGAGTCCCGGAAAGGACTCTTTTAAGTCTCGGTATTGTCGGCGGCGCGGCGGCCATGTATTTGACGATGAAAATGATTCGTCACAAAACAAAAAAGAAGAAATTCATGGTCGGGTTGCCGCTCGAAATACTTTTGCACGTTTTGATTGTTTTTTGTTTTTATTTTTTTGCTTGATTGTCTTGATTTTCTTGACTTTCGGCTTCGACATTTACTTTGTCGGCGCCGATTTTTCTTTCCTCCCCGTGAGCGATGCGCACAAGGTTTGTGCGGTGCATAAACAGCACCAAAAGGGTTAAAATCGCGGTGGCGACCGTCGGCACAAGCGTCGGTTCGCCTTTGAAATAATAAATGCAAAACGTCACAACCGGCAAGAGAAAACCGCAAATCACGGACGCGAGCGAGACCATTCGACCGATCAGCAAAATCAGCAAAAACGGAATCATCACAAGCGGAAAGGTTATCGGCGCGAGTGCAGTCGCCGCACCGAGTGAGGTCGCAACGCCCTTGCCGCCGCGGAAGCCGAAATACAGCGGGAACAGATGCCCGAGCACGACGAACACCATTGCGGTATAAGCGCAAACGGTGGGGTCGCCGTCAAAATGGAGCAGGTATTTTGCAATTAAAACCGCGGCCGCGCCTTTGAGCGTATCAAACAAAAACACGAGCGCCGCCGCGCCTTTGCCGAAGGTGCGCAGCATATTGGTCATGCCGGCGTTGTTCGAGCCGTAATCACGAATGTCTTTTTTATATTTGAGCTTTGAAAAAATAATGCCGAAGCTCAACGAGCCCAAAAGATAAGCCGCAACGGCGGAAACGATATAGCCGAGCAAGAAAAAAGCACCTCTGTGTTTAAAATTCTTTACGATTTTCGGAAGTATTATAAAATGGGCGTCGCCCGTTTGTCAATGCCTTTCTAACGACCGAAATTGACATTTTATTAAAAAGTGATGAAAAAAGCGAGTGCCCGTCTGGACACCCGCTTTGTTTTTCTTGAACGCTGAAATTATTCTGCGGCTTTTTCTTCTGCCGTTTTCTCTTTTGCTTCTTTCGCTTTTACTTCCTGCCCCTCTTTCGGTTCTCTCTCCTGGCGTTTGGAGTTCGCGCCGACGGAGAAGTTAACGCCGGTGTCTTTGGGCTCGTCCGCGGAAAAGTCATAATCCTTGCCGGGAAGAATGGCGTTGAGAACAATGCCTGCAATGGAGGCAACCGCAAGCGCGGAGAGAGAAATGGTAACCGAACCGATTGAGAACGTCGCCGCAGTACCGAGACCCAGTGCGGAAACCAAAATCACGGCAGCAATAATCAGGTTGCGGCTCTTTGTGAAGTCCACTTTGGATTCAACCACGTTGCGGACACCGATTGCGGAAATCATACCGTAAAGCACGAAGGAGATACCGCCGATAATCGCCGTGGGAATGGAGCTGACAATAGCCGCGAATTTGGGCGAGAAGGAAAGGATGATTGCAAAAAGCGCCGCAAGTCGGATCACTCTGGGGTCATACACTTTGGAAAGCGCAAGAACGCCGGTGTTTTCACCATAAGTGGTGTTTGCGGGGCCGCCGAAAATCGCGGAGAAAGTGGTTGCAAGACCGTCGCCGGTAAGCGTTCTGTGCAGGCCGGGGTCTTTAATGAAGTTTCTTTCGGTTGTCGCGCTGATGGCGGAAATATCGCCGATGTGCTCCATCATAGTCGCAAGCGAAATGGGTACAATGGCGATAATCGAGCTGATGATCAGACTGTGCCGGGTCCAGTCAATCGCAAAAATCGTGTTGCTTTTGTGCACGGGAAGACCGATCCAAGCGGCGTCTGCCACGGCCGAAAAGTCGATTGCCCAACCCTCAACGCCGAAGCCGTTGCCGACGATGAGCGCGACGGCATAAGAGCCGAGAACGCCGAGCAAAATGGGAATGATTTTCAACATGCCTTTGCCCCAGATGTTAAAGACAATTACAATCGCCAAAGCGATAATGGCAAGCGGCCAGTTCGCCGAGCAGTTGTCAACGGCCGAACCCGAAAGGCCCAAACCGATGGCGATGATGATAGGCCCGGTAACAACGGGCGGGAAAAAGCGCATAACCTTGTGAACGCCCACAATTTTGATTAACACCGCAAGCACAAGGTAAACAAGGCCGGCAACCGCAACGCCCAAGCACGCATAAGGAAGCATTTCTTTGTTTGCGCTTCCGTCTTCAAGCATAGGCGCCACAGCGGCATAACCGCCGAGGAACGCGAAGGACGAGCCGAGGAAGGCAGGCACCTTCATACCGGTAATCACGTGGAACAGCAACGTTCCGAGGCCCGCCATCAAAAGTGTTGTGGCAACGTCGAGGCCGGTAAGCAGCGGAACGAGCACGGTTGCGCCGAACATAGCGAACATGTGCTGGAACCCGAGGACCAGCATTTTCGGAACGCCTAAGGTTCTGGCGTCGTAGATGCCGGCGTCGCCGACAGCTACTTTTTGTTTTTTCGACATAATATCTCCCCCGTTTTTCTATTTTATATAAATTTACACCCTTCACGGGCTCCTGTCAATAAGAAACCACAATATCTTGTTTTTTTTCGTAAAAAAAGATAGACGCACGCCACATTTGGTGCTATGATTTAGTGGAAACGTAAAGGAGGATGCGTATGCGCGCTTCAATTCAAAATGCATTTTTAAAAATTGAGGTGGAAGATTTCGGCGCGGTGCTTTCGAGCATAAAGTCACAAAAGACCGGGCACGAGTTCCTTTGGCAGGGAAACCCCGCAATTTGGAACGGGCAATCGCCGATTTTGTTCCCAATTATCGGAAAGCTTTTAAACGACCGATGTGTAATAGGCGGAAAAACCTATGAAATTATCCGCCACGGGCTTGCGCGGCACCGGGCGTTTCAGTGTGTCGAGCAAACGGACGACAAACTGGTCTTTTTGCAGAAAGAAAATGAGGACACGCTTCTCCACTACCCTTATCGCTATGAACTGTATATCACCTTTTCACTTGACGGCAACCGCCTGACCGTGACGCACACGGTGAAAAACACCAACGACTGCACAATGTATTTTTCGCTGGGTGCGCACCCGGCTTTTAACTGCGCCGTCGGCGACAAGCTGGTGTTTGAAAAGCCGGAAACGCTTATAAGCGAGCGCATCGACCACGATTCGGTCATCACCGGCGAAAAGGATTTGATTTTGGAAAACAGCGACACGCTGACAATTACCGAACACCTGTTTGACAAAGACGCGCTGATTTTTGAGGGCGTGCAGTCAAAGTCGGTTACGCTGAACTGTGAAGAAAGCCGCACCAAAGTGCATTTCACATTCGGCGACGTTCCGTTTCTTGCGATTTGGGCAAAGCCGAACGCGCCGTTTGTCTGCATTGAGCCGTGGCACGGCATCAACGACAGCTATGAAAAAGTCGAAGATTTTTCGAAAAAGCGCGGGATTGAAACGCTCCCCGCAGGGAAAAGTTTTTCGTTTTGCTGGTCTGCCGATTTTTCGGAAGAATAAAATAGAGGCAAAAAAGAAACCCGACTGCTAAAGCAGCCGGGTCTTTTTGATTGTGTAGGTTTCTTATTTCTGCGGGCCGTTGTAGCCGTTCTTTTCTTGGAACGCCGCGATTTTTTCAATCACGCCGAGCACCACGTCGAAGCCGTCGCCGACGGTTTCCATCGAGAAACGCTCATGCGTATCGCGCCAGGTGTGATAATAGTGCGTAAGCACCGGGTTCTGTGCCGCGAAGGTGACGGATTTCACGCCCGCTTTGGTCATCGGGGTGCTGTCGCAGCCGCCGACGGGGTTGTGAATGCAGCCGTTTGTTTTGCTGACAATGCCGAGTTCATTAAACGTATCTTTGAACATCTGCTCCATATCTTTGTCGAAACGGGTAAACTGCCAGTCGTCTTTGATAACAACTTCAAAATACTCTTCGTCAGCAACGGAGTCGATGTTGATATTCCATGCGTTTTTGAGCATTTCGTCGTTTTTGTGCTCTTCGGCAAACGCCATGGAGCCGCGAAGGCCCGCTTCTTCGGAACCGCAGTTGAAATCAATAATGCGGCAGTTTTTCGGCATTTTGTCGGGATTTTCCTTGAAATATTTAATCACGGCATAGCTCAAAGCGCAGCCGGTCGCGTTATCCATTGCACCGCGGGAAGCGTTGCGGTCGTTCGGGTCGCCCCACATGACGACAAACGCGCTGCCGATTGCGGTCACAATCGGTAAAAAGTGCATTGCAAAAAGGAAGTTTTGGAAAGAGGCGGAATAGTAAGTCTCAAGCGCCCAGTTGGCGTTCATGTAGCAGCCGCCGATGACGGTTGCAATCGCTATGGAAGCGCCGATTAAGAATAACACGCAAATTGCGCCGAAGCCGACCTTGCCGTAGGTTGCAAGAATACCGAGAATCGGCTTGTCGCGATATTTATACGCATGTTCGGAGTGACGCCAGTTCCAACTTGTATCGGTGTGGCCGGACAAAATGATTGTGTAATCATATTTGCCGTCTTCCGGCACAAGTTCGCCGTATGTATTTTGGGAAATCTCCTGTTTAAAGAACATATCGAACCAGGGTTTATATAAAAATACGCTCAAAACAAGCCACAAAAGACAGCAAATGCCGGCGAGCGCCATGCCGAACCAAATCGAGCTGATGCCGAGTGCGAAGTAGACGAGCGCGCTCATCGCAACGCCGAACCAACCGGCATAAGGAATGCCGCCGATGGACGCGCGCGGCGAAACCGCAAATTCTTCTCTTGTCGGGGTGATGCCGATTTCTTTGAGCTTGTCGCCCATGTAGTCTGCAAATTTTCTTTCACCGTCGGAGCCCGGCAGACGAGAGCCGATTTTTTCCGCCGCATGACGGACGATGGAATAGGCTTCTTCGGCGTATTTTCTGTTTTCTTCTTTCATGTCTTCTCCTCCTTGTCGCCTATTGGCAAATACTTAATAATAATAGTGTATTTTTCCTGTAAAATCAAGTGTTTACCGTCTTTTTTTACACAAATTGGAAAACTTGTATGTATTTTTGAAAAAAGCAAAACTCCGCGAAAACAATTCGCGGAGTTTTTAAAATCAATATTACTGAATTTCAGAAAGCTTGACCGGTCTGTGTTCGGCGACGCTCTTTTTGGCGGCAAGGCCGATTTTCACGGACTGCATACCGGCGTGAATGCCGACCGGCACTTCGGTATTGTTTTCGCACGCGTCGACAAATTGCCGCATTTCTTCGGAGAACGACGCCATATAGCGCTCCAAAAAGAAGAACAGCGGTTTTTCGCCGGTCACGCCGTTTTCGTCGGAAATGACGGCGGAGGACAGCGTATCGTTGGAGGTGGCGACCATACCTTTCGAGCCGAACAGCTCGGCGCGCTGGTCATAACCGTAAGCCGCGCGGCGGGAATTGTCAATCACCGCCAAAGCGCCGTTTGCCATTTTCATCGTAATAATGGCGGTATCGACGTCGCCCTGTTCGCCGATTGCGGGGTCGACGAGCACCGCGGAGTTGACATAGAGTTCCTCGACATCGCTGTTGGTTAAGAAGCACGCCATATCAAAATCGTGAATGGTCATATCGAGGAAGATGCCGCCGGAAACTTTGATATAAGCCGGGTTCGGCGGTTCAGGGTCGCGCGAAGTGATTTTCAGAATATGGGCTTCGCCGATTTTGCCCGCGTCGTAGGCTTTGCGAATCGCGGCAAAGTTGTGGTCAAATCGGCGGTTGAAACCGACCTGGAATTTGATTTCGGGGTGTTTTGCGAGCGCGTCGGCGACCGCCTGAATTTTGGCGACGGAATGGTCGACCGGCTTTTCGCAGAACACGTGTTTGCCCGCATTGATGGCGGCAATGGAAATGTCGGCGTGGGTATCGGTCGAAGAGCAGACGAGCACCGCGTCGATTTCAGGGTCGTCTAAAATCTTCTGATGGTCGGTATAGATTTTATCCACCCCGAAGCTTTCGATAAACGCCTTGGTCTCGTCGTTCATAAAGGGGTCCGCCACAGCTTTGACCGTCGCGTTTTTGACATGATAGGAAATGGATTCCAAATGCACCTTGCCGATTCGGCCGGCGCCGATGATGCCGATATTTAACATAGATTTCCTCCAAAATCACTTATAATATTCGTCGTTTTTCCATTTAAGCGGATTTTCCGAAATGTATTGACACGCCGCAAAATACCCCTCGTCGCTTCGGATGACTTTTTCATAAAACGACGTTTGGAACAATTTTTCTCCTGGGGTATTGAAAGCTACGTTACAGGTTCGCGTTGTCAGAGATTTATATGCGCAAAGAATGTCCGACAGCGTAGGGCGGGGGCTTGCTCCCGCCTTCCCTTCCAAAACGAGAATCATATGGATATGATTCGGCATGATTACATATTGATCCACACGGACAAAATCATATCGTTTTTCTAACGCGGCAAGCTGCTGTTTTGCGATTTCACCACGGGGAGTTAAAACAATTCGGCTGTTCTGCGCGGCGGGAGCAGGTTCCCGCCCTACCGGGTGGTGTGTGTTCTCGGCGGGAGCAAGCCCCCGCCCTACCGGTTGGTGCGCATTCTCGGTGGGAGCAAGCCCCCGCCCTACATTTTGGTGCGTACCGAACACGCAGCGTCTGTTTGAAGCGCAGATGGTCACAAAATAATATCCGTTTTGGCTGTAATCATAGTTTTTGAGCCTTGGGTGCTTTCGTTTCGGAAAGTCGTTTTCCATGTTTTAAATGGTGCCGTCCCAAGTGGAAACTTCGGTCGTGGTTTTTTCTTCTTCGTCAAACCAGTGGGTTGTGACGGCCTTGCTTTCGGTGAAGAAGCGGTAAGCGTCTTTGCCGAGGCAATGCAAATCGCCGAAGAACGACTGTTTGTGGCCCGAGAACGGGAAGAAGCCGACCGGCACGGGAATGCCGACGTTGATGCCGACCTGACCGCCGTCGGTGTGGCGTGCAAATTCACGCGCAAAATAGCCGCTTTGGGTATAAATCACCGAGCCGTTGGCATAGGGGTTCGCGTTCATAATCGCAAGGCCTTCTTTGAAATCCTTGCAGCGCTTGATGCAAAGCACCGGACCGAACACTTCGTCGCGGCCGATGGTCATATCTTCGGTGACATGGTCGAAAATCGTGGGGCCGACGAAATAGCCGTTTTCATAGCCTTTGACCTTATAATTTCTGCCGTCGAGCACCAATTCTGCGCCCTCGGCGACGCCTTTGTCAATGTCAGCAAGGACTTCTTTGTAGTGCTTTTCATAGGTAATCGGGCCGAGTTTCGAGGTTTTATCCCACGACGGGCCGACTTTAATTTTAGAAGCCTGCTTTTTCAGCTCCGCAACGAATTTGTCGGCAATCGCTTCTTCAACCACACAGCAGGAAAGCGCCATGCAGCGCTGACCGGCGCAGCCGTAAGCGGAGTTAATGACGCCGGCAACGGTTCTTTCGAGCGCGGCGTCCGCCATAACCAGCGCGTGGTTTTTCGCCTGGCAAAGCGCCTGGCAGCGTTTGCCCGCCGCAGCGGCACGCTGATAAATTTTTAAGCCGACCGGCGTCGAGCCGACGAAGGTAATGCCTTTGACGTCGGGGTGGTCCAAAATGGTATTGATTTCGTTGCGCGAGCAGGTCACGACGTTGATAACGCCGTCAGGCACGCCCGCTTCTTTATAAATTTTCGCGAACAGCATAGCGGTTTTCGGCGTCAGCGACGCGGCTTTGAGCACCATCGTATTGCCGCAGGCAATGCAGGTGGGCGCCATCCAGCCGAACGGAATCATCGCCGGGAAGTTGACCGGCACGATGCCCGCGAAAACGCCGATGGGTTCACGATATTTGACGGTATCATAGCCGGTGGACGCGTCCATCATGCTTTCGCCCATCATCAAAGACGGCACTTGCGTGGCGAGCTCTGTCCCCTCTTTGGCTTTCAAGACATCGCCTTCCGCTTCGCTCCAAACCTTACCGTTTTCTTTCGCGACGCTCATGGTGAGTTCTTCCATGTTTTCCATAATCAAATCGCGGATTTTGTAGAGAATCTGTGCGCGCTTGATTGCCGGAACCGCGCGCCAGCCCGGGTAAGCCGCTTTTGCCGCCGCGATAGCCTCCAACACCTCATCGTTGGTGCAGCAAGGCGCCTGTCCGGTGACTTCGCCGGTGCTCGGATTGTGCAGGTCATACCAGGTATCCGTTTTGGAATCCTTGAACTGACCGTTTACAAAATACTGTAATTTTTCGACTGCCATAGATTTACTCCTTCAATATTTTTCCCTGTATTAAAGCCCCGAAACCTCGGCGATATACTGCCGGGCTTTGAGCGCATATTCAAACGGGTTCGCTTTGGCGGGGTCCTGTTCGGCTTCAACAAGCACATAGCCCTCATAGCCGGTTTCTTCGAGCACGTCAAAAATCGGCTTAAAGTCGATTGCGCCGTCGCCGGGCACGGTGAATGTGCCGAGGCGCACGCCGTCTAAGAAACTCAGATTTTCCGCCTTGACCTTTTCAATCACTTCGGGGCGAATGTCTTTCAAGTGGACGTGCTTTATCCGGTCGGCGTATTTTTTGAGAACCGCCATATAATCTTCGCCGCAGTAAGCGAGATGTCCCGAGTCAAACAGAAGCCCGAAAAACTCCGGGTCGGTGTTTTCCATCATGCGGTCGATTTCCGCCGCAGTCTGGACGACGGTGCCCATATGGTGGTGGAAGCAAAGCGAAATGCCCATATCCTTTGCCACTTTGCCGAGTTTATTAAGCCCGGTGCAAAGCAAATCCCACTCTTCGTCGTTCATCACGTATTTATCGCGGAAAATGGATTTGTCCGTGCCCTGAATGGAATGGCCCTGCTCGGAAACACCGACGACCTTCGCGCCCATTTCCTTTAAGAATGTGATATGGCGGATAAAATCGCGTTCGGTCTCTTCATAGAGCTTTGTCGTTAAGAACGTGGAAAACCACGCGTTGCAGATTTGCATGCCGCGCAAATCGAGCGCTTTTTTCAAAACGACGACATCTTTCGGGTATTTGTTGCCCACCTCACAGCCGGTAAATCCCGCCAGCGCCATTTCGGAAATGCACTGTTCAAAGGTATTTTCCGCGCCGAGGTCCGGCATATCGTCGTTGGTCCACGCAATCGGCGCAATGCCGAGTTTGACTTTGTTTCTGTCTAACATCAGTATTTTCTCGCTTTCTCTAAGTTTTCTTGTTTCTGGGAATACGCCGCGCGCACCGCTTCGTTTTGGGAGGTGCTCGCCACGCCGACGTTCCACCACGCACCGTAACCGTCGGTCATGGATTTCGGCAAAACCTTGATGTCGATAAGCGTAGACACCGTTTGCTTTTGGCTGTCTAAAAGCGCCGCTTCGAGCTCTTCCATGGTCCGCGCCGTATAGGTCTTTACCCCGTAGCCGCTCGCCGCCTTGGCAAAATCAATCGGGACAAGGTCGCCGAGCAAACTGCCGTTTTCGTCGCGGAAACGGAACTCCGTGGCAAGGTTGCCGATGCCGTTGGACATTTCCAGATTATTGATACAGCCGAAACCGCTGTTGTCAAACAAGAGAACATTGATTTTTTTGTGCTCTTGAATCGAGGTCACAAGCTCGGAATGGAGCATCAGATAGCTGCCGTCGCCGCACATCGCGTATACTTCTTTTTCGGGAGAAGCGAGCTTCGAGCCGAACGCGCCGGCGATTTCATAACCCATGCAGGAATAGCCGTATTCCATATTGTAAGAATAGCGGCTGTCAGAGGTCCACATTCTTTGAAGGTCGCCCGGAAGTGAGCCTGCCGCGCCCACACAAATTGCGTCAGCCGGAATCAGCTCACGCACTTTTGCGACCGCCGCCGTTTGGGTAATCGTGCCGAAGCGCTCTGCAAATTCGGGAATGGTGCGCGGGTCGCCCGCGGCAATGAGCGGCTTGAAATCTTTATTGTAAGCATAGTCCGCTAAGAACTGCATTTCCTTTTCCCAGCCGTCTTTGGCGGCTTTGATTTCGGTGGTGTAGCCGGAACGATAATCGCGCGCTTCAAGCGCATTATGTAAAGCAAGAATCCCGAGCTTCGCGTCACAGACCAGTTTTACCGCGCCGAGCTTATAAGCGTCAAAGCGGGAGGTGTTAATCGTCAGCACCTTGGCGTCTGCGCGGAACAGGGATTTTGAGCCGGTTGTGAAATCGGAAAAGCGTGTGCCGACACCCAAAATAACGTCGGCTTCTTTCGCGATGTCGTTGCCCGCGGAGTTGCCGGTGACACCAAGCCCGCCGAGGTTGTATTCGTCAGAGGAAAGGCAGGCGGTTTTGCCGCTTTGGGTTTCGGCAAACGGAATGTTAAATGTGTGGCAGAAGTTTTCGAGCACTTCGCCCGCTTCCGAATACCGCACGCCGCCGCCGCAGATGACAAGCGGCTTTTTCGCGCCCGCTAAAATTTCGGCAAGGTCCGAGACCTCTTCTGCGCTCGGGGCGATACGGGTGATTTTATGGACACGTTTTTTCAAAAATTCTTCGGGGAAGTCATAGCTTTCGCCCTCAACGTCCTGCGGCAGGGAAATGCAGACCGCGCCGGTACTCGACGTATCGGTCAGCACGCGCATCGCGTTGAGCATGGCGCTCATCAACTGTTCGGGACGGGCGATTCTGTCCCAATAGCGGCAAACGGCTTTGTAAGCGTCGTTGGTGGTTGTCGCAAGGGAGTTCACCTGTTCAAACTGCTGAAGCACGGGGTCGGGCTGGCGGGTGGAAAACGCATCCGCCGGGAACAAAAGCAACGGAATTTGGTTGACCGTTGCGGTTGCCGCCGCGGTAATCATATTGGCGGCGCCCGGACCGATAGAAGAGGAACAGGCAATGATTTTGCGGCGGTTATTCTGCTTTGCAAAGGCGGTAGCGGCGTGCGCCATGCCCTGTTCATTTTTGCCCTGGAAAACCGTCAGTCCCCCGCGGTTCGAGTCGAGCGCTTCGCCGAGGCCGCAGACGATACCGTGGCCGAAAATGGTGAAGATGCCCTCCACGAATTTGGTTTCTTTGCCGTCGAAAGAGACATACTGGTTATCTAAAAAGCGCACAAGAGCTTGTGCGGTGGTCATATATGGCATTTGGTTTCCTCCTTATTCGGCGTCTAAAAGCCACTTGTGTTCCGGCGCGTCAATCCGGGTCTTGCGCCACGGGTCGCCGTCCAAATGGCGAATCATCCAGACGTAATACATGGAATAGCCGGGCGCCGCGACCTGTTGGTGGGTTTTCATCGGGGTAATTGAAAGGCAGCCGCCGTTTTCGACCTTATAGCACTCGTCGCCGTTAAAACCGACGCCGAAGCCCTGGGGCTTGTCGAACTCATAATAGTAGAGTTCCGGCTGGGGGTGATAATGCGGCGGGTAGCTCGACCAACAGCCGGGCTTGTGGAACACTTCGCCGAGCACCATATTGGAATAGGGCGCGGACTCATAGTCAAACACCGTGAGCACCTGGCGGTGGGCGGTGCCGTTCCACTGCGCTTTGCCGAATTCCTGGAGCATACAGTCCGCAGGCGTATACCAAACAAAGCCGAAGTCGTTATCATTATCGGTTTGCTGAATTAAAATGCGGCTGTCTTCGAGCGCAGTCACTTTCACCTGCAACCCTTTGGAAAAATGCAGGCAATAGGGCTTTTCGGCAAACGGGCTTTGCCGTTTTGCGGTTTCTTCTTTGCCGTCGAACGCGAATTTCACTTCGCCCGCAAGGAGCATCACGGCGGTTTCGTTCGCCGCGTCGCAAATCGTAACGCTTTCGCCGGCGGACAAAAGCTTGACGCGAATGTCCATCAGCATTTCTGCGTTTTTGCCGCCCATTTCACAAAGGATTTTTTCGTTCTTTGCATTAAAGGCCGGGTTATCATACATAAAGCTTCATCTCCAAAAACATACTGTTGCAAAAAGACAAAATCAGCCGCGCGCGACCATTTCGCCGTATTCTTCCTTTTCTTTTCGGATGAATTCCTTGACCGCATCCACGGTGGGCATATCCTGCGAGCAGGCGTGGGACGCAACCAGCATCGCCGCGGAAGCCGAACCGAATTCGAGCGCGTCCATCATATCGAAACCCTCAAACAGGCCATAGAGGAACGCGGAAGCGTAACCGTCGCCGCCGCCGAAAGATTTCAAGAGCTTCACCGGGAACGGCTTAATCGAATAGCTTTCGCCGTCGTTGGTGTAGGCGGTGGAGCCGTCCTTGCCGTGTTTGATGATGACGATTTTCGCGTTGTAACCGTGCCACAGTGCGGCGGTTTCGGCGTCGGTCATACCGGGTTTTATTAAGCTTTGCGTAAGGTCATATTCCTCGCGCGAGCCTAAAATGACATCCGCTTCTTTTGCGACCGCGGAATAATAAATCGCGATTTCGTCTTTGTTTTTCCAGTTGTAGGCGCGGTAGTCAATGTCGAAAATAATCGGCACGTTATTGCGTTTGGCAAGCGCCACCGCTTTAAGCGCCGCTTCGCGCGACGGGCTTTCGGCAAGCGCCGTGCCGGAAATCAAAAGTGCTTTCGCCTGTTTCAAATAGTCTTCGTCAATGTCGGCGACGTCGAGTTTCAAATCGGCCGCTTCGTTGCGGTACATTAAAATAGAGCTTTCGGTTTCGGATTTGATTTCGGTAAAGGTCAGACCGATTTTTTCACCGTTTGTGCAGCGCTTGATGTGGGAAGTGTCGATCCCCTCATTCTCAAAAAAGTCGGTGACAAAGGTGCCGAGCTGGTCGTCAGACACACGCGCAAAAAAGCCGATTTTCTTGCCGAGCCTTGCAAGACCCACCGCGATATTGGCGGGCGAACCGCCGAGATAGCGTTTAAAGGTTGTGCTTTCGTTTAACGGGCAATAATAATCGACCGGGTTAAAATCGACCGCCACGCGGCCGAGCAAAATTAAATCATAAGGTTTGCTTTGGTCAAATTGTATGTACTGCATATGGCGCTCCCTCACTTCATATTAAATATTTCAATGTGTTTTTTAACGTTTTGATAGACGCCTTCGACTTCACAGGCGGAAAGTTCAAAATAGTTGGGCTTTTCCGGTTTATTATCGCAATACGCTTTTGCGTATTGCGCGAGGCTGTCAAACGAGGCGGTGGCGATGTTGATTTTGCGAACGCCCAAAGAAATGCAACGCCTGAACATTTCGGCGGTGATGCCCGTTCCCCCGTGCAGCACGAGCGGCACGCGGACCGCTTTGTGGATTTCTTCGAGCACGTCAAACCGAAGTGACGGCAAGACCGGATAATTGCCGTGGGCATTGCCGATGGCGACGGCGAGCGCGTCAATACCGGTTTCGTCACAGAACCGGACGGCGTCGGCAGGGTTCGTGCACAAAACCTCGTGCGCTTTCCCCTCGCCCTCGTTACCGCCGACCACGCCGAGCTCCGCTTCGACTGTGGCGTCGTAGTCGCTTACGAGATGGACAATATTTTTGACGATTTCTATATTTTTTTCAAGCGGCAGCTGTGAGCCGTCAAACATAACGGACGTAAAGCCGATGTCTAAAGCCTTTGCAACGGTTTCGGGGTGAAGCCCGTGGTCCAAATGCACCGCGATGTCTACCGCTGCGTTTTCGGCGGCGGCAAGCATCATCGGCCCCATCAGTTCCAGCGGAGAATGCGGCAAGCGCACCTCAGCAATTTGCAAAATAATCGGCGTTTCCAGTTCTTCGGCCGCTTTTACCGCGCCCATAACCATTTCCATATTGCCGACGGAGAACGCGCCGACGGCAACCCCCTGCTCCTCTGCCCGGTCCAGCAGTTCTTTCATTGTGACCAGTGCCATAAATTCCAGAAAACACACCTTTCCCTATAAATATATTCTATATTTATAGCACTTTCAAACCTGTTTTTCAATGACTTTGGATTGAAAAAAAAAGTGTAAAATTCTGTGAAAAATCACAAAAATCTTTCCGACTTTTTACGACAACTGTTGTATATGACCATAAAAATGTTCAAAAAGGCGAAAAAAGTAAGCCATAGCAATCCTTTCGACTGCTATGGCTTTAAAAACGGCAATTTAGACAAGCAAAAATCGCGTGCGGCGCGGGAAACACAAATAAAAAGCAGCGTGGAAACTTCCCTGCTGCTTTTTATTTTTTTATTGCGCTTTGGCTGTTTTCGGGGTGTCTTGCTTTTCCCCGTGGGTGAACAGTAGTTTTAAGAAAATGGGGGTTACAATCGATGAAATCAGAATCAGCAAAATGACCGGAGTGAAATAAGCGGAAGATATAATCCCGCAGGAAAGCCCTTTTTGCGCGACAATCAGCGCGACTTCGCCGCGTGTCATCATGCCGACACCGATTTTAAGTGAATCGCCCCAGTTAAAGCGGCAAAGTTTCGCCATGAAAGAACACCCGATTATCTTGCAAACAAGCGCGACTATAATAAAGCCGACTGCGAACAAAATCAATTCGCCGGAAACCGTATCGAGCGTGGTTTTTAAGCCGATGCTTGCGAAAAATACCGGACCGAACAGCATATAGGATTCGATGTCCATTTTTTCGGCGATGTAATTGGAGTCGTGGATGCTGCACAAAATGATGCCCGCGACATAAGCGCCGGTGATGTCGGCAATTCCGAAATAGCGTTCCGCGACATATGCCATTCCAAGACACAGGGCAAGACCCATAATCGGAATGCGGCGGGTGTGCGGCCAACGCTTGTCACCCCAGCGGAACACCTTGTAAATAATAAAGCCGACCACAAAGGCAAATACGAAAAAGAGGACGGTTTTTAAAAGCACGGAAACCGGCTGCACCTCGCCGCCCGCCATGCCGATGACAAAGGTCAAAACAATAATGCCGAGCACATCGTCGATAATCGCGGCGCTCAAAATGGTTGTACCCACTTCGGTGGAAAGCTTGCCGAGTTCTTTCAGCGCCTGGACGGTGATGCTCACGGAGGTGGCGGTCATAATCACGCCGATAAACGCCGCACGGTAAAAATCGGGCGAACCCCACGGCGAAAAGCCGTAAATTGCCATATACAAAATTGTGCCGCCCACAAGCGGGACCAAAACGCCGGCACAGGCTATGGCGAACGCCTTAAGGCCGGTGCGCATCAAATCGTGAAGGTTTGTGCCGAGACCCGCGGTAAACATCAAAAGCACGACGCCGATTTCCGCGACCTGCGATAAAAAATCGCTTTGGTCCACAAGCCCCAAAACGCTCGGACCGATTACAAGACCGGCAATGATTTCACCGACGACCTGCGGTACTTTGATTTTTCGCGCGACAATCCCGAACAGCTTTGCCGCGACGATAATGATACAAAGACTTTTAAAAATTGTATAGGCTTCCATAGTTTCATCTTCCCTTTTTCATTTCCGATGGTATTATACGCTTTTTCTTCACAAAAAGAAACCCGCGTTTTTGACAAACACGAGTTTCTGAACGATTGGTTTTTATGAAATTTGCAGGTTACCGCACGCCGTCGGAAAACCCAATCGGCAAACTTAAGAAAATACCGGTATTGGCTTTGTCGAGCCCGCCGGTAACCTCTTCGACGATTTCGTGGGCTTTCCCGATTTCTTCGGCGGACATGGCGGACAGCAGCATTTTATTTTTCCGCTCGCTGTCGGGGTTTAAATATTGACGAAGAGAGCTGAACACCGGCGGCTTTTCCCCGCGGCTTGCGCCGATTGCCTGCAAAACGCCTTCGCACTCGACAAGCGAACCGCCGCGAATCCCCGCTTCCATCATACGCACCAAAATCGTTTCCATTTGTTTCGGGTCATGTATAATCAAAAGCAAAAGCTGCATCGTCTTTCCCCCTTTTAAATTTCTGATATTATTTTACACAAAATCGTGCTATAATGCAAGAGATTACAAAAAGAAACGAGGTGACGAGATGGCGCGCAGACTGGAATTTCAAATTCCCGAAAGTTACGAAGGCAAAAAGGTCAAGGAATTTTTGAAAAACGAAGCGAAGGTCTCTTACCGTATGCTTTGCGTTTTAAAACGCGACAAGGCGGGCATCACGGTAAACGACGCGCACATCCGCACCGTGGATTTCCTGCACGCCGGCGACCGGCTCGCGCTGCTCATTCCGGACGACGACAGCATTTCGGTTTCGGCGCCGGTCAAAATGCCGCTGGATATTTTATTTGAAGACGACGACTTGATTTTAATTAACAAACCTGCCGGTCTTGCCATGCACGAAACGCACAACCACCAAGGCGATGCGCTTTCGAACGCGCTCGCCTATTATCTCACCGAAAAAGGCTGTCCCGCGGTGTTTCGTGCGGTCGGGCGGCTCGACAAAGGCACTTCGGGCGTGGTGATTTGTGCGCGCAACAAATACTGCGCCGCGCGGCTTGCCGGGCAAATTCATAAAGAATATTTGGCGGTTGCGGGCGGTGTGTTTTCGGGCAGCGGCGTTATCGACGCGCCGATTATTCGCCCCGACCCCGGAAAGACGCTGCGCGCGGTCGGAGAAGGCGGCGAGCGCGCTGTGACAAACTGGGAAGCGCTGAAATCAGACGGCGTTGTTACGCTGTTGCGCGTTCGTCCCGAAACCGGACGCACACACCAAATCCGCGTGCATTTCGCCTATCTCGGCGCGCCTTTAGTCGGCGACACCATGTACGGCAGCACGGACACGCGGCTTTCGCATCAGGCACTCCACTGCGAAAAAGTCCGTTTCACCCACCCCGTAACCGGCGAAGGTTTGGAAATCACCGCGCCGATGCCGAAGGACATGGCGGCGCTTTTAAAATAAAGAAAAAACACAAGACCCCCGTTCTTTCGGAACGGGGGTCTGATTTTTTATTGCTATAATGTGTTTAGCACTCTTTACGAAATTTCAGCGGGGAAACGCCGTACAGCTTTTTAAACGCCTTGGAAAACACCAAGGGGTCACGGTAGCCGCAGGAATAGGAAATATCTTCAATCGAGTAGTTTGTCGCTTTCAAAAGTTCACAGGCGCGCTCGAGACGGAAGTTGCTCAAATATTTCTGCGGAGAAATCCCGAGATGATCTTGAAACAGCGTAAACAGATAGCTGCGGTTTAAGCCGACATATTCCGAAACATCGGAAACGTTGACGCCGTTGGAATAGTTGTCGCGGATATACTCAATCGCCTTGCGTATGTAATAATTCTGCTTGCTGTCGTCCTCGGCCTTTCTGCCGCGGCGGGTCACTTCCGAACAGACAATCGAAAAGAACTTGCACAAAAGCCCCTGGAGGGCAAATTCGTTTTCAATTCCCGCGGTGTTGTGCTTGAGCATTTCCATGACGATTTGCTTTAATTCAATCCCTTTGGTCAAAGTGAAAACCGGCTTTTTCGCACCGAGCAGCTTCATTTCTTTCAAATACGCTTCGGCGCTGTCGCCGTCAAACCCCACCCAAAGGTAAACCCACGGGTCGTCGTTGTCGGCGGCGTAAAAGGCACGCACATCGGGCGGAATTAAAAACGCTTCGCCTTTGGAAACGGTATACAACTGGTTGTTCAACCGGAAAACACCTTTACCGCTTAACACATAGTGCAGCACATAATGGCTTTTGACCGCCGGCCCGAAGCTGTGGCCGGGTTCGCACTCCTCATAGCCGCAATAGCACAGCCGAAAATCGGTAAACTTGACCGGATTCAGTTTTATCTGACACGCATTTTCCAAGTTTGTCCCTCATTTCTGCCAAAATTTGATGCGAATCTCCCTTAGAAGTTGGATTATAGCACAAAATGGTAATTTTTTCAAGGGTTCAAAGGGTATAAAAGTACGCGGGCGCTAATTAAAGCGCCCGCGCGTTCTTTTTACAGCTTATTTTTTCTTTTGTTTCTTCGCCGCTTTTTCCGCTTTCAGCTTTTCGGCATAGGCCTTTTCTTCCGCTTCCAAACGTTTTCTTTGTTCTTCGGCTTCGGCAAGCTCTTGTTCATAGCGGGCTTTCGCGTCGTCATACATGGCGGTAATTTCGTCTAAGTGCTGATAATTTTCTTCCTGTTTAATCAGCTTTTCCGCATCGAGATAAGGCTTTGCAGCGCGGCTGAAATAGGCGTGTTTTTCCATTTCGGCTTTGCTGTCTGCGCGCGCCGCTTTGCGAACGGCTGAAGTTTCTTTGATATTCTCTTTCAGCGTTTCGACGCGAGCGCGGTCATTCGCTTTCTTGGCAATGCGAAGTTCTGCATACATCGCTTTAAGCTGTTCGTCGCAGTTGTCTTCTTTTTCATAGAAGCCTTCAAGCACCGCAAAATCCGGCTGGACAAATTCGGCAGGGTCTTTAAAATATTTGTCAATCGTCTTGCGGGACCGTTTTTCGATTCTGGCTTCTTCAATCGCGAAGCTGCGCAGTTCTTTTTCCGCTTTCGTTGTGCGCGGCAGGGCTCTTGCGTCGGCAAGTTTCTGTTTAATCACGTTCATATCGGCATTGTAAACGCCCTGCAGCCCTGCGGCGTAAACCTTACGGTAGACGCTCAATTTATACTGGAACAGCGGCGTGGAGAATTTATCAAGTTCATCGCAGACAAACTTCGCAATTTCGACCTCGTCGTTATATTCGCGCGTGTCGTAATATTCTTTTTTTGCCGCTTTTTTGGCGGCTTTGCCCTGTGCCTTTTTATAAATGTCTTTGCTGAGTTCTTTTTTCGGCATAACCGCCATGGTTTTCGCCTGACGGATAATGTCAATCGCTTCGACAAGCCGGCCGTTATCGAGAACGCCGTTGCCGTAATCTTCAAACAGCGCACGGACTTTCAAAACGCGGACAACAGACTTCTGTTTGCGCTCATTGAAATCATACCAAAGGAACGGCAAAACGTTTAACAGTGCGCCGACCGCCGAAACGACAATCAGCACTTGCAGCAAGTGAAGCAAGATATCCGGGTCGTAAAGGGCGGAATAGGCGTTAGAGTAGTTATCCTGCCCGTTGGCAAGCTGTTCGCTCAAAATCTGACCGACGGTTTTGCCGTCGCCGAGCATCCGATTCAAAACCGCGGGGTTCGAGGTGACAACCGCCGCCGTTTCCTTGTTGATACCGCCGCGCTCGTAAATAACCGGCAGCACCGAGGAAGTGACAAGCGCAATGACCGAACCGATGGTGGAAACCGCAGAGAACATACCGTCGATGCGCTCGCCGGTTCTGTATTGCTGATAGTCACGGATATCCGCCTGAATCGCCGGGTTCAAAATGTGCATGAACGCGCCCATAAAGGCGTTGAGGTAAAGGCAGCCCATAACAAGCCAAATGGTCGCGCCGCTGATTTCGGTCGTAATCGGCAGCATCATCAAAATGAAAAGTATGTTGAAAATGTTGGTGGCGACCAAAACCGCCTTTTTGCCCCAGCGGCGGATACAGAACGGTGCGAGCAGCATGCCCCACAAAGAAGCGTTGCCGTAAACGGTAATGATAATACTGTAAACATTACCGCTGCACGCGCCGCCGTAGTTGTAAAGCCAGAACAAAATGTTGGCGTATGCGGACTCTAAGAAGCCGATCCACGAGGCAAGCGAGATAATCCAGAAATATTTGTTTTTCGCCACTTCCCGAAGCGCGTCGGAGAATTTAATCTGAATAACGTGGGTGCGCGCCTGGACGATTTTTTCTTCGGTGTATTTGTAAACAACAATGCAAAGCAAAATGCCGACCACGCCGAGAATCGGATAGAGGAATCTGTAAACACGAACATCGGTTGTGTTGGTCTGGAAAATGTTTTGCGCAATAATCGGGGTTAAAAGGTTGACAATCGAGGGCGCCAACGAATACACAATGCTCTTCACGGCAGATGCGTCCGCGCGCTCTTGCGTGTTGGGAGAAAGCACATGAATGAGGTTTTCATAGCCGTCATAGAAGAAATAATAGAAGAAGTGCAAAATCAGGTCAAAAATCAAGATTAGCGCACATTTTGCAACATAAGCCCGGGTTTCACCGAACCACATCCCCTCGCCGACGAGCGCGCCGAGCTTGTCATACGGGAACCAGACCATTAGGGTACATATGATCGCGGTCGGGATTGCCATGCTGACAATATAGGGGCGGTATTTACCGGCTTTGTTTCGCGTGTTGTCGATGATGTTGGCGCGAATGCCGGTAAGCGGTATGTTGACGAGAACGGCGATGACGTACATGATATACATATCGGTTGCGTCGACGCCGAGCGTGCTGGAAATCAGCGTGTTACCGGTTCCCAAAATGCAGGCGGTACCAAGTGTAATAACAAAGTACGCGCCGATGCCGCCGCCGGCATATGCCGCAATTTCACGAAACGGCATATACCGCCCGAGCGGCGGTGTTTTCCAGTAAGTCCGGACTTTGGACAAACCGGCTTTTGCTTTCTCCACAAGACTCATAAGTCTGCCTCCCGTATTTTTATATAATATATCAAGTTTAACACAACACACGAATTTCTTCAACTGAAAAAAGCTTTTTTTAGACAAATTAGCGCAGAAAGTTCAAAAATCGTGATGTTCCACAAAAATTCGAACGGAAAATCTACAAATAACCCCCTTGCATTTTTCTGCGCATTTGTTATAGAGCAAAAAAACGCTTAGCTTTTACTAAGCGGTTTTTATTTTTTGCATATATTTTCATTCAAAAAGGAAATGTGCGAGTGCATAAATTCAAGCGTGCGCATCTTTCGGATTGTCGTTTGTAAACGAGCGGTTAAACTGCTTTAAATACCCGGCGGACGCTGTGATAAACGCGTCTTTGTCAAACTTTTCGTTGCGCAAAACTTCCTGAACGACAATTCCGTCGGAAGCAAGCAGGATAAGCCATGTGAGGAAATCCGCCGGCAGGTCGGTTCGTTCGGCAATCTTTTCGCTGATTAGTTTTTGAAAGTCATCGTAGCGCTTGACAAGCTTTTCCCGCAGCGCTTCGTCGCCGATTTGCGCTTCGCAGAAGAGGTGAAGCCGAAGCCCCGCGAAAACGGTGTTGCGCTCGATAACATATTTCACGAGCCGCTGAATCGAGGTATCTTTTTCCTTATTTTCGGTCCAACGGATAAAGTCGTCCCACTGCGTGCAAAGATAGCGGTCGGCAAGGTCGAAGAAAATTTCACTTTTGGCTTTGTAGTGATAATAAAGTGTGCCTTTGGAAATCCCCGCCGCTTTCGCAATTTCCGCAAGCGAAATTTCGGCAAAAGAATGGTTTTCCAAAAGCGCAGTGGTCGCGTTTAACACAATGTCTTTTATATTTTCTTTTCTCGGCGCTGCCATAAGCTTCCCCTTTTTTGCGAAGAATTTGCCAATATATTAGCATTTCACCCGTCGAATGTCTACTATTTTTTCAGGAAAGCGCATAATTTTTATAAAAAATTTTTTATTGTTTTCAAATTTTTATATAGTATTGACAAACAAAACGGAATATAGTATGATTCCCATTAGAAAGAGTCGGTCAATCAGCCGACTTTGTGGCGAAAGGAAGGATGCCGCGTGAATCTTAATAAGACGAACAAAAAACTGTCTGCCCGTTTCGGCGGCGCGGTGCGCGCCGAGCTTGCGGACGGCTGCATTGTGCTTTCCGGGCGCGTAAAAACGTGGCAGGAAGTCGTGGTTGCCTGTCAGACGGCGGCGGAAAAATACAGCACGGTACACGTGGTCAACGACCTTACGTGTGACGAAGTTAAGGAACAGCCGATGCGCATGCCGAAACTTCGCGACAAAGCGCTGGACGGCAGAACGCCCGACGTATTGATTATCGGCGGCGGCATTTCCGGCGTAACCATTGCGCGGGAACTCACCCGTTATAAATTAGACGTGCTTTTGGTCGAAAAGGAAGCCGACCTCGCGCTGCAGGCTTCGGGGCGCAACGACGGCGAAGTCCATCCCGGGATTGACCTTTCCAAAGGCTCGAAAAAACATTATTACATAAGAAAAGGCAACGAAATGTATGAGCAGGTCTGTAAAGAACTGGACGTACCTTTCAAGCGCGTCGGGCAATATGTCTGCTTTACCAAAGGATGGGCAAAGCCCTTGGTCGCGCTTTACTGCCTTTATCGTAAAAAGCATGACGGCATTTCGGATACGAAGCTGATTTCCGGCGCGGAGCTAAAACGCCGCGAGCCGAATTTCGCAAAAGATTTCAAATTTGCGATTTCCAACCCCTCCTCGGGCTGTGTCTGCCCTTATGGACTGACGATTGCTTACGCGGAAAACGCAGTGCAGAACGGCGCCGAAGTTGCACTCAACACGGCGGTGGTTTCTATGGAAGTAGCAGACGGTAAAATTCAAAGCGTCGAAACCAACCGCGGCACGCTTTATCCGCGGCTTGTTGTCAACGCGGCGGGTGTGTTCTCAGAAGACGTTGCCGAAATGGCGGGCGACCGGTTTTTCTCGATTCACCCGCGCCGCGGGACGAATTCGATTCTCGACAAAAAAGCGGGTGCGTTTATGCACTCCATTGCTTCGATTAAAGAACTGACCGCCAACAAGGCGCACTCGAAAGGCGGCGGAATTTTGCACACGGTGCATGATAATTTGTTGGTAGGTCCTGACGCGATTGAGACCTATGAAAAGGAAAACACCGAAACGCATCGTGAAAGCATTGAAAATGTATTTAAGAAACAGAAAAAGACGATGCCGAAGCTTTCCGAGCGCGACATCATCACCTATTTCACCGGCGTGCGCGCCCCGACCTTTGAAGAGGATTTCATCATTGAGCCGGGTCGCAAAACCAAAAACCTGATTCACTGCGCCGGCATTCAGTCGCCGGGACTGACAACCGCGCCGGCGGTGGCGTTGGACATTGCCGACATGGCGGTAAAGGCGCTTTCCGAAGAAAAACCGGTGGAAGAAAACAAGGACTTCTCCCCCATTCGTCACGGCGTGCCGGTGCTTCGGGAAATGACGGACGAACAGCGCGCCGCGAAAATCCGGGAAAACCCGGATTACGGCGTAATTGTCTGCCGCTGTGAGGAAGTGAGCAAAGGCGAAATTTTAGACGCACTGCGCTCCCCCATTTGTGTGCCCACGGTGGACGGCGTGAAAAAGCGCGTGCGTCCCGGTATGGGGCGGTGCCAGGGCGGGTTCTGCTCACCGCTGGTTACGCAGATTATCGCCGACTTTTTGGGCGTTCCGTTAAATGAAGTGAAAAAATCCGCCGAAGATTCCATGATTACGTTCGGCAGAACCAAATAACCGAAAGGAGACGCAAAGATGCTTCGATATGATGTAGTTGTTATCGGCGGCGGCCCGGCGGGACTTGCCGCGGCGATCTCCGCAGACAAAAACGGCGCAAAAACGCTTCTTGTAGAACGCGAAGCAAGGCTCGGCGGCATTTTAAAGCAATGTATTCACGACGGGTTCGGGCTTGTTCGGTTTCAGGAAAAGCTTTCGGGGCCGGAATATGCCGAACGGTTTATTGATGAATTTCACAAAGCCGGCATCGACGCGCTGACGCTTACCTTTGTGACCCGAATCGAGAAAAAGCCGGACGGCTTTCATGTGTCTTTGGTCAACCGCGACGGCGTGGAGACGGTATTGGCGCGGGCGCTCGTGCTTGCAACCGGCTGCCGCGAACGCACTGCAAAGCAAGTGTCTATTCACGGCACGCGCCCTTCGGGCGTATTTACCGCGGGCACGGCGCAGCATTTTACCAATTTGCTCGGCGAGCTGCCGACCAAAAAATGTGTGATTCTCGGCAGCGGCGACATCGGGCTTATTATGGCGCGCCGCCTGACTTTAGAAGGCGCCGAGGTAGTCGGGGTTTATGAAGCGAAGCCCACCCCCTCCGGCCTTACGCGCAACATTCACCAGTGCTTACACGACTATAACATTCCGCTTTACCTTTCCCACACGGTGACAAGGGTGTTCGGCGCGGACCGCTTAACGGCGGTGGAAATTGCCGAAGTGGACGACAAAATGCGCCCGCTTGCAGGAACAGAGCAGATTGTGGAATGTGACGCGCTGATTCTTTCGGTGGGGCTAATCCCCGAAAACGAGCTTGCCGAATCGCTCGGCGTAAAACTTGACCCCAAAACCAAAGGCCCTGTTTGCGACGGACAGCTGATGACTACTGTGGACGGGATTTTCTCGTGCGGGAACGCGCTGCACGTCAACGATTTGGTCGATTATGTTTCGGAAAGCGGCGAGCTTGCCGGCGAAAACGCCGCGCATTATAAAGAAAGCACACGAAAAACGGTGCCGTTGGAAAGTTCCGGCGCGTTGCTTTACGCCGTGCCGCAAAGGCTCAACTTAAATGAGGACAACTCGAAAACCACGGTCTATTTCCGAAGCCGTGAGATTTTAGACAAATGCACTTTGCACTTAAAAATCGACGGGGAAACGGTGCTTTCCAAGAAATACCCGTTCCTGCGCCCGCCGGAAATGGAAAAACTGGTCATTGATTTTTCAAAATATCCGATAACGGAAAATTCCAAAGCGGAACTGGACATCGAGGTGACGGGAAATGCGTAAACTGGTTTGTATTGTCTGCCCGCGCGGATGCACCATGCAGGTGGAAAAAGACGGCGAAGAAATCAAGGTTTCGGGAAACAGCTGCAAACGCGGCGAACAGTTTGCGAAGTCGGAACTTACGAACCCCACGCGCACCATTTGCACCACGGTGCGCACGACTTTTAAAGATGCGCCGGTGCTCCCCGTTCGGGTCTCTGCGGAAATTCCGAAAAACCGCATTTTTGATGTAATGCGTGAAATCAACAAAGTAAAAGTCGACACCCGCGTGGGGCGCGGCGATGTGATTATTGAGAATGTACTGGGGCTTGGCGCAGACATTATTGCGACAAGCGACCTGCTTCGCGAAGCAAAAGCGTAGAGGGGGAATTGCTTATGGGAACACCTCTTGTGCTGACCTTTGACATCGGCACACAAAGCGCGCGCTGTCTTTTGGTAAAGCCGGACGGCAGTTTTCAGGACATTTGCCAGCTTAAATATGACGAGCCTTATTATTCGCGCAAGCCCGGTTGGGCGGAACAGCGGCCGGATTTTTATTATGACCGCATTTGCGAAGCCGGTAAGACGGTTTGTTCGCGAAATGAAGAAGTCCTTTCGGACATTATCGGCGTCACCGTAACGGTCATTCGCGACACGGTGCTTTGTTTGGACGAGAACAACCAGCCGCTTCGCGACATTATTCTTTGGCTCGACAAACGCCAAGCGGAGTTTAACGACCCGTTCCCCTTCTATAAAAAATGGATTTTTAAAATTGCCGGCGTGGAGGACACCACAAAGATTTTATATCGGGCGACCGCCTCCAACTGGATTCAGCAAAATCAGCCGGACCTTTGGAAAAAAACCGCCAAGTTCGTGATGCTGCCCACCTATCTCAATTACAAGCTGACCGGCGTTTTGGCGGACTCGGAAGCGAACATGGTCGGGCACATTCCGTTTGATTACAAACACCGCGTTTGGAAAACCAACCGCAGCCTTACAAAATGCATTTGCGATGTGCCGAACGAAAAGCTTTGCCGGCTTGTGAAATCGGGCGAGGTCATCGGGCATATCACCAAGGCGTTTTCCGAGCGTTCCGGCGTGCCGGAGGGGCTGCCGCTTTTCGCAACGGGTTCTGACAAAGGCTGTGAAACGCTGGGGCTTTCCGTCGTACAGTCAAACAAAGCCGCCCTTTCGTTCGGCACGACGGCGACCATTCAAATGGCGGTCAAAAAATATTTCGAACCGCAAAAGCATATGCCCGCCTACCCCGCGGTTTTAAACGACATGTTCAACCCGGAAATTGAAATTTACCGTGGTTTCTGGCTGCTTTCCTGGTTTGTCAAGGAATTCGGCGCGCAGGAGCAAATAGACGCAGAAAAAGAGCACTGCTCGCCCGAACAGCTTTTAGACAAATACATAGAAAAGCTCCCGCCGGGCTGTGAGGGGTTATTGTTACAGCCTTACTGGACACCGGGCATTATCAACCCGACCTCGCGCGGCGCGGTAATCGGCTTTGCCGACTATCACACCCATTTCCATTTATACCGTGCGATTATTGAGGGCATCACCTTTGAGCTGTTCCACTCCATGCGGATTATGGAAAAGCGCTCGGGGCTTCAAATTGACGAGGTGTTTGTTGCGGGCGGCGGCGCGAGAAGCGACGTAGTCTGCCAAATCACCGCCGACGTATTCGGGCTCCCGGTCAAGCGGATTCAGACGCACGAGGCGTGCTCCATCGGCGCTTCCATGGTGGCGTTTGTGGCGAAAGGTATTTTTGAAAACTACGACGAAGCCATAAAACACATGGTGCACGAAACCGATGTATTTTGTCCGCGGGAAAAAGAGCACGAAACCTACATGGATTTGTATCACGGCGCTTACAGAAAGATTTTCGGCAGGTTGGAGCCGATTTATCGAAGAATTATCAAAATCACAAAAAGGAGAGATATTGAATGAGCAACAAACCGTATAAAGGCTTTGAACCGAAATGGGTATTAACCCCCGCGCCCGAAGGCAGTTACCGTTCGATTTTCCGCTGGGGCGACCCGGAGTTTTTCAAATACCCCAAAGAGTCGCTTTATAAGCTGATGAAAGAAACCTTTAAAATGACCGATGACGATTTTAAGGATTACACAGACGACATCGGCTTTGACAAAGTTGACCTTTCTGATTATCCGTCTAAGATTGACCCGAAACACGTCGAAGCGCTCAAAAAAATTGTCGGCGACGATTTTGTCACGACCGAAGATTACCCGCGTTTGGCCGTTGCTTACGGCTGCACGGGCTATGACCTTTTGCGGCTTCGCCACAAACAGATTGAAAACCTGCCGGACGTGGTCGTTTACCCCGACACAACCGAACAGGTGGAACAACTCGTCGCCTATGCAGTTAAAAACAAAATCCCGCTGTATGTCTACGGCGGCGGCAGTTCGGTCACCCGCGGCATGGAAGCGGTCAAGGGCGGTATGACGCTCGACATGCGCAAACGCTTCAATAAAGTCATCAGCTTCAACGAAACCGACCAGACGATTACCGTGCAGGCAGGTATTTCCGGGCCGAAGCTTGAAGAAACGCTCCAAAACGCGCCTTCCCTGTTCGGGGCGAAGCGCGCCTACACCTGCGGTCATTTCCCGCAGTCGTTTGAATACAGCAGCGTCGGCGGTTGGACGGTCACGCGTGGCGCGGGGCAAAACAGCACCTATTACGGCACGATTACCGACATTGTGCTTTCGCAGAAATACGCGACGCCGATTGGGCGCATTGTCACAAGCCATTATCCGCGCGAAGCGACCGGTCCGAACTTAAACCAAATCATGATGGGCTCCGAAGGCACGTTCGGCGTACTCACGGAAGTCACCCTGCGCGTGTTCCGCTGGATGCCCGAAAACCGCAAGCGCTTTTCCTATATGTTCAAAAACTGGGAAATCGCCATGGACGCCGCGCGGGAAATGATGCAGTGTGAATGCGGCTATTCCTCGGTGTTCCGGCTTTCCGACCCGGAAGAAACCCACCTGATGTTAAAACTTTACAACGTTGACGAAACGCCGCTCGAACCGATTTTGGACAAATTCGGCTACAAAGACAACGAGCGCTGCATGTTCTTAGGCTTTACCGACGGTGAAAAAGGCTTTTCCAAAAATGTCGCGAAAAACATTGCAAGAATCGCCCGCAAATACGGCGCGATGCCGATGACCGGCTACGTCACCAAGAGCTGGGAAAAAGGACGCTTCAACGACCCGTATCTGCGCGACACGCTGATGGATTTCAGCGTCATCACTGACACGCTCGAGTGCACGGTCAACTGGTCGAATATGGCGCAGGTGCACCGCGACGTGCGCAAGGTCTGCCACGCGCTGCCGAACACCGTGGTTACCACGCACATGTCCCACTGCTACCCGCAGGGCGCAAACCTCTATTTCATTTTCATCACCAAAATGAACGATGCGGCGGAATTCAAACGCTATCACACCACGATTTTGGACGCCATTCAGAAATCCGGCGCGGCGATTTCGCACCACCACGGCATCGGCAAAATGTTTGCCCCGTGGCTGGAAGGCTATATCGGTGAAAAGGAATACGGCGTGTTCAAAGTGCTCAAAGAATACTTTGACCCTGATTATCTGATGAATCCGGGCGGCACGATCGGTTTGGATTTATTACCCGAAGAAAAGAAGTTCTTAAACGAACGAAAAGACTATCGTTAAAATCTCCCTTTTTGTTTTCTCCCCTGTCCGTCGGTTTCGGCGGGCGGGGGCTTTTTTATTTATTACAGTTTTGTAATGGAAGGACGCTTCGCCCTGTGGTACAATACCATTATAAAGGAGGTGCGCACATGGAAGTTTTTCTTTTAGAGGACGACGCGGCGATCGGCATGGGGCTTTCTTATGCGCTGGAAAACGAAGGATATAAAACAACCCTGACCAAGACGGTCTCGGAGGCTTTGAAGTTGGTCGAAGAAAAGGCGTTTTCCTTATATATTTTGGATTTGACCTTGCCGGACGGCAGCGGCTATGACGTTTGCAAGGCGATTCGGCAAAAGACCGACGCGCCGGTTTTATTCTTGACCGCCTATGACGACGAGGTCAACGTGGTTATGGGGCTGGAACTGGGCGCGGACGACTATATTTCCAAACCGTTTCGCATCAAAGAACTGCTCGCGCGCATGAAAAGCGTTTTGCGGCGCTGCAAAATCGACAACCCGGACGGGTGTGTGCGGATTAAAAACTTGGAAATCCGCACCGGCGAAGCCAAAGTGTTTAAAGACGGCAAGGAAATTATTTTGACCGCTATGGAATACCGGCTTTTGCTGATTCTTTTAAACAACCGCGGGCATATTCTTTCCCGCACCGCGCTTTTGGAAAAAATTTGGGACGTGGCGGGCGACTTTGTCAACGACAACACGCTGACCGTCTATATTAAACGCCTGCGCGACAAAATCGAGGACGAGCCGGAAAACCCGTCGATTATTCGGACGGTCCGCGGCATGGGGTATGTGATAGAAAATGATTAACAAGGATTTTAAAAATTCCGTTTTGCTCGTGTGCGGCGTTACACTTGTGTTTGCCGCGCTTTGTGCCTTTTTTAGTCTCCCGGCGGCGGGGCTTTGTCTTTTAGCGGGTGGGATTTCCGTCGGCATTTATATTGCCTACACCCGCCGGCGTTACCGGGACATTGAGTGCTTAAACAACTATCTTTCGGACGTGTGCGCCGGGGTGTTTCGGCTGGACGTGCCCGACAACGCCGAGGGCGAGCTTTCGATTCTCAAAAATAACCTGTATAAAATCATGCTGCTTCTAAATTCGCAGAATGACGCGCTTCGGAAAGACAAAACCTATTTGTCGGAGTCGCTCGCCGACATTTCGCACCAGTTAAAGACCCCGCTGACTTCGATTACGATGATGTGCGATTTATTGAAAACCGAAACCGACCCCGAAAATCGGGAAAAGTTCACGAGCGTGATTGAAAGCCAGACCGAAAAAATGAACTGGCTGATTATTACGCTTTTGAAAATTTCGAAACTTGACGCGGGCACGGCGGAATTTCGCGAAGGACCGGTGCACATTGCTTCGGTGCTCGAGAAAGCTTTGAAGCCCTTTCTCATTACGGCGGAGCTTCGCAATATCAGAATTTTACAAGGCGGCGTAAAAGATTTTGTTTTTACGGGGGACGAAAACTGGAGTGCGGAGGCCGTTGGCAACATTTTGAAAAACTGCCTGGAGCACATGGAGGACGGCGGCGTTTTGACGCTTTCCACCGAGCAAACGACGATTTACGACGTTCTGCGAATCACCGACGACGGCTGCGGCATTCCGAAAGACGAACTGCCGCACATTTTCGAGCGGTTCTATCATGGCAAAAACGCCGCGGCGGACAGCGTGGGGATAGGGCTTGCGCTTTCCAAAACGATTTTCGGGCGCGAGCACGGCGAAATCGAGGTCCAGAGCCGCGAGGGCGTCGGCACGGAATTTTGCATCAAATTTTATAAAACCATTGTGTGACAAAACTGTTATCGGATTTTCACCGAGCTGTAAGATTGGTTTGATATTGTTAAGGCATCGAAAGGAGAAAAAACACTATGGAAATTGTAAAAGTCGAAAACTTAACCAAAATCTACGGCAAAGGTGACACAGAGGTCCGCGCGCTCGACAATGTTTCGTTCAGTATCCCGCAAGGGCAGTTTGTGGCGATTGTCGGCCCGTCCGGTTCGGGCAAATCCACCTTACTGCATATTTTAGGCGGTGTGGACACGCCGACTTCCGGCAGCGTGCAAATCGGCGGTACGGACATCAGCAAATTGGACGAAACCGCGCTTGCGATTTTTCGCCGGCGGCAAATCGGGCTGATTTATCAATTTTATAACCTGCTGCCCATTTTGACCGTGGAAGAAAACCTGACGCTTCCCCTGCTTTTGGACGGCCGCAAGCCCGACAAACAGCAAATCCGTGCGCTCGTTGCGACTTTAGGCCTCAGCGAACGGCTGAAACACCTGCCGAACCAGCTTTCCGGCGGTCAGCAGCAGCGTGTTTCGATTGGGCGTGCGCTGGTCAACAACCCGGCGTTGGTGCTCGCCGACGAGCCGACCGGCAACTTGGACAGCGAGAACAGCCGCGAGATTATTGCGCTTTTGCGCCGGTTTAACCGTGAGAGCAACCAAACCGTCGTCATCATCACACATGACGAGCGCATTGCGCTTTCCGCCGACCGCATTATTTCGGTCGAGGACGGCAGAATCGTCAGAGACGAGGTGCGCGCATAATGAACATCATCAACAAGCTGACCTTGCGGCACTTAAAAGAAAACAAAAAGCGGACGGTTGTTACCATTATCGGTATCATCATTTCCGTGGCGATGATTACGGCGACCTGTGTTTCGGTGACATCGCTTATCCACGTTTTCGCGCAAAGCGAAGCGTACACCGGCGGCAACTGGCACATAGAACTGGAAAATGCAGACGCGGGGCAAATTGAAAAGCTCGAGCAAAACGAAGATTTGCAATATGTCGGCGTTTGCAAAACGCTGGAACTCGGCAACCAAGCCGCTGTTCGCGTGGATTCTGGCAAAAAAGCTTCTGTCAGCGTCGGAGATATTTTGGCGGGCAACCGTGATTATTTCAGCGCGATGTTTACCGCAAGCTACCAAGGCAAACTGCCGGCAAATGAAAATGAAATTGTTGTAACCCGCGAATTTTTGGATAAAAACGGGCTTTCGTGGCAAATCGGCGACACGGTTCGGGTGGAACTCGGGCGCCGTATTGTAAAAGACACGACCGGGGCTTTGCAGCAGATTACCGGCAGCTACGCCGTGGGCGAAACCTTTGAAAGCGGCGGTCCGGCTTCTTACACCTTGGTCGGCATTGCAGAAAAAAGCAACTTTCCGAGCGGCAGCGCGGTTCTCTTTCGCGGACTTAGTCAAGCGGAGCAAAGCGGCGGCGACGTTTATCTGACCGCCAAAACGCTGGACAAAAACACTTTAGACGTTTTGAAAAACGCGCTGACCAAGGCAGGGATTGCCCCTGACTACACCTTGCACGTGGAGTTGTTCCGCTACAACTATGTTATTTTGGAAAACGACGCGACAATGGCTACCCTGCTTTCTTTCAGCAGTGTGATTATGGCGATTATCATCATCGCTTCGGTCATGCTCATTTACAACGCATTCGGCATTTCGGTTTCGGAGCGTTCACGGTATCTCGGCATGCTCGCGTCGGTCGGCGCGACCAAGGCGCAGAAACGCCGCTCGGTGTATTTTGAAGGCGCTGTGCTCGGCGCATTCGGCATTCCGCTCGGGTTTTTGGCCGGTATCGGCGGTATGGCGGTCACGTTCCGCGTGTTAGACCCGGTGTTTGCAAAATCCGGCTTGAACTATGAAAACACGCACTTTACACTTTCGTTCCCGTGGTGGATTATCCCGGTAATCGCGCTTTTGAGCGTCATCACCATTGCGATTTCCGCCTATATCCCGGCACGGCGCGCTTCGCGTACCACACCCATTGACGCCCTGCGGCAAAACACTGACGTGCGCGTGAAGGCAAAGAAGCTTCGTTCCCCGGTTTTAATTCGCAAAATTTTCGGCTATGAGGGCGAACTCGCTTATAAAAACATGAAGCGCAACGGGCGAAAATCCCGCATTATTACAAGCTCTTTGGCGCTTTCGATTGTGTTGTTTTTGTCGGTTTATTCGTTCTGTGACATGTTCTCGGAAGTGACCAGACTTTCGGCGCAAAATCCTTATCAGGTCTATGCCTATGTAGATTTGCAGGATACCGACCGTTTCCGCGAAGAGGTTTCCGCACTCGGCAATTTCGACAAAATGTACAGCGTCAACTCGACTTACGGCATGGGACTTACCACGGCGAAAGACAACTTTGTCAACGGTTATGACCGTATGTTCTCGAGCGAAGAGGGCGGCTTCCCGCTTTACCTTTGTTATGTGGACGATGACGATTTCAACGCGATGTGCGAAGAAAACGGCATCAATCCTAAGCCGTTTTATAAGGGGAACTCGATGGTTGTGATGAACTGCATGGAGCACACGAGTTCCGCGGCGAAAATCTTTTCGGACAGCATCATCGGCACGACGTTTTCTTCGACGAAAGATGCAAATGACCCGCTGACCGGTTACACCGTCGGTGCGCTGGTCCCCTACCGCGACACCAGCTATGTCTATAATTTGGCCGCGCCGGTATATGTTATGGCGTTTGCGCCGGTCAGTGCGGCAAATCTTACAGGGGGTTATATGATTGGGTTTGAAACCACCCAGCACGAAGCGTTTTCCGAAGATGTACAAGACATTTTGGCAAACGGCAACTACGCCGACAGCGGCGTTATGGATATGGTAAGCTCCATAGAAATGATGAATTCCACAACGCTGATTATGCAGGTGTTCTTATACGGCTTTATCACGCTGATGGCGCTGATTTCCGTCGCCAACATTTTCAACACGGTTTCGACAAGCATCGACTTGCGGCGCAAGGAATTTGCCATGCTTAAATCGGTCGGCGTGGCGCCGAAGGGCTTTAACCGCATGCTTCGCTTTGAAAGTCTGTTTTACGGCTTGAAAGCATTGATTTTCGGGCTGCCGCTCGGCCTTCTTTGCTCGTATTTTATGCAGCAGATTTTGGTCTCCGGCTCGTTTGACATTGCGTTTTACCCCGACTGGCGCGTTTACCTCGGCGTGACGCTTGCGGTGTTCCTCATTGTCGGCATGTCGATGTGGTACGCGACCTCGAAAGTCAAAAAAGACACGATTGTGGAAACGCTCAAAACGGAAATCAACTAAATTTACCCACTCCCACCCACACAATAGCACCCCGGTTAGAGCTTCGGCTCTTCCGGGGTGCGCTTTTTGTTTTTATATTTATTTTTTCTCCAACAAGGGCTTTAAATAGCGGCCGGTGTAGGATTTTTTACACTTGGCAACTTCTTCGGGCGTGCCTTCGGCGACAATCGTGCCGCCGTTGTCGCCGCCCTCGGGACCCAAGTCAATAATATGGTCGGCAACCTTAATCACGTCGAGATTGTGCTCAATCACGACCACGGTATTGCCGCCGTCCACGAGTTTTTGCAAAACGTCAATCAGGCGGTGCACGTCAGCGGTGTGCAGGCCGGTAGTCGGCTCGTCCAAAATGTAAATCGTGCGGCCTGTTGCGCGGCGGGAAAGCTCAGTCGAGAGCTTCACGCGCTGTGCCTCGCCGCCGGAAAGCGTGGTTGCCGGCTGACCGAGTTTGACGTAGCCCAAGCCCACGTCATAAATCGTTTTCAGCTTGCGGTAGATTTTCGGAATCGGCTCGAAGAACTGCATCGCCTCTTCGACGGTCATTTCCAGCACGTCGTAAATCGACTTGCCCTTGTATTTGACCTCGAGCGTTTCTCGGTTGAAGCGCGCGCCCTTACAGACGTCACAGGGCACATAAATATCGGCCAAGAAATGCATTTCGATTTTCACAATGCCGTCGCCCTGACAGGCTTCACAGCGCCCGCCTTTGACGTTGAACGAGAACCGGCTCGGGGAAAAACCGCGCATTTTCGCGTCCTGCGTTTGGGCGAACAGGTTGCGGATATCGGTAAACACGCCGGTGTAAGTCGCGGGGTTCGACCGCGGGGTGCGGCCTATGGGCGACTGGTCAATATCGACAACCTTGTCGAGGTTTTCGAGCCCTAAAATATCCTTGTGCTTGCCCATCGGTTTTTTCGCGCCGTTTAATTCATTGGCAAGACGTTTGTAGAGAATTTCGTTGACCAGCGACGATTTGCCGGAGCCGGAAACGCCGGTGACGGCAATGAATTTGCCCAACGGGAAATGGACGTCAATATTTTTTAAGTTGTTTTCCGCCGCCTTGCGCACAATCAATTCTTTGCCGTTGCCGGGGCGCCGTTTTTCGGGCACGAGGATTTTGCGTTTGCCGCTTAAATACTGCCCTGTAATAGAATCCGGGCAGGCTTTGATGTCCTCCACCGTTCCGGCGCAGACCACGTTGCCGCCGTGCACGCCGGCGCCGGGGCCGATGTCCACGATATAGTCGGCGGCGTACATGGTGTCTTCGTCATGCTCGACGACAATCAGCGTATTGCCGAGGTCGCGCAGGTGTTTTAACGTGCCGAGCAGTTTTTCGTTGTCGCGCTGATGAAGCCCGATGCTCGGTTCGTCAAGGATATACAAAACGCCCATTAACGACGAGCCGATTTGCGTCGCAAGGCGGATACGCTGGCTTTCGCCGCCGGACAGTGTGCCGGAAGAACGCGCAAGGGTGAGGTATTCGAGCCCGACGCTCACTAGGAACTGTAAGCGGCTTCGGATTTCTTTCAAAATCTGTTCGGCGATTAACTGTTCGCGCGGAGACAATTTTAACGTATCCAAAAAGGCGAGCTCTTTGGTAATCGACATTTTGGTAAAGTCGTAAATATTTATCCCGCCGACTGTAACGCCGAGGGACACCGGCTTTAAACGCGCGCCGTGGCAGTCGGGGCAGTCGCAGGCTTTCATCACCTGTTCAATTTCCCAGCGCGCCCAGTCGCTTGTAGACTCTTTATAGCGGCGCTCCATATTGTTGACGATGCCCTCAAACGGTGCGTCGTAACTGCCGGTGCCATAGACGTTTTTTCGCTCCATTTTGAGTTTTTGCCCTTTGGTGCCGTAGAGCAGCGCATCGAGCGCTTTTTTGGAAAAGTCGCAAATCGGCGTGTCGAGCGTAAAGCCGTATTTTTTGCCGAGCGCTTCGTAATACATTTGGGCAATCGTGCCGCCCTCGGCGTTCGACCAGCCGCTCGCGCGGATTGCGCCGTCACGAATCGAAAGTTTTTTGTTGGGGATAATCAAATCGGGGTCGACTTTTAAGAACACGCCGAGCCCTGTACAGGTTTCGCACGCGCCGAACGGATTGTTGAACGAGAACATCCGCGGCGTCAGTTCATCGACGGAAATATCGTGTTCGGGGCAGGCGTAATTCTGGGAGAACAGCAAATCTTCGCCGCCGAGCACATTGACAATCACCGTGCCGTTTGTAAGCGCGGTGGCGGTTTCAATCGAATCCGCCAAGCGGCTGCGGATTTCCGGCGCAATCACCAAGCGGTCCACCACAACCTCGATATTGTGTTTGTTATTTTTTTCCAATTTGATTTCTTCCGACAAATCATAAAGATTGCCGTCCACGCGCACGCGCACAAAGCCCGACCGTCGCGCCGCGTCCAGTTCTTTCTGATGCTCGCCTTTTCGCCCGCGGACGACCGGCGCCATAATCTGGACTTTCGTGCCCTTTTCCATCGAAAGCACGCGGTCCACGATGCTGTCCACCGACTGGCGGATGATTTCCCGCCCGCAAATCGGGCAATGCGGAATCCCGACGCGCGCATACAAAAGGCGCAGGTAGTCGTAAATTTCCGTCACCGTTCCGACGGTGGAACGCGGGTTTTTGGAGGTAGTTTTCTGGTCAATGGAAATTGCCGGGGAAAGCCCGTCAATCGAATCGACGTTCGGTTTTTCCATTTGCCCCAAAAACTGGCGCGCATAGGACGACAGCGACTCGACGTAGCGGCGCTGACCCTCGGCATAAATCGTGTCAAACGCAAGAGACGATTTGCCCGAGCCCGAAAGCCCGGTGAGCACCACCAGCTTGTCGCGCGGGATTCGGACGTCTATATTTTTCAAATTGTGCTCGCGCGCACCTTTAATAATAATATCTTTGCTTGCCATCAGCGTTTCCTTTCTTTGAGCTCTTTGATTCTGTCGCGAAGCATGGCGGCGTGCTCAAATTCCAATAGCTTGGAAGCGGCTTTCATTTCCGCTGTCAGTTTTACAATCATTTCCTGGCGTTCGCGTTCGCTCAGGCGCTTTCTGGGTTTCTTGTCGTCGGAGTGGGAAGAAATTTCCAAAATCTCGCGCACGTCTTTTTGAATGGTTTTCGGAATAATGCCGTGTTCCTCGTTATACCGCATCTGCTTTTCGCGGCGGCGGACGGTTTCTTCAATGGCGCGCTCCATAGACGGCGTGACACTGTCGGCATACATAATGACTTCGCCGTGGGCGTTTCGCGCGGCGCGGCCGATGGTCTGCACAAGAGATGTTTCAGAACGCAGGAAACCTTCTTTGTCCGCGTCGAGAATGGCGACGAGGGAAACTTCGGGAATGTCGAGCCCCTCACGCAAAAGGTTAATGCCGACGAGCACGTCAAATTCGCCGAGCCGCAAATCGCGGATGATTTCCATACGCTCAATCGTATCGATGTCGTAATGCATATAGCGAACTTTGACGTCGTGACTGTCTAAAAAGTCGGTTAAATTTTCCGCCATTTTTTTCGTCAGTGTTGTGACGAGCACGCGCTCGCCTTTTTCAGTACGCAGGCGGATTTCTGAAATGAGGTCTTCGATTTGCCCTTCTGTCGGGCGGACGAAGATTTCCGGGTCCAAAAGCCCGGTGGGGCGAATCACCTGTTCGACGATTTGGACGCTCTTTTCGCGTTCAAAGTCGCCGGGCGTGGCGCTGACAAATATCTTTTGCCCGACGCGCGCGTAAAACTCGTCAAAGGTCAGCGGTCGGTTATCGAACGCTGACGGCAGCCGGAAGCCGAAATCCACAAGAGATTCCTTTCTCGAACGATCGCCGCCGTACATGCCACGCACTTGCGGGAGTGTGACGTGGGATTCGTCGACAAACAACAGGAAATCTTTTGGGAAATAATCTAAAAGCGTAAAGGGCGCAGAGCCGGGCGCGCGGCCGGACATCACGCGGGAATAGTTTTCAATTCCCTTACAAAAGCCGGTTTCGCGGAGCATTTCCATATCGTATTCGGTGCGCTGGCGGATGCGCTGGGCTTCTAAGAGTTTGCCCTCTTTGGTGAAATACGCGACGCGCTCTTCCATTTCCGTCAAAATTTCTTCAATCGCCTTTTCGAGCTTGTCCGGCGAGACGACATAGTGCGACGCCGGGTAAATGGCGACGTGGGACACGACGTTTTTCACCTGCCCCGTTAGGGCGTTGATTTCACAAATGCGGTCAATTTCATCGCCGAAAAACTCGACGCGAATGGCGGTGTCGTTCGAATACACAGGGAAGATTTCCACCACGTCGCCGCGCACGCGGAATTTGTTACGCACGAAGTTAATATCGTTGCGCTCGTATTGGATTTCCACAAGCTTTCGCAAAAGCTCGTCGCGGTCTTTCTGCATCCCCTGCCGCAGGGAAATCACCATGTTGCGGTAATCAATCGGGTCGCCCAAAGTGTATATGCACGACACGCTCGCCACGATGATGACGTCGCGCCGTTCCGACAGCGCGGAGGTCGCCGAGTGGCGCAGTTTATCGATTTCATCATTGATGGCGGAATCTTTTTCAATATAGGTATCGGTCGTCGGGATATAAGCTTCGGGCTGGTAATAATCATAATAAGAGACGAAATATTCCACTGCGTTTTCGGGGAAAAACTCTTTAAACTCAGAGCAAAGCTGCGCCGCCAGGGTTTTATTGTGCGCCAACACAAGCGTCGGGCGCTGGACCTTTTCAATAATATTGGCCATAGTAAATGTCTTTCCCGAACCGGTTACGCCGAGCAGCGTTTGTTCTTTATAGCCTTTTTTCACGCCCTCGCTTAACGCTTCAATCGCCTGCGGCTGGTCGCCGGTGGGCTTATAGGGCGCGTGCAGTTTAAATCTTTGTTCTTCCATACGAGAGACTCCGAAAATACACGATTTTAGAACATTTGTTCTTTGATACTATACCGCGTTTTGCGCGCTTTGTCAACCGATTTCCCGTGTTTTGCGCACAGAAAACCACCTGTTTACAGGATATGTGAAAAGTGAAAAAGAATCCGCAGCGCCGCCGCAGATTCTTTTTGTCAAGCGCCGAACATGCGCTTTAATTTGCTGTTGGTCGCCATAGAAAACCAATCTTTTCCGGCGACAATAAAATGGTCGTTTACGGTGATACCGAGGCTTCGAAGGGTCATCACAATATGGCGCGTTGCCTCTATGTCGGCGGCAGACGGCGCCGCGACGCCGGCGGGGTGATTGTGCGCCAAAATAACCGTGGACGCGCCCGAATGCATTGCCGCTTCGGCAATTTTGCGCAAGTTGATTTGCGTGCTGTCGGGCGTACCCTCGGAAATAACCACGGTATTGGTCACTTTGCATTTGTGGTTCATGCAAACGGCGATGAGCGTTTCGGTGGTTTTCCCGACAAACAGGGAAACAAGATATTCCCCTGCTTTCTGCGCGGAATTGAGCACGAGTGCGTCCGTTCGGACTTTGTCCTGTTCATATTTTGCGAACATACCGGGGAGCATATGTAAAAGCACCGCGGTATTTTCGCCGACGCCGTCCACACGCATCAGCGCTTCCACGCTCGCGTCCAAAACGCCCGAAAGCGAACCGAATTCAGAAATCAGCCGGTGCGCCAATTCGTTGGTATCGCGCTGCGGAATTGCGTAAAATAACAGCAGTTCCAACGCATTGTGGTCTTCAAACGACGAAAGCCCCTCGCGCACAAATCGCGCTTTCAGCCGCGCCCGGTGACCGCCGTGCGCATGGCTTTGTTTTTCCTGCATAGGGCTTATTTTACCTTACGGCTGCCGGGTTTGACAAGTTCGAGTTTCCCCTCTTTGCAAAGCGGGCAGTCCTCTTTTTCCCAGGAGGTCACGTCGGCGGAATAGACCGCTTTAAACGGTACGCCGAAATCAATTTTGCCGCCGGTGCGGTCCACAATCGAGCCGACGCCGACAACGTCGCCGCCCGCCGCGCGGACGAGGTCAATCACTTCTTTGACGGAACCGCCGGTTGTCACGACGTCTTCAACAATTAACACCTTTTCGCCCGGTTCCACGGCAAAGCCGCGGCGAAGCGCCATTTTGCCGTTTTCGTCGCGCTCGGTGAAGAAGTTTTCACACTGCAAAGCGCGGCTGACTTCATAAGCCATTTGCACGGCGCCCATTGCGGGACCGATGACAACCTGCACGCCCGCGTCTTTATATTTTTCGGCAAGCGCCGCGCACAGTTCTTCGCTGTATTTTGTATTTCTGAAAATTTTTGCACACTGCAAATAACGGTTGGAATGTCTGCCGGAGGTCAAAAGGAAATGCCCCTCCTGCAAAACACCGGCTTCTTTTAAAATCGCTTCTACTCTTTCACGACTGATCATAATTTTACACGCCTCCTATGGATTTTCCTTATTTTAACACAATCAGACCGCTTTGAAAAGGGAAACCTAAAAAAACAGGCGCAAAAAATGCACCTGTTTTTAAAATCGCATGATTTTGCGAAACGCTTTTCGCCATTTGAGCATATAAAGGGTGACAAGGCGCGAAAGCGCGACGTCATAAATCACAAACACGACGTTGCCAAGGCCCAAAAGCCCCAAGACCGCCCATTTGCCGTAGTCTTCCATTTCTTCAATCGGCAGCTGAAATACAAAAACAATCACGCAGTAAGCGAGCACGACCGAAACATTAAACGCCAAAAATTTGAGCACCCAAAGCAAAACGCCGTGCAAACGACCCTCTAAAATCGCTTTTAAAATCGGGTAATGCCCGAAGAAAAAGACATACATCACCGCAGCTTCTTTGTCGGGAAGCACCAAAAGGGACAAAATGCTCACGGTGGCGTAGACCCCGAACGCCCATTTTTTGTCGACGTCAACCACCATAAGAACGAGCAGGATGCCCGCCGCGGCAGGCAGCGCATAGGTGAGCGTCGGAATGACGGAGGTCAAAAACATCAATGTGACGGACAGCGCGGCGACAATCCCGCCGAGCGCCGTTTTTGCGGAATTTCGGTAAGATGAATTCTGCATAAGCTCAGCAACCCGGAATTAAATCGCCGCCCATGCATTCACAGCAGCAGTCGGCACAAAGCAAAGACGAACAAATATCGCAAGCGCTGCAGCCGCCCCCGCGGGTCTCGCGGTAACCGCCGCGCGCGCTTTGGTTGAGCGCGTTAAACGCCGCCGCATATTCCCGGTTGCCCGGGTCCATTTGACAGGCGGACGAATAATTTTTATAAGCTTCGTCGAACCAGCCGCGGCGCTGTTGAATCTGACCTTTTAAGAAATACCACTCCGCGCTGCGCTGGGCGGGCGGAATACCGTCTAAAATGGTTTCGGCGTCGTCGATTCGACCGGCGTTGATTTTCGCGCGAATATCGGAAAACTGCGAACCGCCGTAGCTGTAAGCGTCATAAGAAGCGTTGCCGTAATTGGTGTAACCGCGATACTGGCTTCTGCCGGAAGCGTTTCCCTGCCCGCGGCGCTCATTCATAATCGCGTCATACGCCTCGTCAAGCTCGCGCATTTTTTGGGCGGCAACATCTTTTAAAGGACCCGCCGCGTAGCTGTCGTCCTGATATTTCCGCGCCAGCGCACGGTAAGCGTCTTTAATTTGTTCATCGGTTGCGTTGCGGTCAACGCCTAAAAATGCGTAAGGGTCAGACATGTTCTTGTTTCACCTCTGTGTAAGCCCGGCGGACGGCGGCACACTGTGCCTCCAACCCGTCATAAAGTATATTTTCCAGCACGCTGCGGTGCACCGTGCCGTCTAATAAATCAAAACTGATTGCCGCTTCATTAGCGGACATATGCAACGAGCGCAAAATTGCTTCGTGCAGTTCGTTGTTTTCAAGCGCCGGTTCGTCTGTTACATTATATTTTAACAAGAACGGATTGTAAGCGCTGGATTTTAAATCTTTGCGCATATCGTCGTAGGCGTCCATCAAATACACCCACCGACCGAGGCAATACGTCGTTCGCGCGACCACGCGCTTTTGCGTCGGGTCTTTAATATAAAGCGAAAACAAATCGGCGAGCGCCTGTGCGGACGGGTCCGCCGCCTTGTCGGTGGAAGCGCAATTTTCCGCTTCCAAATCGCTTTGACGGCGCATCGCCGTTTCGGCGATTTCGGCGAACTCAGGGTATTTCGCTTTCGCCTTTTTATATTTTACGCGAAGAATCGGATAAAAAACAGCGGCCGCGGCTCTTTTGAAAAACCGACTGTCGTGCAGCGTGTCGAGCAGCTTGTGATAAGACAAAATCACGGTGAGCGCCGCTGCGCGGGAATAGCTTTCGCCGGTGTTTTCCTGATAATTGCAGATTTTTGCCGGATTAAAGCGGCACCGCCCTTTTTGATATTGCGGGGCCTCGCCGCTTTCGGCGCAGTCGCAAAGCAAAATATAAAAAGTCGCGTCATAGTTTAACAGCGCACGGGAAGTTTGCCCGTATTCTTTACCGATGACGCGGCAAAGCGTGCAATAAACCGCTTTATATTCTTCGTATTCCCGGACTTTTAATTCCGGTTTACAAACTTTGACGTAGCCGAACATACGATTACAAAATCGACGAGAGATTCGATATAATCGCGCCGGCGACCTCGGGGCGGTTCATTGTGTAAATATGAATCCCGTTGACGCCGTTCGAGATAAGGTCGATAATCTGCTCGGTTGCATAGGCGATGCCCGCCTGCTGCAAGGCTTCGGGGTTGTCGTAAAATTTATCAATCATCGCCTTGAAACGCGACGGCAAGGTTGTGCCGGAAAGCGCACAGGAACGGCGGATTTGTTTTTGGTTAATCACGGGCATAATCCCCGCGATAACAGGCACGTCAATCCCGATTTTCAGCGCGCGATATAAAAAGCTGTAAAGCGCGCTGTTGTCGAAAAACATTTGGGTGATTAAAAAGTCCGCGCCGCAGTCCACTTTTTCTTTTAAATGCCGAAGATCCGCTTCGGCGCTTTCAGACTCGACGTGCCCCTCGGGGTAACACGCCGCGCCGACCGAAAAACCGCCGATTTCGCGAATTGCCGTGACAAGCTCGCCGGCGTAGCGGTAGTGGTCATTGTCCGGCTGATAATTTTCGGGCAAATCGCCGCGCAAAGCCAAAATGTTTTCAATCCCGCGGGCTTTCAAATCCAGCACAATTTCGTGAATCTGCGCTTTGGTGGAGGACGCGCAGGTCAAGTGCGCGAGCGCGGGAATTTTCAAATCGTTTTGAATATGGGACGCGATTTTTGGGGTGTTTACCGAAGTGCCGCCGCCCGCGCCGTAGGTAACGCTTATAAAATCCGGGCGGAATTCGGAAAGACGGTCTACCGCCGCTTCTACGGGCGCGTAAGCCGCGTTGTTTTTCGGCGGGAAGACCTCAAACGAGGTGGTTTGCACTTTTGCCTTTAACTGTTCGGAGATTAACATACTCTATCCTTCTAAATCCATATATTTCAGCCGGATACGCTTTGCACGGCGCAAAAACGGCATTGCCAGAAAAGCAAGGAACAACACCGTAGACAGCGCGTGAGAAAAATTAAACAGTGCCGAAGCGCCGGCAGTGGCAAGCAGGGCCTCTAACGTATAGCTTTTTACGAAAAAAAGCACGTGCCATGTATCTAACATAATACCATAAAGCAAAGCCGAGAACAAGCCGAAAGCCGCGATTTTCCAGAGTTTGTTCATGAATTTACAGTTTGTTAACAAACCGGACAAAAGCCCGATAAGCCCCCAGGCAAGCATTTGCACGGGTGTCCAAAGGCCTTGTCCGAAGTAAAAATTGGAGAGAAGTGCCGAAAGCGCGCCGGTCAAAAATCCGGTTGCCGGACCGAACGCAAGCCCCGACAGAATGACAATAGCCGTAGTCGGTTTAAAGTTCGGAATCGCGGCGAACGCGATACGCCCGAACACGGCAAAGGCGGTCATTACGGAGACGGATACCATGCGCGTGAGTGTGAAAAAGCCTTTCGTTTTAGTCATTTTGCACCTCCCGCATCGAAACCGGTCGGGTTTCCCCCGGAACAAAAGAAAAGGCGCGCGCCACAGTGGAGGTGTAGACTGTACTTTGGGTAAAAAACGCTCGGTTGTCTGCTGTAAGCGCAAGCTTGCCGTCAAACAGGAGCGCACAGCGGTCGGAGACCTCGGCGGCAAAATCCAAATCATGCGTCACGAGCAAAACCGCTTTCCCCTGCTCTTTTAAGTCGTTCAAAAGCCGGCTGAGGGTCTTTTTTCGGTCGCTGTCGAGTCCTTTGGTCGCTTCGTCAAACAGCAAGACGTCCGGCGACTGCAAAAGTGCGCGGGCAATGGCGACGCGCTGCTGCTGGCCGCTGCTCAAATCAAAGGGGTTCGATAAAAGCACATCGGAAAGGTCGAGTTTTTCCGCCACGGTTTTTATGCTTTCGAGCGGTTTTATATTTTCCGCCGGCGTTTTGGAATTGAGCGCGTGGAACAGCGCTTTCGGGGCGGGCGGGTCCGCCGCAAACTGCAATACTTCGAGCACCGTGTCAAACGAGAAGCAGGCTTGCGGATTTTGCGGCACGCTTGCCACGCGAAGCGCGACTTCCGCTTTTCGCTTGCCGGCATACGGTTTGCAGGCCCCCGAAAGGACTTTCAAAAGGGTCGTTTTCCCCGATCCGTTCGCGCCGACGACCGAAAAGATTTCGCCGCGCCGCAAGTCGAGTGACACGCCGTTTAGCACGTCTTTTTCGTCGCGCCCATAGCGAAAAGAAACATCGGAAAGTCGGAGGGCGACTTCCTGTTTTTCCGTTTCTGTTTTTAACGCGGGAGTGGGAAGCGACGGCAGGGTTTTTATAAGTTCGCGGCACGCGGGAATGGTTTTCGGGACGGGCGACGTGACCGGAATTCCCAGTGCCGCCGGAATCGCCGTCACGGGCGAGGCGGACGGTTGAGCCTCTAAAAATCGGTCAGCGCTGTCAAACGCGGTGCAAGCGCCGCTTTCCAAATACAGCACCTTTGTGACAAGCGGCAAAATCGGCTGGATATTATGCTCGGCGACAAATACCGTCACGCCGAGCTCGCGGCTGATGCGGCCGAGCAATTCCACAAACCGCCCGCAGGAAAACGGGTCGAGTTGAGAAAGCGGTTCGTCGAGCAGCAGCACCCGCGGATTGGACACAAACACCGCCTGTAAATTGACAATTTGCTTTTCGCCGCCGGAAAGCGTGCTGATGCAGCGGGAATACAAATCCTCCGTTCCGAAAAAAGTGACGGTTTCCGCCACGCGCAGATTGATTTCCGCTTCGGAAACGCCTAAGTTTTCCAAAAGGAAGCGAAGCTCGTTGCAGACAAATTCCGAAACTTGTTGGGTGTCGGGATTTTGCGCGGTGTAGCCAATTTCGGCGACGGACGTTTTATAAGGCACATCGCGAACAGAAGCGCCCAAATAAGTCAATTCCCCCGAAAGGTGACCGGCGGGGGCGATTTCCTGTTTTAAAAGGCGCAAAAGCGTGGTTTTGCCGCTCCCCGAAGCGCCGAACAACAGCACAAAATCGCCTTCGTTTACGGAGAAATCTATATGTTGCAGCGCGGGTTTTTCACAGCCCGCATAGGTAAAATTCAAATTTTTCGCGCGATAAACTTCCACTTTGTCACCTCCCAAAATTTAAAAATAACCGGGGAAAAATACAATAAAAACAGCGGCAAATACGAAATGCTGTTTTGAAGATAGGCTTCTTCTCGGAATTTCGGGTAAATTTCCGCAAGCATCGGCGGCGAAAAGAACATGAGTGCTATGCAAGCGATAGATAAAATCCAAAGCAATATGTCCGCAACAGTCGCCTTTTGCTTTTGAGTTTGCCGTTTTTCTTTTAACAGCGCGCCGCGGGCTTTCATCGAAACCGCAGTTTCAAACGAATCTTCGAGCACCCACGAAAACAGGGCGGAAAGCTGTAAAATGTTTTGCGTGAAGCGATGTTTTTTATCGGTTTCAGCGCGTTCTTGAAGCTTGATTTCTTCGTATTTTTCTAAAATTTTCGGCACGAGCGCCAATGACAGCGAAAAGATAACGGCAAGCCCTTTTGAAAAGCGGGCAAACAGCCGATAAACCCGGTCGCTGTCTAAAAAGGCGCAGAAAAACGAGAACCAAAGCACCGCGCCGCAAAAGGCGAATGCGGTAAAGAGGGCATATAAAATTGATTCAAGCGTCACCGCCGCGTCGCCGATATAAAACAGAACGGTTACGCCGTTGCGGTTGAACGCAAGGTTAAACAAAATAAGCAAAAGCCCCACCGGAAGACAAAAGCGCAAAAGGGCGCGCAATTCCCCTCTGCCGCCGTAAAGCAGAAGAGAAAGCGCACCCGAACATGCGGAAAGCAAAGATACTACGGGGTGCACCCGCAGCATGGTGACAAGCGAAACCGCCAAAAGAAGAACGAGCAGCGTGGCGGTTCGAAGTCTATAAAAGAAGGAACGGTCCGTCTTCATGAAACATCCCCCTGTTTGCAGGTGTAGATAAGCTCCACCCGGTCACCGGGTTTTAAAGTATAATACCGCGTGGAAATACTGGGGCTCACGCCGTTGACCTTATAAAGCCAGCCGCTTTGCGCGCCGCAGTCAAATTCGCCGAGCCCCGAAATGCTTTTGATATAGCCGTCGGAGGCGATTTGATACACAATTTTGTTGGCTTTAAGCGTGGATTTCACGACCTGCATCACCGTGTCGCCCGACTCGATTTTTACAGCGTCGGACGAAAAAATCACGCCGTTTTCCGGCAGGACGCCCGCGTAATTGGGGTCATCTAAAATGCCGTTGTTGATTGCGTTTTTGCAGGTAATCGAAAGGGAAATCGTGTTTTGCTTTTGCGGCTGTGTCGCCGTTGCGACAGGCGTCTTTTGCGCGTTTGCGGCAGAGTTGCCGGACGTTTTAGAACCGGAGCCGCTCGAAGCGCCGCTGTTCCCGGCATTTCCCGCGCTCCCCTTTGTCGGTTGCGCGCTGCCGGACGGCGTTTGCGTATTCGTCGCGGCATTCGTCGGCAACGCCGCCGGCGCGGACGAAGTTTCGCCCACGCCGGTAGCTTGCTCTGTTTTTGGTTCACTGCCCGTTGTTTCCCCTTGCGCCGGCGCAGTTTTGCCGCAGGCACAAAGCAGAAGGCAAAGGGTTAAAAAGCAAATAAGAAGTTTTTTAGCGTTCATCTTTTTTTACAAAAAAAACGGTTGCCGCCGCACCGAGGAGCAGGACTGCCGCGCCGACGGGTACTGTTACCGCACCGGTTTTCGGAATTTCGACATTCTCTTTGTTCTCGGTCGCGGGCTCGGTGGTCTGCGGAGCAGTCGTTTCCGGCGTGGTGGTGGGTTTAGTGGTTTCGGGAGCCTGCGGCTTTTCATCGTAGGTGTAAATGGACGGTGCGCCGGAAACAAAGCGGTCGTAAGCTTCAAGCCCCATTAACACCTGATAAGTAGAAAGCGCATTTTCAACGGGCTTGCCGCTCTGGTAATCGAGATACCATGCGCCGCCGTTTTCACCGATATAGGTTTTCAGCGCGTCCACGGGCGTTTTGCCGTTTTTGACAAAGCGCGCGTCGGTCGGGTCAATCCCGAGTGCGCACAGCGCAAGAATCACCTGCGCGGTGGATTCGCCGCTTTTCGAGCCCCAAGCCGTATAGCCGAAAGAGCCGTCGTCAAACTGTTGGGTCAAAAGGTAGTCGAGCGCTTTATCTACCGCCGCGCGCACCGCGTCGTCGGTCTTATAATACGGTGCGAGCGCTTGCACCGCCATAGAAGTGGTGTCGGTGTCGGAGGTGACGCCGTAGCCGGAGTCTTCCGTGCTGTAAGGGAAGCCGCCGTCGGAAAGTTGCGCAGCCAAAATCGTTTTGACAATATCCGCTTTCACTTCGTCCGAAAAGCCGAAATCCGAGCGGAAATTCATCGCAATCAGCGGGAAAACAAGGCTGCTTAAATAGGTTTGTTTGGTGTAATCCACCGAAGAGAGCGCCGCGAGCAAATCGTGACCGCCGACTGCGCGCGGGTCAAGGCCGCAAGCTGTGGCGCTCAAGGTAATGCGGGAAAAATCGGACGGATAAAGCGAGGAAAACGTGTTTTCCACAACGGCATTGATATAAGCCGGATATTCTTTGGGCACGTCGGCGAAACTTCTCGCCAGTGCAAATGCAGACCAATCGACTGTGCCGTCGGCAAAAGAGGTTTCAGAATAATCAAAGCCGGTGTTGTCATCGTTTTGCAGCCAAGCACAAAGCCCTTGTTTTTCGGCGGCGTTGCTGTCCGCCGCAAATACGGATACTGTTAAAAGGCTCAAAACGAGCAGGACGGAAAGAACGGTTAAACCTGTTTTTTTCATAACTCAAATTCCTTTCAATTGTTGATTTGCCGGAAAATCCGGGTTGTTCTGTTTTTTGAAAATGCCTCCTTTCCGGCAAAAAAAGGCGAAGCTTTGGAGAGCTTCGCCCGATGCACAACAAAAGAAAGGTAGTATTTCTACCCCAGTTTTGCACTGCATACTTCTCTCCCACCGAAAGAATTTTTGCATCATTTGCGGGCAGGTCTCCTGGCTTTGCCGTAAACCGCCGCTGCCGCCTTCCCGGGGTGACCCAGTGGCAAAATGGCAGGACGTGGGCATTACAGTAGCGGGGGCTGTCACGGATTTACACCGTGTTCCCTTTTCATTTCCGGCGCGGTACGCCGGAAAACCCGTAAACGGAAAATAAGATTAGAACTTATCGCAGAACCGCGCGATTTCCTCGCTTGTGCGGTTTTGGAAATAACCGCCGCCGATTCGCAAAAGTTCTGTCTCGATTATAGCAGAATCTTTGGGATTTGCAAGTACCGAGTAGGTCTTTTTAAGCGCTTTCGTCATTTCTTCCGGCGATACGGTTTCGCCGCAAAGCGCGGCAAGCGCGGAAAGTTTGGTCGGAAGCGCGGACTTAATTGCTGCCTGCGCCGTGCGCACAGAGCCGTCGGCTTTTAAATATGTGCCGCCCTCGGCCGTAAACGGTGCGGTAAACACCTGGGCGCTTGCGTTTTGCGCTTCGGCGTGGGAAAGCGCCACGGTATATTCGGGCGCAAAATCAGCGGGCAGTTTGCAATCGACCAAAATGACCGCTTTTTCGCCGCGGTAATCTTTGACGGACGGGATTTCCAAAAGCTTTGCACCCGCAAAAGCGGCAGATTTTTCAGTGACATCTGCATAAACCGCTTTGAAATGCGCTTTGGCAAACGCCATTTCTTCCATAGACGCCGTCGGACCGAACACGACCGCTGCGCTGTCGCCGTATTCGGAAAGCTTTGCGCGAATCTCGGAAAGTGCTTTGTCGGAAATCGGCTGTTTTTCTTCGGCGGCTTCAAAAATGCCGAAGCGACCGGCCTTGCAAAGCAATCCTTTTTCGCCCGCGGGCAAAACGCGTGTTACGGTTTTGCCGATAAAGCGGACGTCGGTTTTGCAAAGCGCCGAACAATCGGTGCAGACGGACTGCACGCTGTTTTCGGGGAGCGTAATCCGTTTTTTGACCGGCTGTTTTTCACGAAGCGCGCCGGTCGGGCAGACGGTCACGCACTGACCGCAGAACATACAGCTGCTTTCTTCCAGCGGCAAGGAAAATTCGGGGCTGACGATGGTGTCAAAGCCGCGCCCGATAAGTCCCAAATTGGTCTTTCCCATCGCTTCTTCGCAGACGCGCACGCAAAGCCCGCAGAGAATACATTTATCGGTGTTACGGGAAATCAGCGAATTGACGTCTTCTTCGTTGCGGTGGTGCTTTTCGCCGGCAAAGCGTTCGGGTTTGACATCATATTGGTTCGCGTATTCAATCAGTTTACATTCATAATAGTCATGGCAGCCGCATTCGAGGCAACGCATGGCTTCTTTTCTAGCAACTTCTTCGGAAAAACCGAGGGCTACTTCGCCGAAGTCGTGTTTGCGTTCTTCGGCGGGGCGCTGGGGCATTTTGGCACGCGGCGCTTTCGGGAATTTTGAGAAAAATTCCGGCGGCAGGTCGCGTTCCACATAAAACGGCTTTTTATAGCGTGCCGCTTCGCCCGCAAGGTAACGGTCCACAATGACAGACGCTTTTTGCGCTTCGCCTATGGCGGCAATCGCGATAGAAGCGCCTTTGTTGGTCATATCACCCACCGCGAACACGCCGTCAAGCGACGTGCGGAAGGTTTCTTCGTCGGCGGCAATGGTGTGGCGCGCCGTCGTTTCCACGCTTTCAAAGCCGGTAAGGTCCGGGTGCTGACCGATTGCCATAATCACGGTATCTAACAAGAGGGTTTCGGTTTCGCCTTCAATCGGTTCGGGACGGCGGCGACCGCTTGCGTCCGGCTCACCGAGGCGCATTTTTTGAAGCACCGCGCGCACCTTACCGTTTTCTTCGGTGAATTCAATCGGCGAAGTTAAGAAGCGATACTGCACGCCCTCTTCCTCGGACTCGACAATTTCGGCTTCTTCGGCCGGCATTTCGGCACGCGTGCGGCGGTAAATGACAAAGACATCTTTCGCGCCCAGACGAACCGCTGTGCGGCAGGCGTCCATGGCGGTGTTGCCGCCGCCGACCACGGCAACGGCGTTGCCGATTGCGGGCGCTTCCCCGAGTGCAACCGCGCGCAGGAAATCAATGCCGCCCAAAACGCCGGGGATATCCTCACCCGGTACGCGCATTTTGCTGCTGCTCCACGCGCCGGCGGCAAGCACCACCGCGTCATAGTCTTTCCGCAAGTCTTCAAGGGTTTTATCTTTGCCGATTTTTACGTTGTTGCAAAGCTTTACGCCAATCGCTTCAATTTGGTCGATTTCACGGTCCAAAATCGCTTTCGGCAGACGGTATTCGGGAATGCCGTAACGAAGCATACCTCCCATTTTCGGCATCGCGTCAAAAATGGTAACGCTGTGCCCTTGGCGGCGCAGAAAATAAGCCGCAGTCAGTCCGCCGGGACCGCCGCCCACAACAGCGACGGTTTTGCCGGTATCCGGCTCAACAGGCGGGACGTAAGGGTTGACGCTCGCCATATCCATATCGGCCGCAAAGCCTTTGAGCGCGGCAATAGAGACCGGCTCGTCGACAAACTGGCGGCGGCATTTGGATTCGCACGGGTGCGGGCAGACGCGCCCGATAGACGCGGGGACCGGGATTTTCTCTTTAATCACGCGCGTGGCTTCGTTGTATTCGCCGTTCGCAATCAAAGCGACATAGCCCTGGCAGTCGGTATTTGCCGGGCAGGCTTTGGTGCAGGGCGCTTTACAATCGCCGTCGTGGTCGGAAAGCAGAAGTTCGAGCGCCACTTTGCGCGCACGGGTGACGCGCTCGGTGTCGGTGTGGACGACCATGCCGTCCGTCGCTTTGGTCGAGCAGGCACGCAGCAGTTTCGCCGTGCCCTCGACTTCGACCACGCAAAGCCCGCAGGCGCCGTAAAGCGCCACGCGCTCGTCAAAGCAAAGATGCGGGATATTCAGCCCGTTTTGGGTTGCCGCAGCAAGGAGCGATGTCCCCTCTTCCACGGCAAGGGTATGCCCATCTATGGTAATATGAATCAAGCTCATTAGTGCACCTCCACTGCGCCGAAGTTGCAGTTTTCCGCACATTTGCCGCATTTGATGCAAACGGACGGGTCAATGCTGTGCACCGCTTTGACGCTGCCGGAAATCGCATGAACCGGGCAGTTGCGCGCACATTTGGTGCAGCCGACGCATTTTTCAGGATTGATAGAATAGGTAATCAGCGCCGTGCATTCGCCGGCCGGACACCGTTTTTCATTGATATGGGCTTCAAACTCGTCGCGGAAATAGCGAAGGGTTGTAAGCACGGGGTTGGGCGCGGTTTGACCGAGGCCGCAAAGCGCGCCGTCTTTGACGGAATAGCAAAGCTCTTCCAAAAGCTCAATGTCGCCCGGTTTCCCCTCACCCTCTACAATGCGGGTGAGCACTTCGAGCATACGCTTTGTGCCGAGGCGGCAATGGACGCATTTTCCGCAGGATTCTTTCGCGGTGAAATCCAAAAAGAACTTCGCCATGCCGACCATGCAGGTGCCTTCGTCCATAACGACCATACCGCCGGAGCCCATGATAGCACCTGTTGCGCCGAGCGCTTTATAGTCAATGACGGTGTCAAGCAAATCCGCGGGGATACAACCGCCGGACGGTCCGCCCATCTGCACAGCTTTGAACGCTTTGCCGTCGCGGATTCCGCCGCCGATGTCGAAAATGACGTCGCGCAGGGTTTTGCCCATCGGGATTTCGACAAGACCGCCGCGGCGCACTTTACCGGTCAGCGCAAACACCTTTGTGCCTTTGCTGCCTTCGGTACCCATTGCGGCAAACGCCGCGCCGCCGTTGTTTAAAATCCAAGCCACATTGGCAAAGGTTTCGACGTTGTTAATGTTCGACGGCTTGTGCCAATAGCCTTCCTGCGCGGGGAACGGGGGTTTCAGCCGGGGCATACCGCGGTTGCCCTCTAATGATTCAATCAACGCGGTTTCTTCGCCGCAGACGAATGCGCCCGCGCCCGCCTTAATCCGAATTTTGCAGGAAAAATTGCTGCCGAATATGTTTTCGCCGAGATAGCCTTTTTCTTCGGCTTGTTGAATTGCCTTTTCCAAGCGTTTAATCGCAAGCGGATATTCCGCGCGGACATAGACAATCGCTTCTTTCGCGCCTATCGCGTAAGCACCGATGAGCATACCCTCTATAAGCGAATGGGGATCGCCTTCAATCACGGCACGGTCCATAAACGCGCCGGGGTCGCCCTCGTCCGCGTTGCAGATTAAATATTTCTCGTCGCCTTCGGAGGCGCGCGCCGCGTTCCACTTGAACCAAGTCGGGAAGCCTGCGCCGCCGCGCCCGGCAAGGCCGGAAATTTTAATTTCCTCAATCACCTGTTCCGGTGTCATCTCGAAAAGCGCTTTGCGAATTGCTTTATAGCCGTCGGTGTTTTCATAGTCGTCAATGTCTTCCGGGTTGATTACGCCGCAGTGCCGAAGCGCAATTCGGGTTTGTTTTTCCAAAAACCGGGCGTCCTCGTCGGAAATGACAAGGTCTTGCACCGCAGAAAGGTCGCTGCTTAAAGCCGCCCCTACAATCGCTTCGGCGTCCTGCGCTTTGACGCGGACAAGTCTTGTGAGATTGTTTTGGTCGTCATATAAATCGACAATCGGCTCTAAAAAGCACATACCGTTGCAGCCCGTAATCGAAAGCGTTGCGCCGTCTTTTCCGGCAAGTTCGGTTTGCAACGCGTCATAAACTTTCTGGGCGCCGGCTGCAATACCGCAGCTCCCTGCGCCGACAACTATTTTAGGCATGTTCCTTTTCCTCCTTTGCCGCCTCGGCGAGCTGCGCGAGGATTTCTTTGGTTTTTTGCGGCGTGAGTCTGCCATAAGTTTCGTCGTTAATCATCATCACCGGCGAAAGGCTGCAGCAGCCGAGACATGCCACGTTTTTCAGCGTGAACAGCCCGTCGGGTGTGGTTTCGCCGTCTTTGATTCCGAGGGTTTCCGTCACGGTCTTTTCGATCAAATCCGAACCGTTGACGTGGCACGCCGTGCCCTTGCAGAGCATAATCAAATATTTGCCGACCGGCTGCAGACGGAACTGGGCGTAAAACGTCGCAACGCCCATAATTTTCGCCGGCTTAACGCCGGTGCGGTCGGAAATCAGCCGGATAACGTCCATCGGCAGATAGCCGTAGATTTCCTGGGCTTTCTGTAAAATCGTGATGAGACTGCCTTTTGTGTCGGCGTAGGTGTCGAGCACCTCGTCCATAAGCGACAAATCGCTGTGTACACAGCTGCAATTACAATCCATAAATCTTTCCTCCTAAATCGTAAAAGCACATACATTTCAAAGAAAAGTATACGCATACTATGATAATATATTGAAGTTAAAAAAGCAATTTCAAAATATTGTAGAAATGACAGAATTTTGCAAAAATTATCGACACAATTCAATGGTTGTTGTATAATATTCGCGAAATTCTCACCCGGGAGATGATAAAATGCCGGTCTTTTTGACCGAACTGCACGCGCACACCGCCGAAACCAGCCGCTGCGCGCACAACAGCGCAAAAACGCTTGTGGATGCCTACCTTGCAAAAGGTTTTCAAGCCGTGGTCATCACCGACCACTTAAGCGAAAGCACTTTTGAAGCCAAAGACGCATTGGACGCGCCGTGGGACGAGAAAGTCGACATTTTCCTAAAAGGTTATCGTGCCGCAAAAGCCTATGCCGGCGACAGGCTTCATATTCTTTTAGGCATGGAGCTGCGCTTTGCCGAGAAAGGCAATATCAACGACTATCTGGTCTATGGCGTGACGGAGGATTTTTTGCGAAAAAGCGGCGACCTTTTGAAAATGCGGTTGGCGTCTTTTTCGAGACTTGCACACAAAAACGGGCTTTTGGTCGTTCAGGCGCACCCGTTTCGCAACGATATGAAAATTGTGAATCCGGCCTTTTTGGACGGTGTGGAGGTATTTAACGCCTGTGTGCGCCACAATTCGCGAAACGAGATTGCGCACCAATGGGCAACGCTCCACAATCTTCTCGGCACTTCGGGGTCGGACTATCACCAAACCGGCGACGAGGGGCGCGGCGGGATTCAAACCGAAACACCGATAAAAAACAACGACGATTTGCTGAACATTTTAAAAAGCGGAGCGTTCACAAGAATAGAAACCGAATAAGCAAAACAAAAAACGGGCGACACGCTAAGGTGCCGCCCGTTTTGGTTTCTTAAAAGCTTATTTTCTGCCGTTGAAAATGTCGAGCACGTCTGTATAATCGTCGCCCGGGTCAAAACCGGTGCTGGTGCTGGAAATGTCATCCAGTTCTTTGTCGGTATCCAGCGTAAACGCGCTGTTCGGCTTTTTGGGCATACCGTTTTCGTCGTTGCCGAAGCCGGTCGCGATAACGGTAACGGTCATAGTATCTTCCATTTCCGGTTTCAAATCCACACCGAAGATGATGTTGGCATCTTCATCGGCAGCCGCACGGACAATGCCCGCGGCGGTGTCGATATCTTCCAAACCGATGTCTTCGGAAGCGGTAATGCTGATAATAATACCCTTTGCGCCGTCAATTGTGGATTCAAGCAGCGGGCTGGAAATGGCCTTTTTCGCCGCTTCTTCCGCTTTTTCCTTGCCGGTTGCGGTGCCGACGCCCATGTGCGCGTGGCCGGCGTCTTTCATAACCGCCGTGACATCGGCGAAGTCCAAATTGATAAGCGCGGGGTGAATAATCAAATCGGAAATGCTCTTTACGCCGGAGCGAAGCACATCGTCCGCAATTTCAAACGCATTGAGAAGCGTGATTTTTTGGTCAGAGACCTGTTTCAAACGCTCATTCGGAATGACAATCAGAGAATCGACGTGACCCGCGAGCTCGGCAATACCGGCTTCCGCCTGCTGCATACGCAGTTTGCCCTCAAACGCAAAGGGTTTTGTCACAATGCCGACGGTCAAAATGCCTTTTTCTTTGGCGATTTCCGCAATGACCGGTGCCGCACCTGTACCGGTGCCGCCGCCCATACCCGCGGTAATAAAGACCATATGGGTATCATTGAGCGCGTCGATAATCGCGTCGCGGCTTTCTTCCGCCGCCTTTTTGCCGATTTCGGGTTTAGCGCCCGCGCCCTGGCCGTTGGTCAGCTTTTCGCCGATTTGAATTTTCTGGGTCGCTTTCGAAAAAGCGAGGGTCTGTTTATCCGTGTTCACGGCAATCAGGTCGATGCCTTTTAAGCCCGCCTGAACCATACGGTTGACCGCGTTTCCGCCGCCGCCGCCGACGCCGATAACTTTAATTTTGGTGACTTCCTGAAAATCGTTATCCAATTCGTAAGACATGATTTCAACTTCCTCCTATGTAAATCTTCCTGCACACAACATAATTAAAAGGTCCAAAGACCCATTTGGGCTATTGTAGCATAGTTTTTTCGGAATTTCAACAGGTTTTTTCAAAAAGAAAAGCTGTTTTACCTGTCATGACAAGCAAATTATCTTTACAGAAAGACCGTTAAGCCGCCGCTGTTGTCGTCGTTGGAGCCTGTGAAGTAGATTGGCTTGCATCCGTGGTTTCGCCCGCTGTTCCCGCCGTTGTCGCGGGCGCGGTTACGGGTGCCGTGGTCTCTTCTTTCGGGCGGACATAAGCCTTTTTGTCAATCGTAAAATCAATTGTCCCCTCAAATTCCGGTTCGCTTTCATCGTTGCGCGTAAGCGTCGCTTTGATAAACGAAGTCTTGTCGGGAAGCGAGCTGACCGCGCCGAGTTCCAGCGTTATTCTGCCCTGATAAACCGCTTTTATGTTCAAGTGGTCACGGACGTCAAGCTCTGTAATACCGGCGATTTCCGCGGCTTGCAGCGCTTCGTAGGTTGCCGTCATATCGGCAAGTTCTTCCTCTGTGGAGAACGCTACCATTTCGCCGGGAACTGCTGATTTGATACCGTTCGCCTGCACAATCATTACGCCGTCATTTAACGCCGCAACGCCGTCTTCCAGCACCTTGCCGGAGGCGTTTAAGAGTGTAAAGGAATCGCCATTGTCAAGTGCGGCGACCGCCTTTGCAGCCGTAATATGAATTGTAATTGTGCCGGAAAGGCTCTTGGAAATATCCGCCGTTTCGACATAGGGCAGCGTTTTTTCAATCAGCGCCGCTGTGTCACTTTTTTTCAGCAAGAAAAGATTTTCGCCCTGTGTAATGCCGGACGCCTCCACAACCTGTTCGGTGCTGTATACCTCGTCGCCGGTCACGGTAACCGCAGAAATTTTGAAAAATACGGTAAGTGACAAAACGATTCCAACGGTCAGGAGAATCACCGTCAGCAAAACGCCGAGAATGATATTGCGCCGTCTTCTTTTGCGGCGGGCGCGCTGAGCGCGCATGCGCCGGCGTTCGTCGTTGGAAAGCGGTTCCCGGTTACTCGGCTGTCGTTTCCCGGACTGCGGTGCCGGGCTGCGGCGTGCCGGTTGTCTTGTTGCCGCCTTTCGGGACGCCGGTTTCCCCGTCTGTCTTTGTCGATTGTTCTTTTGTGTATTCCTTTGCTGTTCCATTGTCCTGTACCCTTTTCACATCCGCCCCGAGCGCACACAAAATCGCTTCGGGCGTTTCGTATCCTCTGTCAATATGTTCGAGCCCTGTGACGACGGTTTCCCCGCGCGCCGCAAGCCCCGCAAGTATTAAAGCAAACCCGCCGCGCAAATCCGGCGCGACCACGGAAGCGCCCGTCAAATACGGTACGCCTTCAATGACCTCCATTCGCCCCTCGACGCTGATTTTCGCACCGAAGCGAATAAGCTCCGCCGCGTGTTTATAGCGGCTTTCAAAAATATTTTCTATAATCACGGAAGTGCCGTCCGCCACCGTCAGCATAGCGGTAAGCGGTGCCTGCACATCGGTCGGAAAGCCCGGATAAGGCATTGTGCGCGTCATTTTTACACGGTGAAGCCGCGGCGGTGCGCTCAAACACACCCAACGCCCGCTGGCGGTAATGTCGCAGCCGGCTTCTTTTAATACGGGCAAAAGTGCGCCGATGTGTGCCGGAACGATGTCGCGCACGCAGATTTTGCCCTGCGTGACAGCGCCCGCAAGCAAATAAGTGGAAGCGGCGATGCGGTCGGGAATCACTGTGTGGCAAGTGCCGCTGAGTTTCGGCACGCCGTCGATAATCACCGTGCTGTCCCCCGCGCCGTGAATGTGTGCGCCGCAGCCGTTTAAGAAATCGGCAAGGTCGCTGATTTCCGGCTCGCGTGCCGCGTTGGTAATCACCGTGCGCCCTTTCGCGGTTGCAGCGGCAATCATAATATTTTCGGTAGCGCCCACGCTAGGAAACGAAAGCGTGATGCGCGCGCCTTGTAATCCGTTCGGCGCGTGAAAATCCAGTTTTCCGGCGTCCTCTTCCAAAACGGCGCCGAGCTGTTCCATAGCGGAAATGTGCAAATCAATCGGCCGAAGCCCGATTTCGCACCCGCCGGGTGTTGTCAGCTTTGCGTGACCTGTGCGCCCGAGAATGGCGCCGAGGAACACAACGGAGGAACGCATTTCGCGCATCAACTCGTCGGGCACTTCCCAGTTGTTCATCGCGGTAGCGTCCACAGTAACGGTATGCCCGCTGCGCGAAACACGGCAGCCGAGATGCATCAAAATGTGAATCGCCGCGTCAATGTCGGTAAGTTTTGGGCAATTATGTATTTCCGAAACCCCGTTGACGAGTGCGGCGGCCGCGAGAATCGGCAGCGCGCTGTTTTTTGACCCGTGCACTTCGATTTCGCCGTGCAGCCGTTTTTGCCCGTGTATAATCAATTTTTCCAAAATCAGCACCCCTTACAGTCAAAGCCAAAGGAAAACCCTCTGCGCTTTATACTATGCAGAATGCCGAATATCGGTTCAAAGGCTTTATTTTGCGAGCTCCATAATTTTGTCGCAAATGACCTTAGCGGAATCCAAAACCGCCATTTTCCGTGCGTTTTGACCGATTGTTTTTAACAGCGCACGGTCATTTTTCAACTCGTCAATGACCGACAAGAGTTTGTCGACGGTCAAATCTTTTTCTTCAATCATACGCGCGGCATTGTTGCGGACAAGCGCCATAGCGTTATGATATTGGTGGTTTTCCGCAACATTCGGCGAGGGAATGAGAACTGACGCTTTGCCGGTCGCTTCGATTTCCGAAAGCGACGACGCGCCCGCGCGGCCTATTACCAAATCCGCCGCCGAAAGGCAGGTGTCCATATCGTCTATGTATTCGCGAATCACAACGTTTTTCTCGTTTGCCAAATGCACGCCTTGTTTTTCGAGTGCGTCGGGCACCCACTTGCCGTATTTTCCGGTCGCGTGCATAAAGAACAAATCTTTTTCTTCACAGCGCGCGGCGATAACGCCGACCATCGCTTCATTGACCGCTTTTGCGCCGAGGCTGCCGCCCATGGAAAGAATCATCATCGAGTGTTCGGGCACGCCGATTTTGGCGCGGGAAAAATCGCGGTCAGCTTCCACAATTTCGTGGCGCACGGGAAGTCCCGTAATTACCGGTTCGTTTTTACAGCTCAAATGCTCGGCGGCGGCAGGCACCGTGAGCATAACGGCATCCGCCACTTTGGCGAGCGCTTTATTGGTCACGCCCGGATAAGCATTTTGTTCGTGAATGGCGGTGTGAATTCTCATTTTGGCCGCGGTCCGCACCACGGGACCGCTGACATAGCCACCGAAGCCCACAACGACGTCGGGCGCAAAATCGGTCAGAATTTTACGTACTGCCGAAGTGGATTCCAACAGCAGACGGACGGTTTTTATATTTTTCACAATATTTTTCGGGGTTAATTTTCGCTGAAACCCGGCAATGGCGATGGTTTTGAAATCAAAACCGGCAGCGGGTACGAGCCGCGACTCCATGTGGTCCGCCGTTCCGATAAACAGAATTTCCGCGTCCGGCTCACGCCGGCGCAATTCCCCTGCCGCGGCAAGCGCGGGGTTGATATGTCCGCCGGTTCCGCCGGCTGCAAATACAACTTTCATAGGATTCCTTTCCTTTTCGGCTTAGTTTTTATCCAGTCTTGAATATCTTGAAACGGAAAGCACCACGCCCATTTCAAACAGCAGCATCATCAAAGACGTGCCGCCGTAACTAAAGAACGGAAGGCTGATGCCGGTATTCGGCAGCGCGTCGGTCACAACGGCGATATTTAAAGCCGTTTGCAGGCCGACTTGGAACACGATGCCCATGGAAAGCAGCGCGCCGAAACGGTCTTTTGCGCGAAGCCCGATTGCAATGCCGCGAAGCACAAGCAGCACGAACAAAATGATAATCCCGATTGCACGCAAGAGTCCGAGTTCCTCACAGACGATTGCGAAAATAAAATCGTTCTGCGGCTCGGACACATACAAATGCTTTTGCTTGGAGTTACCGAGCCCCGTGCCAAACAGCCCGCCGGAGCCTATTGCATACAGCGAGTTGTTGGTCTGCCAACGTGCGCCGCGCGGCTCATAGGACTTGTCAAGCCACGCCGTAATGCGTTCGCCGGCGTATTTTTCCAATAAATCCGGGTTTAACACAAAGAATATTAACGCCACAACGGCGAGCACCGCGATAAGCACGAACCAATGGCGTTTGATTTCGCCGAGATACATCATCACGACGCCGATTGCCAAAATCAGAAGCGTGCCGGACAGGTGGTTTTCAAGATAAACAAGCCCCGCGGTTACGACGATTATCCCCGCATACAAACAAAGCATGACGAACGATTCGTACACCACGATTTTTCCGCCGGACAGTTCTTTGACCGTGTGCGCAAATTTAGAGGGGCTTAACTGCTTGCCGACAATCTTTTTATGGTTTTTATCCATGCTCCACGCGCAAAACAAAATGATTGCCAATTTTGCGATTTCGGAGGGCTGAAACGTGAAGATTTTTAAGTCAATCCAGCGGTGGAAACCGCCTTGTGTTGCAGGCAGGAACAAAACGATAACGAGCAATAGCCACGAAACGGCAATCGCCGGAATGGCGAACAGCTTAAAATAATCGTAACGCACTTTGGAAACGAGCAGCATGGCGACAACGCCCACTACGGCGAAAATCAGCTGGCGTTTGAAAAAGTAAGTGCTGTCGCCGTCCTCGTTATAATAAGCGTACGTATAGCTTGCAGAGAAAAGCATGACAAGCCCTATCGTTAAAATGGTAATGACCAACAGCAAAAACGGAATGTCGATTTTGCCGAGCGCCCAAAAATCATTACGTTTTTTAGCAGGCGCTTTTTTGCGTTGCACAGCGGCAGTTGTCAAAGCGCTTTCCTCCTTTCGGGAAATTGTAAAAGTTCTTGTTATAGGATTACCGGATTACGCCGTAATAAAACAACGCAAGGCCGACGGCGCAGCCCAAAAGATTGACAAACGAAAATACAATAACAATTTTCTTTTCTTTCCAGCCGCACATTTCAAAATGATGATGAATCGGCGCCATTTTGAAAATGCGTTTGCCGTGGGTTGCCTTGAAATAACCGATTTGCAAAACGTCGGACAACATTTCAAGTACATAAATGATGCCGAAGCAAAGAATAATCAGCGGGCAGTCAATCATGTAAGCGAGTGCAACGACCATACCGCCCAAGAACATTGAGCCGGTGTCGCCCATCATGACTTTCGACGGGTTCCAGTTCCAAATGAGATAGCCAAGGCAGCCGCCGAGCAGCGCGCCCGCCAAAATGCTGACGCCGAAAAGCCCTTTTAAGGCAGCGGCGATTATAAAAGCGATTGCCGCAACGGACGTGACAGAGCTGCAAAGGCCGTCGACACCGTCGGTGAAGTTAACAGCGTTTACGGTGGCGTAAATGACCGCCATACCGAACAGCCAGAAGAACCAGCCAAGGTCCACATTACCGACAAACGGAATCGACATATAGGTGTTGCCGGACATATACAAAGATCCGAGATAAGCGAGCATCAAAACGATTTGCGCAACGGATTTTTGGGTGATTGTAAGCCCGAGATTGCGTTTTTTGACGACTTTAATATAGTCGTCCGCAAAGCCGATGATGCCAAATCCCAGTGCCATAATGATACCGCTTAAAAGCTTTACTTTAATCGATTCCGGGATAAACGAACCGCTCGCGAACAAATTGCCACCGAGCAGATAATCGCCCAAAATCACAGCCGCGAACGAAACCACTGTGCTGATGATGAACATAAAGCCGCCCATTGTCGGCGTGCCTTGTTTGGATTTGTGCCACGCGGGGCCGATTTCAAGAATGGTTTGGCCGAAGTGCAGTTTCCGAAGAAACGGAATCACCACAAAGCCCAACAAAAAAGAAATTAAAAAGCTTACACCGATTGCAAGCAGAATTGCTGCCACAGTATTCATTTCACATTCCACTCCTCATAGAGTTTTTCAATCACTTCCTCCAAATGCATGGAGTGACTGGCTTTAAACAAAACGGCGTCGCCGTCAGAAAGTGTTTCCAAAAGCGCCTGTAAGAGCGCTTCGTGGGTGTCAAAGCAGCGGGATTTCACTTTATCCCCTGCCCCTGCGGCAATCTGTTTTGCCGCTTCGCCGAAACAAAAAAGCAAGTCAATTTTTTGCTTTGCGGCAAATGCGCCGACCGCTTTATGGGCTTCATTTGTAAAGCTTCCGAGTTCCAACATATCGCCGAGCACGGCGATTTTCCGTTTGGCGGGCAGTGACGCGAGCACCTGCAAAGCCGCTTTTTGCGAATCGGGACTTGCGTTGTAACAGTCCTCCATGACCGTTACGCCGTGCACTTTACGAATGCGTTGGCGCATGCCGGAGGGGGTGTAAGTCGAAAGCCCCACCGCGATTTGTTCGGGCACAATCTCGAAAAGTAAACCGACGCAGAACGCGGCGAGCGCGTCATAAACATTGTGTTTTCCCACGGTCGGGAGCATGACCTCTTGCGTTTTACCGTCAAAATGCGCCGTGAACACCGTTTCGCCGTTTTCCTCGCGGATATTATCAGCGTAAACGTCGGCGTTGTGGTTGTCAATCGCGAAATACACAAGCCGGTATTTGGGGTTTTGATAGGCGCACAGTTTGTCGTCATCGCCGTTTATCACGAGCGGTGCGCCTTCGGGCATGCCCTCCAAAATTTCGGTTTTTGCTTTCAAAATCCCGTCGCGCGAGCCTAAAAACTCAATGTGGGACATGCCGATATTGGTGATAATTCCGACGTCGGGGCGCGCGGATTTGGTCATTCGCGAAATTTCGCCGAATGCGCTCATCCCCATTTCAATAACCGCCGCTTCGGTGTCATCTTTCAGACGGAACAAGGTTTTCGGCATTCCGATTTCATTATTGAGATTGCCCTCGGTTTTCAACGTTTGAAACCGTGTGGACAAAACCGCCCAAGTCATTTCTTTGGTCGTGGTTTTGCCGACCGAGCCCGTAAGCCCGACCACACGCAAATTTTTAAAACGGCTGCGGTAAAACCCGGCGATATCCAAAAGTGCCTGTCGGCAGCTTTTCACCAAGACATAGGGCACTTCCACGCCGGGGTCGCGCTCGCAGACGACGGCGCACGCGCCGTTTTTCACCGCGCCGGCACAAAAATCGTGTCCGTCAAAGCGGTCGCCTTTAATTGCGATATAAAGCCCCTCGTTTGGGACTTCGCGGCTGTCGATTGTAAAGCCGGCAACGGTGCAGTCGGCGCCTTTCAGTTTGCCGCCGGTTGCCTTTTCAATTTCCCGAAGCGTGAGCGTCATAGATTTCAGCCTTTCAGTATTTTCTCGACGACTTCACGTTCGTCGTAATGAATTTTTCCGGTATTTAAAATCTGGTAAGTTTCGTGCCCTTTCCCGGCAAGCAGCACCACATCGCCCGCGCGCGCTTTAGAAAGCGCGTAGCGAATCGCCTCGGTGCGGTCGGGAATGGCTTTGATTTTTGCTTTGCAATTTGTCATGCCGACCAAAATATCGTCAATAATCGCCTGCGGGTCTTCGGAACGCGGGTTGTCGGACGTGACAACGGCAATATCGGAAAGGTCGCCGACGATTTTGCCCATAATCGGGCGTTTGGTTTTGTCGCGGTCGCCGCCGCAGCCAAACACGGTGATAATGCGGTTGGGCGTGGTTTCACGCACGGAGGAAATGACGTTTTCGAGACCGTCCGGCGAATGGGCGTAGTCGATAAGCACGGTATAGTCTGTATGGGTATCCAAAACCTCGACGCGCCCGGGCACGCCTTTGGACTCGGCGAGCAACCGAAGCACGGTTTCAAAATCCAGCCCCAAAAGGAGCGCGCAAATCGCCGCGCCCATCGAATTGTATACGGTGAAATGGCCGGGAATTCGGACGTTGACTCTGCCGATATTTTCCCCGCCGAGCAGTTCATATTGAACGCTCGATGACGTGCAGATGACGTTTTTTGCGGTGTAGTCGCTGTCGGGCTGATGCACGGAAAACGTCACGGTGCGCACCGGCAGGCCTTCGGTCATTTTCAAAGCGTGCGGGTCGTCGGTGTTGAGCACGGCGACGTCCGCCTTGGTAAACAAGGTGCGTTTCGCGGCAAGATAGTTTTCAAACGTGCCGTGATAATCGAGGTGGTCCTGCGTTAAATTCGTAAACAGCGCAACGGCAAAATGGCAGCCGTCCACGCGTTTTTGCGCGAGCGCCTGGGAGGAAACCTCCATGACGCAGTGGGTGCAGCCCGCTTCGACCATATCGGCGAACAGCTTTTGCAAATCTTTGCAGTCGGGGGTGGTGAGCGACGCAGGAAGCGCCTTTTCCCCGACCATATTCTGCACAGTGCCGACAAGGCCGCAGCGGATTCCCGCTTTGTCTAAAATGCCTTTTAACAGCATGGTGGTTGTGGTTTTACCGTTCGTGCCGGTCACGCCGATAAGCGTTAAATGTTTTGCCGGCCAGCCGTAAAACGCCGCGCAAATGAGCGAATACGCGCTTCTCGAGTCTTCGACAAGCACTTGATTTTTCGCGCCGGTATCGTGTTCGGCGACAATCAGCACCGCGCCGTCGTTTTCTGCCTCTTTGGCAACGGAATGGCCGTCGAAGTGCGCGCCTTTGATACAGACGAACACGCTCCCTGCGCGCACGGCGCGGGAATTGTCGGTGACGTCTAAAACGGCTTTGTCTTCAAATGAGCCGCTGTATTTAACTTCCTTTAAAAGTTCTGCAATGTTCAAAATGCTTCCTCCTGTGGGTTTCCTTTCTTCCACACATAGAACGGGGTTTAGCCGTCCTGCACATCTACATTGGATTTGAAATAGACGGTAATTACGCTGCCGATTTCCGCTTCTTCCCCGGCGTTGACGCTCTGCTTGTAAGAAAGCACCTCGCCGGAATTGGTGGTCCCGGACAAACGGATATTAAATCCGGCGTTGACCGCCGCGCTGTTTGCCTGTGACATGCTCATATTGCAAAGGTTCGGCACGGTCGCCGTCTGTTTCGCTGCATTTTCTTCGGTGTAGACCACGATAACGCCGCCTGTGCGCATCTGCTGACCAGCCGCCGGGGTCTGGGAAATGACCTTTGTGCCGGAGCCGACGACTTTCACGGTGAATTTCGCCGCCGAAACTTTCGCGTCGCCGACCGATTTCCCGACAAGGGACGGCGCCACGGAAGAGATGTTCGAAAGTTCATCGTCTTCATACTGCGGTTCGACGTTCAAATAGGTCATGATTTTTTCCAAGAGCATACTGGCAATCGGTGCGGCAACCGCGCCGCCGCCGTGTTCACCGGGCGGCTCGTCAATCGCAATCAAAATCGAGATTTCCGGGTTATCGGCCGGGGCAAAGCCCGCAAACGAGGCGATATAAGCGCCTTCAATACCGATTTTTTCACTGGTACCCGTCTTACCGGCAACGTGATAGCCGGCGACATAGGCGTTTTTACCGGTACCGATGGAAACGACCTGTTCCATCATATCGGCGACGGTAGATGCGGTCTTTTCGGAAATAACCTGACGCTTCACGGTCGGCGTGGTCTTATAAACCACGTTGCCGTCGCTGTCGAGTTTTGAGTCAACCACATAAGGCTGCATCAATTTGCCGCCGTTGGCAATCGTATTGACCGCGGTAATCATTTGAATCGGGCTTACCTGGAACGTTTGACCGAATGAACTTGAGGAAAGTTCGGAAATGCCCATGCTTTCCAACGCGTGATAGGTTTTGCCGGCGACCGGCTTTGCCTCGGCGGGCAAATCGATGCCGGTTTTTTCGGTGAAGCCGAATGCTTCAAAATATTTGTTAAAGCGTTCTTCACCAAGCGCCTGACCGATGGTAATGAAAAACGGGTTACAGGAATTCATTAAGCCCTGGGTTAAGGTTTCGTGACCGTGACCGCCCGGCTTCCAACAGCGCTGGTAGTTGTCGGCAACCTGAATGCCGCCCGTACAGGTGTAAGTCGTGTTCAAATCGACAACACCCTCTTCGAGCGCGGCGGAAACCACAACCGTTTTGAAAACCGAACCGGGTTCGTAGGTGTCGCTTATCGTGCGGTTGCGCCATTGGGCATAGAGCGCGTTGGTGGTCTCCTGGGCGCGCTGGGTGTCGTCGGTAATAGCGGCAATGGTTTCGGAAAGCGCCGCGTTGGAAATTTTCCGCGGGTTGTTGAGGTCGAAGTCCGGCTTGCTGGTCATGCCGAGAATCGCGCCGGTATCGGTATCCATCACAATGCCGTAGGCGTATTTTGCGCCGGTATCCACAAGCGCCTGCTCAAGCCCCTGCTCGAGATAATACTGAATAACCTCGTCAATCGTCAAAACCAGGCTTTCGCCGGGTTTCGCGTCATAGGTGGTTTCGTAATCGCTCGACATCGAGCCTTGCTGTGCGTTTTTCGCCGTAATGATACGCCCGGAAACGCCGGTCAAATCGTCGTCATACTGCATTTCAATTCCGCCGACGCCCTGGTCATCGGAATTGGTAAAGCCGATAATCGTGGATGCAAACGATGAATAGGGGTAATAGCGTTTGGTGTCGGGGTCGATGCCGATAATCGTGGACAACTTGTTGTCGCTGTTTTCGTCAATATAGGCTTCCAACGCTTCTTTGACGTCGGTTTCCACTTCGCCGGCAATTTTTTGATAGCCGGTTTTGGTTTTTTCCGCTTTGGTGCGGACAGAATCCGCGTCTACGCCGAGAATCTGGCTTAAGCCGTTCACGACCAGTTCTTTTTGCGTGTCGTCCTTAATTTGGGAGGGGTTAATATACACAAGCCACGCCGAAGCGCTTTTTGCAAGCACGTTCATGTTGGAATCGTAAATCGTGCCGCGTTCGGCGGCAATTTGCGTGTCGGAAAGCTGGTTGCGTTCCGCTTTCAGCCGATTTTCTTCGCCGTTGATAAGGCCTGCGTAAATCAGCGCGCCGATTCCGTATAAAAAAGCAAGGGATAAACCCGCCATAGCCAAAGCCGCACGGGTCGCCATTCGTTTTGACGGTCTTGTCTGCATGACCGGTCCTCCTTTTCCTGCCCGAAACGCATTTGCGGACAAAATTTTCATTGATTATGATACGGCAACGAGAGTTAAGGCAGGAAACGCCTTAACCCTCGTTCTATACCTATTTTATTCTACGTTGAGATATGCCTTGAGTTTTTCTATCAGTGAAGTCTCGTTGTCAGCAGACAGTGTCTTATCGCCGGAAAGCACCACTTTATCAGAGCCCGAAAGGTCGATATATTCCATTTGGTAGCCTTCGACTTTGGTCATGCCCAACGTGTTTTCGGCATACTCTTCCACGTGCTCCAGTGAAATCATCGAGTCGAGTTTCATAGAAAGGCGCACGTTTTCGCCCTGCGCCTCCGTGAGTCGGGAAGTCACGGTATTGACTTCGCGCGTGAGTTCATCGACACGCAGGCGGCTGTATAACAGCGCGGCGAGCATAGAAAGCAGGAAAATGGAAATCGCCAGAATTTTCGCTGCCTTACGGGAAGCAAGCTGCATTTCGCGCTTTGCTTCGGCCGCGGTCTTTTTCTTTTTCTGCACCAGATGCATATCCGGCTTGCCGGACGGTCGGCGCAGCGGCGGTACTTCTTCAATTTTTCTCGCCGCGTTTCGGTTGTACGCCGGACCCGGCGACTCGAAGCGGGCAAAATCCGCGTCGCTGTACTTCTGTGCTTTTGCCATATTGCTTTCCTTTCTATACACTTTGCCCGCCCGAAAATGCGGGTCTTTTAATCTTCCTTAATTTTACGGACGCTTCGAAGCCTTGCGCTGTGCGCCCGGGGGTTTTGCTCCAGTTCTTCTTTCGAAGGGGCTTTGCCTTTGATGAGAATTTCGGCGCGCGGCGTTTTGCCGCAGACACAAACCGGAAAATCTTTCGGGCAGGTGCACCCTTGTGCGAAACTTTGAAAACGTTGTTTCACCATTCGGTCTTCCAGTGAATGGAACGTGATAATCGAGAGAATGCCGCCGACCTTCAGCGCTTCGAACATTTCGTCGAGCGCCCGGTCAAGGCCGGTAAGTTCGCCGTTGACTTCAATGCGGATTGCCTGAAACGTGCGGCGTGCGGGGTGCGTGTCACGCATCGCTTTTTGCGGCATCGACATTTTAATAACGTCTATCAGCTCGAATGTGGTTTTAATCGGCTTTTTCTGACGAACGCGCACAATGTTGCGTGCGATTGCGCCGGCGTACCGTTCTTCGCCGTATTCTTTAATTACGCGGTGCAATTCCGGCTCGGAATAGGTATTGACCACGTCCGCGGCGGAAAGCCCGACTTTGCTCATCCGCATATCGAGCGGGGCGTCTTTATGAAAAGAAAAACCGCGCTGTGCCGTATCCAGCTGATAAGAGCTTACGCCAAGGTCAGCTAAGATTCCGTCGGCGCGTTCCCCGTTTAAAACGGAACGTATATTATCGTAAGTATTTTGAACGATTTGCACTTGCGGGAAATTCCCGAGCCGTTCGTGTAAAATCGCAATCGCGTCCGGGTCACGGTCAATGGCAATCAGCCGGCCGGTTGTCAGGCGCTCGGCAATGGCTTTCGAATGACCGCCGCCGCCCGCCGTACAATCCACATAAAGACCGTCGGGACGAATCTGCAAAGAATCCAGCGTTTCGTGAAACAAAACCGGAATGTGTGTAAATTCCATAAACCCCGCTCCTCGTCAGAAGTGGATTTCGGGATAAGTATCGGCTCTCGCGACCGCGCGCTGCATAGCCGCTTCGCGTTTTTGCGCGTCCCAAATTTCCACGCGCTTGCCGACACCCGCGACAACAATGTCTTTTTTTAAGCCCACACGCTTGCAGAAATCCGCTTTAATGGTAATCCTGCCCTGCTTGTCCGGCTCGACGGAAATCGCATCGTCGAAAATGTAACGCTGCATATCGAGGTTGCCGCTTTCGATAACCTCTGCGCAAATGGATTCCCATTCTGCGACGTTATAGGCGTAAAGGCAGTTGTCGTTTTTCGGAGAATACAGCACGAAACTATCGCCAAGCCCCTCTCGGAACTTAGCCGGAATAAACAGACGGTTTTTCGCGTCTAATGTGTGCTGGTAATTTCCCCAAAAGGACACGCCGCCCATCCACCTTTCTTTGAGACTCCGTGCAAACATTCACCTATTTGCACCTATTTAATGGGATTTCGCTCCTATTTGCTCCTATTATAATGTTTTTTCACGGGAATTGCAAGGTTTTTTTTGAATAAAACAGATAAAGTTTCGTACCCTTTTCGGTAATATTTACCAAAAAATGCTGTTTTTTGCGTGGTTTGCACCGAAAATGGCGCCAAAAAAGCAAAAAAGCGCCGCCCCCAAAAGGGAGCGGCGCTCAAAACTAAGATTTTTAGTTTAATTTCTGCGCTTCCACGCTTTATAGTAAAAGACAATCAGCATCGGGTAAATTTCGAGGCGGCCGGCAAGCATTAAAAACGACAAAACCAGTTTGGAGAAGCCGGAAAGGACGCTGAAGTTACCGGTAGGGCTCAACCGCCCGAATGCGGGACCGACGTTGTTAAAGCAGGTCAGCACGGCACTTATGGCTTCCGGCATATCCACGTTATCCAAACAGACCAAGAACACGCCGATAAACACCACAACGACATATGCGCCGAGGTACGCAAGCACGTTGTAAACCTCTTTGCGGTCCACGGTTTTGCCGTCGGCTTTGACGGTGACGACCTCTTTGCCGTTCAGCGCTTTGCGGATTTCGCAAAACACGGCTTTGCAAAGCACCATTAAGCGCTCCACCTTAAACCCGCCGCCGGAAATCAGCACGTTTTTCGTGCGGTGCTTGTAAATGTGCAGTTCTTTCATAAAGGCGACCATTTCGTTGCGGTCGGAGGTAATGTGCACCCGGTCGCCGATTTGAAGCCTGAAATCGCCGTTCGGAATATAGACATCATCGCCGCGCTGAACCGCGCAAATCAAGACATGCGCTTTAAAGCGGTTGCTGATGTCGCGTACGCACACACCGCCGAGCGGGTTGCCGTCGGTGATTTTGATTTCTGCCAAGTCGACCCGGCCGCCCGCAAAGCTTTCCATATTGATTGCGGTCGGATAGCGCAGCACGCGCGCAATTTCGTTCGCCGCGGCATATTCGGGATTTACAATCAGGCTCAAGCCCAATTCTTCTTTAAAGAAATGGAGCTGGTGGGCATATTCGGGGTTGCGCACACGGGCAACCGTGTGGTGTGCGCCGATTTTCTTCGCCACCAGACAGCAAAGGATATTCAGTTCATCCGAAGACGTGGCAGCGATTAAAAGGCGGGCTTTATCCACGCCCGCTTCTTTTTGGACGTTATAGCTTGCGCCGTTGCCGCACACGCCCATCACGTCGTAAGTATTAACCTTTTCTTCGACGACTTTGGGGTCTTTGTCGATAATTACGACATTGTGCCCCTCTTTGGAAAGGTGCTCGGTCAAAGCGGAGCCGACCTTACCGTCGCCAACGATTACAATATTCATAGATTTTTCTCCCCAGAAATAAGTCGAAAAGATTATAGCACCGAAAAAGAGCAAAAACAATATTTTCCGCCAAAATTTGCGTTTCTGAAGAATCAAAAGCGCTCGTCCGGCAATTTTTTTCAAAAATCCGGCTATATTTTTCCGAAGTTTTATAGATTTTATACGGAAAACGGCTTGTGCTCTTTTATATTTTTAGATATAATGAAAAAGAAATCCGATGTACTTATCCAGGAGGTAACAAGTATGACCGTCCGAGAGATTCAGGAAATTCTGTCCGCCGAAGTCATTTGCGGCGCGGAATTTTTAGACCGCGAGGTCTTTTCCGCCTGCGGAAGCGATATGATGAGCGACGTGCTCGCCTATGTCAAAGAACAGGCGGTTTTATTGTCGGGGCTTGTCAACCCCCAGGTCGTGCGCACGGCGGAAATGATGGATATGCAATGCATCGTCTTTGTGCGCGGCAAGCACCCGGACGAAAATATCATTCAGCTTGCAGAAGAACGCGAAATCGTTTTGCTTTCTACGAAGCTGCCGATGTTCGCTTCCTGCGGCATGCTTTATGAAAAAGGACTTCGAGGGGGCGCGATACGATGAGTCTTATTGAACTGCATTACGACGTACCCGGTGACGACTTCACCCGCGCGGGTGAGGCCTCCGGCAATGTGAAAGTCCAGCTGAAAAAGCTCGGCTTTGACCCCTCTGTTATCCGCAACGTGGTCATTGCGCTTTACGAGGGCGAAATCAACATGGTGATTCACGCGGGCGGCGGTCAAATCGACGTTTCCATTGACCCCGACCAAATCCGCATGGTGTTAACCGACCACGGTCCCGGCATTCCAGACGTGGCGCTCGCCATGCAGGAGGGGTATTCCACCGCGCCCGACAACGTGCGCGCGCTGGGCTTCGGCGCGGGCATGGGATTGCCGAACATTAAAAAATACACAGACGAAATGCGCATTGAAACCGAAGTCGGCGTGGGCACGACGATGTATTTAAGCGTAAACGTCTATTAACTGCGGAGCGTAACATATGCATTCAGAAGAATTTTTCCACTCGGTACGGCTGGACGCGGAAAAATGCAAAGGCTGTACCAACTGCATCAAGCGCTGTCCCACCGGCGCCATTCGCGTGCGGCAGGGAAAAGCGTATATTATTTCGGAGCGCTGTATTGACTGCGGCGAGTGTATCCGCATTTGTCCGCACCACGCAAAATATGCCGAGAAATATTCGTTTAACGAGATTTTAGACTATAAATACCGCATTGCCCTCCCCGCCCCGACGCTTTACGGACAGTTCAACAATTTGGACGATGTGGATTATGTGCTCAACGGGCTTTTGCGGCTGGGCTTTGACGATGTGTTTGAAGTTTCGGTCGGCGCGGAGCTGGTTTCGGAAGCGACACGGCTTTACATGAAGCGTGACGACATTGTGCGGCCGGTGATTTCTTCCGCCTGTCCGGCGATTGTGCGCCTGATTCGTGTTCGCTTTCCGAACCTGATTCCGAACGTATTGGAGTTTAACGCGCCGATGGAAGAGGCGGCGCGGCTGGCGCGCGTGCGCGCCAAAGAAAAAACCGGGCTTTCCGACGAGGACATCGGGGTGTTTTTCATTTCCCCGTGTACGGCGAAAATTACCGCGATTAAACAGCCGATTTGCAACCACGGTTCGGCGGTCAGCGGTGTGTTCGGCATTAAAGACATTTACCCGGTTTTGCTCGGGCAAATGGATAAGTTGGACGATTTACAGACCTACCGTGAATCCGGCTTGATGGGCGTCGGCTGGGCTTCTTCCGGCGGGGAATCCGCCGCGCTGTTACGCGACCGATATTTGGCGGCGGACGGCATTGAAAACGTGATTCAAGTGCTCGAAGAATTAGAGGACGAAAAGCTCAACGATTTGGATTTCATTGAGCTCAACGCCTGCGCCGGCGGGTGCGTCGGCGGACCGCTGACGGTGGAAAACCCATATGTCGCAAAGGCGCGACTTCAAAATCTTCGCAAATACCTGCCGGTTTCCTGCAACCATTTGCAAAAAGAGGAAATTCCGCCGGAAATGCGTTGGGATATGCCGCTAAAGCCTATTAACATTTTAAAATTAGACGATGACATTCGCGTGGCGATGCAGAAAATGCAGAAGCTCAATGAAATCGAGGCGATGCTGCCGGGGCTCGACTGCGGCACCTGCGGTGCGCCCTCTTGCCGCGATTTGGCGGAGGACATTGTGCGCGGCAAAGGCTCGATTGAGGACTGTGTTTTCTTCACACGCGACAAGACCGACGAAAACAACTATATTCCGATTCCCGCGCCGTTTAGAAAATCGGAACAGCCGGACGAATCCGAGCATTGATACAGACGTTTTGAGAACAAACGCCAATCCCCGGAGGTAACAAATGACCGTAAAAGAATTTGCCGAGCAACAAAATTTGAATATACTGGTAGGCGCAGAGTTAAACCGTGAAATCACCGGCGGCTATTGCGGCGACTTATTAAGCTGGGTTATGTCCCGCGCGCGAAGCGGCGACTGCTGGTTTACCGTTATGGGCAATGTCAACGCGGTGGCGGTTTGCGTTTTGGCGGACTGCGCCTGCATTGTGCTTTGTGAAAACGCGACACTTGACGAAAACGCCAAGCAGAAAGCCGAGGAACAGGGCGTCAACATTTTGGCAAGCGACAAAAACGCCTATACCCTTGCCGGCGCGCTGCAAAATGCCTTATGAAAATCTTTGCGGATTTACACCTGCACTCCTGCCTGTCCCCTTGCGGCGACGGCGACATGACGCCTTACAACCTTGTGCAAATGGCAAAACTTTTGGGGTTTGACATAATTGCGCTGACCGACCACAACACCTGCGGCAACTGCGAAAGTGCGATGCGCGTCGGGGAAAGCATCGGGCTGACGGTCGTCCCCGGTATGGAACTTTGCACCGCCGAGGAAATTCACTGTGTATGTTTGTTCCCCGATTTAAAATCGGCGACCGCGTTTTCAGACTATGTGCACGAAAAAATGCCGGACGTGCAAAACCAGCCGGAAATTTTCGGCGAGCAATGCAAAATGGACGAGGGCGACGGGATTGTAGGGTATGAGCCCTTGCTTTTGACCACGGCGGCGGACATTTCGATTGATGACGTGGCGCCGCTTGTGAAAAGCTACGGCGGCGCGTGTTTTCCGGCGCATTTGGACCGCGCGTCTTACAGCGTTTTGTCGGTGCTCGGGTTTTTGTATCCTGAACTCAACTTCACCGCGGCGGAATTTACGCCGAAAGCCTATTTGCCGCAATATTTGGAGAAGCACCCGCTGCTTCAAAACATGCATCTTTTGCGCAATTCCGACGCGCATTATTTGGAAAATATGATCGAGCCGATTGAGGCGCTGGAACTAAAAGACAGCACCCCGCAGGCACTGATTGATTTTTTAAACAATACTTAAAAATAAAACGCAAACAAAAAACAGACCTCCCAAACGGAAGGTCTGTTTTTATGTAGTTTCTTATAATTAGTGCTTGATATCGTCCCATTTGACGCCGTTGATGTGGAACAGCGCGTCGAACTCGTAACGATTGTTTTCGTCTTTTCTGTGGTTCGGATACCAAACCTGTGCGAAGAAGGGGTTGGTCTTGGCGATGGAATCGTAATCCCAAGCCTTCTGGGGCACATAGCACTCGGGGCACCAGTGACCGCCGAGGAGGATAAGCGCGGGGCTTGCTTCAAATTCAGCGCCGCAGTGACCGCATTTCCATTTCAGCTTGGTTGCCATATCACCTTTGGTCATAGAGTCAGACAGGCACTCGCCGCCGCGGAATTTCGCAGCCTGTTTCATATCTTCAATGTCAAGTTCGGATTCGGGTTTGGACTCATCATAGCCGTGATCCAGTTTGAACTGTTCAGCCGCAGAGTTGTCTTTGTCGAACTTGATGATTTCGAAATCTTCCCATTTCTTCGGGATTTGTTCCCACTCTTCTTTGGAGCCGAAGTAAGCGGACATACGCGCCGGGTTGTTTTTGGCGACCCAGTCGAGTGTGCCGAAGTCCGGCGTGGAAGCAATCTTCTTCATAAACGGCTTTGCGCAAGCGGCAACCAGACCCTTCGGCAGATAACGCGGAATTTTGAAATAGAATTCCACCTGGTCTGCAAGGCGGTTGAAATAATCCTGAACCGGCAGGTTCTCGCGGAAGTGCAGGAAGTCTTCGAGCTTGTCGCCGTCCGCATAGAACTGGCCGTGGAAGTTCTTGGTGATAAACCAGTTGGGCTCAAACAATTTTTCGGGGCCGGCAAGACCGAGGGTGCCGAGCAGCAAGCATTCAAATTCATAGTTGGAGATTCTGTATTCTTTACCGGAACCGATGTTGAAGAAGTGGTTCCAGAAATCCCCACCGAGGTGGCCTGCGGCATCTTCGGTAACCAGGTTGCAAAGCAAACGGCCGGAATCTTCCACCGTGCACCATTCCAAAACGCCGTTAATCGGCACATGGAACATAATCGGGTCCATATTTTTCAGAATGTTGGGGTACAAAATACCGGACTGACGCATAACAACCCAGTTTTTAAGACCGCTTTCGACGAATACGCGTTCCGCAACGGTCTTGGAAACGGCGTAGTGGTCGTAAATGGAAATTTTAATCGGGTCACCGCAACGGCCCCAGTGAATCGGGTAATTGCGGTCGCCGGTTTCAGCAACCGTGCCGATGTAGCAAACTTTAACAGCGTCGGGGTCGGGCTGTGCCAAAACTGCTTTGCAGATGTTCTGCGCAGCGCCGATATTTGTTTTCTGTGTTCTGTACGGTTTCCAGTCCGCAGCGGGAGAAACCATGCCGCCGACGTGCAGGATGTAATCCGCGCCGGTTACTGCGGCAAGCACGTCTTCGTAGTTGCCGAGATCGCCCCAGACGACCTTGAAAGACGGGTCGTCCATATAAGGCGCAAATTTGTTGTGGTTCTTTTCGCTGTCGCGCAGCAAAACCACGATGTTAAACTGATCTCTTTTTGCAAACAGTTCTTTAAAGCCGGCAAAGCCCATGTGACCGGAAGCGCCTGTAAGCATAACAGTTTTCTTTTCAGCCATTTTTTACCACCTCAGAATTCATAGTAAATATAGTATATAATTTCCAAACAAAAAAGTCAATAAAGCCGTGTCATATTTTGGCAGGCTTCGGCAAAAAAACAGCCCCCGCGGTTTTGCAGGGGCTGTTATTAAAGGCAAGGATTTTACCAAGTAATGGTAAAGTTCTTTTCAAGACCGAAGGGAATGGAAACTTCCATACCGAGCGCTTTCAGAGAAAGCGTCCAAACGAAGTAATAGGTAGCCGTTTCCACATTGCCGGTCTCTTTGTCGACCGTAACAACGATTTTACCGTCTTTGTGACCGGTCTTAACGTCCTTAATCAAGGAAGCTGCCGGGCCGGCGTTATCGGTAACGATAGACGGCATAATAACGGAGAACACTTTACCGTTGTGGCCGGTGCCGTGCGCCGTATCGGTGCTCGGGGCATCTTCTTTCACCAAAATGGTGATGGTGTATTTGCCGTCTGCTTCGGTATAGGTTGCGCTTGAAATGTCGTCCGCAGTCAGTTTGCTGGACCAGCTTTCGTTTTCAACCGGGAACATGGCGTTTTTCTGATCTGTCGTGGTCGCGTTCACCAAACCGGGATCAAGAGAAGAAAGGTCCTTCGGGCCCATGTTGTCGGCGATAAGGCCGTCTGCCATGCTGGTCAGCGTGCCCGGAAGGTTACCGGAAATGCCGCCGGCGGTGCTGTTGACTTCGCTGTTGAGCGTAATCTGCTTTGCGTTGGGCTTGACCTTATTGATTGCGGTATTGAAATACGCAAGAATATCAGCCTGGCTGCTGGTGTCAGTCAATTCCGTAACGGTCGGTGTCGCAGCTGCGTCGCTGCTGCCGTCGGAAGAAGCACTGCCGTCGGAAGAAACGGTGTTGTTGTTCGGAACAACCGCGTTCTGCGCAGTGTTATTACCGTTTGCTGCGCTCATCTGCAATCTGCTCGGATTGACAAGAGAGATATAGACAATAGAATAAACGAGCAGGATGGAAAGACATACTGCAAACGCTTTAAAAAATGTGCTGGTAAAAGCCTTTCTGAGCATTTGTTTGTGCGCCAATTTCTCCGCTCTGGATTCGGGCGTTGACGGCTCTTTGACTTTCTTAGACATTTGCGAATCCCCTTTCAGTCGCTGGCCTTTCGGCTCTTCAAAATGTTACTTCTATAATTTACAATAAAAAAAGGGAAATGTCAATCTATTTTCTTCGCGAAAACGACGAAAATTTTAAGAAAAATTCCGTCGGAAATAAAAATCACTATTTTCTTTGAAATTGTTGAATAATAAACAATTTTATATTATAATAACACTTGTTGATTACAAAATTTGGTTTTGAAAGAGAGGGAAAAACCATGAACGATAACAATTTAGACAGCCGTGTTCGACGCACCAAACGCTTGCTGCGGCAAGGTCTTACCGAGCTTTTAAAGCAGAAAAGTATTAAAAAAATCACCGTGCGGGAGCTTTCGGAACTTATCGACATCAACCGCGGCACCTTTTATTTACATTATAAAGATATTTATGATTTGGTCGACCAAATTGAAAAAGAGCTGTTCGACGAGTTCGAGCGCATCCTTTCCAATTACACCATTTCCGACCTCGGCACGCGTCCGCACAAAATCTTCTCGGACGTGTGCAGCTTTCTCTATGCCAACCGTGAAATCTGCGCGGCGCTGCTCGGCGACAACGGCGACATCAACTTCCTTTTGAATCTGCGCGAATTTCTTCGGCAGAAATGTTTGCACGATATTATTGAAACCTATCATATTGACCGCATTCCGGACTATGAATATGTATATGCTTATTTTGAATCCGGCACGGTCGGTGTGCTTCGCTATTGGTTAGACCACCCGGAGGACGGCAAAACGCCCGATGAGATTGCGTCGATGATTGAATCCATTTTCACCTACGGCGCCAGCCTGTTTAAAAAGGACGCCGAGGGAAGAAACGGAGGCTAACAGGTTCATGGCAACTTTTCTTGCGCGACTTTTTATTAAAAACTATCAGGACGTGAAAAATCCGACGGTGCGCGCCGCTTACGGCGAGCTCGGCGGGATTGTGGGCATCATTCTCAATCTGCTTTTAACGACGGCGAAATTCTTTGTCGGCTCGCTTACGGGCAGTATTTCCATTTCCGCCGATGCGGTCAACAACCTTTCGGACGCGGGCTCTTCGATTATCACGCTCGCAGGCTTTAAACTCGCCAAAAAACCGGCGGACAAAGACCACCCCTACGGTCACGGGCGGATTGAATACATCACCGCGCTGATTGTCTCGTTTTTGATTTTGCTCATGGGTTTTGAGCTTTTGAAATCGTCGATTGAGAAAATCCGCGAGCCCAGCCCCGTTACATACAGCAACGTTGCACTGATTATTTTGCTTGTGTCCATTGCCGCAAAGCTTTGGCTCGCGTTTTTCAACCGCTCGCTCGGCAAGTGCATCGAATCCACCGCGACAAAAGCGGTTGTTGCGGACAGTCTTTCCGACACGGCGGCGACATCGGTCGCTTTGGCGGCGCTGGTGATTTCCCGCTTCTCCAATGTACCGGTCGACGGCTGGTTCGGCATTGTGGTTGCCCTGTTCATTTTCTGGTCGGGCATCGGTATTTTGAAAGACACCATTGCCCTGCTTTTGGGCAAGCCCCCGGAAAAAGCGTTTTTCGATGAAATCGAAAATATGATTATGTCCTATGACGGCATTGTCGGCGTGCACGATTTAATCATTCACGACTACGGTCCCGGCAGAAGCTTTGCTTCGGCGCACGCCGAAGTACCCGCCAACGTGGATATTATGAAGAGCCACGACACGGTGGACTTAATTGAACGTGACATACACCAAAAATACGGTATGCTCATTTCCATTCACATTGACCCGGTCGTAGTCGACGACGCGCGCATCAACGCGCTGAAAGCGCTTTGTATGCAGGTGCTTTCGGAAATCGACAACCGCCTGACGATGCACGATTTCCGTGTGGTGGACGGCCCGACGCACGCCAACCTGATTTTTGACGTAGTCGCCCCGCCGGACTTCCCGCTTCGCGACAACGAGCTTATTGAGCGTGTTTCGGAAAAATTGAGCAAAATAGACGAAAGATATTTCTGTGTGATTACGGTTGACCACGCATTTAACTAAAATTTTACATAAGGGCCTTTTTCTGAACATTTGCCCTTGCAAACGCCGTAAAAAATAGTAGAATATTATATAGTAATGCAGATACCGGGAGAACGGTATCAAATCAAAGCGTTGCACGGAGGAAGAAAAAATATGCCAGATTACACCCAAGAGTTCACCACAATTCCCTATGGTCCACTCGGCATTTTGGCGCTGCCCGGCTGTGAAGAGCTTGCGCAAAAAGTTGACCGTTACATTGTGAAATGGCGCGCACAGAAACAAAGCGAGCATAAAAACAGCATTGCGTTCGCGGGCTATGAGCGCGACACCTATCTTATCAATGCGACCTTTCCGCGTTTCGGCACCGGCGAGGGCAAGGGTACGCTTTCCGACTCGGTTCGCGGCTATGATATTTTCATTGTCGCCGACATGTTCAATCACGGTCTTACCTATCAGATGTACGGCAAGACGGTTCCCATGAGCCCCGACGAGCACTACGCCAACTTGAAACGTGCAATTTCGGCAATCGGCGGTAAAGCACACCGCATCACCATTATCATGCCGATGCTTTACGAAGGCCGCCAGCACAAGCGTTCCAGCCGTGAATCGCTTGACTGCGCCATTGCTTTGCAGGAACTTTGCAACAACATGGGTGTTGACAACATTATCACCTTTGACGCGCACGACGCGCGTGTGCAAAACGCAATTCCGCTGAAAGGCTTTGAAAACGTCCAGCCGGTTTATCAGATGATTAAAGCGCTTGTCAACCACGTGGACGACCTCCACTTTGACAACGACCATATGATGGTCATCTCCCCGGACGAGGGCGGTATGTCCCGTTGTATTTATTACTCCACCGTTTTGGGCATTGAACTCGGTATGTTCTATAAACGCCGCGATTATTCGAGAGTGGTCAACGGCCGCAACCCGATTTTGCAGCACGAATTCCTCGGCTCCAACGTGGCGGGCAAAGACGTTATGATTGTGGACGATATGATTTCCTCCGGCGAGTCCATGCTGGAAGTCGCTTCGAAACTGAAAGAACTGGGTGCTGCACGTATTTTCATTTTCTCTGCGTTCGGTCTGTTCTGTGAAGGGTTAGATAGCTTTGACAAGGCGTATCAGGACGGTATTTTCAACAAGGTGTTTACCACCAATTTGGTTTACCGCACGCCGGAGCTTTTACAGCGCGACTGGTATTGTGAAGTGGATATGTCTAAATATCTTTCCTATATCATCGACACCCTTAACCACGATATGTCCGTCAGCAAGCTTTTGAATCCTGCGGACCGTATTGACAACCTGCTTCGCAAAAAAGGGTACAAAAAATAAAAACAAAATACATAAAAAAGGACCCGGATGCTTATCGCATCCGGGTTCTTTTATTTCAGAGCTTATTCAATTTCCAGTTTTCTGGACTGTTCTTTCGGCTCTTCTTTCTTCGGCAGCGTCAGTTTCAGGACACCGTCTTCATATTTCGCTTTAATCTTATCCGCGTCCACGCCCGAAATGTCGAACGCTCTTGAGTAACTCCCGTAGGAACGCTCGCAGCGGACATATTTCTGCTTCTTATCCTTTTCCTCATGTTCGGAATGGCGTTCCGCCTGAATGGTCAGGACGTCGCCGGTGATGTCCAGCTTGATGTCGCCTTTTTCGAAGCCCGGCAGGTCGGCGTCCAGTTCATAGGAGTCGCCGTTGTCGACGATATCGGTCTTGAACTCTGCCAACGCTTTGCCGTCATAGAAGCCAAACGGATCGTCAAAGAAGCGGCGTTCCATTTCTTCCATTTCACGGAACGGATTGTAAGAAGAAATCATATTTTTGCGGTTATAGGGTCTTAAGTCAAACATATAAATGCCTCCGATTCAAAATGTGTTTCTGATCCGGTTTGCATTTGCGTTCGCTTTTGGGTCAGTAGGAAATCGAACGTTTGAAAGAGTCACAGTACATCGGACTCACCTTCCTTTGTTGTTCTGTTCTTTCTTTCAACACTTCCTATTATACCCCGATGTGTTATCTTTTTTCGATGATTTTATGAACAATTTGTAAACTATTAGCACTCGAGCCGCAAGAGTGCTAAAACGGCAAAACGGCGCCCGATTTCCGGACGCCGCTTCGCTGTTTTGCTTTATAAAATAAGTTCTCAGCCGTTGAGCATGTGCAAAATCGCTTCTTTCGATTTTACGCCGACGCTTTGCCCGACGACTTCGCCGTCTTTCATCACGACGAGCGTCGGAATGCTCATGACCCCGAACGCCTGCGCAAGCTCCGGCTGTTCATCGACGTTGATTTTGCAGACTTTCTTGTCGGTGGTCTCCTCCGCAATCTCGTCAATAATCGGCGAGACCATGCGGCACGGGCCGCACCAGCTTGCCCAGAAGTCCAAAAGCACCGGGCGGTCGGATTTGAGCACCTCATTTTCGAAATTTTCTTTTGTAATGTGTAATACAGACATTGTAATTCTCCTTTCAGAAATCGTCCGCAAGGGACGGTGTTGTTTTTTCTTTACATCGTTATTATAAGCAGAACGCGAAAAACTTTCCGTGACAATATCACATTTCAAAAATTTTGAAAACAGCTATTGACAAACGCGTACATACTGTATATACTGTATATGAACAGTTGAACAGAGAGAAGGGACAGCGTGCAGATTTTTATTAACAACAAAAGCGGCGACCCGATTTATGACCAGATTTACAGCCAAATCAAAAGTCAAATCATCAGCGGGGCACTGAAAGAAGACGAGCCGCTGCCGTCGATTCGCAGCCTTGCGAAAGACCTCGGCATCAGCGTGATTACGACCAAGCGCGCTTACGACGAACTGGAAAACAGCGGATTTATTTACACCGTCGCGGGCAAAGGCTGTTTTGTCGCGCCGAAAAACACCGAGCTTTTGCGGGAAGAAAACCTGAAAGCCATTGAAAGCCATATGCGTGAAATCTTAAAGCTTGCCGGCTCGTGCAATTTGCAGGAGAAAGAGCTTTTCGATATGTTCCGGCTGCTTGCCGCGGAGGAAGAACAATGACAGAAAACGCCATTCAAATTGAAAATCTTACAAAAGCCTATCCGAAATTCAAGCTGCAAAATTTGAATTTGACGCTGCCGACCGGGTGCATTTTAGGGCTCATCGGCGAAAACGGCGCGGGAAAAAGCACCACCATTCGCCTGCTTTTAAAACTGTTAGAACGCGACAGCGGCAAAGTCGAATTGCTCGGCACCGACATTGACGCGCCGGAGTTTATCAGCCGGCGCAACGACATCGGCGTGGTGCTTGACGAAGTGGGCTTCCCCGCCCAACTGAACGCTCGGCAATTAGACCGTATTTTTTCAGATACTTACGCCCGTTGGGACTCGGAACGCTTTTTCGCCCTGCTTCGGCAATTCGGTGTTCCGGACGACAAGCCGTTTCAATCGTATTCCCGGGGCATGAAAATGAAAGCGGGTATCGCGTCGGCTTTGGCACACGACGCAAAGCTGTTGATTTTAGACGAGGCGACCAGCGGTTTGGACCCCGTCGCGCGTGAGGAGGTTTTGGAAATCCTCACCGATTTCACAAGGGACGAAACCCACTCGATTTTAATTTCGTCCCACATTGTAAGCGACCTCGAAAAGCTTTGTGATTACATTGCGTTTTTGCACAAAGGCAAGCTTTTGCTTTTTGAAGAAAAAGACCGGCTTTTGGAAAGCTACGGCGTTTTGCAATGCACCGAGCAAACACTTGACGCCCTCCCGAAAGAAGCGGTGGTCGGCAAGAAGGTCGGGAAATACGGCGCGGAAGTTTTACTGCGCCGTGAATTTGCGCCGCGCGGCGCACAGCTTTTGCCGTGCAATATTGAAGACTTGTTTGTCTATATGGTAAAGGAGGAGACGTTATGAAAGGCCTTTTGAAAAAGGACGCTTATCTGCTTTTCAAAATCGGAAAACCGTTTTTCCTCATTTGTATCGTATTTCTCGCGGTGCTGTTTTATTCCGGCAGCAACATTTCCCTTTCCCTGTTCCCCTGCTTAATCGCCGGCATTTTTCCGGTGACGCTCATTTCTTATGAAGAACGCGACAAGTGGCAGTCTTATTCCGCGTTACTGCCTGTTTCCCGCGCAAAACTGGTTTCGGAAAAATATGTTTTCACGCTGCTTTTATTGTGCGGTTGGTTTGCGCTTTTGGCGGTCGCATTCACCGTTCGTTCGGCTTTTTTGGATATGCCGTTGGGGGAGGATTCTGTGCAAACCTTTTTGGTATTCGCGGCGTTCGGTCTTTGCCTGCCGACGGTTTTGCTCCCTGCCGTTTTTAAACTGGGGACGGAAAAAGCACGCATTTTCTATATTGTGATACTTTGTGTGTTCGGCGCGCTGTTCGGGCTTATCGGCGCACAGACCAAAACCGGCGCATTTATCTTTCCGGAGTCATTTTCATTCGGTGTACCCGTGTTTTTCGGCGCTCTCCTATTGTTTGCCGCTTCGTGGGCGCTGTCGATTAAGCTTTTTCAAAAACGGGAGCTGTAAAAACAATCCATAAAAAGCAAACCCCCGCGGTGCAAAATGCGCTTGCGGGGGTGTTGTTTTTTGTAATTATGATTCCGCTGTGGTTTCATTCGTTTTGCGTTCGAGCTCCTGCCGGCGCATAAGCCGGAATTCCAAAAGCACCATAACGGCCGACAACGCGGCGGCGACAAAATCCGCCACGGGGCCCGCGTACATAACGCCGTCGATGCCGAACAGCATCGGCAAAACCACAAGCAGCGGCAAAAGGAACAGCACCTGCCGCGTTAAGGAAAGCAAAATCCCCTTTTTCGCCTTGCCGATTGAAGTAAAGAAGTTTGAGCAAATCGGTTGTAAAGCATCTAAAAACACAAAGAACAGGTAAATGCGGAAATAGCGCTCGGCGAAACGGAAATAGGCTTCCGTGCCGTCGCCGAACAGCCCGATAATCTGCCGCGGGAAAATTTGGAAGCACAAAAAGAATACAACCGCAATTCCCGTGCCGAAGCCCAGCGCCAAGCGCAGGGTTTTGCGCACGCGGTCATATTTCCCCGCGCCGTAATTAAAGCCCGCAATCGGCTGCAACCCTTGGGAAATGCCGATGACGAACGAAAAGAAAATCATGCTGACTTTCGCGATAATCCCGGAGCAGGCAAGCGGAATGTCGCTGCCGTAAACCGACTGCGCACCGTAATAGGTCATGGTGTTGTTCATCACAATCTGCACAACCATCATGGCGATTTGGTTGAAAAAATGGGACATGCCGAGCGAAACAATTTTGCCGGCATAGCGCGCGGAGGGTTTGAAGTGCTGTTTTTGCAGTTTCACGCTTTTATAGCGGAATAAATAAACAATCACCATAACGGCGGAAACGACTTGTCCTATAACGGTGGCAAGCGCCGCGCCGGCCATGCCCATATCAAAGCCGAAAATAAACAGCGGGTCTAAAATCGTGTTGAGCACCGCGCCGGTCAGCGTGCAAGCCATCGAATAGCGCGGGCTTCCGTCGGCACGCAAAAGGGCGCTTCCGCCGGAGGTTAAAATCAGGAACGGGAAGCCGAACGCGGTAATCCCGGTATAGGTCACGGCATATTCAATCACGTCGGGCGTTGCGCCGAACGCGAGCATCAGCGGGCGCAAAAAGACGGTGACCAAAACACAAATCAAAACCCCGCCCGAAAGCAGCAGCACAACGCCGTTGCCGACGAATTTTGCCGCCTCTTCCTTTTTCCCGGCGCCGAGGTGCAGGCTGAAATTTGCCGCGCTGCCGATGCCGAACAAGAGGGCTATCGCCGTGCAAAGCGTGCTTAACGGAAACGCGACATTGGTCGCGGCGTTGCCGAGCATACCGACGCTTTGCCCGATAAACAGCTGATCCACAATATTATAAAGCGCGCCGACGAGCATTGAAATGACGCTCGGAATTGCATAAGCGCGCAAAAGTTTTCCTACTTTTACTTCGCCCAAAGGATTTTTCTCCATGGTTTCTCCTTTCACCCGCAAAAATGCCGCCCGGGGTCTTCCGCGGCGGCAGTCTTCATGTCGGAAAATAAGTATACACAGAAATTTCCAAAAAAGCAATGTTTGTTTTTCACAAAAGCTTTGCAAGTGCTCTTTTGTTGCTATATAATTTAGATAGAAAATATAAAGGGAGGGCGCAATATGTATGAAGAGGACATTTTGACGCTTCGGGAAATTTTAAAGGCAAGCAAAAATTTGTGCGTCTTCACGGGTGCGGGCATCAGCGTGCCGTCCGGCATTCCGGATTTCCGCTCCGCCGACGGGCTTTATAACCAGGAAAGCGGGTTAAACATTCCGCCGGAACAGATTATCAGCCATTCGTTTTTTGTGCGGCACCCGAAAATATTTTACGAGTTTTACAAATCCAAAATGCTCTACCCGGACGCCCTGCCGAACGCCGCGCACCGCTATTTTGCCGCGCTCGAAAAGGAAGGCAAGCGCGTAAGCGTTGTGACGCAGAACATTGACGGACTTCACCAAAAGGCGGGCAGCAGCCGCGTGTATGAAATTCACGGGAGTGTTTTGCGCAATTTCTGTATGCAGTGCGGCGCAGAATACGGCGTGGACGTTGTAAGCGAAAGTGATGGTATTCCGTATTGTAAAAAATGCGGCGGCATGATAAAGCCGGACGTGGTGCTTTATGAAGAACCGCTCGACGAACAGGTGGTCACAGGCGCTATTCACGCCATTGAAGCGGCGGACACCCTGCTTGTCATCGGCACGTCGCTTGTTGTCTACCCTGCCGCTTCCTACATTCGGTTTTACGGCGGCGACAATCTTGTGATTATCAACAAAAGCAAAACCGATTATGACCGCTTCGCGAAGCTCGCCATTTATGAGGACATTGTTCGCGTGGTGGAAGATTTGCAAAAATAAAAGACTGACATAATAAAAGCTCGACCGCGTTCTTTTCCGGAACGCGGTCGCTTTTTTCGGTTTAGTTTAGTCGGTCAGGCACTCGCGCGCATAGCGGCGGGCGTTTTGCAGGTCGGTTTCGTCCGGGTGGGAAAGCGCCGCGTCAAAATTGTTGAGGCTCACCTGCAGCTTTTTGTCGTCGGGGTGGGCGGTCATCATTTGCACATAGCGTTCACGCACGGACATCGGCATTTTCCCCTGGCAGAAAAATGCCCCGCGCATTTTCGTGCCCTCCGGCAAAATTTCTTTTACCCGCTGGGCAAGTGCGGAATAATAGGTATTCGCGCCGCCGAAGCCGGCTGTTGCAAAATAGACGATGGTTTTGTTTTGAAGCGTTTTGAGAAATTCGGCAATTTCCGAAGTGCACATTCCCTTATCGGTCCAAGAGCCGACGAAATACAAATCCGCTTCTATATCCCCTTTCGGTGCGCCGAAATACACGACCTCGGCCCCCGCGTTTTCCATTTCTTCCCGAATTGCGTTTGCAAGCATCTCGGTGTTCCCGGTCACGCTTTGATACACAATGGCGACTGTCATAAAATGACCTCTTTTCTGAAAAAATGATTGTGGCGCCCCCTTTGCGCTTGGCTATTGTAGCACATTTTAAGCGCCCCGAAAAGTGGTTTTTACGATTATCCACAAAATGCCCGAAAGTGTGCAAAACGGCGCAAAAAGTCACGGAAATGCATATGCTGAAGCAAAAGCATTTTTTTGAAGAAAGGGATTTTTATGAACAAACTGCGCCGCACCAAATTTTTCGCTTCCGTTTACCCGGTGGATATTGTTTTAATGCTGTTTTTGCTGGTGCTTTTAATTCACGCGGGCGTTTCGCTGTTTTCCGAACAAGGCGTCTCGCAGGAGCGCACCACCATTGACATTATTGTGCGCACCTCCGCCGCGGCAATTTTCGGCTATTTTCTAAGCGCGCCGGCGGCAAGTGCCTCTTCCGGCACGACAACGACCGGCGGCAAGGCGGTTATGCTTAGCGCTTCCGAAAAAGCGGCAGACGCGCCGCAAAATGCGATTGGCTTTCAAACGGGTGACGCCGGCGAAACGCTTACGCCCGGCAGCGCGCAAACAACATCGGGCGAGCCGAACTATCGCATTTCTCGCATTCTGTTTCTTTCGGCGGTGGGCGGCGTCTGTCTTATCTTCCTTTTGATTTTGCGGAACTGTGACGCCGTGCCGGAATCCGCCGCCGCAACCATTTCCCAATTTCGCGACTTTATTGCCGCGAGCATCGGCTTTTTAATCAGCTACGGAAAAAGCCGGGGCGGCTGAGGTCCTTTTGCTTTTCGTCTTTTCGGGAAACGCAAACTGTGATACAATAGAAAAAAACACGCGGAGAAACGATATGACACAAGCGACGCTGAATATTTTTCAGAATTTTCATTGTATCGCAGGCGACTGCAAACATTCCTGCTGTATCGGCTGGGAAATTGATATTGACGAAGATGCGCTCGATGATTACCGGCAGGTCGGCGGCGATTTCGGGCGGCGGCTTTCGACGAACATTGAATGGACTGACACGCCGCATTTTAAGCTTACCAAAGACGAGCGGCGCCCGTTTTTAAACCAGCAAAATCTTTGCGACATCATTTTGAATTTAGGCGAAGAAAGCCTTTGCCAAATTTGCACCGACCACCCGCGGTTTCGGAACTTTTTTTCGGACCATACGGAAATCGGGCTCGGGCTTTGCTGTGAAGCCGCCGCAAAGCAGGTTTTGAGCTTTAAAGAGAAAGCCGAAGAAGTCGTGTTAGTGGAAGAGGACGGCAGCGAGCCGCTTTCAGAGTGGGAGCAAACGATTCTTTCCGCGCGGCAAAAGCTGATGGATATTGCACAAGACAGAAGCCTTCCGTTTTCGGCGCGTTTGCAAAAAATTTCAGACTACGCGGGCGCGAAAGCGGCGCAAAAAAGTCTTTCGGACTGGGCGGCATTTTACAAAACACTCGAGCGTTTAAGCCCGGATTGGGACGAAGAACTTGAGATACTCCCCCAAATTGAAACACCTTTGCAAAATCCGCCGGAAGCGCTGCCGGACACGCCGTTTGAACAGCTTTTGGTCTATTTTCTCTATCGGCACCTGCCGGACGCCGAAAATGAGCAAGACTTAAAAAAGCGCGCGGGGTTTGCCGCGTTAAGCTGTCAAATTCTTTTCGCGCTTTGCAGTGAAAAAACAGCAAACGGCAAACCGTTTTCTGTGAATACGCTCGCCGAGCTTGCGCGGACGTACTCTTCGGAGATAGAATATTCCCAGGAAAATATAGACAGTCTTTTAGACGTTTTGTAAAAGAAAAAGGAGCGCGAAAAATATGCTTGCCTACACCTACATAAAACAAGGCGAATTTGCCCTGTCGGAAAAACCGAAGCCGCAGCTGCAAGACGCACAGGACGCGATTGTTCGGGTGTCGCTTGCGAGCATTTGCACAAGCGACCTGCACATCAAACACGGCTCGGTGCCGCGCGCCGTGCCGGGGATTACCGTCGGGCACGAAATGGTCGGGGTTGTGGAAGAAGTCGGCGCAGCGGTCACAAACGTAAAACCCGGCGACCGCGTAACGGTCAACGTGGAGACTTTTTGCGGCGAATGCTTTTTCTGTCAGCACGGGTTTGTCAACAACTGCACAGACAAAAACGGCGGTTGGGCGCTCGGCTGCCGCATAGACGGCGGGCAGGCGGAATATGTCCGCGTGCCTTACGCGAACCAAGGGCTGAACCGAATCCCCGACACGGTAACCGACGAACAGGCGCTTTTCACCGGCGACCTTTTGGCGACCGGGTTTTGGGCGGCACGCATTTCAGACATTCACCCCGAAGATACCGTTTTGATTTTGGGCGCGGGACCTACGGGGCTTTGCACGCTCGCCTGCGTATTGCAAAAGCAGCCGAAATGTGTCATCGTTTGCGAAAAGGACGAGGCGCGCCGCGCGTTTGCAAAAGCGCATTACCCGCAAGCGCTGGTTGTTTCGCCCGACAAGGTTTTAGACTTTACAAAGGAACACAGCGCACACGGCGGCGCGGACGTTGTACTTGAAGTAGCGGGCACAGACGAGACTTTTCGCCTGGCGTGGGAATGTGCGCGGCCGAACGCGATTGTGACGATTGTCGCGCTGTATGACAAGCCGCAGACCTTGCCACTGCCTGACATGTACGGCAAAAACCTGATTTTCAAAACCGGGGGCGTGGACGGCTGTGACTGCGAAGAAATTTTACGGCTCATCGCCGACGGCAAGATTGACACCACCCCGCTGATTACCCACACTTATCCTTTAAAAGAGATTGAAGAAGCCTATCGGCTGTTTGAATCTCGCGCGGACGGCGTGATGAAAGTCGCTATTAAGCCTTGAGGGGTTAAACACGAGAAAAAAGCGTGTATCCAAAACGGATACACGCCTTTTTCTATGCTTTTATTCTTCACTTGACGGCGGTTCAGGTACGCGAATCAACAAATCAGTCAACGGTAACAATTCTTCTTCGTTCTCAAATATTTCCGACTGATAGACGCTTTTCAGTTGATATTCCGAATTCACATTCTCTTGGCAATAATATACTTGTTCGCTGTTCGGAAAACCGTAAAGCGTTATGCGGAACCGATTATTGCCGTCAATGTAGCAACCCGTTAGATTGCCGGGCAAAACGGGTGTTGTCATTAAAACCGCCCGTCGGAGCGCATCTTTTCGCCGTTTAAATTGCTTTTCATTTTTTCCGGTAAAACCAGTCCAAATAAACAAAACAAGTACAGCTGCGACTTCTGTAACGGTGAACAAAATAAAAAAGCCTCGCTCGACAGGCGAAAATGCTGAAATATCTTTTCCATCCGTCCAAAATATACTAAACAAAAGATTTAAAGACACGAATAAACAAATAGCTACCAGTACCCAAAGTTCCTTTTTGAGTTTTTTCTGTTCCCTTACAAGTTCACGGCGCATCTTCACAACATCCAAACCGTCTTGCATGGGGCGATAAATCTGTTTGCGAATGGCACGGCAAATCGCTGCCGCATTAGCAAGATTATAAATGTTGCGCATCTTCCCGCTTTTCAACATGATTGTTAAAGTTGTTGGACTATATGCAACCCATGCAATTTCCGAGTAATAGCAAAACAACTTATTATTCCAACTATACCGGGCGGAAATATGTTCTTCACAAAGATGCAGATAAGCGTGTCTGTTAAATAAATAGGCTAAAATCGAAAGCAGAATATCCAAACCACCAAACAGAATCAATATGGAAGCTGTTCTAATGCCTTCTCTGCTCTCCCTAATTTCCGGGTCAACCACCAAAATGAAAAAGAACAGACCAATTATCAACACACCGCAAAGTGCAATAATGATACGCCAAACGCTTGCCGATTTCTTTCTTAAAAACCGCCCCTCCATATACATTTACTTCCCCTCCTTTTTCTTTCTACGCTACATATTGCGTTGTACTTATAATCAAAGCATCTACTTGTTCAACGGAGCACATTTCCCACTCACGAAATCGAAAGCAATTTCTTTTTACGGAAAACGTAATACAGAATACCCACAATATCGGCAAGCGCCCAGCCGATGGGTACAGACCACCAAATCCCGACCACGCCGAGCGCGGGAAACGCCGAAAGCGCATAGGCAAGCACCACACGCGTACCCAAAGAAAGAACGGTGAGCACGACCGACATGCCCGGCCGCCCGACGGCTCTATAAAGCCCATAAAGCAAAAACAATATGCCGATGCCGAAATAAAACGCGCCCTCTATTCGCAAATAGCGAACGCCCTCTGCGATAATCTGCGTTTCCGCCGAATCGACAAACAAGCCCATTAAGGGGCGGGCAAAGATAAAGACCACCGCTGAAACGGCAAGGCTGAAGAGCACGGACGCCGCTAACGCATCCTTTAAACCTTTGCGCAGGCGTTCTTTCTCCCCCGCGCCGTAATTTTGCGCGGTAAAGGTGGAAAATGCGTTGCCGAAGTCCTGCACGGGCATATAGGCAAACGCATCAATTTTGACCGCCGCGGCAAACGCCGCCATAATGGGCGCGCCGAAGCTGTTGACAAGCCCCTGCACCATCAAAATGCCGAGATTCATTACCGACTGCTGCACACAGGTCAAAACGGAATAGTCGGCAATTTCTTTAAGACATCGCCGCCGAAGCCGGAATTTTTCTTTTGCGCGCAGCTCCGGACAACGTAAAACGGCATAAATCATAATGCCGACACCGGCGATATACTGCGAAAGAACAGTTGCCTCCGCCGCGCCGCCGACACCGCGCGAAAGGCCGATTACAAACCACAAGTCAAGCCCGATGTTCAAAACGGCGGACACCGCCAAAAACCAAAGCGGCACAACCGAATTGCCGACCGCGCGCAGGTAAGACGCGAAAAAGTTATAAAGGAACGTCGCGGCAATGCCGCAGAAAATGATTTTTAAGTAGTCCCGCATTAAGCCCCAAACGGCGTCGGGAACCTGTAAAAAGATGCGAATCCCGTCCAGGCAGACAAAAGCGAGAACATTTAAAATCACCGTCAGCACAGAAATTAGCAAAAACGAAGTCCGCACGCTTTCTTGTAAGGCGCTCTCGTCTTTTTGCCCGAAGCGAATGGAAAACACCGCGCCGCTGCCCATACAAAGTCCGAGCAAAATCGAGGTCAAAAAGGTCATCAGCGTAAACGATGAGCCGACCGCCGCAAGAGCGTTGCTGCCAAGATACCGACCGACAACCCAAGTATCGGCAAGGTTATAGCACTGCTGCAATAAATTGCCCAAAATCATCGGCAGCGAAAAGCGCAGCATCGTGCGCAAAACGGGGCCTTTGGTCAAATCCCGGTTCATGCGCCCTCGCCTCCTGTTTGAAGCTCGGCGGTGCGCTTTGCTTCCGGCAAAACAAACCGCTGTGCCGGGTAGTCAAATTCCCGGCAGATTTCTGCCGGCACAAACCCGAATTTCTGATAAAGCGCCCGTGCCGCTTCGCCGTTTTTGTCTTCTTCGCAGAAGGTTGTTAGAGTGACGTCGCCCGCCGGCAATTTCAAAAGCATTCGAGAAATCAGCGCAGACGCCACACCGAAACGGCGGTATTTCGGCAGCACCGCCAAAAATAAAAGTTCGCGGTTTTCATAAGAGAACAGCAACACACCCGCCATTGCGCCGTCTATTTCGGCAAACAGCGCGCTGTTTCGGGCAATATTCTCTTCGAGTGCGGCTTTGTATTCCTCGAGCTGAAAGCCAGGAAATTCCGCCGCCACGCTTAACACAAGCGTAAGCCACGCGGGGATATCCGCCGGCGTGGCGCAATGTATTCGAATTTGCTTCGGATTTTGGTTGCAGTTCATCATCAAAACGAGTTCCTCTTGTTTTCTGTTCGTTTGCCGCGGCGCGCGGCGCCTTGCAATATAGTACCACAAAAGTGGGAAAATGGGAACGGGGAATGTTATTTAGGTCAAGAGAAAAACCGGGCTCTAAAAAGCGCCCGGTTGATTTAGATATCCACATGCTTTTGTGGCTTTTGGAGCAACGCATTTAATTTCTGAATCAATTTTTCTTTTTCCCCGCTTCCGTTGGTTGTAAATCGAAGCAAGGGTATGTGATATAACTCTAAAATATGGTTTTTCATTTTGTCGCGTTCGGCCTGTGCTGTTCCCGCTTTGTGAAAAGCATATCCGTCAACTTCCACAGCTAAAACCGGCTGTTTGCTAACCCGATTGTATAACAGAAAATCTATATGTGTTGCCGGGTGTAAGGCATATCGGCACAACGTTTCGTCCAACAGCTTCGGGTCGCGTATCACCATTCTGAGTGGGACGTGACAAACGATTCCGACTTGTGTATATCCCTGTTCCTGTATCGTATCACAAAGCAATGCATACATCAAATTCTCTGAATCATATTCGGAAATTCGCCGATGCTTTTTTAGATATTGCATACGGCTTTCTGTATAGTGATTGTATAAATAATCAAACACAGAATACAATTTGCTTTCTGTGACAGAAAAATTGTTGTATTCCATATAGGAAATCAAATCCCGGATATTACTGTCAACAGGTTGTTCGTTCCCGGAGGTCACAAGAAAAAGCTGTTTTTTTGCACGTGACACAGCTACGTTCAACAAGTACGGATTATCCGAAAATTCTGTAACTTCATCGTCCACGGTTGTAAGGACAACGGCATCTTTTTCCCTGCCTTGAAATTTGTGAACCGTTGCCACCTCGATTTGAGAATCAGGAATGGCATCTTTCAGAGAATGCACTTGCTGATTATAAGGCGCAATCACGCCGATTTCTTCGGGTGCCGTGGTTAACTTTGGCAAAACTTCTTGACACACAACATCAACTTGGCGCTGGTTCATGTGTCCCCTTTTATGCTCGCCGCAAACGGTTTTAATTGCCGTTAACACGTCTTTTTCCCCGTGATCCTCCGTCATAATAACAAGTTCGCCGTTGTAAAATTTTTGATTGCAAAAGTTTATGATTTTAGGGTGGCAGCGGTAATGTTCCCGCAACAGCGTAACAGGGGCTTCCGGCAAAAGCTCACAAACAGATTGCAAAAAGCTTTTGTGCGCATAGCTGTAACTTTCCGGAAGCTGATAAGATTGAAAAATCGCGTCGGCCCGTTTTTCTGTATAGCCTTTTACAACATTCGGCAGCTGTCGCCTATCGCCTACAATCACAGCTTTTTTTGCACTTGACAGCGCCAACGCGCCGGTGACCACATCCACTTGAGAAGCTTCGTCCATAATAACATAATCAAAAGAAGTGCTTGTACAAAGGCTGCTGCGAGATGAAAAAGCGGCGCTAAGAACCACCGGATATTCTTGTTGAATTTCACGGTCGTGAACATAAAAATCTTTTTGCTCAAATATTTTGCGTTTAGAGCGGCCCCCATATTTATGATATAATTCGCTTTTTAAATAGCGCATGGATTGCTCTGTAAAATCTTTTAAAAGCGTGTCCGCATGTATTTCGGACAATTCTTGTTGTATGTGTGCGATTTCATTGGTCAATTCACTTTGCCTTTGCTTATAATACAGCTTTTGAAAAACCGAAATAATATCGTTCGCTTTTTTCTTATATAAATCCCAGTTGCGAATTCCCAACAAATATAATTTCAACCTCACAAGCAAAGAAAGCTGTTTCTCTGATTCTGAAAACGGCTGCAATATCTGCCACAAATCCATAATTTGCTTTGCGGAAAAGCGCTTAGGAATCCGGAATTGCTCGATAGCAATATCGCTTTCACCCAAATACAAATTAAAATGTTTTATTTCTGTTTCTAATACATCCAATTCTTGCTTACACAAAGCAAGCTGTTCTTGCATTTTAAAAACAATTTGCAGTTTTTCAGATTGCTTCTGAAGCGTTTGTAAAAATTCCGCTAAATCAATAGAATCGTCTTTCCACGCTGATAAATCGGGGTATTCTCCTG
>DVGI01000037.1 GCA_018712805.1 Candidatus Fimenecus excrementavium | reverse complement strand
ACAGAAAAAACAGCCCACACAAAGTGTAGGCTGTTTTTTGGTGCGAGAGACGGGACTTGACCGTCTGCGGCGCTGCACACCGCATACTGCTCGCTCGGGTCACCCCACGCTTTGCGTGCGGTACCGCCCTCGCGCTTTCGGCTAAAAATGTGCCGCCGGCACATTTTCTTAACGCCGAAACCCTCCCGGGTTCAAGTCCCCAAAACAAAAAAAGCAGCCCACACAAAGTGTAGACTGCTTTCGGAAATGTGGGGGGGATGGGACTTTCGTCGCGTGCAACAAAACTTCCCAAAAAGAAAGAGTCTGAACGCGAATTGCGTCCAGACTCAGTCTGGTGCGAGAGACGGGACTTGAACCCGTACGGGATTACCACACGCCCCTCAAACGTGCGCGTCTGCCGATTCCGCCACTCTCGCAGAGTGCGTTGCTCTTTTGCAACGGTGATTATTATAGCAAAGGTTTCTTGCGGTGTCAAGAATTTTTCCGAAAAAACAGAAACTTTTCTGCGCTTTTTTGAAAGCAGACAGACAAAAAGCCATTCGGTTGATTTCTAATGTCGATAGCGCTTATTCCCGCCAGAATTTGCGGTCGAGGCTTCGGTACTGTACCGCTTCGGCGACGTGCGGCACGTCCACTTGTTCTGCGCCGTCGAGGTCTGCAATCGTGCGCGCCACGCGCAGAATTTTATCATATGCCCTTGCGGAAAGCCCGAGTTTTTCAAACGCGTTTTTCAAAAGTGTTGCCGCCGCAGGGGTCGGGGTGCAAAATTCACGGGTCTGTGCAGCGTCCATTTTGGCGTTGCAAGTAAACCCGGAACCTTGCAGGCGGGCAATTTGGCGCTCCCGCGCGCGGTTGACGCGCGCCTGAATCGCGGCGGAGGGCTCGGCTTTCTCACTGGTCGAAAGTTCGTCAAAATCCACCGGCGGCACTTCAATGTGAATGTCCAACCGGTCGAGTAACGGGCCGGAAACCCGTGAAAGATAACGCTGCGGCGCGCCGGGCGGGCAGGTGCATTTTCGGGTCGGGTGCCCGTAAAAGCCGCAGGGGCAGGGGTTCATTGCGCAGACAAGCATCACCGAACACGGATAGGAAAAAGTCGCCGCCACGCGCGCAATGGTGATTTTGCCGTCCTCAATGGGTTGGCGCATAATTTCCATTGCCGTGCGCGAAAACTCCGGCAGCTCGTCTAAAAACAAAACGCCGTTGTGCGCCAAAGAAATTTCCCCGGGGCGCGGCACTGTGCCGCCGCCGGAAAGCCCGGCCGGGGAGACCGTGTGGTGCGGCGCGCGAAACGGACGCACCTTGATAAGGGACACATTTTTCGGCAGTGCGCCGGCAACGGAATAAATTTTGGTGGTTTCGAGCGCCTCTTCAAAGGTCATGTCAGGCAGTATGGAGGGAATGCGCTTTGCGAGCATGCTTTTCCCCGAACCCGGCGGACCGATCATCATCACGTTGTGTCCGCCGGCGGCCGCAACCTCCAAAGCGCGCTTGGCTTCCTGCTGCCCTTTGACGTCGGCAAAATCCGGCAAATCGGGCGGCAGGGTGGTTTCGGTGTAATCGCTCGCCGAAACCGGCGCAATCGTCTCTTCTTTGCGCAAATGCCGCAAAAGCGCGTCCACCGTTTTAACAGGATACACATCAATGCCTTTGACTACGGCGCCTTCCGCTAAATTCTCATACGGAATGTAAATTTCGCGAAAGCCTGATTTTTTCGCTTCCATAACCATCGGCAAAACGCCGTGCACGCCGCGTACTCTGCCGCTTAACGACAGTTCGCCTAAAAATGCACAGCCTTCGGTGTCGCATTTTAATTGCCCGGTCGCTTTTAAAATCGCTATAAGCACCGGCAGGTCATAAATCGGCCCCTCTTTGCGAATGTCCGCGGGCGCGAGATTGACCGTAACGCGGCTTACGGGAAAATCCAAACCGCTGTTGCGAATGGCGGCGCGCACGCGCTCCCGACTTTCCGACACCGCCGCGTCGGGAAGCCCCACCATGTCAAACCGCGGCAGTCCCGCCGACAAATCCGCCTCCACGCGGACCGGATAGGTTTCCATGCCGAACAGCCCCACGCTGTTAACACTTGCAAACAAAATACCACCTCCGAAACTGGTTTAATTATATCATAAATCCCCACATTCTTCAATCGACACTTTTCTGTTTGCCTTATACGGCGTTTTGTAGTATACTGTTGTTATCCACAAAACTTTCAATCTGATGGGAGGCTTTCCTATGAATGATATTCATGCTTTGTATGACCTTTGGTGCGAAAAAGCAACGGCGGACAAAGATTTGCTGCCGGAGCTTGAAAGCGTAAAGGGCAATGAAGACGAAATTCTCGACCGTTTTTATAAAAATCTGGAATTCGGCACGGCGGGGCTGCGCGGCGTTATCGGCGCGGGCACAAACCGTATGAATGTGTATACCGTCAATCAGGCAACACAGGGTCTTGCCGATTATCTTAATGCGGATTTTGAAAACCCGTCGATTGCCATTGCTTACGATTCGCGGATTAAATCCGACGTGTTCGCGCGTTCTGCGGCGGCGGTATTGGCGGCAAACGGCGTGCAGGTGCATTTGTATCCGGAACTTGTGCCCACCCCGATGCTTTCCTACGCGGTGCGCACGCTCCATTGCAGCTCCGGTATTATCATCACCGCGAGCCACAACCCCTCGAAATACAACGGCTATAAATGCTATGACCCCAACGGCTATCAAATGACCGATGAGGCGGCGGCAAAAACCTATGCTTATATTCAGAAAGTGGATATGTTCTCCGGCGTGCGGACGATGGACTTTGACAAAGCGGTCGCCGCGGGGAAAATCACTTATATCGGCCGCGAGGTGTTTGAGAACTTCTATAAAGAAGTGCGCAAGGCGCAGGTCAACCCCGACGCGGCAAAAGGCTCCGACCTTTCGGTGATTTACACGCCCCTCAACGGCACGGGCAACAAGCACGTCCGTGAGATTTTAAAAGAAATTGGAATCACCGACGTCACCGTCGTTCCCGAACAGGAGCTCCCCGACGGCAACTTCCCGACCTGCCCTTATCCGAACCCCGAAATCCGCCAGGCGTTCGAGCGCGCGATTGCGCTTACCGAAACCAAAAAGGCCGATTTGCTGCTCGCGACCGACCCCGACTGTGACCGCGTCGGCATTGCGGTGCTTGACGACGGGGAATATAAGCTGATGACCGGTAACGAAGTCGGCGCTATGCTGACGGAATATGTGCTGTCCTCGCTTTCCGAACAGGGGAAACTGCCGAAAAACCCGATTGTCGTGAAAACGATTGTAACCTCCCGTTTGGTTGCGGAAATTGCCGCGGCTTACGGCGCTGAAACCGCCGACCTTTTGACCGGCTTTAAATACATCGGCGAATTGGTCACCAAGCTCGAAAAGAAAGGCGAAACCGACCGCTTTGTGATCGGTATGGAGGAATCCTACGGCTATCTGCGCGGCGCGCATGCCCGCGACAAAGACGCGGTCGTCGCTTCGATGCTCATTTGCGAAATGGCGGCGTATTACAAGCGTAAAGGTATGAGCCTTTACGACTTCATGCAAAGCATCTATAAGAAATACGGTATGTATCTCAACACGCTTTTGAACTTCAACTTTGAGGGCGCGGCGGGGATGCAGAAAATGCAGGATATGATGACTTCGCTTCGCAACAATCCGCCGAAAGAAATCGCCGGCGAGCGCGTGCGGCTGATTTCCGACTATGAAACGAGTGTCACCAAAGATACCGCAACCGGCGAAGAAACACCGATTACGCTGCCGAAATCCAACGTGTTAAGCTACCGTCTGGACGGCGCGACCGGCGTAATTGTCCGCCCGTCGGGCACAGAGCCGAAAATCAAAATCTATGTCACTTCGGTGGCCGATACCCGCGAAAACGCACAGGCGAAAGCGGACCAAATTGCTGCCGATATGGAAAAAGCACTCGGAATTTGAAGGGACTAATGCAAAATGATGAACAGTAAAATTGCCGTTCGGGTCATCGCCGTGATTATGGCGGTTTTGATGCTCGCCACGACCGTGACCGTGCTTGTCAGTGTGTTCGGCAATATGTAAGAAGGAATTTAAAACAACAAAGACAAAGCCCGGTTTTCGACAGAATGCCGGGCTTTGTTCATTAAAAGGCTGAAAAACGACTTTTTATACAGATTACACAAAAAATTAGTTGACAAAACCGGGAATTATAGTATAATATTTTTTATACACTTGAAACTTTTGTAATTTGCCCCTGCGAGGTGGATCTGTTTGGCTGAACCGACAAAGACTGCGTCCGAACACGCAACCGAAGCGTTGGTTTTGGCTGCACAGAAGGGGGATCACGCGGCGTTTTCCCGCTTGATTGCGGATATGCTGCCGCTTGTGCGCCGCCAGTCGGCAAAATACAAAAGTATCCTGCTCGATTCCGACGACTTGCTGCAAGAGGGCCTTTTGGGTCTGATGACCGCGGTGCGCACCTATCGCCCCGGCGGGGAAGCGTCGTTTCCGACTTATGCGCGTGTCTGCGTCAATAATCGGATTCGCTCGGCGCTTCGCAAAGTTTCCGGCGCGAAACGCGTGCCCGAAAACGAGCTTGTCCCGTGGGAGGACAACCTCGGCGCGGCGCCCTCACTTAGTCTTGAGGAAATGCAGGATTTGCGGGAGGAATGCAAACAAATTCTCGACGCAATCGAGACCGGCCTTTCCGCAACGGAAAAAAGTGTGCTCAAGTTATTCCTTAGCGGCCTTTCTTATTGTGAAATTGCAGAAAAGATTGGTTCTTCGCCCAAATCCGTTGACAATGCGCTTCAAAGGGTTCGGCACAAGCTGAAGAAGTAAACTTAGAAACTTCATCGATACGCCCTTTCTCAGCAAGGAGAGCATTGACAACTATGCGGCGGTGCAAATCCGCTCGGGGTAAAAATATTTTTTTCAAGCGAGGTAGCAAAATGTACGAAGACAAGACCATCATCTGCAAAGAGTGCGGGAAAGAATTTACTTTCACTGCCGGCGAGCAGGAGTTCTATGCTGAAAAAGGGTTTGTAAACGAGCCCCAGAGATGCAAAGCTTGCCGCGATGCAAGAAAGAACGCTGCGAGAGGGGAAAGAGAAATGTTCACGGCGACCTGCGCGGCCTGCGGCGGCGAAGCAAGAGTGCCGTTCCAGCCCCGTGACGACCGTCCGGTTTATTGCAGCGAATGCTTTGCAAAGATGAAAGAACAACAGGCATAAGGTTTTAACATAGTTTAAAATAAATATGCAAAACCCACCTGCATCGTTTGGTGCAGGTGGGTTCTTTTTTGTATTATTTTTATAAAACTCATGTAAAGGAATACAGTCTTACAGAAAAAGCCTGCAAAATTTTGACAGGCTTTTATTTATAGATGCCGATTTCTACGCGCAGTTTGCCTTTTTTGGTCTCGCGCGCTACGCCGTCAAAAATAAATCGCCCGAGTCCTCGAACGGAAATAATGTCGCCTTCCGTCGGCGAGAAGTCCGATTTTGTTATTTCGCGGCTGTTGACAAACACGCGACCTGCGGCAATGCGTTTTTGCGCGTCTGCGCGGGAAAGGCGAAATACTGCGGCGCAAAGCGCGTCAAGGCGAGTTCCGGCAACCACAACTTCCGAATATTCCGGCGCGCGCACCGCGTCCGGCGGCAGGGCTTCCACAGCCGAACAGCGCACCGTGGTGTGTTTTACGCGCGAAAGCTCCGAAAGAATACAGGAAACGACCGTGCGCATGCAAAAGACATAGCCGCAGTTTTCCGTTACGACAATATCGCCGATCATTTCCCGGCGAAGCCCCAAAGAGAGCAGTGCACCCAAAAAATCGCGGTGGGTGAGCGCGTCGGCGAATTTCTGCGCTGCGGGCGCAATGCAAATCCACTGCGCCGGAAGTTCGTCCGTTTCCGGCGTTTCTGTAAACCCGAAACAGGCGATTCGCCGCTCCGCTTCTTTGTAGCCGCCCCAAAGAAACACCGGCGAAGAAAAGCGGGTCTCTTCTAAAACGCTTTGCTCGTGCATATCTAAAAAGTCGGAAAACACCGGCGTTCGCCGCGTGTCAGCGCGGTCGCAAAGCTCCGAAAAGCGTCTGCGGAGCGCTTCTTTGTCGTCTTGCATGGTTACGCGTCCTTTGCTTCACTTTCAGGGCTTTCCGTCTTTTTGTGGCGGTGAATGATGAACCGGTTGCAGGGGTAAGTCCAAATGGACGGAATGAGCATGCCGATAATTTTGATGATTAAATCCCAAAGGTTGCCAGTTAAGGCGTGTGCCTGCGCGAAGGTCGTCATTGCCGAGCCGATCCAGCCGTTTGCGAAAATCGTGAAGATGACCATCAAGATATAAAGCACCATGCTCAGCGCGGGGTTCGCGTCTGCTTTAAAGGTGATTTTGCGGTTTAATACAAACGCAATCGCATAGCCGACGGTGGTAGAAATCAAATAGGTGTATAAATAGCCTTTTGAGGTGATGCCGATCATGTTGAGCGTCGGGTTTGTAATCGCCACCGAAGTCAGCGCGGCAAATACCGTGTTCAAAAACAACATATGTACAATCAGTTCAATAACCGAAGAACTGCCGCCCATAATCGAGAATTTGATGAATTTCCAAACTTCAGGGTGGTTCTCGGTAAACCGACGGAACGCGTTGGGTTTTTTGGTCGTGTTTTCAGGTGCCTGCAAGGGAAATCCTCCTTTATAAATTAAAACAGCTTCGCGAGCAATACAATCAAAATGATGATGGCCGCCAAAACGGCGAGCGCTTTTTCAATCATCGGAATTGCCGCGTCAAAACAGGTCGGCGAGTGGCGGAAAATGAAATCTTTAAACGGCTTGTGAAGCTTGTTGCCGACAAGGTCTTTAAATTCGAGCGTGTGGGTTTGATAGGTTTCGGGGTTTTCAGCGTCTAATTCAATGACCCGTACACCGCGGTGCACGCCGTTGCCGTATTCGTTAAAGCCTGCGCTTTGCGTAAAGCCCAAATCCACGTTGCGGTAACGCCCGACAAAGCTGTTTTTGTGGTCGTGTCCGACAAACACGGCAAGCACATCGCCTTTTTCCGCGAGCGCGTCAAATTCGCCGGTATTTTCGTCGGGAATTGACGGCGGCTCTAACAGCACGTCGCCCGCTTTGCAGGTGTCGCCCAACAGGTAATATTCGTTTTTGTGTATGCGAAACGCGCGAATCGCGCCTTTTGTGCCTTTTTTCACCTGCTTGAGCACGTGGTAATATTCTTGTAGGGGAATGTGCTGGAACACAATCGACGGCACGACCTTGCCGCCGTTATCTTCAATCAATTTGTCGCGGGTCTTTTTATACCATTCAATCTGTTCTTTGGTGACCGCTTCATAACCGCCTTTTTTGTCGGTGCCGGAATCAATTAAATAAAGGTTAAACACAAGCTTTTTGCCGTCGGCGCTGTAAATCGGCAAAGCAAAAGTGCCGCCGCCGTCAATTTCTTCGGCCTGTTCCCCGACACAGCCCGGGAAGCTTTTGTAAATGTCCTCAAACTGGTCGCGGTTGGAAACGCCGACCTGCCGGTCGTGATTGCCGAACGTCACGGCGAACGGAATCCCGCGGTCGGTAATCGGGCGCATAATCTTTTCAATCGTCGCGGCAACGTGCTTTTCAAGCTCTTTGCCCTTGCCTTTATAGGTGATGCCGTAGCCCTTAATCTGGTCGCCGGTCAAAACGACTAAATCGGGACGCTCGGCTTCCACCGCTGCGTTTAACAGGGCGAGCGTGTCCGGCGAAATGTTCTGGACTTCCTGAATGTCCGTAATTTGCATGATTTTAAATTTGTTTTGCGCGTTGAATTTCAGCATATATCGTGTCCTTTCATTGCTCCTCGTTCCTGTTTTCTGCGTTTTTAATCGTGTCATCTGTATGGACATCTTTTGCCGAAGCCTTTTTGCGCCGGATTGCCTGCACAACCGCTGCTGCCGCGGCGCAGACGAGCGCGACCAAAATCAACAGAATCATCAGGTTCATCGGAATATAGTCATAGGCCTTGTCGCCGAGCAGCGTGAACAAAATCACGCGCGGCGCAATGCCGAGAAAGGAAAACAGCAAATATTTGAAAAAGTTATATTTGCTGCCGCCTAAAAATAAGCTGACAAAATCAATCGGAAAAACGGGCAAAAGCCTTAAAATAAAAACCGAAGCGTTCTTTTTGTTGTCCTGCATTTCGAGAATCCGGCGACCGCCTTTGTTTTGCGAAAGCTTCTTTTGAATCGCGTCGCCGCCCAAAAACAGCCCGAACAAATAGGACGCTGTAATCTCAATTAAAATGCCGCCCAAATTGATAAAAAGCGCGGCGGCGGGTTCAAACGCCATGCCGACGGAAAGGTAAAAAATCGACGCCGGAATCACAAACACAAGCCCTTTGAGCAGGTAAACCCCCAACACGGCGAGCACAGCTACCGCAAGGGAGGGCGCCGCCTGCACCAGCGCGCGCACGTCAAGGTTGCGAAGCTCATCGTAGTACACCACAATGACGGTGAACACGACCGCGACGGCGGCAATTTTTAAAAACAGCTTTAAGTAAGTTTTACGGTCTATTGCGAACACTCCTTGTGCAAAACTGCAACTATTGTAACATACTTCGCGGGAAAAATCCGTATTTTTCCGGTGGATTTTTTGCGAAACTGTGTTAAAATATTGTAAAATCCTATGAAGAAGGCGAATGTATGCGATATTGTGTATTCGGTGCCGGCGCGGTCGGCGGCAGCGTGGCGGCGGCGCTCACCGAAGCCGGATTTCCAACCGATACCATTGCCCGCGGGGCGCATTTAAAAGCGATGCGCGAAAACGGGTTACAAATTAAGCGTGCGCACGAAGCTCAAAAAACGGTGCGCGTGCAGGCGTTTACCGGGGAGGAATATAACCGAACGCCGGACGTGGTGTTTGTCTGCGTCAAGGCGTATTCCCTCGACAGCGCCATTGACTTTTTAAAGCGTGTTGCAAAGCCCGGCTGCGTGGTAATTCCGCTTTTGAATATCTTTACAACCGGCGAAACCTTGCAAAGGGAACTTCCGAACCTGCCTGTAACGGACGGCTGCATTTACATTGCGGCGAGCGTGGAAGCGCCCGGCGTGTTGGCGCAACAGGGTGATATTTTCAGAATTGTCTATGGTGTGCGCGACCGCAAAGACGATTGCCCGGTTTTGCACCAAATTGCAGAAAATTTAAAAGCCGCCGGGATTACCCCGGTGCTCACCGACCATGTCCGCCGGGACACGCTGAAAAAATATGCCTACACTTCACCTATGGCGAGCGCCGGGCTATATTTTGACGCAGATGCGGCGGCGTTTCAAAAGCCGGGCGAGCCGCGCGAATGCTTTTGCGCGCTGATGCGCGAGATTGCCGCGCTTGCAAAAGCCATGGGTGCCGAATTTGATATTGATATTGTCAAAACCAACCTGTCGATTTTAGACGCGCTCACGCCCGACGCTTCTACATCGATGCAGCGCGATATCCGCGCGGGGAAGTCCTCGGAAATGGACGGACTGATTTTCACACCGGTGCGGTTAGGGCGAAAATACGGCGTGCCGACACCGACTTATGAAAAAATCGCCAAGCATTTCGGCTTTTCGGAATAAAGAAACAGCACCCGCAGAAACACTGCGGGTGCTTTATTTTTATTATGCGGTTTCCGCGACTGCCGAAACGGTGACGGTTTCCGCCGCAGAAGTCCCGGTTTCGGTTTCTGAGACGGTTTCTGTTTCAGTTACGGTTTCTGTTTCAGTTACGGTTTCCGGCTCGGTCGTCGTCGGGGCGGGTTTGGTGGTCGTCAGCGCCGGCGTGTCGGAAATGATGACCGCCTGCATGCCGATCGCCTTGTAAGCCGTCTGCACGCTCGATTTCGAATAGCGATAATTTTTCCCCTGTAACGAGTCGTTAAAATAATAGCCTGTCGCGTCATACCCGACCAAAAGCAGGCAGTGCATCGGGGAAATCCAGGTAAAGGTCTCGTTTGTGCCAATTATAGTCCATGTGTGTGCGGGAGTTGGTTTTTTTACGCGCGCCATGTTCTTCGTTGCCCAAATGAGCACAGGCACGCCTTTGTCGATATATTGTTTGCAAAGCGCATCCAAAGAAACGCCGTAAACGGCTTTGACGCTGTATTTGTATTTGTCAATATAGCGGTTAACCGCGTTGACAATCACGGGAGCGTAACAACCCCAGCCTTTGTCGCTGTATGGGTTGCCTAAGAATACTTTGCGCGGGTCGTCGCCGAAGCGCGTACCGGTAGAATCCATAAAAGGCGCTCGACCCTTCGGCAAATACCGGTCAATAAAAGTTTCAACCGTTATCGGCATGCCGTAATATTGAAGTGCCATAACCGCCGCCACGCTTTCACAGCCGGTGGGGTATTTTTTGCGCTGGTCAATAAACGGTACGTTTAAGCACCGAATCGGGTGGTTTTTGCTGGTGTTTTGGGTAACTTTTTGAGGGAGTGCCGGTTCGTCGCGCTCGACGGGCTTTGTCGTGCCGACAGGCTTCGGCGCCGGTTTTTTGGTGGCTGTTTCTGTGGCCGTTTCCGACTGTGTTTCGGTCGGGAGTGTGGTAACCTCCGTGACCGTCGTGCCGGGCGTTACGGATTCCGCAACCGGAATTTCAGCCGTGTTTCGCCGGTGCACAATGACGCCGGTCAGACAAAGGCAGACTGCCGCTAAGAAAACACCGGTCGCGGCAATCCATATTTTTTTACCGTTTGGCCCTTTCAAATAGGCGGCGAACTTTCGGAACGCGTCACGTTTTTGCATTTTTTCCTCTCTTTCTCAAGCAAAGCGCCGCTTAAAAGTCGGCGGCGATTGCTTCACAAAGCGCGTCAATCTCTGTAAGGTTTTCAGGCTTTACAGTAGACCGCAGGTTGACGCACGCGTCTAAAATCTGCATATTCTGCATCGAACCGATGATTTCCCGCATCAGCTTGCCGCTTTGCGGCGCCCAGGAACCGTTTTGAATGATGCCGACCGTGCGATTTTTCAGCGCGTGCGCCGCAAGGTCGTGTAAAAGCGTTTCCATATTGCAGAAAATACCGTTGTTATAGGTGGTGGAAGCGAACACAATGTGGCTGAAACGGAACGCTTCCGAAACAATATAAGACGGGTCGGTAACCGATACGTCATACATTGCAAGATTGGTAACGCCGGCGTCGGCGAGTTTAGAAGCCAAAATTTCCGCGGCGTTTTGGGTGCCGCCGTAAACCGAGGCGTAGGCAATTAAAACGCCTTTTTCCTCCGGCTCGTAAGCGCCCCAAAGCTGATATTTCTCGACAAATGCGCCGATGTCTTTGCGCCAAATCGGACCGTGCAGCGGGCAGACATAGGCAATATCCAGCCCGGAAGCCTTTTTCAGAAGAGACAGCGTCTGCATGCCGTATTTGCCGACAATATTCGAATAATAGCGGCGTGCTTCGTCAAAGCCCTTTTGCGGGTAGCCGCATTCGTCGGCGAAAATCGCCCCGCCGAGTGCCCCGAATGTGCCGAACGCGTCTGCGGAGAAAAGCACCTTGTCCGCCGTGTCGTAAGTCACCATGACCTCCGGCCAGTGGACCATCGGCGCCATGTAAAATTGCAAGGTATGTTTGCCGAGCGTGAGGGATTCACCCTCTTTAACAATCTGGCAGCGCTCGTCCGCGTCAAAAGTGAAAAACTGTTTAATCATTGTCAGCGTTTTGGCGTTGCAGACAATTTTCACCTGCGGATAGCGCAAAATCACTTCGCCGAGCGTGGCGCAGTGGTCGGGCTCCATGTGGTTGACGACAACATAGTCAAGCGCTTTGCCGTCCAGCGCAAACTCCAGATTTTCAAAAAACAGCTCCGAAACGGACTTGTCCACCGTGTCTAACAGCGCGGTTTTTTCGTCTTTAATCAAATACGCGTTATAGGACACGCCGTTCGGAATGGGAAATACATTTTCAAACAGTGCAAGTCTGCGGTCGCTGCCGCCGAGATACACAATGTCGTTTGTAATATTTCTTGTGCAATGCATGGAAGATTCCTCCGATATGTTCAAAACTCAAAATGCATACTCTATTTATTGTAACACAAGTATGCAAGGAATGCTATGTTTATCCTTCCAAAAATCGACGTTTCACAAAGAAAAAAACGGTGAAATGTTACTTTCACCGTTTTTAATTCTGTTTATTTTTCTTCTTCGGGAGCGTCTTTTTCTTTTTTATCACCCTTGTAAAAGCTAGCGACCAACCAGTAATAAAGGGGAATGACCAAGAACACAATCCAAGTCGGGCTCCAAAGATTTGCCAAAATGCCGAAGCACATATAAACGAGAAGCGCAACTTCCGGAACGGGCATCGCGAGCAAGCGCGCCTTTTTGTTCGTGACGCACAAAGCGCCCGCTAAGTGGTAATAAATCGGAATCAGCAAAAAGACAAGCCACGCCGGGTGCCACAAGTTTGCTGCGAAACCGAACGCCAAAAAGATAAGAACCACAAACAGCGGGAAGGGGAATTTAAACATTTTAATGGCTTTTTTCTGAAGCTCGGTTTTTTCTTTCTTGACTTTCTTTTCGTCTTTGTCGGCTTCTTGTTCACCGCTGTCTAAAACATATTGGTCATTTGCCGTGTTCAAAAGGGCGTCTAACGACATGCCGTAAAGCTCGGCGAGCGCCATTAAGTTGTCGGTGTCGGGCGATGCTTCTGCGCGCTCCCATTTGGAAATCGCCTGGCGGCTGATACCGAGTTTCGCCGCGAGCGCTTCTTGGGAAAGCCCGTTTTCTTTTCTGAGTTGTACAAGGCGGTTTGCAATTTCGATATTCATAAATTACTCGCTCCTTTATCTCAAAGAATCATGGGTTTATTATAACAGTAGCAAAACGATTACGCCACCGCTTCCGGTTTACAGACCGGCTTTTCCGCCGCAACCGGAGTTGACAACGTGCGGTTGCGCAAAACGGGCAAAAAGGTTAATAGCCCATTTCCGCACAGTTTTTCTGATGCTCTTTGTAAGTGGCGGCAAAGCGCGCTTCATACGGCGGCTCGGTGTCAATGACGAAATACAAATAATCGGTGTCGTCGGGGTAAAGCGCCGCGTTAATGGAACTCATGCCGGGGTTGCAAATCGGCCCCGCGGGCAGCGCGTCACAGCGATAGGTGTTGTAATAATATTTATAATGGTCAATTTTATCAGGATATTGCGTTTCGATGACGCCGGTGCAGTATTTCACCGTCACGTCGCATTGCAGTTTCATGCCTTTGTCAAGACGATTGTAAAGCGTGGAAGCAATCAGCGTGCGCTGTTCGGCGGTAAACGCCTCTTTTTCGATAATCGAGGCAATCGTCAAAATCTCGTGGACGGAATAGCCGAGCGCTTTGGCGCGCACTTGCATATCTTCTGTAAATCTCGACGAAAACGTCGAAACCATTTTTTGAATGACCTCGTTCGGGTCGGTGTTTTTCTCAAACTCATAAGTGGCAGGGAACAAATAGCCCTCCAACGGGAAACAGACATTTTTCGCCGAACGGACGCTGCTTAAAATGCTGAACTTCGACAAATCGTAATTTTGCGCGGCTTCAATAAACGCGTCGCTGCCGCAAATGCCTTTGTCCTCCAAAAGCCAGGAAAGGCGCACAAGCGTGTAGCCTTCCGGTACGGTGACCGTGACCAAATTCGATTGCGCCACGGGCTGGGTTTCGGGCGCGTCGGTGCCGTCTGCATAAACGCCGCCGCTGTAAGTGGTTTGCGGCGAGAAAACAGCGCTGGTGGTTGTGTCCTCTTCGTCTTTTGACCCACAGGAAACAAAAGTCGCCAAAAGAACCAAAAGCAAGCCGATAGAAATGATTTTGCGTCGCATGGCGCTCTCCTTAAACAACAAAATTTTTCTTATTTTATCATTTTTTTCGACTTTTTGCAACCGCGAAGCAAAAATCCGCAAAGGAAATTTATCCGACAATGTTGCGAAGCCATTTCCGTTTCCGATAGCGGAAAAGCCCGAGCACCGTTTTGTAAATTTCTTCCGACATCACCATGGCGTAAACGACATAAACCGGCTGTTTTAAAATAAGCCCGCCGAGCACCGCCATCGGCACGCCGATCGCCCACACGCCGGAAAAATCCAAAAACAAAGCATACCGCGTGTCGCCGCCGCTGCGTAAAATGCCGACGATGATAATATAGTTGTTGGTCTTAAACGGCAAATATAAAGAAAAAATCAAAAGACAGGTCGCCGCCGCGGCAAACGTCTCCGCAGGCAGGTCAAAAATCGAGATAATGGCTTTCCGAAGTGTAAAGAGTGCGAGGGCTAAAAACAGGGAAAACACAATGTTGGCGCGCAAAAGCACATGCGCGTGCCGCCGGGCGTCCTCCAAGCGGTTCGCCCCCATTTCGTTGCCGAGCACCACGCCCGTGGCGGAGGAAAGCCCCGCAAACGCCGCAATGAACATTTCTTCAACCACCTGTGTCGCGGTAATCGCCGCCATAGGCAAAACGCCCATTCGCCCGTAAACCAAAGCGTACATGGTAACGCCGATGCCCCAAATGGATTCGTTGAAAATAACCGGCAGCGCGATTTTGAAAAATTTGCGGACGAAAGCCCTATCAAATGCGAAGAGCTCCCGCAATTTTGCAGCGCCCGCGCTTTTGGTGACGTAAACATAGGTCAAAATCGCAATGCACTCAAACAGCCGTGCCACAAGCGTGCCGATTGCCGCGCCGCGAAGCCCCAACTGCGGAAAACCGAGTTTTCCGTAAATGAGCGTGTAGTTAATCGCGGCGTTGATGCCGATGGCGCAGCCGGTAATCACAACGGTAAACGCTACGCGGTTCACTGCACGGTAAAAATAGGTGTAGCACTGGGAAATCGCCTGAAACGGATAAGAAATTGCGACGATGGTCAAATAACTCGTGCCCAAAGTTATCGTGCCTTGTTCGGGCGTGAAAATACGCATAACGCTGTTGGGCGCGAAAACGCCGGCAACGGTAAAAATCAGCGCCGCGCCGACCCCGATGCAAAGCGAAAGCCCCAACACCCGCCGGACGTTCTTTAAATCTTTCTTGCCCCAAAACTGCGCGGTCAAAATTGTGGAGCCGCCGGCAACGCCGAACAGCACGAGCGACAAAACAAAAAACACCTTGTTGGCAAGACCGACTGCGGCGAGCGACGCTTCGCCCAACGAGCCGATCATCACCGTGTCAATGACGTTTAAAAAGTTGTTTAAAAGCGCCTGCAACGCCACCGGCAGCGCGATGGCAACGGTTTTCTTGTAAAAGCGCTTGTCATAAGGCTGTAACTTCTGCATTTTCTTTTCTGTCCCTTTCTTGAGAATGCCCCGATAGTGTATCATAGCCTATGCACTTTCGCAAGCAAAATTCCAAAAAAGCAAAACCGCCTGTTTTTCAAGGCGGTTTTTAATATTTTTTATTGCGACGCGCCGTCCTTTTCCTGCCGAAACGCCTGAAACAGCGGCAGACATTCTGTGAAGAACTTTTGATAAGCTTCGCAGTAGTCTTCGCTTTGCCGTGTGCGCTTACACCCGCCGGCGCGGCACATCGGATAAAGTTTACAGGTGCGGCATTTTCCCGGCACGAAAAAGCTTTCTTTTAAAAACTTTGTCGCGGTTTCACAGTTTGCCATCGCTTCAAAATCGTCGGTTAGGATATTGCCGAGCAGAAATTCGTCCGTACAGTAAAAATCGCAAGGGTAAATGTTGCCGTTGCTTTCTGCAACAAACTGACTGGAGCAATGCCCAAAAATCCCGCATTGCTCGGTCGGAAGCCCCCAAAACAGACGCACCCAGTTGTCAAACTGGCGAACGCTGACATATTGCCCGCGCAGGTAGTCTTCCGTATAAAGGCGAAACACATGAACCAGAAAATCGGCATATTGCGCGCTTGTCATAAAAAGTTCGCTTTGTTCTGTTGACCCGAAAGGACGAAGACAGGGGATAAATTGTAAATAGCGAAAGCCGTGGTCTCGAAAAAAGCGATAAACACGTTCGCCGTTTTCGGCGCAGTCGCCTGTGAGTACGGTGAGAATATTAAATTCGACTTTGTGCTTTTTTAAGATTTCTGCGGCGGCAAGCACTGTTTGAAACGTGCTTTCACCCGCCGGCGTTTTGCGAAAGCGGTTGCCCCGCTCGTCGCCGTCTAAGCTCAACCCCACCAAAAAGCCGTTTTCCGAGAAAAAGCTTGCCCATTCGTCGTTTAACGTGGTGCCGTTGGTTTGCAAGCTGTAAAAAATCGGGCTGCTTTTGCGGTTCAGGCGTTTGACGGTTTTTGCAAAATATGTAAAAAAGGAAAGCCCGCAAAGCGTCGGTTCGCCGCCCTGAAAGGTGAACGATACCGCCTGGCCGTCGGCAAAGCGAAGGGCTTTTTGAATGAGCATTTCAGCGGTTTCTTCTGTCATCGCGGCAAAACGCGGGCTTTCGCGGTGCTTTGCGACGTCGCGGTAAAAGCAGTAGTCACAAGAAAGGTTGCAAAGGGACGACGCGGGTTTAATCATCAACGAAACACAGGGCATAAAGCCGCCTCCTTTGCTTTGGTGTAGTTTTTAGCTTACTCTTTCGTTAGCATAGCACAGCCGCCCGCGCCGCGTCAAGCGGGCGCAAAAAAAGAAATCCCCGCCCGAAAGGGGGCGGGGAAAGGAAAAAATCAGTTGTATTTTTTGCGCGGAATGTAAGAGGTGTGCAAAATCTCGTGCGCCTTGTGGCTGCCGGGTTCGCCGAGAAATTCCGCATACATCTGTTTGATGGTTTCGTTTTCGTGGGATTTGCGCTTGGTTTTTTTCGCGTCGGCGTCGTAAAGCGCCTGGGCGCGTCTGGCTTTTAAATCCACGAAGTTGCGCACAACCGCGTGCTGAATCGGCTGACCGCCGCCGTTGATGCAGCCGCCGGGGCAGCCCATGATTTCAATGAACTGATAATCTGCGGTGCCGTCTTTGATTTTGTCCAAAATCACCTTGGCGTTTTTGGTGCCGCTTGCAACGGCAACTTTAATCTTGGTGCCGTCCACGTCGTATTCGGCTTCCTTGACCTCTTTCATGCCGCGGACTTCTTTGAAGTCGACGTTTTCAAGCTCTTTGCCGGTCAGGGTTTCCACGGCGGTGCGAAGCGCCGCTTCCATAACGCCGCCGGTCGCGCCGAAAATGGTGGCTGCGCCGGTGGACTCGCCGAACGGATTGTCAAATTCTTCGTCGGGCAGATGCTTAAAGAAGATGCCCGCGCTTTCAATCATGCGCGCAAGCTCACGTGTGGTAATCGCAATATCCACGTCCGGATAGCCGGAAGCTGCCTGGTTCGGGCGCTTGGTTTCAAACTTTTTCGCGGTGCAGGGCATAACGCCGACCACAACCATATCTTTCGGGTCAATACCCATTTTCTTTGCGTAATAAGTTTTCATTGTCGCGCCGAACATCTGCTGCGGCGATTTGCAGGTGGAAAGGTGCGGAATAAGTTCAGGGTAATAGTGCTCGCAGTATTTAATCCAGCCCGGCGAGCAGGAGGTAATCATCGGCAGAACACCGCCGTTTTGGAACCGCTCCAAAAATTCGTGCGCTTCTTCGACAATCGTAAGGTCCGCGGCGAAGTCGGTGTCAAATACCTTGTCGAAGCCTAAACGGCGCAGCGCAGCAACCATTTTGCCTTCGACGTTGGTGCCGATGTGCATGCCGAACGCCTCGCCGAGCGTTGCGCGAATGGACGGCGCGGTGTTGACAATGACAAATTTTTCGGGGTCATTGATTGCGGCGAGCACCTTGTCGGTGTCGTCTTTTTCAACAATCGCGCCGGTCGGGCAGTTGACGATGCACTGACCGCAGGAAATGCACGATACGTTGGCAAGGTCTTTGTCGAACGCCGAGCTGATGTGCGTGTCAAAGCCGCGGGCGTTTGCGCCGATAACGGAAATGCCCTGCGCGTCGCAGGCGGCAACACAGCGGCGGCAAAGAATGCATTTGTTGTTGTCACGCACCATGTGCGCGGCGGAGTCGTCGAAATCATAGTGAATGGTCTCGCCGGCAAATGCATTTTCGTCGTCTACGCCGAATTCCTTGCAAAGTGCCTGCAATTCGCAGGTCCCGCTTCGAATACAAGAAAGACAGCTCTTGTCGTGCGTGGAAAGAATCAGCTCGAGCGTCGTTTTACGGGAATGGCGCACCTTTTCGGTGTTGGTGAAGACTTCCATGCCTTCGCTTACCGGGTACACACAGGCGGTGACCAAGTTTCTCGCGCCTTTCACTTCGACCATGCAAATGCGGCAGGCGCCGATTTCGTTAATATCTTTTAAATAGCAAAGCGTCGGAATCTCAATACCGGCATATCTGGCCGCTTCAAGAATCGAAATTCCTTTCGGCACGCTTAAGGGCATGCCGTTAATTTGAATATTGACAGTTTCCATTTGGCACACTCCTTATCTTTTCACAACCGCGCCGAATTTGCAGGTTTCCATGCAAACGCCGCACTTGATGCATTTTTCGGTGTCGATGGTATGCACTTCTTTGACCTTGCCGGAAATCGCGCCGGCGGGGCATTTCCGCGCGCACGCCGTACAGCCGCGGCATTTGTCCGCGTCAATGGCATAGGTCATCAGCGCCTTGCACACACCCGCGGGACATTTCTTGTCGCGCACGTGGGCGATATATTCTTCGCGGAAGAATTTGAGCGTCGCAAGCACGGGGTTCGGCGCCGTCTGACCGAGGCCGCAAAGGGAGTTTGCTTTGATATAGTTGCAAAGGTCCTCCAGTCGGTCAAGGTCCTCCATTGTCGCCTTGCCCGCGGTAATTTTGTCGAGCATTTCCAAAAGCCGCTTTGTGCCGACACGGCAGGGGGTGCATTTGCCGCAGGATTCGTCAACCGTGAAGTTCAAGAAGAACTTGGCGATGTCGACCATGCAGTTGTCTTCGTCCATAACAATCAAACCGCCGGAGCCCATCATACAGCCGATGGCGGTCAGGTTGTCGTAGTCAATCGGGGTGTCCATCAGCGCAGCGGGGATACAGCCGCCGGAGGGACCGCCGGTCTGCGCCGCCTTGAATTTCTTGCCGTTCGGAATGCCGCCGCCGATTTCTTCGATGATTTCGCGTAAGGTCGTGCCCATCGGGATTTCGACAAGGCCGGTGTTTTTGATTTTGCCGCCGAGCGCGAAAACCTTGGTACCTTTCGATTTTTCGGTACCCATCGAAGCGAACCAGTCCGCACCTTTCAAAATAATCTGGGGCACGTTCGCAAAGGTTTCAACGTTGTTTTCGGTGGTGGGCTTGCCGAACAACCCCTTAACCGCCGGATAAGGCGGGCGGGGTCTCGGCTCGCCGCGGTTGCCTTCAATCGAGGTCATCAGCGCGGTTTCCTCGCCGCAGACAAACGCGCCGGCACCAAGGCGGACGTGTACGTCAAAATCAAAGCCGGAATCAAATATGTTCTTGCCCAAAAGCCCGTATTCACGCGCTTGGTCGATTGCAATTTTCAAGCGTTTAACCGCAATCGGATATTCCGCACGCACATAGACATAGCCCTCGCTCGCGCCGGTTGCGTAGCCGCAGATTGCCATCGCTTCAATGATGCAGTGCGGGTCGCCTTCCAAAACGGAACGGTCCATGAATGCGCCGGGGTCGCCCTCGTCGGCGTTGCAGACAACATATTTCTGGTCCGCTTCGTTCGCCGCCGTAAAGCTCCATTTTAACCCGGTCGGGAATCCGCCGCCGCCGCGTCCGCGAAGCCCGGAGTCTTTCACAATCTGAATGACCTCGGCGGGGGTGTATTCTTTCAAGCATTTTGCGAGCGCCATATAGCCGTCGAACGCGATATATTCCTCAATGTTTTCGGGGTCAATCACGCCGCAGTTGCGAAGCGCCACGCGGTGCTGCTTTTTATAGAAATCGGTTTCCTGTAAGGATTTGACGTCATCCATCGTGACGGTCTCATCATACAGCAGCCGTTTGACAAGACGGCCTTTCAAAAGGTGTTCCTCGACGATTTCGGGAACGTCCGTCACTTTGACTTGGCTGTAAAAGCTGCCTTCCGGGTATACAATCATAATCGGGCCGATCGCGCAAAGGCCGAAACAACCCGTGCGGACGACCTTGACTTCGTCCTGCAAGCCTTTTTTGGCGATTTCCGCTTCAAGCGCTTCAATAATCGCTAGGCTGTTTGAAGAGGTACAACCGGTACCGCCGCAAACCAGAACATGGGAACGATACATTGTTTTTCCTCCTTCTTATTTGGTGGCTGCGCCGACCGTGAAATCCACAATCGGGTTGCCGTTGACGATATGGTCGTTGACGACCTTCACCGCTTTGTCGGCGGTCATTTTGACATACGTCACTTTTTCTTTGCCGGGCTCAATCACTTCGACAATCGGCTCATATTGGCACATGCCGATGCAGCCGGTCTGGGAAACGGTCACGCCCTTAATCCCGCGTTTCGCAATCTCTTCCACAAATGCGTTGAGCACCGGGCGCGCGCCCGCCGCGATGCCGCAGGTCGCCATACCGACTACGATGCGGATGTTATCGTCGCCCGTGTCTTCGCGGATGGTCATTTTCTTTTTGGCGTTGTCGCGAATTGCCATCAATTCTTCAATCGATTTCATCTGTAACACCTCCGTACAGTTCTTCCGTGTTTTCCTCTAAATATCCTTTGATCCATTGCACAACGGTGGGCTCGCTTAACGGCACGCCGGCCAAAACGCCTTTAAGTTCAGTTGTATCAAGCACAAATTCGCGGCCGTCGATTTTGCGGCGGAACAGAAAGTCCCGGTCCGTGTTCATCGTGATGAGCGTCAAAATGGTGGCGTTGATGTCGCCGAGCGGCGTAAAATCCACGTGGTCGGTTTTGAAAATCGCCTGCACGTTGGTGCCGATACCGACCTTCGAGGAAATCCGAAGACTTCCGCCGGTTTGTTCCGCTGCCATTTTGAAAAGCGGAACCCCCATGCCGACTTTGCGGGTGGTGCGGGTCGTGTAAAACGGGTCCTGCACGGCATTCACCTGTTCTTCGGTCATGCCTTTGCCGTCGTCATAAATGCCGACCGTCAGCGTATGGGCCTTTGTGTTTTCAAGCACCTCAATGCGGATATACGAAGCGTCCGCAGCAATGGAATTTTGTGCAATATCCAGCACATTCAGTGACAGTTCCCGCATCAGGCCTGATATTTCGCCAAAATGCCGGGGACGTCGTCTTCGGTAATTTTACCGTACACTTCGTCGTTGACGGTGAGCACGGGCGCCAACCCGCACGCGCCGATACAGCGGCAGGCTTCCAGCGAGAAACTGCCGTCCGCGGTGCATTCGCCGGGGCCGATGCCGAGCACTTCGCTGATTTTATCCAAAATCTGCTGAGAGCCTTTGACATAGCACGCCGTGCCGAGACATACGGAAATGTTGTTTTCCCCTTTGGGGGAGAGTGAGAACTGCGCATAGAAGGTGGAGACGCCGTAGACCTTTTCCAGCGGCACGTCCATGCCTTCCGCAATCATGATCTGCACTTCATAGGGCAGGTAGCCGTAAATTTCCTGGGCTTCCTGCATCACATGCATCAGCAGGCTTTTGTCGCCTTTGCATTCCGCAATGACCGCCTGCAGCTTTTCGGCCTGTTCGGGCGTGCCCTTAAACGGAATCGTACTGATTTTTTTGAGCATTTAAGATTTCCTCCTTTGCGAAAGATGCGCTTTGCGTGGTCAGAAACACATCGTTCCGAAAAGGGAGCGGTTTGTTTCCGCACATACAAGACACATTATAGCAGAATGTCTGTTAAAAATCTATCATTTTTTACAAAAAAACAATCAGTAATTTAATACTGATTGTTAATTTTTATACATTATTCAACAGAAATGCCATTATCCGGGCAATTCTTTGACAATTCTGTATCAAATGAAACAGTTATTTAGTTTTTCAAATTTGCAGGTTTGTCAGAACTTTCACAAATCTTTTTTAAAACGGAAAGCGCGGCGGGATAATCGGCGGCGCGCACGCCCGAACACGAGAGCAAAAGCGAGGTTTTGCCGTTTGACAGGTTATGCGCCTTTACAGCGACGCCGGCTTCGGCGGCGCGGCGCGCAAGCTCGGCGGCGCGAAGCGGGGTTGCCGGTTCAAATCGGACCACAAAGCCGGTCTCGCCGGTATAGACGTGGGTGTCCTCCCCGAACACCTGCCGCACCGCGGCTTCTAAGCAAAGCGCTTTTTGGGTGTAAAGCTTTTTTACTTTCCGAATTTGGCTTGCCAAATGCCCGTCGCGGATAAACTGGCAAAGCGCGATTTGCTCGACCTTAGAGGCGGTTTGGTTATATAAAGGCGCAATTTTGCGGTAGGCGGGCAAAAGCGCGTCCGGCAAAATCATGTAGCTTAATCGAATAGAGGGAAGCAAAAGCTTTGAAAACGTGCCGAGATAAATCACGCGGCGGCCTCCGTCCAACCCCTGCAGCGCCGGCGCAGGACGGGAAAAATAGTTGAACTCGTTGTCATAGTCGTCCTCAATTAAAAGTACATCTTTTTCCGCCGTATTGCGCAAAAGGTCGATGCGCTCCGAAGTCGGCATAACGTCGCCCCAGCGGTTGACGTGCGACGGTGCGGTGTAAATGATTTTGGCGTCTTCAGGCGAAGAACAGACAGGAAACCCGTGGTCGCGGAAAATGGCGACGCCTTGCGCAAACGAAGAGCCCAGAAACGCGACCGGGCAGGGGGTGCCAATTACGGCGCACAATATGTGCAAAAGGCTTTGTACGCCCGCGCCGATGACAATTTTGTCCGGTGTGCAGACGACGTTGCGCTTTTCGGTGATGTATTGCGCCACCGCTTCGCGCAAATCCGCTTCGCCCTGCACTTCGCCGTAAGAAAGCAAGCGTTCATCCTGCCGAAGCGCGCTTTTTAAATACCGCCGCCAAAGGTTAAAGTCAAAGCTTTCGCGGTCGGCGGAAAGCGAAGCGAAATCAAAACGGATTTCCGGCTTCTTTGCGGGTGCAGCAGCCGGCTTTTGCGGGCGCGGCACATATAAATCGGTCACATAATAGCCGCTTTGCGGGCGCGAAAGCACATAGCCGTCGGCGCAAAGCTGCAAATAGGCGGCTTCGGCGGTCGTGCGGCTTACCGAAAGCGCTTCGGCGCAGCGGCGAATCGACGGCAGTTTGGTGGCGGGTGGGAGTTTGCCTTTTGTAATCAGCGCTTTATAGTAATTGTAGACCTGCATATACAGCGGCACATTGCTGTTTTGCAGCGGTAAAAACTCAAAATCCGGTGTCTCTTTCATAACTGACCCCTTAAAAAATTAAAATATTGTGTATTTTTTTAAAGACAACTTTGTTTTATTATATAAGAAACAAAAAAATTATGCAAGAACAGGATTCCTGCAATTTTTAAAGGGGATGTTCTCTGTGACAGAAATTGTATATACTTTGGGCAATCAGGTGTATTTGAATTTGACCAACGCCTGCCCCTGCCGGTGCGCGTTTTGCATTCGCCAAAACGGCGACGGAGTGGGGACGGCTGAAAATCTTTGGTTTTCTTCTCACGCGCCGTCGTTTGAAGAAGTCAAAGCGGCCGTTGACGCCTGGGATTTTTCGGGCTATGACAAAGAAGTCGTTTTCTGCGGCTACGGCGAGCCGACCTGCGCGTATGATACGCTTTTGCGTACTGCGGAATACTTAAAGAAAAAAGGCTTGCGCCTGCGCTTAAACACCAACGGGCTTTCCGATTTAATCAACGGCAAACCGACCGCCGAAGCGATTTGCAAAAACATCGATACGATTTCCGTTTCCTTAAACGCGCCGACTACGGAAAAATATGAAAAACTTTGTCACCCGGCGTTCGGCGAAAAAGCGTTTGACGCGATGCTTGCGTTTGCCCGCCAATGTAAGGAACTCGGCGCGAACGTCAAATTCACCGTGGTTGACGTTATTCCGCCGGAAGACATCGAAGCTTGCAAAGCGCTTGCGAAAAGCATGGATATTCCGCTTCGCGTCCGGGCATATATTGCGGAGTAAGAAAACAGTACAGTACAGTACACCTATAAAAGGATACAGAAAAGCCGAGATGCAGAAAACGCATCTCGGCTTTTTAGTTGGTGAATGTGTAAAATAACGGTTTAAAACCCGATCCGTTCTGGATCGATATGATTGTCTGTATCAAGCATGAAAAGAGTTTCCGTTGCTTCAACAGTACCATTTGAGTGGTAAAAAAGATAGTACATTTCACGATTCATTCCGCCAAAGCCATTTTGTGAGGAAATATCCACAGAAAAAGCATAGTCGAACAATTCCCCGTCACCATAAGCGTATTCTATTTCATGAACTTGCAATGATTCGGGGTTTTTCGCAAAAGTCTGTAAATATTCAAGTGAGTATTTTGCGGCTAATTCCACTTCCGTCAACGGTGGCTCAGTTGGAATTTCCGTGGTGGTCGGGGCAACGCTCATTCCGCCCGCACAACTTGTAAAGCCAAACAACAGAATGCAAATAAATAAAATACCGATTGTTTTTTTCATTTCTCTTTCTCCTTTAAACCCGTCAAATTCTTTTTATATAGCGCTGAATTATTTGCCGCTTTCCCGATAAAGCTAATGTTCGGAACCTTTCCGTTTGTGACTTGCTTTTTAAAAAACCTGCCGATGCTTAATTTTTCGCCTTTGGCAAGGCAATTCCACGCCGTTCCCTGAAATAAATCTTTCAGAAAAAAGACAGTTTCAGGCGGCAGACTTGCGGTTTTTCTTAAAAGAAATGCAAAATATTCTTCATAATCCACCCATAGAACACCACCTATAATATACCAAATTGGGATATTTTGATTATACCAACACGGTATAATTTTGTCAAGAGGCAGGTGATTTTTATGAGATTAAAAGAACTGCGCAAACAGAAAAATGTTTCCCAGTTGAAATTGGCGATGGATTTGCAATTAAATCAAAATGCAATCAGCCGCTATGAAACGGGTCAGCGCGAGGCGGATTACGCCACGCTCATAAAAATCGCCGATTATTTTGATGTTTCGATTGATTATCTGTTAGAGCGTACAGATAATCCGAACAGATATAAATAATAAGCAAGTAAATACAGACAAAACACAGCGGGGCAGACTCAAAAGACAAGTCCGCCCCGCTGTGTTTGTGTGTGTATAGAAAGGAATAGGGGAAAATCAAATTTCAGAAAGAGGCTTTACGCAACGTGGAACGAGCCGTCCGGCGTTTTGCGCGGCGAAGCCGTGCCGTTTACCACGCGGAAGTCACGGTTCTTTTGCATTTGCGCATATCTCTTTTTGCGTTTATAGCGTCTGTAATTGACGAACAAAATCCGCCAGACTTTCTGCTCAAACGCAATGACTTTTTCCTCTTTAATGAAACCGTATATCAGCAGTAAAACAACTGCAAGCTCAATGGTGGTGCGAAGTACAAGTGCTGTTGTCATAAGGATAACCTCCGTCCTTGAACATTTGTTCTGCATCGTTACACCCTTATTATAACAGGTATTTTTGCTTTGTCAAGACAAATGTTCGATTTATTTTACAGTAAAGTCCCAAAAAACGGACTTTGCAAAGAATCAATCTATTTTTCTATGGCTTGCATCTTTATACTAACACAATATATTGTATATGTCAAGAAAAATAACCACAATTTATATGATACATTCCGACAACGCCCGACGATTTGCGGCGAAATCCGATTTTTAAAAATTCACTATTTATCTTTGCTTCGGTTTTTGCTATAATAATATACATTCTGTTTGTAAATATATTATTGTATAGAGGTTTTCGTTTAAGAGGGACAAGCTATGTTTGTAGATATTGCAAAAATTCAAATCAAAGCGGGCAACGGCGGCGACGGCGCGGTTGCGTTCCACCGTGAAAAATATGTCGCGTCCGGCGGACCGGACGGCGGCGACGGCGGGCGCGGCGGCAACATTGTGTTTCAGGTGGACGACAATCTTTCGACCCTGGCGGATTTCCGCTACAAACGCAAATACAAAGCCGAAAACGGGCAAAACGGCCGCGGTGCGCGCTGCAACGGCAAAAAAGGGCAGGACCTTGTGATTCGTGTGCCGCGCGGCACGATTATCCGCGAGTGTGAAAGTGGTGTTGTGATGGCGGATATGTCCTCGGACGAGCCGTTTATCGCCGCAAAAGGCGGCAAAGGCGGCTGGGGGAACCGGCATTTTGCGACCGCCACGCGCCAAACCCCGCGTTTTGCGAAAAGCGGTGCGCCCGGCGAGGAGTGGGAGGTTTCTCTCGAACTCAAGCTGATTGCCGACGTCGGACTTTTGGGCTTCCCGAATGTCGGGAAATCTTCGCTGATTTCCGTCGTGAGCGAAGCGAAACCCATTGTCGGTGATTATCATTTCACGACGATTACGCCTGTTTTGGGCGTGGTTACCATGGGACCGGGGCAGAGCTTTGTAATGGCGGATATTCCCGGGCTTATCGAGGGCGCCGCGGACGGCGTAGGTCTCGGGCACGCGTTTTTGCGCCACGTGGAGCGCTGCCGGATGCTGGTGCACGTGGTGGACGTCGCGGGCAGCGAAGGGCGTGACCCGATTGAAGATTTTGAAAAAATCAACGAAGAGCTTGTGAAATTCAACCCCGAGCTTGCGAAGTGCCCCCAAATTGTCGCCGGCAATAAAATGGATTTGGCAAGCGACGAACAGCTTGAGCGGTTCCGTGCCTATATGCAAGAAAAAGGCTTGGAATACTACGAAATCGTCGCCCCGATTCGTTATGGCACGCAGGAGCTGATCAACGCCGTGGCGCGAAAGCTTGCAACGCTCCCGCCGGTCAAACGCTATGATAGCGAAGAAGTGCCCATGACGGTGCTCGAAAAGAAAAAGAACGACGGCTTTAAAATTACCGTGGAAGACGGCGTTTATATCGTCGAAGCCGAGTGGCTTTACCGGATTTTAAGCAAAACCGATTTGGACGATTACGCGTCTTTGCAATATTTCCAAACCGTTTTACAAACCAGCGGCATTTTGGACGCCCTGCGCGAAAAAGGTATTCAAGAGGGCGACACCGTCAGTATTTATGATTTGGAATTTGACTATGTGCCGTAATTTTAATGCGCTTTCAAAAAAGGAGAACAGCTTTGACCGAGTTTTCAAAAGAAACGATTGAAAAATTACAGTATTATGTGTATGTTTATTCCGACCCCGATACCAAAAAGCCCTTTTATATTGGGAAAGGAAAGGGGAATCGCGCATTTTCCCACCTGCTTGAGCAAAGCGAAAGCAAAAAGGTTGAAACGATTAACGCGATTTTAAAACGCGGCAAAGAACCCTTAATTGAAATATTGGTGCACGGCGTAGATGAACAAACGGCTTTTAAGGTGGAAGCCGCGGCGATTGATTTAATCGGCATCGAAAATCTAACCAATATCAACCGCGGATATGAAACGGGAACCTACGGTAAAATAGAAGCCGGTTTGCTGGACGCGAAATACCGCGGGGAAAGCCTTTCCGTCGACGAAATTACAGAAGACGTTTTAATGATTCGGATTAACCGCGCTTACCGAAACGGTATGTCGCCGCAGGAAATCTACGATATTACCCGAAGCGCGTGGAAGCTGAACGCCCAACACATGCAAAGCGCAAAATATGCGTTTGCGGTATATGACGGTATGGTGCTCGAAGTCTTTGAAATTTCAGGTTGGTTTTATGAAGGGCAGACTTTCAACGGTACCGCGCCGAAAGAGGAAGTTTCTAAAGACCGATATGAATTTGTCGGCAATTTGGCGCCGGAGGAGATTCGGCAAAAATATAAAAATAAATCGGTTGCCCATTTGTTCCCGAAAGGCAATCAAAATCCGGTAAAATACTTTATCCATACGAATGAACAGGTGTAAAATGGAAAACACTATGAACAATTACAGCCCGCTTTCGCTGGCATTTTTGGGCGACGCGGTTTACGGCCTTTTGGTGCGCGAGCATCTTTTGAAAACCGCCAACCAAAGGCCCGGCAAGTTACATACCCTTTCAACCGCTTGTGTGAACGCACAAGCGCAGGCACAGGCTTCGCGGGCGATTTTTCCGCTTCTTACCGAAGAGGAGCTCGCCGTGTTCAAACGCGGCAGAAACGCCCACCCGAACCACACGCCGAAAAACCAGTCGGAAGGGGATTATCACTATGCCACGGGGCTGGAATCTTTGTTCGGCTATTTGTATTTGAAAGGCGAAAACGACCGGCTTCGCGCTTTGTTTGATGCGATTTGGCAAAACGGGGTGGAGAAAGCTGAAAGTGATACAAAAAACGACCGGGAAAACGGCGATTGATTTTCTTTTCTTTGCGTTGGGCGGCACGAGCTATGCGCTCGCGATTAACGTGTTTTTGGCGCCGAACAACATATTGCTCGGCGGCTTTACCGGCGTTGCGACGATTTTAAATTATTTGTTTCATACGCCGATCGGCACCGTCGTGTTCCTTTTTAATATTCCGCTGTTTATTGCGGCTTTTCGAAAATTCGGTCTGCAATTTATTTTGAAAACGGTGTTCGCCACGTTTTTGGTGTCCGTTTTAATCGACGTGACTGCGCCGCTTCTGCCGGTCTATTCCGGCGACCGCCTGCTTTGCGCGCTGTTCGGCGGCATTTTGAGCGGCACGGGGTTGGGGCTTGTGTTTTTGCACGGCGCGACCACCGGCGGCACGGATATTCTCTCGAAACTTTTGCGGCTGAAATTTCCCCAAATGTCTATGGGCCGCGTGGTGCTTTTACTGGATTTTTTAATTGTCGCGGCATCGTTTTTGGTTTACAGAAGCCTTGAAAATGTTTTGTATTCGTTGGTCGTGATTTTTGTAAGCGCCCAAACGATTGACCTTGTGCTGACCGGCTTTTCTCACGACAAGCTGTTGTTCGTGGTGACGGGGGAAGGCGAAAAAGTTGTGCGCGAAATCACCGAAACGCTCGACCGCGGCGTAAGCGTCTTGCCGGTGCGCGGCGGCTATTCTAAAGAAGAGCGCAGCATGCTGTTTTGCGCGGTGCGCGCCGTTGACGTTGCGCGGGTGACTGCCTGCGTGCGCGAAGCGGATGAACACGCGTTCGTGGTCGTCTGTGAAACCTCGGAAATCCTCGGCGAGGGCTTCCGAAAGCGAGGCGCGGACAACTAAGAGACAAAACAGTCTGCTTAACTGCTTTGAAAGGACAAATACGCATGAAACGATATGAAAAAGGGCAAGGCACATTTCCTGTGCTGTTTTTGGCTTTGCCGGCGCTGTGTTTAATTATCGGTATCGTGCTGTTTTCGTTAGGCATTCGGAACACAGTTTCCGACCAAACGAAAGGCTACGAAAAAACCACCGGTCGTTTGGTGGATTACACGCTGTATGAAGCGGGCGGATACGACGCGGCGCGAAAAACCGAAACCGCTGATACATATCGATTGATTTACAATTATACCGTGAACGGCGAAACTTACACGCTTTCCACCGATTACGGTACTTCGTTTGTACCGTCTTTCGGCAGCGAAACAGAAATTCTTTATAACCCTAAAAATCCCGGTGATTCGGTCATCGGCGGACCGAACCAATCCGGCAACCATTTGATTTTTATCGGCCTGTTTTTCGCGCTCGGCGGCGCTCTGTTTTTTCTGCCGTTCCTGCCGCGGAAATCGGAGAAAAAAGAAAAACGAAAACAATCGGCTGAGGATAGAAAAAAGCGGGAGATTGACTGGTTCGCGGTCGTTATCGGGCTGCTTTTTATCGGCGTGTCTTACGGCGCGCTTGCTATGATTTCGAGTTCCTATTCTCTCGCCGGTATCGCGCACTATTTCATGAACAGTTTCCATTTTATGCTGATTGTTCCGATTTTGATGGCGCTTGGCGGGCTAGCAATGACTTGCCGCGGGTTGTTTTACGGGAAATTGGATTCGAAATCCGAAGAAGAGCGCAAAAACCGCCGTAAATAAAATTCGTTTAAGATTCTATTAAAAATATAGAGGTACCCTATGGCAAAAAAAGAAAACATCCGTAATTTTTCGATTATCGCGCACATCGACCACGGCAAAAGTACGCTTGCCGACCGGCTTTTGGAACTGACCGATTCGGTTCAGAAGCGCGATATGGAAGAACAGCTGCTCGACAATATGGATTTGGAGCGCGAGCGCGGCATCACCATTAAGGCGCACGCCGTCAAGCTTGACTACAAGGCGAACGACGGCAATACATACGCCTTGAACCTTATCGACACCCCCGGTCACGTGGACTTTAACTATGAGGTGTCGAGAAGCCTTGCCGCCTGCGAGGGCGCCATTCTGATTGTCGACGCGTCACAGGGGATTGAAGCCCAGACGCTCGCCAACACCTATCTTGCACTCGACCACGATTTGGAAATCGTGCCGGTCATCAACAAAATCGATTTGCCCGCCGCCGACCCCGAACGCGTCGCCAAAGAGGTCGAGGACGTTATAGGGCTTCCCTGTATGGACGCGCCGCGCGTCTCGGCGAAAACCGGCGAAAATGTCGAACAGGTGCTTGAAGAAATCGTAAAACTCGTGCCCCCGCCCGAAAACCGTGACAACGAGCCTTTGCGCGCGCTGATTTTCGACTCGGTTTATGACAGCTACCGCGGCGTTATCGTTTATGTGCGCGTGATGGACGGCAAAATCCGCCCCGGCGACACGATGCAGATGATGGCGACCGGCGCAAAATTCACGGTTGTGGAAACCGGCTATATGCGCGCGACGTCTATGGAACCGACCGACGGACTTTCTTCCGGCGAAGTCGGCTATATCACCGCTTCTATCAAAACCGTATCCGACGCGCACGTGGGCGACACCGTGACGCTTGCCGACGCCCCGGCGAAAGAGCCGCTGCCCGGTTACCGCAAGGTAAACCCGATGGTGTTCTGCGGCGTGTACCCCGCGGACGGTGCAGACTATGAAAATTTACGTGAAGCGCTCGAAAAATTGCAGCTCAACGACGCGGCGCTGTCCTTTGAACCGGAAACCTCCGGTGCGTTAGGCTTCGGCTTCCGCTGCGGCTTTTTAGGGCTTTTGCATTTGGAAATCGTCCAGGAACGCTTGGAGCGCGAATATGACCTCGACCTTGTCACGACGATTCCGAGCGTCATTTATAAAATCCACCTGACTGACAAATCCGTGGTGGAGATTGACAACCCCTGCAACTACCCTGATCCCGCAACGATTGATTACGCCGAGGAACCGGTTGTCGAAGCGCATATCTTTTCCCCGCCGGAATATGTCGGGGCGATTATGGACCTTTGCCAGGACCGCCGCGGGACGTACTGCGAAATGACTTATCTCGCGTCCGACCGCGTGGACATGAAATATCTTTTGCCGCTCAATGAAATCATTTATGATTTCTTCGACGTGCTCAAATCCCGCACGCGCGGCTACGCTTCGTTTGACTATGAAATCAAGGAATATCAGCGTTCCCAGCTTGTCAAACTCGACGTGCTGTTAAACGGCGACACAATCGACGCACTGTCGTTTATTATTCACGCCGACAAGGCCTATGCGCGGGCGCGCAAGATTGCCGAAAAGCTCAAAGAAAACATTCCGCGCCAGATGTTTGAAATTCCGATTCAAATTGCGATAGGCGGCAAGGTAATCGCGCGCGAAACCGTGAAAGCGCTGCGCAAAGATGTGCTTGCGAAATGTTACGGCGGCGATATTACGCGGAAAAAGAAACTTTTGGAAAAACAAAAGGAAGGAAAAAAACGAATGCGCCACTTCGGAACGGTCGAAGTCCCGCAGGAAGCATTCATGGCGGTGTTGAAATTAGATGAATAGTCGGGAAAATATATTGGAAAGATTAAAAGAACTGGAAATCCCTTATGAACTCGTCGAGCACGCGCCGGCGTTTACCATGGAGGAATACAACGCGCTCGGGTTTAACCCGAACGATGAGATTTGCAAAAATTTGTTTTTGCGCGACTACAAAGGCACGCGGCATATGCTCGTCGTTTTAAAAGGGAGTAAACACGCCGATTTGCGGCTGATTCAAGCGGAGGTCGAATCCTCGAAGCTGAGCTTCGCTTCCGACAAGCGGCTCGAAAAATACCTCGATGTGAAAAAAGGCTCGGTTTCACCCTTAGGGCTTATCAATGACAAAGACTGCGAAGTCGAAGTCTATTTTGACGAAGACTTAAAAAACGCGCCGCGCTTAGGGTTTCACCCCAACGACAACACCGCAACGGTGTTTTTGCCTTACGCGGATATTGAAAAATACGTGCAAAGCACCGGCCACACCATTCGGTTTATAAAAGTATGAGCGGGAAAGTGCCTTTGGGGCTTTATTTGCACGTGCCGTTTTGTCGTTCAAAGTGCCCGTATTGCGATTTTTATTCGTTTCGCGGGGACGAAGCGCAAATGGACCGGTATTGTGCCGCACTTTCTCAAAAAATCTCGGAAAGTGCAAAGGCTTACAACCGTAAAGCCGATACGCTTTACATCGGCGGCGGCACACCGTCCGTCTTGGGCGCAGAACGCCTTTGCACCTTGATAAATCAAGCAAAACAGAGCTTTTTACTGCCGAACGCTGAAATCACGGTGGAGTGCAACCCTTACAAATTGACGCCGGATTTTTTTGACAAACTGCAAGAAGGCGGCGTGAACCGCGTTTCGATTGGCTTGCAGTCCGCGGTCGACGAAGAACGCCGCGCGCTCGGCCGCCTTTCTGACAGGGCGGGGGTCGAAAAAGCCGTCCTTGCCGCGCAAAAAGCGGGAATTCCCAAAATTTCGCTGGACGTCATGCTCGGCGTTCCGAAACAGACGGAAAAATCCCTTTCCGAAACGCTTTCATTTTGTATGTCGCTCGGTGTGGGGCACGTCAGCGCTTACATTTTAAAATTAGAAGAAAACACCTATTTTTATACCCACCGCGACACATTGCAGCTGCCCGACGACGACCAAACCGCCGACTTGTATTTGCAAATGTGCGAAACGCTCGAAAACGCCGGGGTTTTGCAATATGAAGTCTCGAATTTCGCAAAGCCGGGCGAAGAAAGCCGCCACAATTTAAAATATTGGCACTGTGAGGAATATCTGGGCCTCGGCCCTGCGGCACATTCTTTTATAAACGGCGAGCGGTTTTATTACCCGCGAAACCTGGAAGCATTCCTTTCGGGGTGCGCGCCGGTAAAAGACGGAAAAGGCGGGGATTTTTCCGAATACGCCATGCTTGCGCTTCGTCTAACCGAAGGTTTGCAGGAAGAAAAGGTGCGCGCGCGCTTCGGGCACGATATTCCGAAAGACCTTCGCAAAAAAGCCGAAAATTTAGAAGCGCACGGACTTTTGCAAAGCGATAAAAACGGCATTCGCCTAACGCGAAACGGCTTTTTGCTGTCGAACGCGGTGCTTGCGGAGCTTCTTTAAAAAAAGCAGCCTTTTTAGGCTGCTTTCCTTTTTCGGTACGCTTGCTTCCCCATACATTTTGTTGCAATTCCTATAATGGTATGCTATACTTTAACTTCTGAGACCAATTCAGAAATAATAACGGCAAAGAAAGAAGAGGTGAAAGCCATGCCGATTAAAATTGATGACCAGTTGCCCGCGCGGCACAGCTTGGAGCTTGAAAACATTTTCGTAATGACGAACGACCGCGCCAGTCGGCAGGATATCCGTCCCTTAAAAATTCTTCTTCTCAATTTGATGCCGACCAAAATTGAAACCGAAACCCAAATTTTACGGCTGCTTTCCAACACGCCTTTGCAGGTGGAAGTCGAGCTTTTGCAGGTGCAGTCCCATATTTCCAAAAACACCTCGAAAGAGCATATGCTTCAGTTTTATAAAACGCTTGACGACGTGAAAGATGATAAATTCGACGGCATGATTGTCACCGGCGCGCCGGTGGAAATGCTGGATTTTGAAGAAGTCGATTACTGGGACGAGCTTTGCGAGATTTTCAAGTGGGCGCAAACACACGTCTATTCCACATTTAATATCTGCTGGGGTGCGCAGGCGGCGCTGTACTATAAATACGGTATTCCCAAACACCTGTTGCCGGAAAAAATGTTCGGCGTGTTCCGTCACCGGCCTTTGGATTTATATCATCCGCTGCTGCGCGGGTTTTCCGACGTTTTCTATGTGCCCCATTCGCGCCACACCGAAACGCGCAAGGAAGACATTGCCCGCGTGAAAGATTTGCAGCTGCTTTCCTATTCGGATATAGCCGGCGTGCATTTGATTTCCGATATGGAGTGCCGCAACTTTTACTGCACCGGCCACTGTGAATACGACAGCGACACCTTAGCGCGTGAATATTTCCGCGATTTGCAAAAAGGGCTCGACATTCAAATGCCCTACAATTATTTCCCCGACAACGACCCGAAAAAGACGCCGCTGATTACCTGGCGCGGCGCGGGATCTTTGTTGTTCCAAAACTGGCTTAACTACTTTGTCTATCAGCGCACACCTTACGAGCTGAGCGCAATTCAATAAGAACCTTGAACAACATTTAAAAAGGAGAAAAAATATGGGTGGTTTTTTTGGCGTAGCGTCCAAGCGTGATTGTGTGTTTGACTTGTTTTTCGGAACCGATTACCATTCTCACCTCGGCACGCGCCGCGGCGGCATGGCGGTTTACGGCGAACAAGGCTTTGAACGCGCGATTCACAACATTGAAAACGCACCGTTCCGCACCAAGTTTGAACGCGATGTCGACGAAATGCACGGCAATCTCGGTATCGGCTGTATTTCCGACACCGAACCCCAGCCGCTGATTGTCCGCTCGCACCTCGGCAATTTTGCGATTACTACCGTCGGGTGCATTCAAAATCTCGACGCACTTGTCAAGCAGGCGTTTTCCGACGGCACGACCCATTTCCTCGAAATGAGCGGCGGCGAAATTAACGCCACCGAGCTTACCGCGGCGCTGATTAACCGCAAGGATTCTATTGCAGAGGGCATTCGTTACGCCCAAAGCCAAATTGAGGGCTCCATGTCGATTTTGGTCCTCACCCCGCAAGGGCTTTACGCGGCGCGCGACCGAATGGGCAGAACGCCCGTGGTGCTCGGCAAAAAAGAAGACGCCTACTGCGCGTCGTTTGAATCCTTTGCCTATTTGAACCTCGGCTATAAAGCCTATAAAGAACTCGGCCCCGGCGAAATCGATTTCATCACGCCCGAGGGCGTTGAGGTCGTTTCCCCGGCGCTTGAGGAAATGAAAATCTGCACATTCCTTTGGGTTTATTACGGTTACCCGACCTCGTGCTATGAGGGAATGAACGTTGAAAAAATGCGCCACAACTGCGGCGAAATGCTCGCGCGGCGAAATAAAGTCGAAGTCGACAGCGTTTCGGGCATTCCCGATTCCGGCACCGCGCACGCCATTGGCTACGCCAACTATTCCGGCATTCCGTTTTCGCGCCCGTTCATTAAATACACCCCGACCTGGCCGCGTTCGTTCATGCCGCAAAAGCAAAGCCAGCGCAACTTAATTGCGCATATGAAGCTTATTCCCGTGGACGCGCTCATTCGCGACAAGCGTCTGCTTTTGATTGACGACTCGCTGGTGCGCGGTACGCAAATGGGCGAAACGACCGAGTTTCTTTATAACAGCGGGGCAAAAGAAGTGCACGTCTGCCTTGCCTGCCCGCCGCTTCTGTATGGTTGCAAATACCTCAACTTCTCCCGTTCCAAGTCTGAAATGGATTTGATTACCCGCCGGGTGATTGCCGACTTGGAAGGCGACAAAGCGGAAGAGAAACTGCCGCTCTATTCTGACCCCGACACGCCGGAATACGCAAGAATGGTCGAGGAAATCCGCAAACGTCTGCATTTTACTTCGTTACAATATAACCGCCTCGACGATTTGATGAAAGCCACCGGCGTTGTGCCCTGTAAGCTTTGCACCTATTGCTGGAACGGCAAAAAATAAGCAAAAAGAAAAACCATAAATAAAAACGCTCTTCTTTTCGGAAGAGCGTTTTTTTGGCTTTTTAAAGCATAAGTTTATAGAGTTATTTCAAAAACAAATCGCGCAAAACCTGTCCTGCTTCCGCCGCCGAATAGCCGCCGGGCGAGTTTTTAAAGTTTTTAAGCGACTGCCAGCGTTCGCAGTAAGCGGCGATTTGTTCTTCGGTCATTTTTATCCCGGAAAGGTCGGTAAGCGTCAAAATAATTTTTTCAAATTCCGGGTAGTTTGTGCCGATTATCGTGAAAAATTCAATGGCGAGCGGGTTTTTAAATTCCATGCCCCGTTTGACATAGGCGGGCATAAACGCCGTGCAGGCGCGCCCGTGCGGAAGGCCGAAATCTTCTGTGAGCACATAACCCATGCCGTGCGGGAACGCGGAACCGCAGATGTTTAATTCCATACCGGCGTAAAGTGAAGCGTAATACAAATCGTTGCGCCCGAGCTCGTCCGGCAGTTCCCCGGTCTCATAAAACCGTTTTAGCGCTTCCCACAAAACCGGAATCGCCTTTTGCCCGAACAGCTTTGCCACGTCGTCAAAACGGTTGGAAAACCACCCTTCGACGGCGTGCGCAAACGCGTCAAGCGCGGTCGAAACCGTTACGCTATACGGCACGGAATAGGTGTATTTCGGGTCGGCAAACGCCGCTTTGGCGTAAAAATTCTGCCCGCTGACGCTTTGCTTGCGTCCGTTTTCTCTGGTGAGCACCGAAACGCCGGTGACCTCACTGCCGGTGCCGGCGGTCGTGCCGACCAAAATCAGCGGCAGGGGCGGCAAAATAAAGTCATAGTCATAAATCCCTTCGGCGGAAAGCGTTTTGTTCGCCGCGTAAACGGCAATCGCCTTGGCGGAATCCAGCGCGGAACCGCCGCCGACGCCCAAAATGAAATCAACCTCAAAATCCCGTGCGAGCTGCCCCGCGCGGTGACAGTCAGCCGCCAAGGGGTTGGGTTTTACTTCGTCAAATACCGTGTATTCTATGCCTTGTTCGGAAAGCGCCGCCAAAACGTCAGCCTTTGCGCCGCTTTTGTCTGCGGAAGAGCCGCCGGTCACAAGCAAACACTTTTTGCCGTATCCTGCAAAAACCGCAGAATTTTCGCGGACGACGCCGTTGCCGCCGATGACTTTGACGGGCATATTAAAACTAAAATTCATAAGCTTTCACCTCTTTTGGTATTGTAGCAGTTTAACAGCGCGTTTTGCAACAATTTTTATAATTTCCCCATTAAAAAATTGATATTTTTTAAACAATTCTTGAAGAAAACGGCGGATTATAGTATGATATACAAGTGAATGTCTGTATTGCCGCAACCGGCGGAAAGGAAAGAGTATGCAAAGAAAACGGTGGTGGATTTTGCCGGTCGCGGTGTTGCTGTTTTTAGGGCTTTTGTGCGCCTGTGCGCGCGCGCCGAAAACCGCCACGAAAAACGCCGTTTCCATGGGCAGCGTGGTTACCGTAAAAGCCTACGGCGAAAAGGAAGAATCTTTGCAAACCGCGGCGGATGCGGTACTTTCCGAAATTGCGGTGCTCGACGAAAATGTGCTTTCCAAAACGCTTTCGTCGTCTGAACTTTATAAATTGAATCACGAAAATCATACAAGCGGCGTAAAAGTGAGCGCGGAACTGTTCGACGCGCTTTATGAGACCAAATCAATTTACGTGTATTCGGGCGGGAAAGCGGCGCTCGCAAGCGGTGCGCTCACGTCTCTTTGGGGAATGGATACCGACGAATTTCGCGTGCCTGCGACCGAAGAAATCGAACGTGCCCGCGCGCTTTGCAAGGACGATACCGTCACGCTTTCCGACGACGGGACCGTTTCATTCGGCGCAGAACAGCAATTAAACCTCGGTTCTGTGGGCAAAGGAATTGCCTGCGACAAAGCGGTTGAGGTGCTGCGGGCAAACGGCTTTGGGCAGTCTGTCACCGGCGCGGTCGTTTCCGTGGGCGGCAGTGTTGCCACGCTCGGCGAACCGGAAGAAGGAAAACAATGGACGGTCGGGGTGCGCAACCCGTTCGGAACCGCCAACGACTATTTCGCGACACTTTCCGTGGACGACGCATTTCTTTCCACCTCCGGCACTTATGAAAAACAATTTACCGTCAATGGGAAAACCTATCATCATCTTTTGGACCTCACCACCGGCTACCCGGCCGAAACCACGCTTTGTTCTGTAACCGTGCTTGCCGAAACCGGCTTGCAAAGCGACGCGCTTTCGACCCTTTGCTTTTTGTTGGGGGAAGAAGCGTCGCGTGAAGTATTAGAGCTTTACAACGCTGAGGCGGTCTTTGTGTATCAGGATAAAACCGTTCACGTCACCGACGGCTTGCAAGCGGCGTTTCGTCTGACGGACGACAGCTTTCAGTGGGTGAACGCATGAAACGAAAATGGCTGTCCAAACCGGACTTTATCATCATATTGATTGTAGCGGTCGTTGCAGTCGCGGCGCTGCTTTGGCAAAACACCGCTTCCGCGGACGGCGCGGTCGCCGAAGTGACCATAGACGGCGAAACGGTGCTCGAGCTGCCGCTTTCAGATGTGACCGAGCCGCAGGAAATCACGCTTAAAAACGGCATCCGGCTCAAAGCCGAACAGCATACCATTTGCTTTTTACAGTCCGACTGCCCGGACGGCCTTTGTGTAAAAGTCGGCGCGCTTGAAAAGCCCGGCGACGTGGCGGCGTGTCTGCCGAACAAAACCGTGGTCAGTATTCGCGGCGGCGACAATGGCGCAGTGGATATTTTAACCTATTAAGGCGTACTTATGAAAAGAAGAACCTATCAAATCGCATTGTACGGCATGCTTGCCGCGTTGGCGCTCACGCTTTCTTATCTCGAAAGCCTGCTGCCGACTTCGGCGTTTTTGCCGCCCGGCGCAAAGCCCGGGTTTTCGAACATAGTGAATATGTTTGCCGCTTCCTCGCTCGGCTTTTTGCCGGCGATAGGGGTTGCCGTGCTGAAAGCCTGTTTTGCGGGCGTTACACGCGGCGTAACGGCATTTTTTATGAGCCTTTGCGGCGGTATGTTAAGCACCGTCGGCATGTATTTATTATTCCGCTTTACGAAGCGGATAGGCTATGTCGGTATCGGCGTCATAAGCGCCGTTTTACATAATGCCGGTCAGCTTTTGGTCGCGGCGGTGCTCGTCGGCAACCGTTCGGTATTGGGCTATCTCCCGGTGCTGCTGCTTTGCGCGCTCGTGGCGGGGGCGCTTACGGGCTCCGTGCTCAAAGCGGTTATGCCGAAACTTCTCGAAGCGACCAAACAATTCCGTTTTACGAAGTAAAGCGCGGAATATCCGCATTTGCTATAAAAGAAAGGAGAAAGGGAATGCACTCTGAAATCATCAAGCCAAAGAAAAAAGTCAGAGGCGGCGTCATGGTTTCTCACGAAAAGAACACCAAAGACATGCCGGTGAAGCGCATCCCCGCGCCGGAAACGGTGACTTTGCCCATGCGGCAGCACATCGGCGCGCCGTGCGTGCCGACCGTCAAGGTGGGGGATACGGTTAAAATCGGGCAGGTCGTGGGCGACACCGACCAATATGTCAGCGCCCCGGTGCACGCGTCCGTGTCCGGCAAGGTGACGGCCGTAAAAGAAGTGAAATTGGCGAGCGGTCTTGTTTCCCAGGCAGTTATTATTGAAAACGACGGGGAAAACGCGATGCTCGACTTTGAACCGCCGAAAATCGAAAGCAAAGAAGATTTCATCAAAGCCGTGCGCGCTTCCGGCCTTGTGGGTCTCGGCGGCGCAGGCTTCCCGACGCACGTCAAACTCAACGTGCCCGCCGACAAGCCCGTGGACACCTTAATTATCAACGCCGCGGAATGTGAACCGTACATCACGGTCGACTACCGCGAGTGTCTCGACAATTCGTGGGACGTCTTCAACGGCGTGCATCTTGTCAAAGATATGCTCGGCGTCAAGCACGTGGTTATCGCCGTGGAGGATAATAAACCCGACGCGATTAAAATTTTGGAACGCATCGCGGAAAAACAGGACGACAAGGACATTGTCAAGGTCATGCCCTTAAAATCCAAATATCCGCAGGGCGCGGAAAAAATGATGGTGCTTTCCGCTACAGGGCGCAAGGTCCCGCCCGGGAAACTGCCGGCGGACGTCGGCTGTGTGGTGTTAAACGTCGCCTCCGCCGCGTTCATTTCGCGCTATTGTAAAAGCGGAAAGCCGCTTGTCAGCCGTTCGTTAACGGTGGACGGGTCGGCGATTGTGAAGCCGCAAAACGTCCGTGTGCCGGTCGGCACCGAGATGGACTATATCTTAAAAGCTTGCGGCGGCTTCCGGGAAGAACCCGAAAAAATCGTCTGCGGCGGGCCGATGATGGGTATGGCGATTGTGGACACGCACCACCCGATTTTAAAAAGCAACAACGCCATTTTGGCGTTTACAAAAAAAGACATGAGCGTCAAAAAGGAAACCGATTGCATTCACTGCGGCCGCTGTGCCAAAGCCTGCCCGCTTTCCTTAATGCCCACGCTCATTCACCGCTACGCCGTGGCGAAAGACGTGAAAAAGCTGGAACACGCCGGCGCAAATGTCTGTATGGAATGCGGCTCGTGCGCATATTCCTGCCCGGCGGGCAAACCGCTTGTCCAATATATGCGGCACGCAAAAGCCGTGCTTCGAGAGGAGGCGCAGAAGAAATGAGCGACACCACCATTTTGAAAAAATTGACCGTCAGCGCCTCGCCGCATAAGAAAACGGCGGACACAACCCGCGGGATTATGCTCGACGTGATTATCGCGATGCTTCCGGCGCTTGTGCTTTCCGTTGTGCTGTTCGGGCCGCGCGCACTTATCGTTACGCTTGTGAGCGTTGTGGCGTGCGTCGTGTTTGAATTTCTCGCCCGCAAGGCGATGAAGCGCAATAATACAATCGGCGATTTGAGCGCCGTGGTCACCGGCATGCTGTTGGCGTTCAACCTCCCGTCTACGATGCCGCTTTGGATGGTCGTCATCGGCGACGCAGTGGCGATTATCGTCGTCAAACAGTTCTTCGGCGGCATCGGGCAAAACTTCGTCAACCCCGCGCTTGTCGGGCGCATTGTGTTGATGGCGTCTTTCCCGGTGCAGATTTCGAATTACCCGGAACCGTTTGCCTGGCGTTCACAGGCGGTGGACGCCGTTACGAGCGCCACGCCGCTTGCGAAATTCCCGAGCGTTTACGGCGCGGAAAATATCCAGGCCGCTATGGATGCGGCAGGCTTGCCGTCTTTAACCGATATGTTCTTCGGTGTGCGCGGCGGGTGCCTCGGCGAAACCTGCGCGGCGGCGCTTTTGGTCGGGCTTCTCTACCTTTTGGTGCGCCGGGTCATTTCCCCGACGATTCCGCTGACTTATGTTTTGACCGTCGGCGTGATTATGCTCATAGAAGGGCAGGGCAATTTGAATTTTGTCGCGTATCAGCTGTTGTCCGGTGGGCTTTTGCTCGGCGCAATCTTTATGGCGACCGACTACACCACTTCGCCCATCAGCTTCAAAGGCAAAATCATTTATGCCGTCGGCTGCGGCGTGATTACGGCGCTTATCCGGATTTTCGGCTCGCTGCCTGAGGGCGTTTCCTTCTCTATTATCTTAATGAATATTTTGGTGCCGCATATTGAACATATGACGACCCCCAAGCCGTTCGGCACCCTTAAAGAAAAGAAAAAGAAAAAGGAGGCGGCGGAATGAAAAATTCAAAAGCAAAAGAAATCATCGTCCCCGCCGTTTCGCTGTTCTTAATCTGTGTGGTCGTGACCGCGCTTTTGGCGTTGACCAATGCCGTGACCGCGCCGAAAATTGACGCGCTCGCTGTGGAAACCCAGGACGCGTCCAAAAAACAGGTGCTTTCTTCGGCGGCTTCGTTCTCCGAAGAAAAACAGGTGGAAAAAGACGGCGTCTCCTATACCTATTATGATGGCCTCGCTTCCGACGGCAGCGTCATGGGCTATGTGTTCGTCACCTCCGCCAAAGGGTACGGCGGCGACATTTCCGTTATGGTCGGCGTACTCGGCGACGGCACGGTTGCCGGGGTCAATACCCTTTCGATTAACGAAACCGCGGGGCTTGGCATGAACGCGAAAAACCAGAGCTTCTTAGACCAGTTCCTCGGCAAATCCGGTGAAATCGGCGTGGCGAAAAACAACCCGTCCGACACCGAGATTCAGGCGCTGACCGGCGCGACGATTACTTCAAGCGCCATGGCGACCGCCGTCAACACCGCTTTGAGCTTATATGCAGAAATCGGAGGTGGGCAGAATGGCTGACAAAAAGCCCTTGTATAAGGAATTTACAAAAGGTCTGATTAAAGAAAACCCGGTACTTCGGCTGGTCCTCGGTACCTGCCCGACGCTTGCAACCACAACCTCTCTCGAAAGCGCAATCGGCATGGGCCTTTCCGCGGCGCTGGTTCTGGTTTGTTCGAATATCGTCATTTCGCTTCTTCGAAAAGTCATTCCGCAGAAAGTGCGAATTCCCTGTTATATCGTGGTGATTGCGGGCTTCGTGACGATTGTGCAAATGCTTGTCAAAGCGTTCCTGCCCGCGCTCGACGAACAGCTCGGCGTCTATCTGCCGCTGATTGTCGTCAACTGCATCATTTTGGGCCGTGCGGAAGCGTTCGCCGGCAAAAACGGCGTGGTCGCGTCTGCGCTTGACGGTCTCGGCATGGGCGTCGGCTTCACCGCGGCGCTGATCTTAATGGGCGGCGTTCGTGAACTGCTCGGTTCGGGCACACTGCTCGGCTTCCAGATTTTGCCGGCATCCGTTTCCCCGATGACCATTTTCATTTTAGCGCCCGGCGGCTTCTTCGTGTTCGGTCTTTTAATGGCTTGCGCGAACCGCCTTGCCGAACACAAAGGCAAACCCAAAGCAACGCTCGGCTGTGCGGGTTGCCCGCTTGCCGAAACCTGCACCCAGGCGCAGAAAGTGTCCTGTGAAAGCAAAGGGAAGGAGGAAAAGAAATGAAACTCTTTCTTTCCATTTTGCTGACGGCAATCCTCACCAACAACTATATCCTTTCCAAATTCTTGGGCATCTGCCCGTTTTTGGGCGTTTCCAAAAAGCTCAATACCGCCGTCGGCATGAGCGCCGCCGTTATCTTTGTTATGGTGCTCTCCTCCGCGGTTACGTATCCGCTCAATACGTTCCTTGACAACCACGGGCTCGGCTATTTGCAAACCATCGTGTTCATTTTGGTTATTGCCGCGCTTGTCCAACTTGTGGAAATCGTATTGCGCAAATATATCCCCGCGCTTTACAATTCGCTCGGCATTTACCTGCCGCTGATTACGACCAACTGCGCGGTGCTCGGCGTTGCGATTTTGAACATCGACTCCGGCTACACCTTCTGGGAATCCCTCGTCAACTCGTTCGGCGCGGGTGTCGGTTTCTTGGTCGCAATGGTCATGTTCGCCGGCGTGCGCGAGCGTTTGGAATCCTGTGAAATTCCGAAGTTTTTAGAAGGCCTTCCGATTACGCTTGTCGCAGCGAGCCTTGTGTCCCTGTCGTTTTTGGGATTTACCGGGCTTGTGGAAAATATGTTTGCTTAATAAAGGAGGACGAAACGCATGAATTCCATTCTTTTAGCTGTCGTTTTGGTTGCCTCCATTGGGCTTATCGCCGGCGTCGGCCTTGCCGTTGCTTCTGTTGTGATGGCGGTGCCGAAAGACGAAACCGCTGAGGCGGTTCGCGAGTGTCTGCCCGGTGCAAACTGCGGTGCGTGCGGCTATTCCGGCTGTGACGGTTACGCGGCGGCGCTTTCCAAAGGCGAAACCAAAGAAACCAACCTCTGCGCGCCCGGCGGCAATGAAACGGCGAAACAGGTTGCCGCGATTTTGGGGCTTTCCGCCGGTGAAATCAAGCCGATGGCGGCGGTCGTGCACTGCAACGGCACGTCGGAAAATTCCGTCATCAAACTGCAATATCAGGGCGTGCAAAGCTGCACGATGGCATCCCAGCTGTTCGGCGGGCAAAAGGCCTGCGTTTATGGGTGCTTAGGTTACGGCGACTGCGTCAAGGCCTGCCCTTATGACGCCATTCAGATTTGCGACGGCGTGGCGCGCGTGGACCCGCTTGCCTGCAAGGCGTGCAAAAAATGCATTGCGACCTGCCCGAAAGGGCTTATCGAGCTTGTTCCGCTTTATGAAACCAAAGCGGCGGTGCTTTGCAAAAACCACAACAAAGGCGCCTTTACCCGCAAAGAGTGCAAAGTCGGCTGTATCGGCTGCATGAAATGCACCAAGGTTTGCGAAAGCGATGCGATTAAAGTCGAGAACAATACCGCGCACGTCGATTATGACAAATGCATCGGCTGCGGCAAATGTATGGAAGCCTGCCCCGTGGGCGCCATCCATATTATGACGCTCGGCAAATAAAAACAATTGCAAAACCGAATATAAAAAGAAAACCGCGGTCTGACTTTCAGACCGCGGTTCCTTTATTTACGCGCAGATGCCGCAATTAGCAGCCGCAGCCGCAGTCACGCGTGCCGGTGCAGCCGCAACCGTTATCCGCCGAAAACAGGATGATGAGAATGACAAGGATCAGAAGACCGTTATTCCCGAAACCACCGCAGAAGTTCATCGATGCTCCTCCTTTCCTTGGGGGACTGAAAGCCACCGGAGGTTTTGCCTTTCGGCGCTCTCATTACATCCTATGAACCAAACAAAATTTGGTTCATGATTTTCAGAAAAACGGCATACACTAACTTTAATAAACCAAAAGGAGGAAGTCAAAATGCCGTTTGTTTATTCATCTATGACACCGCCGGACTACGAAGAGGATGCTTTTTCAGAAGAGGATACCCTGCCGGACGAAGTGACGGAAGGTCAGACATTTTCCGCCGAGAAAAGAAAATTTAAAAATCAAAGAAATTTAAAGAAAATCGAAGAAAATGACTGGTTAGACTAAAAAATCGGAAGTTTTAAAACGTTTTTGACCTTTTTTGACCTTTGACTTTTCTTTCAAAAATCGTATAATGGTAGTCGTTAAAGGTCAAAGATAGTCAAAGTCAAAAAAGACTTGAAAAAATCAAAAAAAGAGGTGAGCCGTAAAAATGAACTTGAGCAAAGAAATCACCAAGATGATTTTGGATATGCTCTCCGATAGCGGCACGACGGAAATCAAGCGCAACGATTTGGCGGAACAGCTTGGATGCGTGCCGAGCCAAATCAATTATGTGCTCGCTTCCCGATTTACCCCGGAGCAGGGGTACATCGTCGAAAGCCGGCGCGGCGGCGGCGGATACATTAAAATCACGCGCGCGACCTGCACACCGGAAACGCTGATGATGCACCTGATCAATTCCATCGGCGACTCGATGGATGAGAAAACCTGCCGGGCAAATATTCAAAATCTGTATGCCCGCGGCATTTTGCCGCAGCAAACGGCGCAAGTGATGAGCGCCGCCATTTCCGACAAAGCGTATCGTGAAATTCCGCAGGAACTGCGCAACACGGTTCGCGCGTCGGTGTTTAAACAAATGCTGATTACTACAATGCAGTAAAGGAGTGTTTATTATGTTGTGTCAAAATTGCGGAAAATATGAAGCAACTACCCATATTAAAAGAATCGTAAACGGTGAGGCGACAGAAGCGCACCTTTGTTCCGAATGTGCGAAGAGCCTCGGCTACGGCAGCGTGTTCCCGGATTTCGGGTTCGGTTTTTCCGATATGTTAAGCTCGCTGTTTGAGCCGGTCGGCATCGGCGCTTTGAGCAACAGCGTTTTGCGCTGTGACAAGTGCGGCTGTTCGTTTAACGACATTGTCAAAAGCGGCAAGGTCGGCTGCTCGAACTGCTATGAAACCTTTTACGACAAGCTGACCCCCTCGATTGAGCGCATCCACGGACGCACCCATCACGAGGGCAAAATTGCAAACGGTTCGCCGGTGCAGAAAAAGAACAGCAAAATCGAGGAATTGAAAGAAAAACTCGACGCAGCTGTCGATATTCAGAATTACGAAACCGCGGCAAAACTGCGGGATGAAATCAAAGCGCTCGAGCAGGAGGAAAACGGAAATGAATAAGTGGTATCTCGGTGAAGGCGAGCAAAATGATGTTGTCATAAGCACCCGCATTAGGCTTGCGCGGAACTTGGAAGAATATCCGTTCCCCGCAAGGCTGGACACCAAAACCAGAGTACATGTCAACGAGATTGTGCGTGACGCAGTCCCGCAAAGCGAAGGACTTCACTATATCGAAATGAAAACGCTGACACAAGCGCAAATCGTTTCGTTGGCTGAAAAGCACGTGATAAGCCCTGAGTTTGCTTCTTCTGCCGACGGGCGGGCGCTGCTGCTTTCCGACAGCGAAAACATCAGCATCATGCTCAACGAGGAAGACCACATCCGTTTGCAGGTCATGATGCCGGGCTTGGCATTGGCGCAAGCTTACGAAATTGCCGACCGGCTCGATGACGAAATTAACGAAAAAGTCCGATTTGCCTTTGATGAACGGCTCGGCTATTTGACGCAGTGCCCGACCAATCTCGGCACGGGTATGCGCGCCTCCGTGATGCTGCATTTGCCGGCTTTGACGACAACGCGGCGCATGGGGACGCTCGCGTCTACGGTTTCCAAGCTGGGGCTTACCATTCGCGGTGCCTACGGCGAAGGAAGCGCCCCGATGGGCGACCTTTATCAGCTGAGCAACCAGGTAACGCTCGGCATTTCGGAAAAAGCAGCGATTGAAAACTTGAAAACAATCGTTTTACAGCTTGCCGCGCAAGAGCGTGCCGCACGCACGGAGTTTGTCAAATCCGTGGAAAGCGAAGACGCCATTCACCGTGCATACGGTATCTTAAAATCGGCAAGACTGTTAGATACAAAAGAATTTATGGAACTCATCTCCAAAGTGCGTTTGGGCGCTGTGAGCGGCGTGCTGAATGTGGACCGGAAAGTGATTGATGAACTGATGGTCTCCATGCAGCCTGCGACGATTAACGCGCAGGTCGGCAAGACGCTTACCGCCCGGGAACGCGATATGGAGCGTGCGAAAATGGTGCGGGAAAGACTGTAACAAGCGCCTTTCCCGAAGAAAGGACGATGCCTTATGTTTAAGTTTACAGGCTTTACGGAAAAAGCGAATAAGTCCCTTAATAAAGCGGTGGAAGCCGCCCAGGACCTCGGGCATACCTACATCGGCAGTGAACACCTGCTTTTAGGGCTTTTATCAGATACCTCCACCGTTGCGGGCACGGTTTTGGCCGCTCGCAAGTTGACTTATGACCAGGTGGAAAATTATATTAAGCAAACCGTCGGCGTCGGCGTGCCGACCGAGCTTGTGCCCGACGATTTTACGCCGAGAAGCAAAAATATCATTGAAACCGCGGTTTCCTTTGCCCGGAGCATGGGGCAGAGCCTTGTCGGCACGGAGCATGTGCTCCTCGCCATTGCGCGGGAATCCACGTGCTGCGCGGCGCAGATTTTGATGCAGGCCGGCATTTCTTTGCAGGACCTTGTCAATGATATTTCCAAAAATATGATGAACGGCGGCGCGACCGGTCAGACCTCCGGCGCGGGCAATCCCGCTTCCGACAGCGACGATGTGCTTTCGCAGTTCGGCCGCGATTTAACGCAGCTTGCGCGCGACGGCAAAATCGACCCCGTTATCGGCCGTCAAAAGGAAATTGAACGTGTGATTCAAATCCTTTCCCGCCGTACTAAAAACAACCCCTGCTTAATCGGTGAACCCGGCGTCGGTAAAACCGCGATTGCCGAGGGGCTTGCGCTGAAAATCGTTTCCGGTGAAGTGCCGGAAATGCTGAAAAATAAACGGATTATTTCCCTTGACCTCACCGGCATGGTCGCCGGTACCAAATACCGCGGCGACTTTGAAGAGCGGATTAAAAAGGTTATTGACGAAGTAAAAGCGGCGGACGACATCATTTTGTTTATTGATGAAGTCCATACCCTCATCGGCGCCGGCAGTGCCGAAGGCGCAGTGGACGCCGCCAACATTTTGAAACCCTCGCTTGCCCGCGGGGAACTGCAGGTGATCGGCGCGACCACGATTGAAGAATACCGCAAACATATTGAAAAGGACGCGGCGCTTGAACGCCGGTTCCAGCCGATTACCGTCGGCGAGCCGACCGAAGAAGAAGCCGTTGAAATCCTCAAAGGGTTGCGCGATAAATACGAGGCGCACCACAAGGTGAAAATCACAGACGAAGCGATTAACGCGGCCGTGAAACTTTCCACGCGCTATATCGGCGACCGCTATCTGCCCGATAAGGCGATTGACCTTATCGATGAAGCGGCGTCGAGAGTAAGGCTGCAAACCTTTACAGCTCCGCCTGAAATTAAAGACCTCGAAGAAAAACAAAAAGAGCTCGAAGCGGAAAAACAGTCCGCCGTCAGCGCACAGGAATTTGAGCGCGCCGCCGAATTGCGCGATAAAGAGAAGAAAGTTTCTTCCGAACTCGAGCAAAAGAAGAAAGAGTGGATGCAGCAGACCGGCCACAGCCGTGACGAAGTTACGGCAACCGATATTGCTCAGATTGTGTCCGCTTGGACGGGGATTCCGCTGACCCAGTTGACCACCGAGGAAAGCGAAAGACTTTTACACATGGAAGACGAACTCCATCGTCGTATTGTCGGGCAGGATGATGCCGTCAAGGCTGTGTCGCGCGCAATTCGCCGCGGCAGAGTGGGTTTGAAAGACCCGAAAAAACCGATTGGCTCGTTTATCTTCTTAGGCCCCACCGGCGTCGGCAAAACCGAGCTTTGCAAAGCGCTTGCGGCCGCCATGTTCGGTGACGAAAACGCGATGATCCGGCTCGATATGTCCGAATACATGGAGAAACACACCGTTTCCCGTCTTGTGGGTTCGCCGCCCGGCTATGTCGGGTTTGACGAAGGCGGTCAGCTTACCGAAAAGGTAAGAAGAAAACCCTATTCCGTCATTTTGTTCGATGAAATCGAGAAAGCGCACCCCGACGTGTTCAACGTGCTTCTGCAAATCTTGGACGACGGCATTTTGACCGATTCCCAAGGTCGGCGCGTGGACTTCAAAAACTGCGTGATTATTATGACCTCTAACGTCGGCGCGAAACTGATTACCTCGAAACAAGCGGCGTTCGGCTTCGCGGATTCCGCCGAGGAACAGGAAAAGAACGACGAAAAAATCAAAGAAGCGGTCATGGGCGAATTGCGCTCGATGTTCCGTCCGGAGTTCTTAAACCGTGTCGATGACATCATTGTCTTCAAACGGCTGACGAAACCGCAGATTCAGGAAATCGCCAAACGTCTTTTGGAGAACCTGAAAAAGCGTGTCGCCGCAATGGACATCACCGTCGATTTCACCGACGAAACCATTGCAAAAATTGCCGACGCGGGCTTCGACGAAGTGTACGGCGCACGTCCTTTGAAACGTGCAATCCAGAGCAAAATCGAAGATTCCCTTTCCGAAGCAATGCTGCGCGGCGACGTAACCGCGAGCGGGCATTATGTCTGCGAGCCGGAAAACGACGCGTTCGTGTTCCGCAAGACAGATACCGCGGCGGAGAAATCCGAATAATTCCCCTTGACAACTGAATGCATATTCTGTATTATAGACTATGCAAGGCGAACAAATGTTCGTAAACCTGCAACACTCAAATGCGTTTTCGCATTTGGGTGTTGTTCTTGTTTACGGACAAAAAAGGAGGAGGTCTATGATTACAACGACTGTGCAAAAGGCGCTGATTCCGCTTACCGAAGATGAATATTTTTATCTGTCGGAGCGCTTCGAGCCGCTGACGGCCGCCGAACTGGAACAAGGCGTGATTCCGAAATTTTTGGTCACGCAAAAAACCGAAACCCTGCGGCGGCTTGTGCGCTATGCGCTGGAGACGGAGCTTTCCCAAGAGGAACGCTGTGTCGCGGAGCTTTTGTTAATCCAGGACAACAGCGTTTCGGAAACCGCGCGCCTGTGTAAGCTTTCGCGCCAGCGGGTCTATACGCTTTCCGAAGCGGCAAAGCGCAAATTGCAGGCAAGTCTTCGCTATCCTTTTCTGTTGGATTTCAGCCTTTTGCATCCGCCGAAATCCTTTCAGGAAACTTTGAAATTTTACGGAGGGAACGCATGAAACAAAACATTGTAGAAATTCAGGTGCCGGCGGGGCTTTCCGAAGCGCCTGAAGACGCACAGGGCGGCGTCATGTATGAGCACAACGCCACAGCGCTGCGCTTTTTGCTTGACCCGGTTTATATCGCGCCGGAATACCGCTATTATCTGGAGTTTGTCACCGTGAACGGCGTCAACCGCACCGATTATCTCACCCCGGACGAAGAAAACGCAATAGAATTTTCTATCCCCGCCGACATCACGTCCCAAATGACGGCGCTTTGCTGTTTAAACATTGTTTCGGTAAACGAAGATGGCAAGACCGAACAGCTTATCAAAAGCAAAAGCGTCAACTTGTATTTTTCGGTGTTTGAAAATACCGAAAAGAAGCTTGCCGCCGACTATGCTTTTTCGGTCAATGCGCTTTTGGAAGCGATTGAAAACGGAACTTTTAAAGGGGACAAGGGTGACCAAGGCGAGCAGGGCGAAAAAGGCGACAAGGGAGACAAAGGGGATCCGGGCGTTACGGTAGATAGTGCTGTAACCGAAACATCACAAAATCCGGTTGCTTCTGCCGGGATTTTCGAGTGTATCCGTCAAAAACGAGAGCGTGTGCTGGTGCGTTTTGAAGTCGGAGAGGGAGAGTCGGTTGCAGAAGTTTCCTTTTCGAAAGACTTGCAAGACAAAAGTTTTCTTGCGAGTGAAGTCAAAATATACGCACATTTGGTTTATGCGTCATCAGCTTCATCCTGCAACCTGCGCATCAGTACAGATGGCGGTATGCGCTACCTGACGTATTTACGCGGTCAGGCGCCGACCGGCACGCTGGACGTTTTTGTGACGGCAAACGCTTCCGAGCTTTTCACTGCGGCCCTTTCGATTTACGGAACCGCGTCACAGGGAACTGTGCCGAACAACAGCTATATCACGATTTCCGATCGTGTAAAAAACGGGTTTTCCGATCTGCGGCTGTCTTTAAATGAAGAAGACGGCGCTGTGCGGATTCCGCTTCTGCCGGGCAGCAAGATTCTGATGACGGGCACCGATATGTATGAATAATCTGTGCTTTGGCAATTTAGAAGATAAGACAATATAATGAAAGTGAAAGCTCCGATTCAACGCAAACGCAGAGGGGCTTTCCAAACGAACAGAAAGGATGCAAGCTATGCAAAACGGTATCGATGTCAGCAAATACCAAGGAAAAGTGGATTGGCAAAAGGTGAAAAAAGCCGGTGTGCAGTTCGCGATGCTTCGCGCCGGGTTCGGCAGATTTCCGTCCCAAAAGGACGAGTGCTTTGAAGAAAACTATAAAAATGCAACAGCGGCGGGCGTGCCGGTCGGCGCTTATCATTACAGCTACGCCAAAAGCGCAGCCGACGCCAAAGAGGAAGCGCGCGTCTTTTTAAGCTGGATAGAGGGCAAACAGTTTTCTTACCCGGTCGCTTACGATATTGAGGAAAAAGCGCAGGCGGACCTCGGCAAGGCGGCGGTTTCCGATATTATCCGCGCGTTTTGCGAAGCGGTCGAAGCGGCGGGCTGTTATGTCTGCATTTATGCCAACAAGTTTTTTCTCGACAATTATGTCGACGAAGACTGTAAAAAGCGGTATGACGTTTGGGTCGCGCAGTGGGCGGCGAAAAACACCTATGACGGCAATTACGGTATGTGGCAGTATTCTTCGTCCGGCACCATCGACGGGATAGACGGTCGGGTTGACCTGGATTACGCCTATAAAGATTACCCCGCAATTATGAAAGCAAACGGCTTAAACGGCGTCAAAAAGACAAGCGCGCCTGCAAGCGGCGGCACTTCCGGCAATCCGTTCCCGGCAAAAACGCTGGTTTCCTTGCAAAACACCCCGCTTTACGTGTCCGCAACGGCAAAAACCCCGGCGGCTTATAAAACAGGGTCGTTTTATATTTATGACGGCAAGGAGATTTCCGGACGCTACCGTATCACGTCCTCGCCCGAACGCGTGGGCAAAACGCCGATCGGCGAGAACGTGACCGGCTATGTCAATAAAACGGATTTGAAGTGATTTTGTGCCGGAAAAGGATTTGTTTGAGCATAGAATTACAAAACTTGAGGACGATGTAAAAATCCTGTATTCCAAGGTCAACAACTTCGCTGTGGCAAGTGCCGAAATGCACATTAAGCTCGACAGCATGTTGGTGACGCTCGGGGAACTCAAAGAAAGCATACAATCCGTAAAAGAGCGCCCGTCGAAGCTTTGGGATAAACTGGTTGTCGCCATGCTCACGGCAATCGGCACCGGCGTCGGCGCGGCGCTGTGGCTGATTATCGGAGGGTAGGGGGTGAAAAAATGGAACTTTTGACTTATATTGTGGAAAAAGGCCTGGTTTTGATTCCCGCTCTGAATATTCTCGGCGCGCTGATAAAAAACATTGAAAAAATACCGGACAAGTACATACCGCTGATTTTACTGGTGTTCGGTATTTTGGGCGCGTTCGGGATTTTAGGCTTTTCCGTGGATGCCGCCGTGCAGGGTGTCTTGATAACAGGCGCCGCGGTTTACGGGGATCAGCTTGTAAAACAGCTCAAAACAGAATAAGATTTTGCCTTGGCGGAGAAGCGTTTTGCTTCTCCGCCTTGCTTTTGGAAAAAGAAAGAATTTTGCCAAAATGTAACGTGCATATCGGCTGTTGTAATGTTGCGCCGACTATTGACTTTTTACCGTAAAAAAAGTATACTTTTAACGTATACGCATGGGTTGATATATTTAAGGAGAGAGTTTATTTGTACCGTAAATTTAAGCGATTGTTAGACATTTTGGCTTCGGCATGTGCATTATTTCTGCTGTGGCCCTTAATGGGGATCGTGGCTTTGCTGGTTCGGTGCACTTCCGAAGGACCTGCTGTCTTCCGGCAGACGAGGCTCGGCAAAGACGGCAAAGAATTTCAAATCTATAAATTCCGCTCTATGTGTGTCGGCGCGGAAAAAACCGGCACCGGTGTATACTCCGGGAAGGGGGATGCGCGCGTCACGAAAATCGGGCGGATTTTGCGCGCAACCAGTATCGACGAACTGCCCCAGCTTGTGAACATTTTAAAGGGTGAAATGAGCTTTATCGGGCCGCGCCCGCCGCTCACTTACCACCCCTGGCCTTTGGGAGAATACTCTGACTTCCAAAGACGAATGTTTGAGGTGCGCCCCGGAATTACCGGCTGGGCGCAAGTCAACGGCCGCAAAGAAGTAGAATGGAATCACAGAATCGAACTGAATGTTTGGTATGTGGACCATATGTCTTTGTGGCTCGATATTAAGATTTTGTTTATGACTGTGTTTAAGGTGTTTACGAATGCCGACAACGAAAACACGGTTGCAACTGTGCAGGTTGCGGAAAAAGAACCTGTTGAAAGCGTGAAGAAATAATGCCGCTGAAATTGATGTATCTGACCAACGACCCACAGGTTGCCGCCATTGCCCAGGCGGCGGGGGTCGACCGCATTTTTCTCGATTTGGAACTGCGGGGCAAAGAAGAACGGCAGGGGCATCTCGACACCGTCATTTCACATCACAGTATAGAAGACGTCCGGCGGTTAAAAGCGGTTTTGACTTCGGCGCAGCTGCTTGTTCGCGTGAACAGTATGTATGCCGGCTCCGAAGCGGAAATCAACAAAGTGATTGCGGACGGCGCCGATATTGTCATGCTGCCGTATTTTAAAACCGTCAAAGAGGTTTCCGATTTTGTTTCGGTTTGCAAAGGACGGGTGAAAACCTGCCTGCTTTTTGAAACGCCGGAAGCTGTCGAACATATCGACGAGATTTTGGCCGTTCCCGGAATTGATGAAGTGCACGTCGGCATTAACGACCTGCATCTCGGCTATCATTTGAACTTTATGTTTGAATTGGTTGCGAACGGCACCGTAGAGACGCTTTGCCGCAAGTTTGCCGAAAAGGGGATTCCCTACGGTTTCGGCGGCGTCGGCAGGCCGGGCAGTAATGTTGCACTTCCCGCAGAACGGATTTTGGCGGAGCACTACCGGCTCGGTTCAAGCCAAGTCATTCTTTCTCGTGCATTTTGCGATATGTCTAAAATCCATGACCGCAGCCATCTTGCGGAAGATTTCAAAGCCGGCGTTGACGATATACGCGCCTGCGAGGCACAATGTGCCGCAATGACAAAGCAGGAGCAGAACGACAATCATGCACAAGTACAAAAAATTGTGGCGGCAATTACGGGGAAGCACAAGGGGTAAGCTATGATTTATTTTGCAACAGTTTTACGGGCGCTTGCAGCGATGCTGATTACAAACTCCCATTATACCGGCGTGTATCCGACCGATTTCATTGCAAACGGCGGCCTTTTGGGAAACGTAATATTTTTTGCGGTTTCCGGCTTTTGCCTTTGCAACCCGAAACAGAGCTTTCCGCGGTGGTACGGGAAACGGATCGTGCGTATGTATCCGCAAATCTGGATTATTACCGCGCTGTATTTGCTGCTTTCCATAAGCGATACCGGCGGTAAGTCGTGGTTGGAACTCTTTGTTTATCCGACGCGGTTCCGTTTTTTGGCCGATATCCTTATTTTATATATTCCGTTTTATGTTTTAATGAAATGGAAAGCTGCCCAAAAGCGGTTGGGTTGGATTTTGGCGGCGGTTGCGGTCGTACATTTGGTTTTCTATCTTTTCTTGTTTGACAAAACCTATTATCATATCGATGCGGCGGGCGCAGCATTTATTCTGTTCCTTTATGGGGCTTCCATGTTACTGGGCGCATATTTTCGACTGCATCTTAAGCAATTCCAAAACAGCAACAAGGTCATAAATTGGGTGCTGTTGGCATTTTTCTTCTGCGCTTATTTTGCAAGCAAAATGCTGTTTGCAAAAATCGAAGCAATCAGTGCTTTTCAGATTATCAATCAATATATGCTGTTTTTGCTCTTGTATTTTCTTGTCCGTTGCTTCGCCGGCATCGACGCAAAGTTGGAAGCGCTGCCGCGCTGGATCAAACGGGTTTTGAATTTTATCTCGGAAATCACGCTCGAAATTTATTTGGTGCAGATCGGCATTATCCCGTTTTTTGCAAAGTTGCTGCCGTTCCCGTTGAACTGGCTTGTGCTGACTTCGGTGATTGTGGCGGGTGCCGCCGTTTTGCACTTCGGCACCGGGAAACTTTTAGAGGGAATCCAGCTTCTTTTCAAAAAATTGCGGCGTACAAAAGCCGAGTAAACCGTGCGTTCCTTACCAAAAAGAAATGTAATAAAGGCGATGTTTCTTGATGAAAATCCTTTTGACAGGTGCATATTGTTACACAGAACCTCAGCTTGCGAAGCTTCGCGGGCTGGGGCTTGAATGCATTATGATGCCGGACGAGCGCGGCGACCTGCCGGAAGGCGCCGCAGATGCGGAGCTTACTGTCTGCAACAACCTGTTTTTATATCATGAATTATCCGTGTTTCCCCGCCTTCGCTGTGTCCAGCTGACAAGCGCCGGGCTCGACCGTGTGCCGGCTGCAAAACTGCAGGAAAAGGGGATTATGCTTTATAATGCCCGCGGGGTGTATAGTGTACCTATGGCTGAGTTCGCGCTTTGGGGCGTTTTGTCCCTTTATAAGCAGGCGAACTTTTTTTATAACAACCAAAAAGCCCATGTTTGGGAAAAGCATCGCGGCCTTTTGGAACTTTCCGGCGGGCGCGTCTGCATTGTCGGCTGCGGCAGCGTCGGACAGGCGTGCGCCGATTGCTTTCACGCTTTGCATATGCAAGTTACGGGTGTTGACCTTGTGGAACCCAAAAGCGACAGCTTTGACCGCTATTGTCCGGTCACGCAAATCGGACAAGCTGTCCGTGACGCCGACGTTGTGATTTTAACCGTGCCGCTGACAAATGAGACCAAACACTTGATTTCCAAGAAAACCCTAGAGCGCTTTAAGCACGGCGCGGTGCTTGTGAATGTCGCGCGCGGCGGCGTAGTTGATACGCTCGCGTTGGTAGATGCTTTGCAAAACGGAATTTTGGGCGGCGCGGTTTTAGATGTTTTTGAAGAAGAACCGCTCCCGTCTGACAGCCCGCTTTGGGATATGCCGAATGTGCTTGTCACACCGCATAATTCTTTTGTTTCTCAAAACAATAAAGACAGGCTGTTTTCTGTGATTTATCAAAATTTATGCATGTTTTTAAAGGGGGAAACCGACCGATGAAATTTATTTTGATTTCCCCGAAGAACCGAACCGCCTATAACTTCCGCGGCGATTTGATACGGGAAATTATCGCTTGTGGCTATGAGGTAATTGTAACAGGTCCGAATCGTGACAATATAGAGAAAATCGAAGCGCTCGGCGCGCGGTTTGTGGAAATCCCGATGAACAAAAACGGCGTGAATCCGTTTGCCGATTTGCAATATCAAAAAGCGCTTTATCGGCTGTTTCAAACGGAAAAGCCGGACGTTGTGCTCGGTTACACCAGTAAGCCTGTCATTTACGGCTCTATCGCCGCTAAAAAAGCCGGCGTGCCGCATATCGCTGCGATGGTGACCGGTGCAGGGTATGCGTTTACCGCGAAGACCGCTAAAGCGAAGGCTATTCGCACCATTATGTCCGCGCTTTACAAAAAAGCGTTTCGCTGCGCCGACGTTGCCATATTCCAAAACAACGACGACCGCAAACAGTTCGTCGATTTGCATTTGGTAAAAGATGAAAAATGTGTGGTGGTCAACGGTTCCGGCGTCAACACCGAAAAATTTGCCGTTGCGGCGCTGCCGGAAAGAACGACTTTCTTTATGCTGTCCCGGGTAATGTATTCCAAAGGAATTCGCGAATACCTTGCCGCCTGCCGCATGGTGAAGCAAAAATATCCGGCTGTGCGGTGTATGCTTTTGGGCGCTTGCGAGAATATTCAGGATTCGCTTTCCGAAGCGGATTTAAAGCCCTTTATTGACGACGGCACGATTGAGCATTTCGGCGAAACCGACACCGTGGCGGATTATTACAAGCAGTGCTCGGTTTATGTCCTGCCGTCTTACCGCGAGGGAACGCCGCGCACGGTGCTGGAAGCCATGTCTATGGGCCGCGCGGTGATTACGACCGATGCCCCGGGTTGTCGGGAAACGGTGGTAGACGGCGAAACCGGCTTTTTGGTGCCGGTGCAAAACGCCGAAGCGGTCGCCGAGAAAATGTGCGCGTTTGTGGAAAACCCGGAGCGAATAAAAAAAATGGGGCAGGCAAGCGCCGAATATTGCAGGCAAAAATTTGATGTCCGCAAGGTCAATGCGGACATGTGCAGATATTTGAAAATCAAGGGGAATGAGAATTTTGAATTTGTATGAGAAAATCGTAAACGGGGAAGAAAAAATCTCGCTGGTGGGCTTAGGTTATGTCGGTATGCCGATTGCAGTTGCCTTTTCTAAGAAAGTTAAGGTTATCGGCTATGACTTAAATGCCGCAAAAATCGAGCTTTACAAAAAAGGCGTTGACCCGACCAACGAGGTCGGGAACGAGGCGATTAAAAATTGTACCGTGGAATTTACCGCCGACGAAACCAAGCTTCGCGAAGCGAAATTTCACATCGTCGCCGTGCCGACGCCTGTCAACGACGACCACACGCCGGACTTAACGCCGGTCGAAGGCGCGTCGCACACCGTCGGCCGCAACCTCACAAAAGGCTCGGTCGTTGTTTATGAAAGCACGGTTTACCCCGGCGTGACCGAAGACATCTGTGTGCCGATTCTGGAAAAAGAGTCCGGCTTAAAATGCGGCGTCGATTTTAAAATCGGCTATTCGCCGGAGCGCATCAACCCCGGCGACAAAGTGCACCGCTTAGAAACCATTACCAAGATTGTCAGCGGTATGGACGAGGAAACTCTCGACACCGTCGCCAAGGTCTATGAACTGGTTGTTGAAGCCGGTGTGCACCGCGCGGAGAGCATCAAGGTTGCCGAAGCGGCAAAAGTCATTGAAAACAGCCAGCGCGACATCAACATTGCGTTTATGAATGAGCTGTCCATCATCTTCAACAAAATGGGAATTGACACCCAGTCCGTCTTGAAAGCCGCGGGCACAAAATGGAACTTCCTGAAATTCTACCCGGGCCTTGTCGGCGGGCATTGCATCGGCGTTGACCCGTATTACCTGACTTATAAGGCGGAGGAACTCGGCTATCACAGTCAGATTATTCTTTCCGGCAGACGTATTAACGACGATATGGGCAAATATGTCGCGGAAAACACCGTGAAGCATTTAATCAAAGCCGATGTGTCGATTAAAAACGCGCGCATCGCGATTTTGGGCTTCACCTTTAAAGAAAACTGCCCCGACACCCGCAACACCAAGATTATCGATATCGTAAAAGAACTCGGCGAATACGGCATTACGCCCGTGATTACCGACCCGACCGCCGACCGCGACGAAGCGAAGCGGCTTTACGGCGTGGAGTTTGTCGATATGGATTCGATAAAGGACTGCGATGCAGTCGTGCTTGCCGTGGCGCACGAAGCGTTCAAAGGGCTCACACAGGCGGATTTCGACAAAATGTTTAAAGCTGTCGACAACAGCAAAAAAGTACTGGTCGATATTAAAGGGCTTCTTGACCGCAAACAATATGAAGCGGCCGGCTATCAGTATTGGAGATTATAAGCCGGGGGTTTTCGGCTTATCATCTTGTCACGGAAAGAAGGATTTTGTTTGTTAAACGGTAGGGAAATGGAAAAACTTTTAGAGCAATACCCGCAATATCGGGACGCCATGTTTTGCCGTGGATATTTGCTGACAACGGACGCGCAGGTGCGCGGCGAAGCATATCCGTTTTACGGAAAGTGGAAAGCGCTCGATATTCGGAATTTCCGCTTGTGGATTCACCCGTATCAGGATTATACGCTTGTCCGAAAAGAAAATGCGGATTTCTTGCTTATCGGGCACGCCTATGACCCGTTTCATATGGTTGCGCAAGAAGAACAACTGTTGGAAACCTGTGCGCAGGGTTATCCAAAAGGGGAAACGGCCTTTTTCGACTGCATCAATGACTGGACCGGTATTTTCTCGCTGTTCGTGTTCGACGACACGGGCTTGCTGGCTGTGCAGGACTGCGCCGGAATCAAAGGTGTGTACTACGGCACGGTGAACGGGGAAACCGTTCTGACGTCTCACCCACAGCTTGTGGCGGATTTATATGACCTTACCCGTGACCCGTTTGTCCAAAAACTTGTGACCAATCGGTTTTACAACATTGGGAACCGCTATCTGCCCGGTGATATTTCGCCCTATCCGCCGCTCAAACGCATCGGTGCAAATGTCTACTTGAAAGCTTGTGACGGCGCGTTTTCCGTTCACCGCTTTTTCCCGACCGAACCGCACCCGGAATACACTTCGTCCGAAGATTATGACAAGGCGATTCAAAAAGCCTATGAAATCCTGCACAACGGCATTGATTTGGTTTCGCAAAAATGGAAAGACGGTTACATTTCTCTTTCCGGCGGTACAGACAGCAAAACCACGCTTGCCTGCGCCAATGGGCTGTATGACCGTTTCGGCTATTTCAGCTTCCAGTCCAAGGATACTGAAATTGTGGACTCCGAAGCTGCCCACCGTATTTGCGAAAAACTCGGCTTAGACCATAAAATTTACAAAATCCCGAGCGAAAATGCCGAAGTCGAAGATTTTGATGTGCTCAAAGAAATTATCGAGCATTCCTCCGGCTATATTCGCTCGCTTTCGGACAATGAAATTCGGAAACATATTTATTTCTACCGCCGCAACGAAATCGGCGTGGAAGTCAAATCGTGGATTTCGGAAATCGTCCGCGTGTTTTTCGACAGAAAATACGGCATCAAAATGCCTGAAAAGTTGACACCGCGGCATTTCAGCATTTTTCAAACGCGCTATTTCCTTTCGCCGTCGCTTCTTAAGAAAAGCGATAAAATTTATCGGGAATATATGCAAAAGTTTGATTTGGCGTCACCGAAATTCAACTATGAACATACCGACTTATACTATTGGGAAGTGCGTATGAGCAATTGGGGTATGATGGTGACCACTTCGCTGGATATTTGCCACCGCATCACCTTCCCGTTTAACAACCGGCGGCTGATGGTGCTGCTTTTATCCTTGCCCCGTGAAAAGCGTGTCACGGACGAGGTGCACAGTGATATTATCCGCCTTGCCAATCCGACAATTTACGAAACCCGCGAACATGTACAGAACAAATATTTTAAATCCAAACGTATTTTGCTGGAGAAAGTGTATTATAAATACAGAACGATTTTTTATAAGGACAGAGGTTAATTTTTATGGGATATCAAAACATTCAATTTCCCGAAAACACAACATTTTTGGTTACCGGCGCTGCCGGCTTTATCGGCTCGAATCTTTGCGAGGCGCTGCTCAACAAAGGCTGTAAAGTCAAAGCGCTTGACGACCTTTCAACCGGCAAACAGGAAAACATCGATTTGTTTTTGGGCAATCCGAATTACACCTTTATCAAAGGTGACATCAAAGATTTAGACGTTTGCCTAAAAGCGTGCGAGGGCGTGGACTATGTTTTGCACCAGGCGGCGTGGGGCAGTGTGCCGCGTTCTTTAGAAATGCCGTTGTTTTATAACAAAAACAACATTGAGGGCACTTTGAATATGCTCGAAGCCGCGCGGCAAAACGGCGTGAAAAAATTTGTTTACGCGTCGAGCTCGTCTGTTTACGGCGACGAACCGAACCTGCCGAAAATCGAAGGCTGCGAGGGCAATTTGCTTTCCCCTTACGCGCTGACCAAGCGCTGTGATGAGGAATGGGCAAAGCTTTATACCAAGTTTTACGGGCTTGACACTTACGGTATGCGCTATTTTAATGTGTTCGGCCGCCGGCAGGACCCGGACGGCGCTTACGCCGCGGTCATTCCGAAATTCTTAAAACAGCTGATGCACGGCGAAACCCCGACAATCAACGGCGACGGAAAGCAAAGCCGCGACTTCACCTATATTGACAATGTCATCGAAGCAAATCTGAAAGCCTGCCTTGCGCCCCACGAAGCGGCGGGCGAAGCGTTCAACATCGCTTACGGCGGCCGGGAATTTTTGATTGACATTTACTACGGCCTTGCCAAAGCGCTCGGCGTCAATATCGAACCGAACTTCGGGCCGGACCGCAAAGGCGACATCAAGCACTCCAACGCGGACATTTCCAAAGCGAAAAAGCTGCTCGGCTATGACCCCGATTACAGCTTTGAGGACGGTATTCAGCTTGCTATTGACTGGTACAAAGCCAATTTGTAATGAGCACATTTAAAATATTTGCAGCGAGGAAAACGGAATGGACAGCACAGCACAGGGAATAATGCCGAAAGTCTTTATCATTATTCCGGTCTATAAGACTGAAAAATATTTACAAGCCTGCGTGGAGTCGGTGGTTGCGCAGGATTACGCCGACTTGCAAATTCTGCTCGTGGACGACGGTTCGCCTGACGGTTCGCCGAAACTTTGCGATGCTTTGGCGGAACAATATGCAAATGTCCGCGCGATTCACAAAACCAACGGCGGGCTTTCTTCCGCGCGAAACGCAGGACTGGAGCACGTTCCCGAAGGCACAAAATATGTTCTGTTTTTAGATTCGGACGACCGGCTTGCCGCGGGTTCCGTTGCCGGTTTGGCGGCGGAAGCGATGCGCACAAAAGCCGAAATTGTTATGCCGGACCGTTATGAAAAAGTCTTTGAAGAAAGCGGAAAAACCCAAACCGCATTTTTGTTTTCAAAGCAGTATCAAATCGAAGACCCGATACAGTTTGCTTTAGATGTTGTGATTGAAAACGCAAGGGCCTGGCGCGCTACGTCTGTTCTTTACAGCTATGATTTGCTGAAAAGAACCGGCGCACGGTTCCCGGAAGGCTATATTTCGGAGGACATTGTCTTTAATTTGCAGTTATACGGCAGTGCCAATCGAATTGCTTTCTATCCGCACGCAACGCTGTTGAACTTGAAACGGACCGGGAGCATATCCAGTTCGTTTACGCCCGGCCTTGAAAAATCGTTTTTCTATATTGATGCGTGTGCGCGGGAATTTACAAAAAAAGCGGGGGTGGACCCTGTCGTCGCCGACCAAAAAACCAATGCGCTTTTGTGCCGGAATATGGTTGTATTTTTCTTTTCGATTATGTCTTCTAAAAATCCGATGGATAAAGCACAGAAGCAGAAATACATTTTCGATTTGCTCGATGACGCGCGTGTAAAAAAAGCCGTGCGCCAAAAGCATAAGGTGCCGAATTTTGAACGGCGTACCGTTCGCGCTGCCTTTGCCGTCGTTTATTTTTTGATGCGGCACGGCTGGAACAAAGCGATGATTGCCTTGTTGGAAACGGTCCGAAGATGAAGGGAGAAGTATGCGGATTTTAGTTTTGTCAAATACGGCTTGGGACAACCAAAATAGCTTCGGCGGTTCCTTTTCCAATATTTTTTCCGGCATACAGGGGCTGCAAATTGCAAATATTTATTGCCGATACGGAAACCCCAACAATACCGTTGCTTCCGAATACTTTCAAATTACAGAAAAATCTTTGCTGCGCAATTTAAAATCCAGTTCCTATCCATCCGGAAAACGGGTTTTGGTTGACGAGGCCGGAATGCAACTCAATGCACACGAGCAAGCCACATTCGATACGGCGCGCAAGAAAAGATGGAAAATATTTTTCTGGCTGCGTGATTTCATTTGGCTTGTCGGACGGTGGCGTTCGCCGCAGTTGCAGGCGTTTATCGACGATTTTAAGCCGGATTTGATTTTTCAACCGGTGTATTATTCCAACTATCTGCTGCGGATAGCGCAATATCTCAAAGCCTATACCGGCGTTCCGATGGTCGGTTATATTTCTGACGATTGCTATACCTTACGGCAGTTTAACCTGTCGCCGCTGTATTGGTTAGACAGGCTGCACAAACGAAAAAAAGTGAAAAAAGTAATCCGGCAATGTGAACTGTTGTATGTCATCTCCGAAATTCAAAAGCAGGACTATGAAAAAGCATTCGGAGTGCCGTGCAAGATTTTAACGAAGTCCGCCGACTTTTCCGGCGAACCACCCGTGAAAACCCAATACAATTCCCCGTTGCAGCTGGTATTTACCGGCAACATCGGCACCAACCGCTGGAAAAGCCTTGCTATAATTGCCGAGGCGCTCGAGCAAATCAACCAAAACGGCGTGCGCGCCCAACTGCGGATTTACACCGCCACGCCGCTGACCGCAAAAATGGAAAGGGCGCTCAAAAAAGGCGATTCTTCTTTTATTATGGGCAGTGTTCCCGCAAGCGAAGTGCCCAAAATACAAGAGGCGGCGGATATTCTCGTCCACGTGGAAGCCTTAGATTTGAAAAATAGGCTGGCGGTGCGGCAGTCTTTTTCTACAAAACTGGTGGATTATTTTAAAGCCGCCCGCCCGATTTTAGCGGTAGGCCCGCGGGAAGTCGCTTCTATTGACCACTTAATCCGCAACGATTGTGCGTTGACCGGGGAAACGGTCGAGGAAGTGCGTTCGGCGCTGGAGTCTGTTTTGGAGAACCGCGGTAAACTGGACGAATTGTCTAAGAAAGCGTATGCTTGCGGCAAACGCAATCACAATGCAGAGCTTATGCACCATATGCTTCAAACGGATTTGGAAACGATTGCAAGGAGAGTAGAGTTTGAAGATTTTGCAGATAAACGCAGTCAATAAAATTGCAAGCACGGGCAGAACCACGTCCGAAATGGCGGCTTTTTTACGAAATGCCGGTCACTCTTGCGTGGTAGCCTATTCTGTCGGACCGCAAGAGAACTCTGCCTGGGAATATCAAATCGGTTCTAAGACGGACGCAAAAATGCACGGGCTGTTGTCCCGTGTGTCCGGCAAACAGGGCTATTTTTCCAAAGGTGCCACCCGAAAGCTGTTGGACTTTACAGACCGGTTTGCGCCGGATATTGTTGTTCTCCGTAATCTGCATGCTAATTATATCCATTTACCTATGCTTTTGCAGTATTTGGCACAAAAAGATATTGCAACGGTTGTCGTTTTGCACGACTGCTGGTTTTACACCGGAAAATGTTGTCATTATACCGTAGCGGGGTGTTACAAATGGCAGGAAAGCTGCGGCAACTGTCCGGCGCTTAAAAAATACAACAAAAGCTGGTTCTTTGACAAAACAGCCGAAATGCTGGAAGACAAAAAACGACTGTTCGGCGCAATTCCGCGTCTTGCTGTGGTGGGTGTTTCCGACTGGTTGACAAATGAAGCCAAAAAATCGCCGGTCTTCCGAAGTGCCGAGGAAATCGAGAGAATTTACAACTGGGTGAACACCGAAACCTTTTCTCCGCGAGAGCCGGCAGCGCTTCGGCAGCAGCTCGATTTGCAGGACAAGAAGGTTGTCTTAAGCGTCGCGAGCGGTTGGACAAATGAGAAAGGTTTGGATTCGGTTCTGCAGCTTGCGGGCCGCTTGCAAGAAAAGCAAAAGTTGCTTTTGGTCGGACATATACCGGAGGGGGTAGATTTACCGGACAATGTTCTGCATATTCCGCAAACGAATAATTTAGAGGAACTGGTTTCCTATTATTCTATGGCAGATGTACTTTTTCAGCCGTCGCTGGAAGAAACCTTCGGTAAAGTTTCGGCGGAAGCGCTTTCCTGCGGCACGCCGGTGGTGTGCTTTCGCTTAACCGCCAATCCTGAACTTGTGGGCGAGAATTGCGGGGCGGTTGTTCCGGTAGGGGATATGGCGTGCTTAACCGAGCAAATTACGCGCATTTTCGAAACCGGTAAAAACTTTTATAAAGACCGCTGCCGGAAATTTGCTTTGGAAAATTTTGATTTGCAGCAGAATATGGAGCAATATCTTCGCTTATTTGAAAGGCTTATACAAAAATAAAAACGGGGGATTTACGTGCTGTATGGTTTATTCGGGGTTTTAATTCTGGCATTAATCCTGATCGCAAATATAAAATCCGAACAGCGTGTACTTCCCAAAAAGAAATACCTAATAACGGTGGACAAGTTTGTCATTATGGCGATTTGCGCACTGCTGTTTCTGATCCTTTCATTGCAGAGCGTCAGCTCCAACGGGGATTTGTTCAGTTATTACAGTCGCTATACTATGATGCAGCATACGGAAACAAAATCCTTTTTACATACCGTTTGGAAACAGAAAGACCCGATTTATTACATTGTAGGGTTCTTTTTCAGCAAGCTGGGGTTTGATTTTTACGCTTGGAAAAGTTTGATTGCGTTTGTGTTTGTGCTTGGACTTTACAAACAGATTTTCTTTTATTCAACAAACCCGGCCATCAGCTTTATTGCCGTTTTGACGCTCGGTCTTTACGGATTTACTTTCAGCGGTCTGCGGCAATCGCTGGCAATCGGCATTTTGCTTTTCACCTATCCTTATTTAAAAAACAAGCGTTTTATACGGTTTGTGTTATTGGTCGGCGTGGCGGCGATGTTCCACAGTACGGCGATGGTTTTTCTGCTTGCTTATCCGGCCTACCAATTAAAAGTGCGTCTGCGCTCCCTGCTGTTCTTAACGGTTGCCGGCATTGTGGTTTGCATTTTTGCTTCGCCGCTTGCCAATATATATTTGCAGATGATGGGCACAGATGAAATATATGCCGAGTATTTGGAGCAAACGAATGTGTTAAACCTTTCCGGTACTATTATCTCCGGCTGCATTTGGATTTTTTGCACGACCTTTTTATATCGGAACGGCTCTAACAAAATAGATGCACACCTTTGTCACCTGTCACTGCTTGCGTTGTTCGGCCGTATTCTGTCTGCTTTTTGGTTTGCCGAGTTTTTCCGCATTGCCATGTATTTTTGTATGTTTGAATTTTTAACCATTGCCGACGCGTGTTCCTGTAAGGAAAAAGGCACCTTTGCTGTCCGCGTGAAAACGGCGTTTGTTACCTTAGCGCTTGGCGCTTATTATTTGAATTCACCGAATGCGAGCTATTTAATATATGATTTTCGCTAATTGCTTGGCTCGTGTTGAAAAAAGTTTGCCGGGAGGTTTCCATGAAAACGATTTTGCTTGTAACCAATTCTTTTCCTTTTGGACTAGGCGAAGCCAGTTTTATTCGACCGGAAATCAGAGCATTGAGCAAACAATTTCATATTTGTATCGTGTCCAGAAACGTGACGGAGGCGCAAACCACACAACTGCCCGAAAACGTGACGGTTGTGCGCTATAATCCGCGGGCGAAATACCATGTGGGGATTTTGCTTTGGAAAGCGCTGTGTGCAAAAGATTTTCGCCGGGAAATGCTTAGTTTGCTTCGCAGCGGTACCCTGCGCGGCTATAAAATACAAAAGGCTTTGCGCTATTGTATGCGCTCGATGCATTTTGCCCGCTTTTTGGAGGAAGTTCGCGCAACGCTGCCGGAGTCCGTCCTGCTCTACACCTATTGGAATGATTTTTCGGTTTATTCGCTGTCTATGATTAAACGCCCGAAAGATAAATTGGTTTCCCGCCTGCACCGGGCAGATATTTACCTGACGGCGAGCAACCGCTATTATTTTCCGCTGAAAGTCGTTTCCAATGCGAAAACAGACCTGTTGGCTTTTATCAGCAAACAGGGAATGCAATATTTTCAAGAAACATTTTGTGATACGATCCCGGCACAAGTGTTTTACTTGGGTGTTAAACCGCAAAAAAACCAGGCGCCGTTTTCTGAAAAAGACAGCTTAAATATATTGAGCTTTTCTTATCTTTCCCCGGTGAAGCGTGTTTCTCGCATTGTTGAATGCCTTGGGCAAGTAAATGACATTTCTGTGCACTGGGTGCACATCGGCGATGGGACCGAACGTGAAAAAGTAACGGCGGAAGCACAAAAGCACCTTGCAGGAAAAGAAAATATAACGTATACTTTTAAAGGCGCTATGGAAAATGAGGACGCATTGCGCTATATTTCGGAAAATGAATTTGATTTTCTGTTGAACGTATCGGCGTCCGAGGGTATTCCGGTGACGATGATGGAATGTATGTCGTTCGGCATTCCGGTGGTGGCAACCGATGTCGGCGGCGTTTCCGAACTTATGGAAGACGGTCAAAATGGATATTTGCTGTCCGAAGACTTTTCATTTGAGGCGTTTCATCAAACCCTCAAAGCCTATCAAACATTATCTTACGCACAAAAATGTATTTTGCGGAAAAATGCGCTGCAAACTTGGCAAAATAAATTTAATGAAGAAGCCAATATGTGCAGGTTTTCAGAAGCACTGCAAAATCTATAACTATATTTGAAAGGGTTAAAATATGATATATATTTTAGCAATGTGGGTGGGGTTTGCCGTTTTGGCTCTGCTGATTCCAAAAAAATATTATAAGTTTTATTACTTCCTTATGGTGTGTGCCTTAAGCTGGCTGGCTTTTCACATAAACCCGTTGCCGGCTATGGATTTATTCCGGTACAATAATACAATGGATTTGTATCGGGTCGTGGGATGGCATTGGGTGCTGCAAAATGATTTCTTCGACAACCCCTTAGCCACTGTGTATTTCTATTTGATCGCACTTTTAGATGATAACCGCTTTTTGCCGGCGATTACCGTATTTTTAGTTTACGCTTTTTCCTTTGGGCTGCTTTATAAGGCTTCGGTCCGCTTTGCTTGCAAAAAATCGGAAATCATCGTGGCACTTTTATTTTTTATGTTGAACTTCAACTACTTTTATGTAGTGGATGTTATTCGAATTTATCTGTGCTATGCAATTATGGCATACTTTTTGTATATGGATTTGGTCGAGAAAAAACACAGGTGGCTTTGCGCTGTTGTGTATGTCGCCGTTTGCTTTATACATTATGTCATACTGTTAATTGTCTTTGTCCGGCTTTTAATGGTTTTTATCCGTTATTTCAAGGGGCCGGTCGCCAATATCGGGCTTTTGCTTTTCCCGCCGATCGTATGGGTCGCCTATAGAATCTTTATTCAAATTCCAACGCTGAGCGGTATTTTCGAACTGGCGGGCAGAAAAGGGATTGGATATTTGTCCTATGATGTGTTCGGCGTTTGGCAGTTTATCGACTCTTTGGTCAGGTTGTTTTTGGCGTTGTTTATCGGCCTGTTTACGCTTTGGCTCTGCAAATGCGTTGCACAAAAAGCCCCCAAAGAAAATGTTTTGCTGCGGCAGGAGTGCTCGGCGATGTCCGATTACACCTATTTTGGTTTGTTCAGCATTGCATCAACATTTGGGTTTATTTCCAATTATCAAATGATGCTGCGCACGCCGAACTTTGTGCAAATCGTGTTTACGCCGATTGTTCTTTATACTTTGAGTAAACTGCGTGAAAAGAATAGGACCTATTTGTCGCTATGGTCATTCGTTATTATCATTGAAAGCATAGCCAATTTTGTGTATTTGTCGGTTTATGTTTACAGCTCAGCAAAATTCTTTTAACCATCCGGGAAGGAAATTACAATGAACAGAAAAGTTGGAGTGATTTATTCCAATATATTAATGGTTGTGGAAATCTTTTCCACCATGCTGTTTACACCGTTTTTAATCCGCACCCTCGGGCAGGCGGAATACGGTGTATATCAGTTGGTTACCTCCCTTACTTCCTATCTTGTGCTCTTGGATTTGGGCGTCGGAAATTCCGTGATTCGTTATGTGGCAAAATATCGGGCGGACAATGACATTCAGGCGCAAAAGAAGTTTTTGGGCGTCACAACCATTTATTATTTGTTGATTGC
>DVGI01000036.1 GCA_018712805.1 Candidatus Fimenecus excrementavium | reverse complement strand
TACAGCTTTGTCGGCAAGATAGACTTGCCGGAAGCCTAACGCCTGACCTATCCGACACAGCCCTAAGTGCCGGATAGGAACGGCAAAATTTTTTACACTTCTATTACTTCTTTATCGCACATTAGCAAATGCCATCGGTATGTCACAGCGTGTCCTGTTTGCCATTCTCGGTGTGGTTCTCGGCCTTGGTGGCATGCTTTTATCTATTACTTCTTCTATTGGTAAAGAGCGGGTGCGTTCCTTGCCGCAAAAAGGTTCTGCTTCGCTTTGGACAAATCTCAGCGACCTGTTTAAAAACAAAATGGTTATGCTGATTTTGGCTGGAAGCATTTTGAGCGGGCTTTCACTTACGGTGCCGCAAATTTACTTCTTTAAATATAAGGTCTCCTTAAACTTGTTTGGATTTGAAATGGACGGCACAACGGCGTCATTCTTCTACGGTATTTTTGCCGGGCTTCCCGGAACACTTGCAATGCTGATTGTGCCGCAGTTTGCCAAAAAAGTCGGCGGTATGAAAAACATTTTGATTCTTTCGTGCTTTGCGGCTATTGTAATGCGTGTCCTTTGCTTCTTTGTCGGCTATGAGGGATACCGTATTTTGATTGTAACCCTGCTGATGGCGGTGGCAAGTATTCCTGCCGGTATGACGGGCATTGCTATGACTTCGCTGTTTGGGGATTCCATTGATTATATGGAGTGGCAAACTGGGCGGCGCGCTGAGGCAATTACTTTTGCGGCGCAAACTTTTGCAAGTAAAATTGTGGGCGCTATTAACACGGGCATTTCTACGGTTTTGTTTATTGTTTTACATTACAGCGCAGAGGATTATGATGCAGGCCTGCCGCTTTCTCCGGAGTTTGACCGCTGGGTATGGCCGTTGTTCATCCTCGGCCCGATTATTGGCAGCATTTTAAATGTGATTCCGCTTTTATTCATCCATTATCCGGATAGCTTGAAAAAACAGGTGGAGGCCGATTTGCAGCAGCGGCGAGCGCAAAGCAAGTCACAAACGGATGACGAAGTTTGTTTAACAGAATAATATGTTTGGCGGCATGGTGAAATCCTTGCCGCCGCATTTTTGTATAGCCCTTTTCAAGATTGGAAAACTATGCTAAAATGTCCCTAATCTTTTGTTAAGGTGGAGCAATTTATGTCTTTAATCAGCAAAATCGTTTCAAAATTTTCCGGGCTTTCGCAAGAGGAGACCGCGCGCGCGGCCGCCGAAAAGACGATAACACCCGGTATGCCCGAAATTCTGCGCCGTGCCGCGGCGGAGGGCGCTGTGTTACTGAAAAATAACGGCGTGTTGCCGCTTGAAAACAACGAGACGCTCGCCCTGTTTGGCCGTGTGCAGTCCGAGTGGTTTTATACCGGCTACGGCTCCGGCGGCGACGTCAATAAACCTTACGCCGTTAATTTAATCGAGGGCGTCCGAAATTGCTCTGCGCTTACGCTTTATGAGCCGCTCGCGAAAGTCTACACCGACTGGAGCGCGAAAAACCAAATTGACCACGGCATTTGGGGCCATTGGCCGCGCTTTTACCCGGAAATGCCGGTGACGAAAGAACTTGCGGCGGACGCGGCGGTACACGCCGACTGCGCGGTGGTTACAATCGGTCGTTCCTCCGGCGAAGACCGCGAAAACGCGTTGGAAAAAGGCAGCTTTTATCTGACCGATGATGAGCGAAAACTTTTGGAAACCGTCACCGAAGCGTTTGAAAAAACGGTTGTGCTTTTAAACGTCGGCAGCCTTATGGATTTGTCGTGGCTCGAAGAATTCGGCGATAAAATCGGCGCGGTTCTGCTTGTGTGGCAGGGCGGTATGGAAAGCGGCAACGCCGTGGCGGATTTGCTGTGCGGCGCGGTTTGCCCGAGCGGGCGACTGACTGATACAATCGCCCGGCAGTATTCCGATTATCCCTCCGCCGACGATTTCGGCGCGGCGGAATTTAACAACTATACCGAAGATATTTTCGTCGGCTACCGCTGGTTTGAGACATTCAAGCCCAAAACCGTGCTTTATCCGTTCGGCTACGGCTTGAGCTATACCGAGTTTTCCGTGCAGTTTTCTGCATTGAAAGAAGAAAACGACGGCTTTGTGCTTACTTGCAGCGTTACCAATACAGGCGAAAAACACAGCGGCAAAACCGTTGTGCAGGTTTATGTTGAACCCCCATGCGGCGTGCTCGGCACACCCGCGCGCGTGCTTTGCGGATTTACGAAAACCAAATTGCTTGCGCCCGGTGAAACACAGACTTTAACGGTCTCCATTCCGAAAACGCGCCTTGCGTCTTACGATGAAAGCGGGGAGACCGGCTACCGGAGTGCTTATGTTTTACAGGCAGGCGCTTACGGCTTTTATCTCGGCGAAAATGTCCGTGACGCTGTCCGCGTGGCGGAAACCCGCTTTGAAAAAACCGAACTGCTTGAACAGCTCGAACAGGCGGCGGCGCCCGTAAACGCGTTTACCGTCTGCAAAGCGAAAGAAGAAAACGGCGTGCGTGTGCTTTCGCGCGAAACGGTTTACCTTTCTAAAGTCGATTTAAAGCAAAGAATATTAGATACGCTTCCCGAAGCGGTCGAAATGGCAGGCGATCGTGGTATAAAATTGCGCGACGTCCGCGACGGCAAAGCAACGATGGACGATTTTGTCGCGCAGTTGGACCTTACGGAACTCGAAGCCATTTCCCGCGGGGCATATATTATGAACAGCCCGCTCGGCGTGCCGGGCAATGCCGGCGTTTACGGCGGTGTCCTGCCGTCGCTTCGCGCAAAAGGCGTGCCGCCCGTCACCACAACCGACGGTCCCTCCGGCATTCGCCTTTACAGTTGCTGTTCGCTTTTGCCGATTGGCACGCTCCTTGCCTGCACGTTCGACGAAGCGCTTGTGGAAGAAGTGTATAAAGCCGTCGGCGCGGAAATGCGTGAGAAAGGCACCGACGTGCTTTTAGGCCCCGGGATTAACATTCACAGAAACCCGCTTTGCGGCAGAAACTTTGAATATTATTCCGAAGACCCGCTGGTCACGGGTAAAATTGCTGCAGCCGCCGTTCGGGGATTGCAAAGCAACGGCGTTTCCGCCTGCCCGAAACATTTTGCCTGCAATAACCAGGAGTTCCGCCGAAGCACCAACGATTCGAGACTGTCCGAGCGCGCTTTGCGTGAAATTTACCTCAAAGGCTTTGAAATCTGCGTCAAAGAAGCCACGCCGCAAAACATCATGACGTCCTACAACAAAATCAACAGTGTCCACGGGCACTATCAATATGAGCTTTGCACCACGATTTTGCGCGGGGAGTGGCATTACGACGGCTGCGTGATGACCGACTGGTGGATGCGCTCGCAAAAGAGCCCGGAATTTCCGAAACTTAAAGACAATGCCTATCGTGTGCGCGCTCAAGTTGATGTTTTAATGCCCGGCGGCAAGCGCGTCGGCAAACAAAAGCCGGATAAAACGCTTTTAAAGACCTACGGCAAAAAGGACGGTATCACCCTCGGCGAATTGCAGCGCACAGCGAAAAATGTTTTGCGCTTCTGTATGCAGTCTACGGCAATGGACCGCTTCTTGCAAAACCAAGAAAAATAAAATATATTACATAAAATTAGCCGGTAAGCAGAAAACTTACCGGCTGTTTTTATTTGCTTTTTTCTATGGAGTTGACGAAAAGCGTTTGCCCGCTTACGGTAAAATGAATTTCCAATCCCGCAAACGAAAGCCCGTAAACGCGCTTGGGGTCGTCCTGATACGCGGGGCGCGGGTCCTGCGCCAAAACGGAAAGGAGCGCCCGCCGCTTTTCTTCCGGCACAACTTCTAAAATTTCCGGCGGGCATTCCACTTCTAAAACCGGCGCGGTGGATTGTAACGCAAACCCGCCCAAAGCGTTGGGGTGCGACTCAACATAGGCAAGATACGGCTTAATATCTAAAACCGGCGTGCCGTCTAAAAAATCTCCGCCGAGGATATGCAAAATCGGACCGTCTTTTTCGGTGAATTCTACACTTTCAAGCTGTACGCACGAAAGCCCGATCGGGTTCGGGCGATAGGGGGAACGCGTTGCGAAAACGCCCATATGTTCGTTGCCGCCAAGGCGCGGCGGGCGAACAGTCGGCGACCAGTTGTCCCGCATAGTTTCCGAGAAAAGCCAAAGCACCCAAATGTGCGAAAACCCTTCAAGCCCGCGGAATGCGTCGGGATTTCTGAATTCCGGTTCAAACGAAATCGTCGCTTTCAAATCGGTTACAATCCCGCTTTGCCGCGGAATCCCGAATTTCTCCGGGAACTCGCTGTGAATATGCCCCAAAATTTTCATGGGGATTTCCTTTTGCATAATATCCCTTCTTTGCAATCTGCCTTTTCTGAACATTAATAATTTAAAAGCAAACCGTTGGTACATACTGCGCTGCTTTTTTGAAAATGCAGAGAAAACGAAAACGGGTTATTCATATTCCGCCCGAATGGTAAAAACTTCCGGCAAATGAAAAATTTCCTTTTTGATGAAAACCGGATAAAAATATTCGTCTTCTAATCGCTCCCATTGCAGCCACTCAAAAGTGTGCCGGTGTTTTCCTTCCGGCAGGAAAAACTTTTCCCCTTTGGAAAGCAGGTCGGTATCTGCAATATCCATTAAAAAATAAATGCAGATTTCGTGGTACTGCAAACCGTCAACATCTTCTTTGAAAAAACCTTGGTTAAGCCAAAGCGGGCGGTCAATCTTGGCGGTAATTCTCAATTCTTCCCGGACTTCCCGAAGAACGGCCTCTTCTGCCGTTTCACCAAGCTTGACGCGTCCGCCGGGCAGATAGAAATAAGGCGAGCGTTCATCGTGCATCGCTAAAATTTTTCCGGCGTGCAGGATAACGGCGCACACGCGGTAGTTGAACTTTTCGTTTCCCGCCTTAAAGGAAATATCCATATTTCCGCCTCCCCGTTGCATTTAGAAGAAAATAAAAAAATCGACAAGCACCATGAAGGGTTTGTCGATTTTTTGGTGCCGCTGACCGGACTTGAACCGGTACGGTGTTGCCACCGAGGGATTTTAAGTCCCTTGCGTCTGCCGATTTCGCCACAGCGGCATAAAAGATGCGAATCTATTATAGTAAAATCCCCCCGCGTTGTCAATGAATTTTTATTTTTCTAACGATTTTTTCACTCGCTTTTTGGCATTGTGTTGAGAAGTTCTTTATTGTATAATATAAAAATACAAAACCCGGAGGTGTTTTTGTGGAACCGTTTAAATGGGCTTATATCGGCAGCGGCAACATTGCGCGCACGACTGCCGCGAATATTTCAAAAGGAAATCATAAAATTGTTTCGGTGTTCAGCCGCAATCTCGAAAAGGCAAAAGCGCTTGCCTATCAGTACGGCGCTAAGGCGTTTTCCGATTTTGACAGCGCCGTTAATTCAGACGAGGTCGACGGCGTTTATATCGCCACGCCCCACACGTCCCACGTGGACTATGCCGTCCGCGCGATGGAACTCGGTAAGCCTGTGCTTTGCGAAAAGCCGGTCGGCGTTTCCCTAAAAGATGTTGACACGCTGATTGCCGCCGCCCAAAAACAGCAGGTGTATTTCTGCGAAGCGATGTGGACTTGGTTTTCCGACGTCGCGCTGACCGTGAAAAAATGGGTGCAAAGCGGCGAAATCGGCGATGTGCAGCACGTCGAAATCCACTATGCATTTCCCGGGATTCTCATGTCCAAAAATTCGCGCGTGCTCACCCCCGAAACCGCGGGCGGCGCGCTTTTGGACATCGGCATTTACCCGATTACCTATTGCTACAACCTGTTCGGCGTTCCGGAAGCTCTCCACTGCCGCGGCACGCTGAAAAACGGGATTGACATTAAAGAACTGGTTACGCTCGATTATAAGGGCTTTTCCTGTAAACTGCATATGTCTCTTTGCAGCTTAAAAGAAAGCTGCATGATCGTCGGCACAAAGGGGAAAATATCCCTGCCGTCCTTTTTCCATATGGCTTCCAAAGCGATTCTTTATAATGACAACGGCAAACAGGTGTTCCGCGGCAAAACGGACTATTTGACCGAGTTTACTCGCGCTGCCGAGGAGATTCGCGCCGGCAAAACCCAGTCACAATATATCCCGTTCGCCGCTACGCGCGCGTGCATGAAAATCATGGACGAGTGCAGACGGCAAATGCATCTTGTCTATCCGTTTGAAACGGAGAAAGGGGAGAACGCATGAAAAAGTGGATGACCGTGCTTTGCCCGCTTCTTTGTGCGGCGCTGCTGACCTCCTGCTCCGTGTTTGAAACCGACAAATCCGTCATGCATTTGAGCAATCCGAACGCAAACGAGACCACGAAAAAGGTCTATGCTTATATTTGCGAAATGTATGAAAACCATATCATTTCCGGGCAACAGGAATCCACTTGGGTCGACGGCCCGGATTATGAAATGCAGTATCTTTTCGACGCCACAGGCAAACTGCCCGCCATGCGCGGCCTTGACTTCATGGACGACGACTTCGAAGGCGTGGTCGAGCGCGCCAAAGATTGGTGGGCAAAAGGCGGCCTTGTGACCATTTGCTGGCACTGCGGCTCGGATTTTACCGGCAATTATGATGACAGCAAAAATGATGAAATTACAAACTGGGACGCGGTTTTGACCAAAGGCACGCCGGAAAACGAAGCGTTTATTGAGAACATGGACCACGCGGGTCAGGCGCTTTTGGAATTGCAGGAAGCCGGCGTCACCGTGCTTTGGCGTCCGTTCCATGAATTTGACGGCCAGTGGTTCTGGTGGGGAAAAGGCGGTCCCGAAAACTTCAAAAAGCTTTGGATTTTGATGTATGACCATTTCACCAACGATTTGGGGTTAAATAACTTAATTTGGGTGCTTGGCTATTCCCACAACGGCGAAGACGTCGGTGACTGGTACCCGGGCGACGAATATTGCGACATTTCCGGTGCGGACAGCTATGAAGTCGCGGAAAACGGCGCGGAAAAATCGCTTTACCGCAAGACACGCCGCGTCACACACAAAACCAAGCCCTTGTGGCTGCACGAATGCGGCTTGATTCCGACCGAAGAACAGCTTAAAAAGACCCTGTGGGGCTCGTTTATGACGTGGCACACCGAATACTTGATGGACACAAACACAAAAGAGCAGTTGTCTCAGCTTTACAACAGCGAATATGTCATCACGCTGGACGAACTGCCGTCGTTTGCATAATCCCTTTGCTTTCTGAAACTTGCAAACATAAGGAAAATTTGTTATCATACGCTTATAAAAAGCAAAAGAAAGGATATTCTGATTATGCTGGAATACAGATATGATACCCAACTTTTAATTGAAGGCGAGGATTTGGACGAAGACGCCATTCACGATTATTTTATCGAGCACTTCAAAGGCGACTGCCTGCTTGCAGTCGGCGACGAAGATTTAATCAAAATCCATTTCCATACCAACGAGCCGTGGAAGGTGCTGGAATACTGCTCGACGCTCGGCGAAATTTTTGACATCGTAATCGAAGATATGGACCGGCAGGAGCGCGGCTTAAAGGGCTGAACGCATTAAAAGGAGGATTTTCCATGGCGAAAAATGTTTTCGGCGAGACCTCCTTTTTAAACACGATTACGGATTGTGTAGAAAAATAGCAAGTTTAACCGATTTTTTTCTGCATCGGTTATTGACATCCTGCGTCTTTTGGTTCATAATAGACAAGCCTAAAAAATATCGGTAGGTAAGGCTCCCACAGGGATACGGGCTGCTGCCGCGAAACGGTGGAGACACCGTCAGCAGGTCAACAGGGCACATCGAAAAAACAAGGTGTGTTTTAACGCAGTTACATGCCCTCTGAAGCTAAAGCTTGAACGAAACCATAATGCGAAAAAATGCGCATACCGCTTTTCGTTCGGCGGTGTGCGCTTTTTACAGATTTTTTTTATTGTGAGGTGAAAATAATGGACACAACAAGCGCGAAAAGTGCAGAACCCAACCCCCGATCTAGGGAGACGGACTTGACGGCTTTTTGTGCCGTTATTTTCGGTTGAGCTTTGCGCTTTGTTTCCGCGGTGCTTTTTAAGAGCATACTATAAAGACAGGAGGGAAACAAGGTGTACGATCAAATCCTTGCATTGTTAGACGAAAAGAAATATTCTGAGCTTAAAAATCTGCTTTCCGAAATGAACGAAGCGGATATTGCGGCGGTGCTCAAAGAACTGCCGCAGGAAAAACTGCCGCTGTTATACCGTATTTTGCCAAAAGAACTTGCGGCGGAAGTGTTCGTCAATATGGATTCCGACGCGCAGGAGTTTTTAATCCGCGCTTTCAGCGATAACGAGCTGCGCGAAGTTTTAGACGAATTATATGTCGACGACGCGGTCGACATCATTGAAGAAATGCCGGCAACGGTTGTCAAACGCATTTTGATGCACACAGACCCAGAGGTGCGCAAAAGCATCAATGAAATTCTCCAATACCCGGAGGATTCCGCCGGCAGCATTATGACGATTGAATATGTCGACTTAAAAAAATACATGACCGTGGAAGATGCTTTTACCCGCATCCGCCGCACCGGCGTCGACAAAGAAACGATTTATATTTGTTACGTCACCGACGAAAACCGTAAGCTGTTGGGGATAGTGACCGTCAAAGATTTGCTGCTCTCTGAAAAAAACGCAAAAATCTTTGAAATCATGGATACCAATATCATTTCCGCCAACACGCTGGAAGATAAAGAAATCGTCGCGGAAAAATTCCGCAAATATGACCTTTTGGCGCTGCCGGTCGTTGACCAGGAAAACCGCTTGGTCGGTATTGTCACCATCGACGATGCGATGGACGTCTTGCAGGACGAGAACACCGAAGACATTGAAAAGATGGCGGCTATCACGCCTACGGACAAGCCGTATCTGAAAATGTCCGTTTTTGAAACGTGGAAAAAGCGCTTCCCGTGGCTTTTATTGTTGATGGTTTCCGCCACCTTTACCGGCAAAATCATCACCCACTTTGAAGATGCCTTGCAGTCTTACGTCGTTTTGACCGCGTTTATCCCGATGCTGATGGACACCGGCGGCAACTGCGGCGGGCAGTCCTCAGTTACAATTATCCGCGGCCTTTCTTTGGGTGACATCACGTTCCGCGACACATTCCACGTCATTTGGAAAGAATTTCGCGTGGCGTTCCTTTGCGGTGTTACGCTGGCGCTTGTCAACTTCGGCAAAATGCTGTTAATCGACCGTGTCGGTGTTATGGTCGCCGCCGTTGTTTGCGTCACCATGGTCTTAACCATTATTTTGGCGAAGTTCATCGGCTGCACGCTGCCGATTTTGGCAAAACGTCTCCACTTTGACCCCGCCGTTATGGCAAGTCCGTTTATCACAACGATTGTCGACGCGCTTTCCCTCCTTATCTATTTCCGCGTCGCGTCTATGATTCTCGGTATATAAAAACCAAAATATATTTTTAAAAAGTCCGGCTTTTGCCGGGCTTTTTTCATATCTGCGCATATGCACAAAAACCACTTTAAAAAACTGCACAAACCGCCCATAGACAACGCCGCCGGTTTGCGATAAAATATTTTTGTAAGACATATTTTAAAAGGGGAGGAACGGCCATTCTGTAATACTGTAATTTTGCACAAAACCATACGCACCAAACCACTCTTTTTGTTCATGGAAACAGATGTTAAAAGATTAACAAATTACCATTGACAATTATTTAACAATGGACTATGATTAAATCAATACGAAAATACTGATAGGAGCGAAATGCCAAATGCGCAACTCGAAAAACACTGTGCAGGGCATATCCAGGCAGGCGCTTTTGAGGTTGCCCAATTATCTGAATTACCTTAAAAAACTGCAAAGCGAAGGCGTTCAAACGGTCTCTGCGCCGAAGATTGCCGCCGCCTTGGGGCAAAACGAGGTTCAGGTGAGAAAGGATATCGCTTTTGTCAGTTCGTGTGCAGGCAAACCGAAAACGGGGTTTGACACAACGCAGCTCGTGCGGGACTTAGAGTCTTTCTTGGGCTATGACAATGTCAACGAAGCGGTTTTGGTCGGCGCCGGGCAGCTCGGAAGAGCGCTTTTGAACTACAAAGGCTTTGCGGAATACGGCGTGCATATCGTCGCCGCGTTCGACACCGACGAAACCCTTACCGCGCAGACATTCGGCACAGAACAACGGATTTTCCCAATGGAAAAACTCGAAGACCTCTGCGAACGAATGCGGATTCACATCGGCATTGTGACCGTCCCCGCCGAAAGCGCGCAAGCGGTTTGTGACAAGCTGGTCGCCTGCGGAATCCGGGCAATTCTCAATTTTGCACCGACGCATATTACCGTGCCGCAAGGCATCTTGCTGCAAAATGAAAACATAGCGTCGTCGCTTGCGGTGTTGTCCGCCCATCTGAAAAAAACCATGACAAACAATCCTGAAACCAGGAGCAAAGGAGATTGAGTACAATGGAAAATGCAAAGACTTACGAAATCGTCGATTCTGTTGAAATGCTTGAAAAAACATTGAAACGGGTCCGCGAGGCGCAGGCAGTCTTCGCGACATATTCGCAGGAGCAGGTCGATAAGATCTTCCGCGCTGCCGCGATTGCCGCAAACAAACAGCGTATCCCGCTTGCCAAAATGGCGGTCGAAGAGACCGGCATGGGCGTGGTCGAAGATAAGGTTATCAAAAACCACTATGCGGCGGAATATATTTACAACGCTTACAAAAACACCAAGACCTGCGGTGTAGTCGAAGAGGATAAGGCTTACGGCATCAAAAAGATTGCTGAGCCCATCGGTGTTGTTGCGGCGGTTATCCCGACCACCAACCCCACCTCAACGGCGATTTTTAAAACGCTTATCTCCCTGAAAACCAGAAACGGTATCATCATCAGCCCCCACCCGCGTGCGAAAAAATCCACCATCGCCGCGGCGAAAGTTGTGTTGGAAGCGGCGGTCGAAGCCGGCGCACCCGAGGGCATCATCGGCTGGATTGACATTCCGTCTTTGGAAATGACCACGCTTTTGATGAAAGAAGCGGACATCATCCTTGCAACCGGCGGCCCCGGCATGGTCAAGTCGGCGTATTCTTCCGGTAAACCGGCGCTCGGCGTCGGCGCGGGCAATACCCCGGCGATTATCGACGACACCGCGGACATTCTTTTGGCCGTCAACTCGATTATCCACTCCAAAACGTTCGATAACGGTATGATTTGCGCTTCCGAGCAGTCCGTTATCGTGCTTGACAAAGTCTATAAGAAAGTCAAAGACGAATTCTTAGCGCGCGGCTGCTATTTCCTGAAAAAAGGCGAAATTGATAAAGTCAGAAAGACCATTATCATCAACGGCGCGCTGAACGCGAAAATCGTCGGTCAGCCCGCTTACAAGATTGCACAGCTCGCCGGCGTTACCGTACCCGAAACCACCAAGGTTTTAATCGGTGAAGTCGAAAGCGTAGATATTTCCGAAGAATTCGCACACGAAAAGCTGTCTCCTGTTCTTGCTATGTATAAGGCAAAGGATTTCTCCGACGCGCTCGATAAGGCGGAACACCTCATTGCTGACGGCGGTTACGGTCACACCTCTTCCGTGTACTTAAACCCCATCACCGAACAGGCAAAGCTTGCGGAGTTCGGCGAGCGGATGAAGACCTGCCGTATTCTTGTCAACACACCTTCTTCTCAAGGCGGTATCGGCGACCTTTACAACTTCAAACTGGCACCCTCTCTGACACTCGGCTGCGGCTCCTGGGGCGGCAACTCGGTTTCCGAAAACGTCGGTGTCAAACATCTGTTGAATATCAAAACCGTTGCCGAAAGAAGGGAAAATATGCTGTGGTTCCGCGCACCCGAAAAGGTGTATTTCAAAAAAGGCTGCCTGCCTGTTGCGCTTGACGAACTGAAAACGGTCATGGGCAAGAAAAAGGCGTTTATTGTTACCGACTCGTTCCTTTACAATAACGGCTACACCAAGCCGATTGAAGAGAAGCTCGACGAAATGGGCATTCAGCACACTTGCTTCTATGAAGTTGCTCCCGACCCGACGCTCCAGTGCGCGAGAAAGGGTACTGACCAGATGACCCAGTTCCAGCCGGATACCATCATCGCCATCGGCGGCGGTTCCGCAATGGACGCTGCAAAAATCATGTGGGTGATGTATGAACACCCCGACGTGGACTTCTCCGACATGGCTATGGACTTCATGGACATCCGCAAGAGAATCTACACCTTCCCGAAGATGGGCGAAAAAGCTTACTTCATCGCGATTCCGACCTCCGCGGGTACCGGCTCTGAAGTTACCCCGTTTGCAATCATCACCGATGCAGACACCGGCGTGAAATGGCCGCTTGCCGACTATCAGCTTCTGCCGAATATGGCAATCGTTGATGCGGATATGATGATGAGCGCACCGAAAGGCCTTACCTCTGCTTCCGGTATCGACGCTGTTACCCACGCGCTCGAAGCTTACGCTTCGATTATGGCAACCGACTATACCGACGGTCTTGCCATTCGCGCTTTGCAAATGATTTTCCAGTACCTGCCCAGAGCCTATGACAACGGTCAGACCGACCCGGTTGCCCGTGAAAAAATGGGCAACGCGGCAACTATGGCCGGTATGGCGTTTGCCAACGCGTTCCTCGGTGTTTGCCACTCCATGGCGCACAAACTCGGCGCGTTCCACCACCTGCCGCACGGTATTGCAAACGCACTGCTGATTGACCATGTTCTGCGCTTTAACGCAGCGGAAGTTCCCACCAAGATGGGTACTTTCTCCCAGTATGACCACCCGCACACCTTGGAAAGATACTGCGAAGTCGCAGACGCGCTCGGCGTAACCGGCAAGACCAACGAAGAGAAGCTTGAAAACCTGATTGCAAAGCTCGATGAACTCAAAGAGCACATCGGCATCAAAAAGACCATCCGCGATTACGGCGTAGATGAAAAATACTTCTTGGATACGCTGGATGAAATGGTTGAGCAGGCGTTCAACGACCAGTGCACGGGCGCGAACCCGAGATATCCGCTGATGAGCGAAATCAAAGAGATGTATCTCAAGGCATATTACGGTGAATAACAGGAGGAATCAGAATGAAGCTCGATAAAGTTATTGCGGTAAGAACATCCAAAACCGTCTACAAAGACGGCGACTGTGCCATCAAAGTTTTCGATGCGGATTACAAAAAATCCGATATCCTCAACGAGGCGCTCAATCAGGCGAGAGTTGAAGAAACCGGCCTGCCGATTCCGAAGCTTTTGGAAGTCGGCGTGGTTGACGGCAAATGGGCAATCGTTTCGGAATTCATCAAGGGTAAAACACTTGCCCGTTTGATGGATGAAAACCCCGACAAAATCGACGAATACATGAATCTGTTTGTCGATATTCAGCTTGATATTCATTCCCGCAAAGCACCCCTGCTTAATAAGCTGAAAGATAAAATGAACCGGAAAATCTCCGAAACCGACCTTGACGCGACCACGCGTTATGAGCTGCACACCCGCTTAGAGGGTATGCCCAAGCACAACAAGGTCTGCCACGGCGATTTCCGTCCGAGCAACGTCATCGTCGGCGAAGACGGCGTCAACTATATCATCGACTGGGCGCACGCTACCCAGGGCAACGCTTCCGCCGACGCGGCAAGAACGTACCTTGTGTTCTATTTGAAGGGCGAAGAAGAACTGGCCGAGAAATACCTGGACCTCTTCTGCCAAAAGAGCGACACCGCCAAGCAGTACGTCCAGAAATGGCTCCCGATTGTTGCCGCTTCCCAAAGTGTCAAGCGCAACCCGGAAGAAAAAGAGCTGCTTACCCGCTGGCTTGACGTTGTCGATTACGAATAAGCCGCAAGCGATAATAAATAAGGAGAATCTGCAATGAAAGTAACAGTTTGCATCGGAAGCTCTTGCCATTTGAAAGGGTCGCGCCAGGTCGTAGAAAGACTGCAGGCGCTGATTGCCGAAAACAACTTAAAAGACAAAGTGGAGCTCAGCGGTAAATTCTGCATGGGCAACTGCCAGCACGGCGTCAGTGTGACGGTAAACGACGAGCTGTTCTCTGTTTCTCCCGAAACGGTAGATGACTTTTTCAAAACGCAAATTCTTTCTAAAATATAATCTTCAGGCAGTGCGGAACGGACTTTGGTCCGCACTGCCTTTTTTCCGTCAACAGCCTTATTCGGAGGAAACGGAATGGGTAATTATATTAAACTGAAAAAATCGAACTGCAAAAACTGCTATAAGTGTATCCGAAACTGCCCGGTCAAATCCATTAGCTTTTCGGGGACGCAGGCGCAGATTGTGGAAGACGAGTGCATTCTCTGCGGGATGTGCTTTGTGGCCTGCCCGCAAAACGCCAAAGAGATTCGCGACGATGTGCAAAGCTGTAAAGCGCTTTTGAAAAGCGGTGCGCCGGTGTACGCGAGCGTCGCGCCTTCGTTTGTCGCAAACTACGAAAACGTCAATATGGCGTCTATGCGAAAAGCGCTGAAGCAGCTCGGGTTTACAGACGCCGCGGAGACCGCCGAGGGCGCAACCGTCGTAAAAAAGGAATATGACCGGCTTGCGTCTACCGGCAAACAGGACGTGATTATTTCCACTTGCTGCCATACGGTCAATTTGCTGATTCAAAAGCATTTTACCGAAGCGCTCCCGTGTCTTGCGCGCGTCCAGTCGCCGATGCAGGTGCATTGCGCTTCGATTAAGCGCGAACACCCGGACGCAAAAACCGTGTTCATCGGGCCTTGCATTTCGAAAAAAGCCGAGGCGGAAGAATACGAAGGCATCGTCGATTGCGTGCTGACCTTTGAAGAACTCAACGCCTGGATGGCAGAAGAAAACGTGACTTTTGAACCGTCGCAGGAATTGGACGAACGCCGCGGCAAAGCGCGGTTTTTCCCGACTTCGGGCGGCATTTTAAAATCCATGCTTTGCGACAACGACGACTATACCTATATGACCGTCGACGGCATGTCGTCTTGTATCAGCGCGATTCGCGACGTAATCGCCGGCAACATTCACCACTGCTTTATTGAAATGTCGGCGTGCCCGGGTAGCTGTGTCGGCGGTCCGGCGATGGACCGTGCCCACCGCGCGCCCGTCCGCGGGCAGATTGCCGTGGAAAAATTCGCAAAACAGGCGAACGGCGAAGATTTCCCGGTCAAACAGCCGGCGCCTGAAACCATCGAAAAAAATCTGATTTATCTGAAGAAAGACCATCCGAAAGCGGGCTCGCGCGCGATTGAAGAAATCCTGCGCAAAATGGGTAAGACCCGCCCCGAAGATGAGCTTAACTGCGGCTCCTGCGGCTACAACACCTGCCGCGAAAAAGCGCAGGCGGTGCTCGACGGCAAGGCGGACCTTTCCATGTGCCTGCCGTTTTTAAAGGATAAAGCCGAGTCTTTCTCCGACAATATCATTCACAACACGCCCAACGGTATTTTGATTTTGAACGAAGAAATGGAAGTCCAGCAAATCAATGCCGCGGCGCGGGACATTCTGAATATCCGTAACCAAAGCGATGTGCTCGGCGAGCCGGTCGTTCGGATTATGGAGCCGTTTGATTTCATTGAAGTGCTTTCGAGCGGCATCAATATTCACGACAAGCGCGTCTACCTTGCGGAATATCAGAAATACATAGAAGAAACTATCATTTACGACCGCAATTATCATATTTTGATGTGCATCATGCGCGATATTACCGCGGAAGAAGAGGAAAAGGCCAAGAAAGAGGAAATGAGCCGCCACACAATTGAAGTCACCGACAAGGTGATTGAAAAGCAAATGCGAATCGTGCAGGAAATCGCTTCTCTTTTGGGCGAGACCACCGCGGAAACCAAAATTGCGCTGACCAACTTAAAGGAGTCGCTCAAAGATGAATAATTTGTGCACCGACATTGCGTATCAAAGCGTCAATAAATTCGGCGAACAGCTTTGCGGCGACCGGGTGGAAGTGATTGACCAGGGCGAAGAAAATCACGTTATCGTCTTGGCGGACGGCTTGGGAAGCGGCGTAAAAGCCAATATTCTTTCCACGCTCACGTCAAAAATTATTTCCACGATGATGGCAAACGGCATGAGCCTTGAAAACTGCGTCGAGACCATTGCCGCAACGCTTCCGATTTGCGAAGTCAGAAAAGTGGCATATTCTACATTTACCATCGTTCGGACTATTGACAACCGGGAAGCAGAAATTATACAATATGATAACCCGATGTTGATAATCCTTCGGGACGGCAAAAATTTCGATTATCCGAAAAACGCAATGGAAATCGGCGGCAAGATGATTTATAAAACCAAAATCGAATTGCACGAAAATGATTTCTTAGTGTTCACAAGCGACGGTGCCATTTGGGCGGGCGTCGGCACAACCATGAATTTCGGCTGGCAGCGCGAACAGATTGTAGAGTTTTTAGAAAAAATGGTGCACCCCGAATTTACGGCGAAAACCGTTTCCGCGTTGCTTTTAGACGAGTGCTGTAAGCTCTACGGCGGCAAACCCGGCGACGACACCACGGTATGTACTGTGAAAATTCGCCAGCGTAAGTCCGTCAACTTAATGCTCGGACCCCCGCGCGACCCGAAAGACGTCAACAAAATGATGTCTCTGTTCTTCGCAAAAGAGGGGAAACACATCGTCTGCGGCGGCACGACTTCCACTTTGGCGGGTGAGTTTTTGGGCAAGCCCGTCACCACGCTTTTGGATTATGTCGACCCCGAAATTCCGCCGATTGCCAAAATTGAAGGTGTCGACCTTGTCACCGAGGGCGTCATAACCCTCAGCCGCGTTTTGGAACAGGCGAAAAGCTACCAGCAGGAAGACGATATTTATGCCGACTGGAATGTCAAAGAAGACGGTGCGTCTTTAATTTCGCGAATGCTGTTTGAAGAAGCGACCGACATCAATTTCTTTGTCGGGCGGGCAATCAATCCGGCGCATCAAAACCCGGACTTGCCGATTACCTTTAACATCAAAATGCATTTGGTTGAAGAACTTTCCGAGCTGCTTCGTCAAATGGGAAAACGCGTAAAAGTAAGTTATTTTTAAGAGGAGATCCGGAATGGGAAAAGAAGGAAGAAAATTTGACACCAAAATTCAATATCTGAAATACAAGGTGTTGCGCGAAGTCGCAAGAATCGCTTATAACAGTGATTCCGGTTTTGAACTTGCCAACAGCTTTAACGATATCGCCAAGGTCATCGTGCCCGGCCCCAAAGCGACAATGCGCTGCTGCATTTACAAAGAGCGCGCGATTATCGCCGAACGCATCAAAATGGCTTGCGGCGGCAATAAAAATAACCCCAACGTCATTGAGGTTATCGACATTGCCTGCGACGAGTGCCCCGCCAGCGGCTATCAGGTTTCACATGACTGCCGCGGCTGTATTGCGCACCGCTGCGAAGATGTCTGCCCGAAAGACGCAATCACCTTTGACGAAAATCAGAAAGCACATATCGACAAAACCAAGTGCGTCAACTGCGGCGCCTGCGCAAAAGTGTGCCCCTATTCCGCCATTTCCAACTATAAGCGTCCCTGTGAAAAAGCCTGCAAGGTCAAGGCGATTTCCATGACCAATGACGAGATTGGCGCGGCACATATCAACAACGACAAGTGCATTTCCTGCGGCGCGTGCGAATATATGTGCCCGTTCGGTGCGATTGCCGATAAATCCTATATTCTCGATGTTATCGACATTTTGAAAAAGAGCGAAAACAATACAAAATATAAAACCTACGCGATTGTTGCGCCGTCGATTTCCAGCCAGTTTACATACGCGAAACTCGGCCAGGTGATCTACGCGATTAAAGAACTCGGCTTCCACAGCGTTGTTGAAGCGGCGCTCGGCGCGGATATGGTTTCTTATTCCGAAGCGCAGGAACTCGCCGAAAAAGGCTTCTTAACAAGCTCCTGCTGCCCGGCGTTTGTGGACTATATCCACAAATCGTTCCCGAAATTGGTAGAGCACATTTCCCACAACCTTTCGCCGATGGCGTCTATTGCCGAATACATTAAAAAGCACGACGAAACGGCAAAGATTGTCTTTATCGGGCCGTGCACGGCAAAGAAAATGGAAATCAAACAAGAGCGCGTCGCTAAAATCATCGATTCCGTTTTGACCTTTGAGGAATTGCAGGCGCTGTTTGACAGCCGCGACTTTGATATGTCCTCGTTCCCGGAGGACGTCCTCGACAACGCCTCTTATTTCGGCCGTATTTTCGCGCGCAGCGGCGGTTTGCGCGACGCTGTTGAGCAGTCCTTGAAAGAACAGAATTTAGACTTCGATTACAAGCCGATTGCCTGCGACGGCATTGAGGAATGCCGCTTGGCGCTTTTAAAAGCCTCCAAAGGTGTTTTGCCGAATAACTTTATCGAGGGTATGGCGTGCGTCGGCGGCTGTATCGGCGGCGCAGGCTGCCTTACTCACGAAGCACGCGACAAAAACGAAGTGGACAAGTACGGTCGCGAGGCAATGGAAAAAACCATTACCGATGCAATCAGCATGCTGAAATAATCTTAACGCTCTATTATCCCGGCGGAAATTCCTGCCGGGATATTTTTTTGAATAAACCGCATGTTTCCTGTCAATCCTTTGGTTACGAAAGGATTGAAACATATGAAAACAAAAATCAAACGGAACCGGGAAGTTGCCCGGAAACTGGAAATATCCCTTTTTTGCGGCCTTGTCATCAGCATTTTGTTAAGCATCATTTCTTTCGGCGCTTCCTGCGGCGAAATCCGGCAGGACGTTTTGCGCATGCACGTCATTGCCAATTCCGATTCCGTCGAGGACCAGGCGGTGAAACTCAAAGTCCGCGACGCGGTTTTAGAAGCCGGTGAGGATTTGTTTGACGGCACGCTGACCGCCGAGGGCGCCGAACAGATGCTCGACAGCGATATTGAGCGTTTGCAAAACGCGGCGCAGACCGTATTGACCGAAAACGGTTTTGACTACGGCGTGCGCGTGGAAATCGGGAAAGATTATTTCAACACCCGAACTTACGATGGCGAAGTCACGCTCCCGGCGGGGGAATATGAGGCCGTCCGCGTGATTTTGGGTGAGGGGAAAGGGCAAAACTGGTGGTGCGTGATGTTCCCGCCGATGTGCCTGCCCGCCGCCGAAGCGGATACCGAAATTTCCGACGTTCTTACGAAAAACGAAGAAGATGTCGTTAAAAGCAACCCGAAATATGAAGCGCGATTTAAAATCGTTGAACTTTTTGAAAACTTTTACCGAAAAATAAAATAAGACTTTCAAAACGCCGTGAATTTTGATATAATGACCTTGTTTACGATATCAGCGCGGCGTTTTCTTCTGCGCTTAGGAACGGAGTGTGCGGCAATGGCAATGTTAAAATACAACTTGATTCCAAAACCGAACTTTTACAAAACGCTTGACGGCACTTACACAGTTTCTTCCGGCACAAAGGTGCTTTGCGCTGAGGAATTTTTGACTGCCGGCAATTATTTGACGGCTTATTTAAAAACCAGCCCCGTGTCGACCGAGGGCGCAATCAAATTTAAAAAAGTCGGCGGCATGGAACCCGAGTCTTATAAACTGAAAGTTTCTCCCAAGGGTATTTTTGTGGAAGCCTCCGACGCGCGCGGCGCATTTTACGGCGCGGTCACGCTGAAAACAATTTTGATGCAGGCAACCAAAAAAGAAGGCAAAGCGGTCGTCAACGGGCTTTTGATTCAAGATGCCCCGCAGTATAGCTACCGCGGTGTGCAAATGGACGAAAGCCGCCACTTTTTCGGCGTGAAAACCGTCAAACAAGTGCTCGATATGATGGCAATGCTCAAATTAAACACATTTCACTGGCATTTGTCCGACGACCAGGGCTACCGGATTGAAAGCAAAGTGTTCCCGCTTTTAAATTCGGTTGGTTCCACCCGCAAATATGCAGGGCTTCAGGGCTTCGGGTTTAAACACCGCGGCGGGGAATATTCGCACTATTATAAACAAGAAGAAATCCGCGAAATCGTCGCTTACGCGAAAAAACTGCATATCACCGTCATTCCCGAAATTGACGTGCCCGGACACACGCTGGCTATGCTCGCGGCTTATCCGGAGCTTTCGTGCACCGGTAAAAAAATAGAACCGGCATGTGAAAACGGCATTTTGGAAGACATTCTTTGTGCCGGCAACGAAGAAGTTTATACATTCTTAGAAAAATTGTTTCAGGAACTTTGTTCGCTGTTTGACGGGCCGTATTTTCATATCGGCGGCGACGAAGCAATAAAAGGCCACAAGCTTTGGGAAAAATGCCCGAAGTGCACTTCTGTCATGCAGGCGCAGGGACTTAAAAGCCCGAAAGAACTGCAAGGCTATTTTATGACCCGCGTCAATGCCATGCTGAAAAAATACGGCAAGACCTGTATTGCGTGGAACGATTGTATCAACGACAATTTCGACAGCAGCATTATCTGTCAGTATTGGTTTCCGAACAACCTTGCCGCCGTGCGCAAACAGGCTTCGCACCGCGACTTCATTTTGTCGCCGGAAAACTATTTCTATTTTGATGAGAAATACGCCCGTGTTTCGCTCAAAAAGGTTTATAAATTTAACGAAGTTAAGGTCGGTTTTGCAGGCGTCGGTCAGCATATTCGCGGCATTGAGTGCGAGCACTGGAGTGAGTGGATTGATACGGATTCCGCGCTGCAATTCGCGATGTTCCCGCGCCTGTTTGCAGTTGCGGAGGTCGGCTGGACAAAGCTTGCAAACCGCCGCTATCGCGATTTCTACAAGCGCCTTGCCTGGTATAAAACTTATCTTAATAAAATCGGTATTAACTATTCGCGCTTGGAAAAGGGAAGGGCAGCGACAAGACAGGTCATTCCTTACCACTTCGGCGCGGACGGGAAAGAGTATAAAAAAAGCGAAGAGCTTAAGGCGAAAGAATCATTCTGAACGCCGCGGCATATCGCTTTTTAAAATAAATCAACTTTTGGAGGAATTTTATGGCAGACTATGTTTTATCCTGCTGCTCCACGGCGGATTTGCCGGCGGAGTATTTCGCAGAACGGAATGTGGCGTACACCTGCTTCCACTACAATATGGACGGAAAGGAATACCCCGACGACCTCGGCAAATCGATGCCGTTTGACGAGTTTTACCGCCGCATTGCCGACGGTGCGCAGCCCACGACCTCTCAGGTCAACGTCCAACAGTATTTGGACTATTTTGAGCCGTTTTTAAAAGAGGGAAAAGACGTTTTGCACTTGGCTTTTTCCAGCGGACTTTCCGGCTCTTACAACTCAGCTTGCATCGCGCGCGAAACGCTTTTGGAAACCTATCCGGATGCGAAACTTTATATTGTCGATACGCTCGGCGCTTCTTCGGGCTACGGCCTTTTGGTGGATGCGGCGGCGGATTTGCGCGACAGCGGCAAAAGCATTGACGAGGTTTACGCGTTTGTCGAGGAAAACAAGCTGAATTTACACCACTGGTTTTTCTCGACCGATTTAACAAGCTACATTCGCGGCGGACGTGTCAAACCGGTTGCCGGCTTCTTCGGCACAATGCTGAAAATCTGCCCGCTGCTCAATATGAACAACGAGGGCAAGTTGATTCCGCGCTTAAAATGCCGCGGTAAGGCAAAAGCCATTGATGAAATTGTCGCCAAAATGCTCCAGCACGCGGACGGCGGCGCGGACTATTCCGGCAAATGCTTTATTTCCCAGTCGGCGTGCTTCGACGATGCGCGTATCGTTGCGGACCGCGTCGAAGCGGCGTTTCCGAAACTCAACGGTAAAGTGATGATTAACAGCATCGGCACGGTCATCGGCGCCCACACGGGCCCCGGCACCGTTGCGCTGTTCTTCTTCGGCGACAAACGCGGCGAATAAACAGAAAATAAAAGCAAAAGAAAACCCCGACGCTTTTTACGGCGCCGGGGTTTTTATGTGCCTTATAATTACAGGAGAGATTCGTAAAGCGCTTTGATTTCTGCAACGCTCGTGTCGCGCGGGTTGCCCGGGCGGCAAGCGTCATCATAAGCGGACTGTGCCAAGAAATCCAAATCCTCGCGTTTGACGATTTCGCTCAAATCGGCGGGAATGCCGACGTCCTGCGAGAGCTTGCGAACCGCGTCCACAGCGGCTTTGCGCGCGTCTTCCAGCGACATGTCGTCCACACCGGTAACGCCCATAGCTTTGGCGATGTCTCTGTATTTTTCGCCGGTTGCGGGCGCGTTGTATTCCATAACGGTCGGGAGGATAATCGCGTTCGCCACACCGTGCGGGGTGTCATACAGCGCGCCGAGCGGGTGCGCCATAGAGTGCACGATGCCAAGACCGACGTTCGAGAAGCCCATGCCGGCGATATACTGACCGAGCGCCATGCCTTCTCTGCCTTCCGGCGTGTTTGCAACCGCGCCGCGCAGATTCTTGGAAATGATTTCAATCGCTTTTAAGTGGAACATATCGGAAAGTTCCCAAGCGGCTTTGGTGATATAGCCTTCAATTGCGTGCGTCAGCGCGTCCATACCGGTGGCGGCGGTCAGCCCTTTGGGCATGCTCGCCATCATATCGGGGTCGACAAACGCGACAACGGGAATGTCGTGCACGTCTACGCAAACCATTTTGCGGTTCTTTTCCGCGTCGGTAATAACATAGTTAATGGTGACTTCCGCAGCGGTACCGGCGGTTGTCGGCACGGCAAAAATCGGTTTCGCTTTGTTCTTGGTCGGCGCAACACCCTCAAGGCTGCGGATATCATAAAATTCCGGGTTCGCCGCGACAATACCGATCGCCTTAGCGGTGTCCATCGAGCTGCCGCCGCCGATCGCAATCAAATAATCCGCGCCGGAGGCTTTGAAAGCGTCCACGCCGTGCTGGCAGTTTTCAATGGTGGGGTTGGCTTTAATATCGGAATAAATTTCATAAGCCAGCCCTTTGCTGTCGAGAATGTCCGTAACCTTTTTGGTCACACCGAATTTCAAAAGGTCCGGGTCAGAGCAGACAAATGCTTTCTGAAAACCGCGGCCAATCGCTTCGTCAGCAATGTTTGCGATTGCGCCCTTGCCATGATAGGAAGTTTCGTTCAATACAAATCTGTTTGCCATATTCATCGCTCCTTTTGATATTTTCAAGGCTTTCGTGGCAAAGAAAACCTTGATTGTTACAAAATTATCATATCAAAATATCCAACAGAAAACAAGTATCCATTTGTAAACTTTTTGTTGGGAATATAACAATTTGTTCAAATAGATTTCAACGTGCAAAAAACCGTTGACGGTAAAATTTGCTTGTGCTATAATAACGATACTGTATCAAATAAGACAGTTTTTGGTGATATTTATGACAGACGCACAACAAAAAGAATGTTTGGCTGTCCTTTTAAAAGCGGACATTTTTTCGGCGGCCGGCGAGATGGAGTTAGCTTCGGTTTTGCTTGATTTTTCAGAGCTTCGCAGCTTCAAAAAAGACGAAATCATCTATTCGCCGCAAAATCCCGAGAAATGTATCGGCGTGCTTATAAAAGGGGAGGCAAGAGTCACAAAAGACTATGTGACGATGAGTGTTCTGCACCCCGGTCAGCAGTTTGGAACGGTGGTGCTTTACCACAAAACCGACTATTTTGTAAACACGATTCTCGCGAAAACCGACTGTAAGGTGCTGTTCGTGAAAAAAGAAGGGGTCGACCGGCTTTTGGCGCACAACCGCCGTTTCGCCGTCGCTTACATCTCTTATCTTTCCAAACGAATTTATTTTCTCAACGAGAAAATCGAAGCTTACACCGCGCCGAATGCAGAATCCAAGCTCTTGCATTATCTCAAAAGTGTGTGCGACGCAAACGGCGTTGTCTCCGGCATTTCCATCACCGAACTTTCCAGGCAAATCAATGTCAGTCGTGCCAGCCTTTACCGGGCGCTGGATACTTTATCCGCGAGCGGCAAACTCCGGCACGACGGCAAAAAAATAATTTTATTGTAAAGGAAGATTGATTATGAAAAAAGTAGTTTCTGTTTTCCTTGCCCTTTTAATGGTGCTGTCGCTTGCGGCCTGCACCGGCAATGAAGAAGAACAAACCCCTGCGCAGAAAACCGCGATTCGCATGGCGACGCTCAAAGGCCCGACCGGAATCGGTACTGCAAAACTGATGGCAGATAATGATGCGGGAACCGCTGCGAACCAGTACACGGTAACCCTTTGCACCGACCCGACCGAAGTCGTTTCGGGTATTGTTGCCGGCACTTATGATGTCGCCGCCTGCCCGCTGAATATGGCTTCCGTGCTTTACAACAAGACCAACGGCAATATTCAGATGCTCGCGATTAACACCCTCGGCACGATGTATCTGCTTTCCACACAGGAATTGACGGATATTTCCGAACTTGCCGGCAAGACCATCATTTCCGCCGGCCAGGGCGCAACACCCGAATACGTGCTTAACTACCTGTTGGAAAAGAACGGCCTTACCGACAAAGTGACCGTGGAATATAAGTCTGAGCACGCAGAAGTCGCGACGCTTGCCGCCGCTGCTACCGCTGACGATGATACGTTCTATCTGCTGCCCGAACCCAACGTAACTTCCGCGCTTTTGCAGAACAGCGCGCTGAAAAACGTGCTTGACCTGTCTAAAGCTTTTGAAACCGCTTCCGGCGTTTCTCTTGCAATGGGCTGCATCGTTGCGAAAAAAGATTTCGTACAGCAGAACAAAGCGGCAATCGACGCTTTCTTGGCGGAATATCAGAAGTCCGTGGAATACACTTCCACCAATTTGGATGATACGGCAACCCTTTGCGAAACTTACGGCATTATTCCGAAAGCCGCTGTCGCAAAACAGGCAATTCCGCGCTGCAGCATCGCGTTCGTAACCGGCAGCGAAATGAAAACCGTTGCGACCGAAAACTTGAACGTGCTTTTGGCGGCGTCCGCACAGTCCGTGGGCGGCAAACTGCCGGGTGATGATTTCTGGTATGGCGTCTAATCCGAAAAACAAACCGATTGTCAAGAAAAGTCTACGGCTGCTGCTTGCGGCAGCCGTTTGGCTTCTCGTTTGGCAAATCGTATACAGTATCATCGGCAGGGAGGTGCTTTTTGCATCCCCCTTGTCTGTGTTTCAGCGGTTGTTTGAACTGGTCAGAACCGTCGGCTTTTGGCTGAAAACCGGCTCGTCGCTTTTAGGAATTACCGAGGGCTATCTGCTCGGCGTGGCGGCAGGCGTTTTGCTCGCGGTCTTGACCTCGCTTTCTGACTGGCTGTATGCTATTTTTAAACCAATGCTGACCGTAATTAAATCGACGCCCGTGGTGTCCTTTATCATTTTGGCACTTGTGTGGATGTCCAAAACCGGTGTTCCCGTGTTTATCTCATTTTTGATGGTTTTGCCGATTGTTTGGGCAAACTTGACCGCCGGTATTCGCGCCACCGATAAAAATCTGTTGGAAATGGCGCGCGTCTATCGCTTCGGTGCGCGCAAAACCCTGCGGTATGTCTATTTCCCGAGTGTGTTGCCGTCGCTGTTGTCCGCGCTGACAACGGCAATCGGTTTTGCCTGGAAAGCGGGCATTGCCGCTGAGGTTATCAGCACACCGCGCAATTCAATCGGCGCCCAGCTTTACAATTCCAAGGTGTACCTTGAAACCGTTGATTTGTTTGCGTGGACGGTGGTCGTAATTGCTATCAGCATGTTGTTTGAAAAACTGATTGTGCTGGCGGTGCGACGTATTGCCGACGCAGCGGAAAGGAGGCACGCCGTATGGAAGTAAGCTTTCAAGATGTTTCTTTGGCGTTCGGCGAAAAGGTGCTGTTTTCCCATTTTACAAAAACCTTTACCTTTTCCGGCATCACTGCGCTTATGGGCCCCTCCGGCAGCGGCAAAACGACCTTTTTCCGACTGCTTTGCGGGCTTCAAAAGCCCGACAGCGGTGCGGTTTTAGGTATTCCGAAAACATTTACCGTTTTGTTTCAGGAAGACAGACTCCTGCCTTGGGTGGACGCGCTGACCAATGTTGCGCTGGTTTCCGACACAGAGACCGCCAAGGCGTGCTTAAATAAAGTTGGGCTTTCAAATGATATGCACAATTTCCCCGGAAATTTGAGCGGCGGCATGTGTCGACGTGTTGCCATTGCGCGTGCGTTGGCGCATAAAAGCGAAATCCTTTTGCTGGACGAACCCTTAAAAGGGCTTGATGAAGAGCTGCGCGCACAGATGTTAAATCTCATCAAAGCGGAAGGGGAAACGCGCCCGGTGCTCTTCATCACACATGACGAACGTGAGGTGGAAGCACTCGGTGCCGAAGTTCTGTCCGTAAACGGAATGCCGATTAAAATGTGACAATTTCCAACACTTTGTGACAAAGGAGAAAGCTTGTAATATAATAAAACCATTATCGGCTTGCGCGCGGAAGGGGCACGTAAGCTTAAAGGGGTGATGGCATGGAAAAGACGGGAAAAGTGCGCCTTTTTTCAGCCGTCACCCTTTTTGTATCCTTTTTGTGTATTGCCGTGACTTTTGTCATACAAATCCGTATGCAGAAAACTGTAAGTGATTTGTCCGAGACGGTCAACACAACCACACCTGCAGTTTTGTCCGAAACGCAAACGGAAAACGCAATGCAAGGGTACACGACTTCTCCGCTTGCCGACCAAAGCGAAACTGCGCCGCTGACACCTGCCGCGGCACAGGTGGGAAAAGAAGAGTCTTCCGCGAACCAATCGCAAAATCGTGTTTCCGGCAAAACCGATTTGACTACGAAAGCACAGCAAACGACGCAAAAAAGGACAACGACGACCAAACCCGAAACGACAACCGAGCGGTCCACGGAAATCAGCCCGGTTTTGGTGGTGAATCTGAACACGAAAAAAATTCACAGCCCGCACTGTTCTTATCTGCAAAACACCGACCCTGCCAATACAACACAAATTACAGACGACGAATTGCAATCCTATTTAGAAAGCGGCTATACGCTTTGTAAGCGGTGCGGAGGGTATGCGGAATGAAGTTGGCAGAGTTTTTGGAAAAATATCAAGATAAGGCCGATGCGGCGATTGCAGTCGGCTGCGCAGTTTTGCTGCTTGCAAGCGCCGGGCTGCTTGTCAATCAGTTTCGTTTGCAAAAACAGTTGGATACGGTAAAAACAGCGTACACTACACTGCCGACCATTCACTGGTATGAAGAGGAGACCACCGCGGCTACGACCGTAGCAAGCACTCCGGACACCACCGCCGCTTTACAGTCCATAGAAACGTCGCCCGCTTTGCAAATTACCGGAAAAACCTATGTTTTAAATACCAGTTCCAAGAAAATTCATTCGCCGGACTGCCGCTATGCGACTTCGATGAAAGAGGAAAACAAAAAGGTCGTGGAAAACGCCGATTTGGACGAGCTGCTTTCAGAAGGGTATGAGGTCTGTTCGGTTTGCGGCGGGGGATAAGCATTGCTATATGGTCATTTTGACCAATTTTTGCCTGCTGAAAAATGACGAAAAAAGAGCGCTGAATCTACCGAATTACCAAAAAAAACAGCTTTTTTTAGGCAAAATGCAAACGAAATTTCGCAAATATCAAAAAATGGCTTGCAAAATGGTCAAACATTGTGTAAAATACATAGTAAACGAATTGTCAGAATGTATAATACACACATATGGAGGGATAAATCCATGTCAAACAGACTTTTTCAGGCCATAGTGCATCAAATGACCGATGCCATTGACCGGACAATCGGCGTGATTGATGAGTCGGGTACAGTGATTTCCTGCAGTGAACTCGGAAGAATCGGGGAAGTGCTTTCTCCGGAAGTGACGGCGGTGTTCCAAAACAGCGAGCCGGCGGTTGTCAACGGCTATGCTTATAAAGCGTTCGGAACGCATATGCACCCCGAATATGCCGTATTTGTCGAGGGAGACGATGAGCTTGCCGAAAAATACACGGCGGTTATGGCGGTCACCCTTTCCAGCATCAAGCAGTATTATGACGAAAAATATGACCGCGGCAACTTTATCAAAAATGTCATTTTGGACAACATCCTGCCCGGCGACATTTATCTGAAAGCCCGCGAGCTTCGTTTTAATAACGACGTTTCCCGTGTTGTGATTTTAATTCGTATCACCGAACATGTGGACGTTTCTGTTTTTGACATTATCCAGAACCTGTTCCCGGATAAGAACAAAGACTTTGTTATCAACCTCAACGAAACCGACATCGCGCTGATTAAAGAAGTGAAACCCAGCACCGACCCGAAAGATTTGGAAAAACTGGCGCGTTCGATTGCAGACAGCCTCGGCTCGGAATTCTATTCGCATGTGCTTGTCGGTATCGGAACGACCGTCGAGGGGATTAAAGACTTGGCACGTTCGTTCCGCGAGGCGCAGGTCGCTTTGGAAGTCGGCAAGGTGTTTGATACGGAAAAAACGATTGTCAGCTATGACAACCTCGGTATTGCGCGTCTGATTTATCAGCTGCCGACCACGCTTTGCGAAATGTTCTTAAAAGAAGTGTTTAAGCGCGGCTCGATTGATTCCCTTGACCAGGAAACCCTGTTCACCATTCAGAAATTCTTTGAGAACAACCTGAACGTTTCCGAAACCTCCCGTAAACTGTTTGTCCACAGAAATACGTTGGTTTATCGTTTGGAAAAAATCAAGAAATTGACCGGCCTTGACCTTCGTGAATTTGACGACGCAATCGTGTTTAAAGTGGCGTTGATGGTTAAAAAATACCTCGATTCCAACCCCGTCAAATTCTAAATATAGGGTTATCGTGCACTTTGTTCATAAATATGGTAGTTTCTATGTTGAAAGTGCACAGAAGCGACGGCATATTTTGTTGAATCATACAGAATATCCGAAAAACAGTTACAAAACGGTTACAAAAAACCGAAAATGTGCTATACTATTAGGTGGTATAATATTTCGTCTTTTGATGAGATGTTTACCACCTGTTTTTTTGAGAAATGTAGAGTTCATATAAACAGTGGGAACCGTTTATTCACAAGGAAAAGACAGAAAGGCAGAGGTTTTGGCAAGTGATCGAGTTTAAAAATGTCTCAAAAACTTATGATAACGGTACACAGGCGCTGAAAAATGTAAATCTTCGGATTGAAGACGGCGAATTTGTCTTTGTCGTCGGCTCTTCCGGTGCCGGCAAAAGTACCTTTTTGAAAATTATTATGCGTGAACAGGTTGCCAACAGCGGCACGGTTCTGATTAACGGCTTTAATTTGAATACTATGCGCAAGCGGGATATCCCGATGCTGCGCCGCACGATGGGCATTGTGTTCCAGGATTTCCGTCTGATTCCGACGATGACCGTGTTTGACAACGTGGCGTTCGCCATGCGGGTTATCGGTACGAAAGAAAAAGAAATCCGTAAGCGCGTGCCCTATATTTTGAGCCTTGTCGGGCTTACGTCGAAAGCGCGGCAGTTGCCGACCCAGCTTTCCGGCGGCGAACAGCAGCGTGTTGCGCTTGCCCGCGCGCTCGTCAACAATGCGGGGATTTTAATCGCGGACGAGCCCACCGGCAACATTGACCCCGAAATGTCCTATGAAATCGTGGATTTGCTGAATCATATCAACGCCAACGGCACAACCGTCGTTATGGTAACACACGAACATAATTTGGTCCGGCATTTCCATCATCGCGTGATTACAATCGAAGAGGGTTCTGTCGTTTCCGATACGAGCGATACGGACAAGCTGCCCGATGATTACGCTTCGATTGAAGCCAATTACCCGACGGATACCGAGCCGGCGAAAGACGAAGAATCGCCTTCCAAAGAGGAAGTGCTTTCCGACACCACCGTGGAGGAATCCAAAACATCGTCTTTCTATTTCCAGCCGAATGAAGACAAGGATTTAGAGGACTTTATGCAAAATTACGGCCTTACCGATGACGATATCGCCGAAGATACACTTGACTATTCAGCTTACCTTTCTTCGGACGAAACCTCAAACGGAGGTGACGCAAAATGAAAGGTTCAAGTTTAAAATACCTGACCCATGAGGGCTTCCGTAACATTTGGGTCAATCGACTGATGTCGCTCGCGTCCGTTACGGTTTTGCTTGCCTGTCTTGTGATTATCGGCGTCGGCGCGATGGCGTATTTTAACATTAACGCGTTGCTCGACAAAGTCGAAGCGCAAAACGTCGTTATGGTTTATGTCACGAAAGGCTCCGACGACCTTACAACATCCACTGTCGGCTTAGAACTGCAAAAGCTCAGTAACATTGAGACCTGTGAGTTTATTCCGAAAGAAGATGCACTCAAAGAGCAAATTGAAGAACTCGGCGGCGACAGCGCCATTTTTGAGGGCTTAACCGAAAACCCGCTGCCCGACGCTTACCGCGTCACCTTAAAAGATTTAAGCCAGTTTTCTCAGACCGTTTCCCAAATTAAAGGCATTGCCAATGTCGATTCCGTCCGTGAAAACAGCGACTTGGCAAGTAAGCTGATGTCGGTGCGCCACGCAGTCACGATTGTCAGCGTCGGTCTGGTTGTTATGCTGTTCCTGGTCGCATTGTTTATCATCGCCAACACCATTCGAATTACGATGTTCAGCCGCAAGTTGGAAATCAATATTATGAAAGCGGTCGGTGCTACCAACTGGTTTATCCGCTGGCCGTTCTTAATCGAAGGCGTGCTGATCGGCATTATTTCAAGCGTGATTTCGCTTTTGGCGCTGTGGGGGCTTTACGAGCTCGCGGCGGTTTCGTTTAAAGACGTGCTCGATGCGCTCGGCTTTGCACTTGTGCCGTTCCGTTCTTATGCGCTGCAAATCTTCGGCGTGTTTGCCGGCATTGGCGTGTTCACCGGCGGCTTCGGCAGTATGATTTCCATGAGCAAATATCTGAAAGAACAAGGGAGCGTGGTCAGCAATGAGTAAACAGCTTTTTAACCGAATTGTCTGCGTCTGCACCGTGTGCGCGCTGTTGCTTTCCGCAACCTCTTTCTCTGCTTTTGCAAGAAGCCTTGACGATATTCAAGACGATATTGATAAATACTCCGGTCAGCTTGAGGACAGTCAAAGCACGGAAGACGAGTATGCTGCGCAGTTGGCTGAAATTCAGGCGGATTTGGATGTCATTAATAAAGAGATTGCAAAACTAAATCAGCAAATTGCGGATAAGAACAAAATCATCAACCAATATCAGGAAGAAATCAATACGCTTCAAACTCAAATTGACGATGCTGAAAACAGACAAAAAGAGTTGGAAGAAGAAATCAGCGGTACATACGAGCTTTTGAGTGAACGGCTGTGTGCCAATTATATGGCAGGAGAAACCTCTGTTTTAGAAATTTTGCTCGGTGCCGGGGATTTTGAAGACTTTTTGACGCGCTTGGAGCTTGTTAAGCAAATTTCCGAACATGATGCATCTTTGGTCTCCGGTTTGCAAGAAGACATCGATGAACTGAACCAAACCAAAGAAAAACTCGACGCGGATAAAGCGGCAGTTGAAGAAAAGCAGAATACAGTGAAAACGGAGCGCGACGCAATTGCAGCCGACCGCAACGAGGTGCAAAAAGCACGCAATCTGCAGACCAGCAAAGAAAATGAAGCGGAACAGAAAAAACTGAATCAAGCGGCATACAGCGATAAGCTTGAGCAAATGCTGAATGATGCCAAAGAAGAATATGATAGGGAAAAGGCTAAAGAGATGGTCAGCGGCAGCGGCTCCATTTCCGGCGGCAGCAGCGGCGGCAGTTCCTCCATCGGCAACTATCCGGTTTCCTCCAAAGGCATGATTTGCCCGCTGCAATATTCCAATGTCACAATTTCCGCCGGTTGGTACGGCTACGCGAACCATAAGGGGATAGACTTTATTACGCGCGGCGCGACCGGCAATACATACGGCAAAGAAATCCGCGCGGCGGCAGACGGCGTTGTCTATTCGGCAGAATATCATTACAGCTGGGGCAACAACGTCTATATCAACCACGGCAACGGTGTTTATACGCGCTATGCACATTGCAGTCGGATGATTGTTTCTGAAGGGGACAAGGTTCAACAAGGTCAAGTCATTGCTTATGTCGGTAACACAGGGAACGTTTCCCCGAAACCGACGGCTTCCAACCCCCACGCGGGCGCGCATTTGCACTTTGAAGTTTGGGTCAACGGCACGCGTGTCAATCCCTCGCCGTGGCTGCCCTGATTTGAAATTCCACTGAAACTGAAACAGAAAGGCGTTCACAATGAATAAGAAAATTTCACTGGGCTTAACGCTCGCGCTGATTTTCGTTTCCATTGCGGCTACGGTTGCCGTGACCATGGCGGTCGCCATGCGTATGTATAATTCCATCATTAAAGATTTACCGAGCCGTTCCAAGCTCTATTCCTCGGTGTCGGAGCTTGACGACATTGTCCGCAATAACTATTACGGCGAAATCAACGACAGCCTTTTAAACGCGGACCTTTCCGCGGGCTATGCCGACGGCTTGGGCGACCCGTACAGCTACTACATGACCGCTTCCGAATATGCCGTTTATCAGGACGAACTGAACGGCAAAAAGGTCGGTATCGGTATCATTCCGTTCTTTAATCCGCAGGATATGGCGATTTACGTGGCGGAGATTTCCGAAAATTCTCCGGCGGCGTTGAGCGGCTTGCAAAAAGGTGATAAAATCACGGTTATCAATGAAGAAAAAGTTACCGCTTATAATTATTCCGATTTGCTCGAACAACTGACCGGCGACCAGCTTTCAACCGTTACAATCACCTTTGAGCGTGACGGTGCAAGCAAAACCGTCAGCGTTGTAAAAGGCTATACGGCACAGTCGGTGTATTCCAATTTGAACGGAACTGTCGGCTATATCAAAATTACCGAGTTTTACGCCACAACAGCGGACCAACTCAAAAAAGCGGTCGAAAATCTTTCCAACCAAGGCGCAACCAGTTTGGTGTTTGACGTCCGCGGTACTTCTGCAGGCACGATTGAATATGCCGCAACAACGCTTGATGTGCTTGTCCCCGTTGCCAATGAGGGCAGCGGTGCACTTGCAACCGCGCTTGCGAAAGACGGCACCGAAAAACAGACTTTTACCGCCGATGCGGACAGTGTTTCTATGCCGATGCTTGTGCTTGTCAACGGCGAAACCGCAGGCCCTGCGGAACTTTTTGCCTGTGACTTGCGTGACTACGGCAAGGCGCAGTTGGTCGGTCAGAAAACTGCCGGCAACGGCACTATGCAGCAGGCGTTCCCGTTAAGCGACGGCGGCGCAATTGTCTTAACCATGGCGGTCATCAAACCATATGTCAGCGAAAGCTATAACCAAGTTGGCCTGACGCCGGATGTGGAAGTGGCGCTTTCCGACGAAAAGCAGACGATTTTGCCGCTTTTAAGTCAGGCGGAAGATGACCAGTTCCAAAAAGCCTACACCATGCTGACCGGTGAAACCGGCGAAGAATAAAGGCATTTTTAGCTTGTCACCCCACATACTTATGAGGTATGTGGGGTGTTTTTATGTTTACCGTTTTAAATATCGTGAGACAGGCGGAAAATAGACGATTTTTCTGTTTCCGGCGACGAAAAAAGGAAATGCCGCTGCTTTCCCGTGTCGCCGTGCGCGGCGGCGCATTTTTTTATACATTGACGCTTTACGCGGAAAAACACGGTGAAGTCGATTTTTCCGCTGTGCCCGAAATGTGTCTGCGCCGGGTGATTCCCGTCGAGGGGACGGAACTCCCCGAAAGGTGCCCCGTAAAGCTTTATAGACCGTCTGTTTTTCCGCTGACCGTGTTTTTAAATTCATCGATAGGACTTTTAAAGCGTGCCGAAGATGACCCGCGAACACGGACTATCGGCATCGTCGACCCAAAGGCGCGCTTACAGCATGGTGTTGAGCACTTCATTCCCTATGCAAAAACCATTCGCGTGTTTACAGAAATGCCGGAAAAATATGACGCGGCGTGCGAAATGCTTGTAAAAGCCTGGGGCGTGGCGCCGGTTGTTTCGAATAATCCCACGGCAATGCAATCTTGCGACTATGTATTTGCACCGTTTCAAAATATCGAGGGCGAGCGGCAAGGTACCGTGCGCATGCGGCAGGGGGGCAACGCAATCCTTGCCAGCAACACCGTGCTTTTGCCGCCCGAAATCGAGATGCGCCGTCCGGCGGGCACAGACCCGCTTTTGTTTGCCGCCGCGCTTTATGAGCTTTGCAATGTTAAGGAAATCGAGACCCTGACTTATGACCGATTTTTACCGATAAAAACCGACGCAATCTATTGACAGAACCGCCGGATTATTTTATAATATTTATCCGTGTAAATGTAAATTACCGAAAGGAGCATATGCAAATATGTTACAGGAAACCCTGTTGACCGCTGAAGGTCTGAAGGAATTAGAACAGGAATTGGAAACCTTAAAAACCGTCGGCAGAAAAGAAGCCGCCGAAAAAATTAAGGTTGCAAGAAGCTTCGGCGACTTGTCCGAAAATGCGGAATACGATGAGGCGATGAGCGACCAGGCAAAACTGGAAGCGCGCATCAACGAAATCGAAACCATGATAAAAAACGCCAAGGTTTTCGATGAAGATGCCCTCGGCACCGAAGTTGTGCACATCGGTTCTAAAGTAACCATTACCAACAGCAAAAAACAGAAATTTGAATATAAGATTGTCGGCTTCGCCCAGGCAAACCCCGACGAGGGCAAAATCTCTGATGAATCCCCGGTCGGCAAAGCGCTGCTCGGCCACAAGGTAGGGGAGAAGGTCGTCGTCGAAGCCCCCATCGGCGCGTTGGAATTTAAGATTGTAGCAATCGATAAATAAACAAGAATTTTGACCGGGCTCGTTTGCGCCCGGTTTTTAGGAAGTGAAAACATGGCAGAGGAAACTCGGAACAATCCTGCACAGCAGCCGCAGCAGGATGTCAGTGAACAGCATAAAATCCGTCTGGAAAAATTACAGGCGATGCAGGAAGCGGGACATGACCCGTTTAAAATCACCAAATATGACGTGACCCACCACAGCACCGACGTGAAAGAAAATTTTGAGACGCTCGAAGGCAAAACCGTTTCGGTCGCCGGGCGTATGATGTCCAAACGCGTTATGGGCAAAGCGTCTTTCTGCAACATTCTGGATTTAAAAGGCAATATCCAGTCTTATGTTGCGCGCGACAGCATCGGTGAAGAACCGTATAAAGCGTTTAAGAAACTCGATATCGGCGATATTATCGGCATCAAAGGTGAAGTTTTCAAAACCAAAACCGGTGAAATCTCCATTCACGCCTCCGAAGTTACGCTGTTGTCCAAAAGCCTGCAAGTGCTTCCGGAAAAATTCCACGGCCTTACTAATACCGATATGCGCTATCGTCAGCGCTATGTCGATTTGATTATGAACCAGGATTCGCGCGATACCTTTATCAAGCGTTCCAAAATCATTCGTGCCATTCGCACCTATTTGGACGGCCAGGGCTTTATGGAGGTTGAAACCCCGATGCTCGTAGCCAATGCCGGCGGTGCGGCGGCGCGTCCGTTCGTGACCCATTTCAATGCGCTTGACGAAGATTTCAAACTGCGTATTTCGTTGGAACTTTACCTCAAACGTTTGATTGTAGGCGGTCTCGAGCGCGTCTATGAAATCGGCCGCGTGTTCCGCAACGAGGGTCTTGACACCCGCCATAGCCCGGAATTTACGCTGATGGAACTCTATCAAGCTTATACCGATTATCACGGCATGATGGATTTGACCGAAAACCTTTATCGCCACATCGCGCAAGAAGTGCTCGGCACAACCGTGATTACCTATAACGGCGTGGAAATCGACCTCGGCAAGCCGTTTGCCAGAATTACCATGCTTGACGCGGTCAAGCAGTATGCCGGTGTGGACTTTAACGAAATCCACACGCTCGAAGAGGCGCGTGCCGCGGCAGATGCGCACCATGTGGAATATGAAGCGCGCCACAAAAAAGGCGATATTTTAAACCTGTTCTTTGAAGAGTTTGTTGAAGAGCATTTGGTGCAGCCGACGTTCGTCATGGACCACCCGATTGAAATTTCCCCGCTGACCAAGAAAAAGCCGGAAAATCCCGACTACGTCGAGCGTTTTGAATTCTTTATGAACGGCTGGGAAATGGCGAATGCATATTCTGAGCTGAATGATCCCATTGACCAGCGTGCCCGCTTTGCCGCGCAGGAAGAATTGTTTGCCCAGGGCGACGAGGAAGCGAACCATACCGACGAAGATTTCCTCTATGCTCTGGAACTCGGTATGCCCCCGACCGGCGGCATCGGTTTCGGCATTGACCGTATGGTCATGCTCTTAACCGATTCGCTCGCTATCCGCGACGTCTTGCTGTTCCCCACTATGAAAACGCAGCGAGACTGATCGCTAAATAATTTGCTTTTTTAGTGCTAAAACGCAAATTGAAGGCCCGGCATATTTATTTTTCACTGCTGAAAGTGTAATTGATGCTGCAATCGGTCTTTGGATTTGATCCTTGTTTTATAAGTTAAGTTTCGCGAGCAATGGGAGGTAAATATGGGAGCTGTTTTGGATAAAGCAATTATATTTGCAACAAAAGCTCACAAATCACAATGTCGTAAAGGTACAGAAAATCCCTATATCTTGCACCCCTTGGAAGCGGCAGCTATTGTCGGGACTATAACGACTGACGATGAAATTATTGCGGGTGCGGTGCTCCACGATGTTGTAGAAGATACTGACACCACCGTTGATCAGATTGAAGACTTGTTTGGTGCGCGTGTTGCAGCGTTGGTGGCTTCTGAAAGCGAAAATAAACGTGAAGGCAAACCCGCAGAATCCACATGGAAAATTCGTAAACAGGAAACCCTTGATCATCTTCAAACCGCGCCGATTGACGTAAAGATGATTACACTCGGTGATAAACTCTCCAATATGCGCGCTATTTATCGTGATTACAATGCAATCGGCGATGAACTATGGCAAAGATTTAATCAAAAAGATAAAAATCAGCAGTATTGGTACTACAAAAGTATTGCCGAATGCCTTTCGGAACTAAAAGATTATCCGGCCTATAAAGAATATGTTGATTTAGTCGAAAAGACGTTTCACTGACGAAGAAGAGCGACATCATTTGGGTTTTGTTAAAGTCAAGTTATGCGTATGTTTTTAGGCTTGCAGTATACAAACTATGCACATGTTCCTTGCCGTAAAGACGAAAGATAAATAACATGATTTAAAGGGCAAGCCTGTGGGCTTGCCCTTGTTGTTTTAACCGGCAATTATTATAATCGAACGCATCGACATCCCCGAAAATGCACAAGAAGAGGAATGGCTTTCTAAACAGAACTTCCGAAACTGCGCGGAAGATGCCTACACGGGTTGAGCTTTTATAGACATATCCCCCTGACATTGTGCATAAAACAGCGTGAAATAATAAGCAATCTCAGTATTTTGCGTGGGGAACTTTTAAGTTTCTCCGCCAATCCTTTTTCTCTGTTTCATTACGTGAACCGCATTCAATTTTAAATGGTGCAATGTAACGAAAACACTGTTGTTTTGCAACGGTGTTTTCTTTTTGTGTGAAAAAGTACTTTCCCAACAAAAGAGGTCTTTAAATACTGAAAAAATGTAATTTGGTAAATTTTATGTAGGAAGGCGAATAGAAAATATGAAGCAAACAATGCAACAAACAATTAAGAATTACGCGTTATTTTTGGTGGGGCTGTTTATCGCCTCTATGGGTGTGGCGCTGTCCACAAAAGCGGGACTCGGCACTTCACCGGTTGCGGCGGTGCCTTACTCGGTGTCGATTGTCAACCACGCTTTAACTTTTGGCTGGTGGCTGAATATTTGGAGTTTGCTCCAGGTTGCTGTACAGGTGATTTTGCTTCGCAAGAAATGCAAACCGGTCGAAATTATCATTCAAGCAGTTCTGGCGCTTGTCTACGGTTATATGACCGACTTCTCCTGCAAGCTGATTGACGGCATTCAGCCGAACACGTATCTTGCCCAGTTCTTTTGGATGGCTTTGGGTTGCTTCGTTTTGGCACTCGGAATTTGGATTCAGTTCAAAGGCGGCGTTGCCATGCTCCCGGGCGAAGCAATGAACCGCGCCATAAGCGAAGTTTCCGGCAAACGGTATGAAAATATTAAAATCCTGTTTGATGTACTTTATATCGTCGCAGCGGCAGTCATCAGCTTTATTACAACCGGCAAACTGCAAGGCGTCCGCGAAGGCAGTATCATCGCCGCGGTCGTCGTCGGCAATATTATTAAGCTTTACAACTTGATTTTTAATAAACTGACCAAAAAGTCCGCAAAAAAGAAAACAGATGCAAACAGGTCGAGTGCCGCGAAATTATCTCCGGCCAACAACAACCTTTCCCTGCAATCTAAATAAAAAGGCAAAGATATAAGTGCAACGAAAAGAGAGAAAAGCAATTGCTTTTCTCTCTTTTTATGTATAGAAAATTTCTTAAAACGGCAAATTCTGAAAAATTTACGCAATTTGAAACCTCAACCCTTTATAAACCGGGCAAATTCAACGATTTTGCGCCGCTTTCTATGACTCGTTTTTCGCTCCTGAAAATTTGACATATTGGGGCCGTTGTGTTATGATTACCCTAATATAATGCGATGATTACGCCATGTTGCAACCCGGGCGAAGAAGGGGACATGCTTTCCTTGTGTCGGTTCCGGTGTAAAATTTTGGAGGAGCTTCTATGTCAATTGCTGTTAGTGTTATTGTTCCGGCTTACAATGCGGAAAAAACGGTTGGCAAAACGCTTGACAGCCTGCTTGGGCAGACGTTGAAAAACATTGAAATTTTGGTTGTGGACGATGGCAGCAAAGATGCCACCCGTCAGGTCATTTCCCAATATGTTCAAAAAGACAGTCGTGTTCGACTTTTGCCGAAAGATATAAATGAAGGGTTAAGTGCCGCTCGCAATACTGGTGCCGCGCAAGCGCAGGGTGCATATATCGGGTTCGTGGATTCCGACGATTGGTGTGAACCGGATATGTTTGAGAAAATGTATCAAGCGTCTGCGAAGGCCGATGTAGTTGTCAGTGGCTTTTTTCATGATTCTTTAGACGATGACGGCAATTTGGTTGTGCAAACGCTGGACCAAACCGGGGAAAATGCAGTCGTTTCCGATCGGAAAGATATTATTTTGTGGGCTGCGAAACTCGATTGCAGTCGACTTTTTGCTTTTACTTGTAACAAGTTATATCGAACGGATTTTTATCGGTCAACCGGCGTTGTGTTTGAACAACAGACCTTGATAGAGGACTATATGTTCAACTGCAAAATTTGGGACCAAATCCAAAAACTTTCCGTGTTAGACGGAACGTATTATCATTATATTAAGTTGTCGAAAGACGCACTGACGCAGAAGTTCTTGCCGGATTATTTTGAAATTATCAGCAAGCGATATGTTTTAATGCGGGATTTGTTCGAGAAAGAAAATTTGTTTTCCGGGGAAGCGCGTGAAATTCTCTGCAATATGCATATTAAGCATGTTCTTGCCGGAATGGTCCGTAATTTTAATA
>DVGI01000035.1 GCA_018712805.1 Candidatus Fimenecus excrementavium | reverse complement strand
TTTCAGAACATCGGGCAGTTTATCCAGCTTTTCAGCGATTTCATTTTCTGTCCGCTGTATCTGCTCTGTGAGCGCCTTGCGCTCCTTACCTTTGAAAATCCCCTTTGTGTCGGCGAGCTGCTGTTTCAGCTTCGGAAGTACCGTATCCTGCAAATGCCGGATTTTTTTCGCCTTATCCTGCGCCTTTATCATCAGCTTTTGCATGGTGCGGAACTCTGCCATATCTATCTCAAGGACAGGCTTCGGCGGCATATCGTGTTCACGGATTAGGTTTTGAAGGAAGTCCTTTGCCTTGCTGACGATACTGCGGAACAGACCCGGCAGCCAGCCCTTTTTTTTCCGTTTTTTCCCGACCCGGTAGCAGCTTTGCTGTAATCTTACGCGCGGGCGCGGCAGCCCGCGCAGGGGAACCCCCGGCGAGGGTTCCCCACACAAAAATATTCCACCGGAATATTTTTGCTCCCCTCCTGCGCTTATGTAAAGAAAGAGATTTCGCTCCGTGCGCGGAGCGACCAAAGACGCTGTCTTTGGATTCCACCGCCTTTGAAAAGGCGGGCGAAACGTTAAATGTTGTTGCAATTTATTTTTTTGCGATTTGCGCAAAGTCGATGTCGGGAGGACCGGGCTGTTTTTATTACAAAGTAAAAGCCGCGATTCACAGCGCGTTGGCACGAGCCTGTGCCCCCAAATTAAAGTGAGCAGATTCCGGGTTGAGAATATAAAGATAATCGCGTACTGCCTACTCGAATTCACCGCGCGTTGGCACGCGCCACAAATTTTACATTAGAGGTTTCTTTTCTGCATAATATTTGGTATACTTAAAGGTAACCGAAAAACATAAGAAAACCTGTGGAGGAAAAACCTATGTTAGAAATTTTAAAAGCGATTATTCTCGGCATCGTCGAGGGCGTCACCGAGTGGCTGCCGATCAGCAGTACCGGCCACATGATTTTGGTCGATGAATTTATCCGCCTGAACGTCACGCCGGAATTTAAAGAAATGTTTTTAGTCGTCATTCAGCTCGGCGCGATTCTCGCCGTTGTGGTCATGTTCTGGAAAAAGCTTTGGCCGTTCGGCTGGAAAGAGAAAAAGCTGGAAATCAAAAAACCGATTTTCTCAATGTGGTTTAAAGTCATCGTGTCGTGCATTCCGGCGGCGGTCGTCGGCCTTTTGCTCGACGAAAAACTCAACGAGTGGTTTTATAATTGGCAGACCGTTTCGATTATGCTGATTTTGGTCGGTATCGTGTTCATCATCGTCGAAAATCAGAACAAAAAGAAAACACCGAAAATCAACTCCATTGCCGAAATCACCTATCCGATTGCGTTTTATATCGGCCTGTTCCAGTTAATCGCCGCCGTGTTCCCCGGCACTTCCCGCTCGGGCGCAACAATCGTCGGCGCATTGGCGCTCGGCGTTTCGCGCACTGTCGCCGCGGAATATACCTTCTTCTTGGCGGTGCCGGTTATGTTCGGCGCGAGCGCATTGAAACTCGTCAAATACGGCTTTGACTATACCGGTATGGAAATCGCAATTTTGCTCGTCGGCATGGTCGTCGCGTTTGTGGTTTCCGTGTTTATCATCAAATTCTTAATGGGCTATATCAAAAAGCACGACTTCAAAGTGTTCGGCTGGTACCGCATCGTGCTCGGCGCCATCGTGATCGGCTATTTTGCCATTCGCGCTTTGGTCGGATAAAATAATTTTCCAAAAGGAAAGACCGAAATGAAAACGGAAGTGCTGCCCGCCTTTGCGGGTGAACATGAATTGAATACAGAAGCGATCGAAAAAGCCGGCGAACTGCTTCGCGCGGGCGAGGTCGTCGCGATTCCGACCGAAACGGTCTACGGCCTTGCCGCCAACGCCTATGACGGAAACGCGGTGTCGAAAATTTTTAAAGCCAAAGGCCGGCCGCAGGATAACCCGCTGATTGTGCATATCGCGAAAGTCGAAACGCTTTCGGATTTGGTCGCCGAAGTGCCAAAAGCCGCTAAAAAATTGGCGGCGGCGTTCTGGCCGGGTCCGCTGACGATGATTTTGCCGAAAAGCGAGAAAATCCCCGACGCGGTTTCCGCAGGACTGCCCACCGTCGCCGTGCGTATGCCGTCACACCCCGTCGCGCACGCCGTGATTGAAGCCGCGGGCGTGCCGCTTGCCGCGCCGAGCGCGAACCTTTCCGGCAGCCCGAGCCCCACCAACGCGAAATATGTGTTAGAGGATATGCATGACAGAATCCCGCTGATCTTGGACGGCGGCAGCAGCGCCGTCGGCGTGGAATCCACCGTCATTACGTTGGCAACCGCGCGCCCGCGCGTGCTGCGTCCGGGCGGGATTACCGTCGAACAGCTGCGCGCACTGCTCGGCGAAGTCGATGTGGACGACGCTGTTTTGCACAAATTGGCGGAGGGCGTGCGCGCCGCCTCGCCCGGGATGAAATATAAACACTATGCCCCGCGCGCCGACATCACGATCGTCAAAGGGAGCTTTGAAGAATTCCGCCGTTTCGTGGAAACCAAAGAAAAAGACGCGTTCGTGCTGTGTTTTGCGGGGGAGGAAAAGTATTTCCCCCACGCCGTGACTTATGGGCGCGAAGACGACGGCCTTTCGCAGGCGAACCGCCTGTTTGACGCGCTTCGCGAATTGGACGAGCAGGGGGCGAACACCGTGTATGCCCGCTGTCCGGCGCTTTCGGGGGTCGGGCTTGCGGTGTATAACCGCCTAATCCGCGCCGCCGGATTTAAAATTGTAGAAGCAGATAACGATAATATTTAAAGTTTCGTCCACCTTTTCAAAGGTGGCAGATTCCAAAGACAGGGTCTTTGGTCGCCCTGCGCACAGGGCGAAATTCTTTTCCGGCGAAAAAGCGCAGGAGGGGAGCCAAAAGATTCCGGTGGAATGTTTTGGCGTGGGGAACCCTCGCCGGGGGTTCCCCGGTGCCGCCGGGCACACCGAATTCGCGTAGGCAGCCCCGCCGCGTGCCACAAAAGGAGATATATATGGAGATTATCGGGATTACCGGCCAAATCGGCGCCGGAAAAAGTACAGTCTGCGCAAGCTTGCGCAAACGCGGCTATACCCATATCGACGCGGACGCCGTCGCAAAATCCCTTTATGTCCCCGGCGGCCCGCTTTTAGAAAAACTTGCCGAAATCTTCGGCAGTCAAATTTTAACTACAACAGGGGAGCTCGACAAAAAAGCCCTCGCGGCGATTGCTTTTTCTTCACCCGAACGCACCAAACAGCTTAACGACGCGGTGCACCCGGCGGTGACCGAAAAAATCCGCCAAAACTTGCAAACCTTGCTTGAATCCGGGGCAAAATGGGTTATAATAGAAGCGATAGCCTTGTTTGAAAGCGGTGAAAACGCGCTTTGCGACCGAACGGTCGGCGTGATTGCGCCGGAAGAAGTGCGCCTTTCCCGTGTCATGGCGCGCGACGGGCTGACAAGAGAAGAAGCGCTGTTTCGCATTCGTTCCCAAAAGCCCGAATCGTTTTTCACCGAACATTGCGACTGCGTTTTGCGCAATTATCCGCCCTACGATTTGGAAGAAGAAATACAGAGGATTTTCCCGTTATGAACAAACGAAAACAAAAAGCATGGGCAAAATTCGGCTTGCTGGTGCTCGTGTTCGCGCTCGTAATCGGCGTTGCCGTATTTTTCAGCATGAACACCATCTACAAAGCCGTTTACCCAATGGATTACAGCTTTGAAATCGACAAATATGCCGACGAATACGACGTCCCGCGGGCGCTGATGTATGCGGTAATACATACCGAAAGCGGCTTTGACCCGGACGCGGTTTCCGACGCGGGCGCGCTCGGGCTTACGCAGATTACGCCCGAAACATTCGAGTGGCTTCAAACCAAAACCGGCGAAACCTATTCGAAAGAAGCGCTCCACGACCCCGACGTTTCGGTCGAATACGGCGCGCTGTTTTACAGCCTGCTTTTGGAAGAATTCGGCAACGACCCGAAAACCGCCGCCGCGGCTTATCACGCCGGGCGCGGGCAGGTGAACCGCTGGCTGCAAAACCCCGATTATTCCGAAAACGGCGTCACGCTCGACGTGATTCCGACCAAAGATACAAACCATTATGTCCACAAGGTTTTAAAAGCCATGGACATTTACAGCAATCTCTATGAAAAGGAGCTGACAGAAGATGTCTGAAAAGACCGAGGTTGAACGCCTCAAAGAAAAATTATTTTATCAACCGAAACACGCGTGCGAAGTTGTGAACGCCGAAGAAGTCGCAAACGCCGACCGGTTTTGCGAAGGCTATAAAGCGTTCTTAAACGCCGCGAAAACCGAGCGCGAAGCCGTGACCTATATGGAAGAAACGGCAAGAGCACTGGGCTTTACCGAATATGACCGCGACAAAAAATATGTCCCCGGCGACAAAGTTTTTTACAACAACCGCGGCAAAGCGATTGTGCTCGCCGTCATGGGTAAAAAACCGCTGCGCGAGGGCGTGCGCCTTTCCGCGGCGCATATCGATTCCCCGCGCCTGGACTTAAAACCCAACCCGCTGTATGAGGACTCTGCAATGGCATTGTTCAAAACCCATTACTACGGCGGAATTAAAAAATACCAGTGGACCTGCATTCCGCTGTCGCTGCACGGCGTGATGATTAAGAAAGACGGCGAAAGCGTCAAAGTCAACATCGGCGAAGACGCCGGCGACCCGCAGTTTGTCGTCACCGATTTGCTACCGCATTTGGCGGCCGAGCAGATGAAACGGACGCTTTCCGACGGTGTCCGCGGCGAAGAATTGAACGTGCTGGTCGGCAGCCGTCCGTTCTGCGCCGACGAGGGCAGCGAAAAAGTGAAACTGAATATTTTGCAGATTCTGTTCGAGAAATACGGCGTGACCGAGAGCGATTTCTTAAGCGCCGAACTCGAAGCCGTGCCCGCATTCCCGGCGCGCGACATCGGTTTGGACCGCAGCATGATCGGCGCTTACGGGCACGATGACCGCGTCTGCGCGTATCCGGCAGCGGAAGCGATTTTCGCCGTCAAGGACCCGGATTACACGCTCGTCACCTGCCTTACGGATAAAGAGGAAATCGGCTCCGAAGGCAACACCGGCTTAAATTCTTCTTATCTTCGTTATTTCATCGCGGACCTCGCGAAATCCGCCGGGGAAGATTACCACACCGTGCTTTCACATACCCGCTGCCTGTCGGCGGACGTCAACGCGGCGTTTGACCCGACATTCCCGGACGTTTCCGAGCGCATGAACGCGTCGTTTATCAACAACGGCGTCGCGATTATGAAATACACCGGCTCCCGCGGCAAGGGCGGCACGTCCGATGCGTCCGCGGAATTCATGGGCGAAGTGCGCCGCCTGCTTGACCGCGAAGGCGTGGTTTGGCAGTGCTGTGAACTCGGCAAAGTCGACGCCGGCGGCGGCGGAACCGTCGCGATGTATCTCGCGTCGCTGAATATGGACGTTGTGGACCTCGGCGTGCCGGTGCTTTCGATGCACTCGCCGTTTGAAGTGGTTTCAAAGCTCGACGTCTATATGGCTTACCGCGCGTTCAAGGCGTTCTTTGAAGAGAAATAATCAAAACAGCTTTCCGCGCGGCTAAAGTGCCACCGAAAGCAACCCGAAAAACTTGCTTTATAACACGAGCAGTTAAAATTTAACTACAAAAAATCAAAAAACAACTCCCGGTATCCGTAATAAGATACCGGGAGCTGTTTTGTCCTACAATACAAGTGAGCAGATATCGGGCTAAAAGAATCAAGATAAAATCGCGCTGCCTGCGCGATTCGGGGAACCCCCGGCGAGGGTTCCCCACGCCAAAACAGTCCCCCGGACTGTTTTGGCGACCTTCCTGCGCTTATCAAAAAAAGAGTTTTCGCTCCGTGCGCGGAGCGACCAAAGACCCTGTCTTTGGAATCTGCCGCCTTTGAAAAGGCGGGCGAAACATTTATTGCTTGATATCAGAAGCCGATACCGGCCTTGCAAGGAAAAGATTACTCCACGCTGTTTCCGCGAGGTCGATACCGGCCTTACACAGTAAAGACAATCGCACACTACCTACGCGATTCGCTGCACGGCGGCCCGTGCTCAGCTTTTTTCGGTGGAGCGAATCGTGAAGTCCGCGGTCAGCACCAGCGCACCGCAGTCGCGCACATAACTGCTGTTGTAACAGTGGCTCGAAACGATTTTCATCGACGACGAAAACAACAGCTTTGTGAACACACGGTCGAAAATTTCAAAACACGTGAGCGCGCCGGATTCATACGGCACGAAAATCGACGTTTTAATTACCGTGTCGGCAATGCGGTTTTTGGAAAGCACCTGCGAACCGTCCTGGTTGTAAATTGTCAGCTGTTCGCCGATGGTGGTCTTGTCCGTCGTGAACGCAACAATCGGCTTGTCGACAGGGTAAGGCTTGATGTCGTTCTCATAAGCCAGCGTAAAGGTGATGTCCGAAAAGGCTTCGTCCGCCGTAAAATCGCTGACAAGCTGCTGTAAATGTCCGCTTGCTGCAAGCATTTATTTCACCTCACAAACTTCTTTCACGACCGCCCAAAAATAATAGGGCTTGTCGCCTTTTAAGATTTTTTCCGCACGCTGAATGAGATAAGCTTTTCCGTCGGCGTCGGTAATCCGCGCTTTTCTCGAAAGCTTCGTCACGTCGTGGTCGTGCGGCCCGATATATAAGTAAAGCCCGCTTGTGTCACGCCCGATTTCGGTGTAAGCGCCTTCCAAATACATTTTGTTTTTGTAGCGCAGCGGCTGTAAAAACGCGCGGAAAACCGGCGAGTTCCAGCCCTCGTCCGAAAGAAAGACACTGCGGCCGTATTTTTGAAATACCCCGTTCATGCGCCGACCTGCTCGAAAACAAAATCGTCGTCACGAAAGAAGCGTGCTGCGGTTGTAAGCGCGTTGTCCTGTAACCGCTTGGCGCTTTCGAGCGCCGCCGTCGGGTCAAGTGAGGCGGAAACGTCACCGGCTTTGTAGGAAGTCTCGCCGTTCAGCGTTTCGGAAGCCCGCAGGCGAAGCCTGTAAAGGCAAACGCACGCGAGCGTGTCAATCACCGCGGGTTCGTCGGCGTATTCGGGGGCTTTGAGGCGTTCGGAATATTCGGCGCACGCCACCGCCGCTATGGGCATCGCCTCGTCGAGCGTGTCGAGTTCGAGCCCCGAAAAGCGGCGAAGATGGGTGCAAACGGCAACCACATCAATCATAAAGCGGCCTCCTTACGCGAGCACCTTTGCCGCGTCGGTGTAAATTTTCGCGAAGCCGGAAATCTGGGTGATTGCGGCGCGCTCTAACTGACGGTCAATCAGCTTGTCGTATTCGGTCATAATGCCGCCCGCCTGGACCATTTCGAGCGCGCAGGTTTTGTCAAGACCGATAAGCTTGCCCGCCGGAACAGCGCTGCTCTTCAAGAGATTTGCGCCGAGCGGGGTGACGATTTTGCCGGTGCCGTGGAACGAAAGACCCGCCGTGCCGTCACGCATTTCGGAAAGTTTCAGAATGGCCGCCGCCATGTCGGGGGAGGCAATCATCGTGTTGAGCTGATAGGGGTCAAAGGTGTTCCAGAAATCGACCAAATCGTTATAGGTAAGCGCTTCGCCCGCCATGTCGACAACCGGCGCTTCGTTGCTGTTGCCGTCGCCCTTTTCGAGGACGCTGACCGCGTCTTTCAGCTGCGTGCGCGCAATGTAGGCGCCGATTTGGCGAAGCGTTACCGTGAACAGGTCAAGTCTCTGGAAGCGCAAAGCTTCGTAAGACGCAACCAGCATTCTGCCGCGCTTTTTCAGCTGTACCAGATTTTCCTGGGTGTGGACGTTGGTTTCGGGAATCGTTGTACCCTCTTCGGTTTCCTGCAATTCTTTTTCGGATTCGGTCGGCACGGAAGCAATCGTGCGATAGTCCATGCCGTTGATGTCGGTTTTGCAAGCGACGATATACGGCAAAAGGTCGGCTTCTTCCTGCCCTTTGCGGACGGCGCGCGCGACATATTCCGGGAACAGCGCCGCGCTGTCGGAAGTCTGGAAGAATTTTTCCACGCAGTCGCTTGCCGCCCCGTGGATTTTAATGTCGAAGCGTTTAAGCTGGCGTTCAAAAGCGTCCAAGCCTTCAAGCGCCGTGCCTTTGTAGTTTTCGGAAGGGTCGACGCTTTCAAGCTCGGCGGTAAACCCCTTGCGCGAAGAATATAAGCCTTTGTCGAGTCGGATGGTTTCAAAATTAGCCATTGTTTTAAATCCTTTCTGTTTAAAATTTGAATTGTTCGTTTTGCGGCGTTTTGGTTTCGTCCGCCGCAAGAAACGGGCGAAGCGAAACCGCGGTTTTTTCGTTTTCGGCCGCGAGCGCCTTGTTGAGCGCTTTTAAATCCGCAACCGAAAGCCCGCGGCAAAGCGTCTCCGCCACACGGTTGTCTAAAGTAGGCATAACTTTCGCAAAGCCCTTGACCGCGGTTTCGCAAAGCTGGGCGTGATAGGCCCTGCCGTTTTCGGCGTCTTCGCGGACGGATTCGAGGTAGTCAGAAATTGTCTGCGCCTCTTTTTTGCTTAATACGACCTGTTCGCGCTCGTCGGAGAAAAGGCGGGTTTTGAGCGTCCCGAAGTCCTCAAAGCCTTTGGTCACGCCGGCATTTTTCTGCGCCGGAACCGCGACAAACGACCACTCGTAAGCGTCGGTCGGGTTTTCGAGCACAAAGTGACAGATTTGCCCGTTATAGCTTTTGCCGCGGCGGTGCTTGCAGGGCGTTTTGCGCGCGTCCGCGCCGCAAACGGAGCAAATACAAGAAGCAACCGCACAGCCGACAGACACCTCTTTTTTAATGCCCGCGCCGATTTCCGCAATCAGCTCTTCGTTTTTCGGAAGCCGCGGCATATAGCAGTAGGCTTTTAAATAGGTGTACGGTTCGCCGAGCGACGTCACCTTTTCGGGGTCGGTGACGACTTCGGTTTGAAAGGTGCGCGCGCTTTGGTCGTCGCTGTCCATGCTGTGATTTTTAATTGCGGTTTTGCCCTCAAACAGGGGCGCGAGTTTTTTCAGCGCGTCAACCGAAAAGCGTTCAAAATCGCGGTCCACCTCGTTGTCGCAAAGCACCACCGAAAACACAAATACTTCGTCTTCTTGTAGGGGCGTTTGCGTGTAGCGGTTGATTTTTTCAAGCATTTCCGGCGTTACGCCTGTGTCGGTTGTTTTGCTTTTTAATGTTTTTTGCATAGGCGTCCTCCTTTCTTATTTTTCTTTTCCGGTCTCGCCGAGAGACTGCAAAATTTCTTTGGTCTGCGCGTCCAAATGGCGGGCGGTTGCCTCGTCCACGGTGTCTTTTAAGGTAATGTCGTCCCAAAGGATTTCGAGCGGCGCGGTACAGCCGAACGCGCGCAGATGCTTTCGGCAAACGGCGTCAATGACCGGCGTTAAAATCCGGCGGTACTGTTCAAGCTCCGTGGTGAGAATATCCGCCTGCTGCGAAGCCATGCGCTCGGTCGTTGACCACGAAAGCCCCAAAAGAAACGGCGGCAAGGAAAGCTTCGCCACGATTTGCTCAAGCATTTGGCGCACCGGCACCTCGCTGTCTAAAATCTGATTGTCCGCGCCGATGACTTTAATATCCACATCGCCGACCGCGACAAAATCTTTCGCTTCGCGGCTGCGCATCGCGTCGCCCCATTCGGAAGCAATCTGCATGGCGCGCTCTCTTGTGTAGGCGTGCGCGTCGTCCGACGGCTTATAAGTCACCGCGAACCGCACGTTGCCCACGCGCTCCCAGTTCTGCCCGATGGCGTTATAGATTTTTAAAAGAATCGAGCTTACAAACGGCAGGCCCTCTAAAAGCGAAGTGCCGTAAACCGCGCCGGGGCGCGGGTGCAGCGTCGCCGTGAGAAAATTCTCTTGGTAGGGGACGGGTTTCCCCGAAAGGCCGTCGTTCAAAAGCACCTCGGGCACGCGAAAATCCGTTTTGCCGCGGCGCAGAAGATAGCTTTTGTGCGGCGCGTTGTAAAGATATTGTATAGCGCCGGTTTCGTCGGGGAGCATTTCCGCAACCGCCGTGCCGTAGGTAAGGAGCTGTTCAAAGAAATTGTCTAAAAACGACTGAAGCGACCGCCCCGCGCTGTCGGAGGGGACGTGCGCGAGAAAATCATCGAGCACGCCTTGAAACCGCGCGTCTGTGCAAACCACCTGAAACCCGCCGGTAAGCCGAATCAGTTTATAAATTGCGGTGTCGACAATCGGAATCGCTTCCCGAAGCGCACAAAATAAGTCGCCCTGCACCGCCGGGGGCGGGGTGTAAGCCCAAAGCGCGCCGAACGGGCGTGCCGGACTTTCGCCGCCGACGGCGAGCGCGGGTTTTTGCGGCGAAGACGCTTTTTGTTTGGTTTTTCTCAAAGCCAAAAATCAGCACCTCCTTTCTCTTGGAATCGCGACCGCAAAGAAGTCGTCCGCCGGCGACTGCAAAACGGTCGAAACAAAATAGCGCATATCGTCCATCGCGTGGTCGTTTTCCTTTTTCACCGCGTCGTATTTCGCGCTTTCGTCCCAGCGGTAAAGGGAAAATTCACGAACAATGTCCGGGCAGTTGCGGCAAATGCGGATTTGTCCGCTTTTAAGCGCGTCCGATGTGCGGCGAATGCCGCCGAGCACATCGTTTTGCGCGCGCCGCACCCGAAATTTGCCGTGGCGGCGGATACACTCAATAAACGAAGCCGCAGACGGGTCTACAATCACGCAGTCCACCTTTTTCGAGCCGACAAGCGTGCAAAGCGAACGGTAATATTCCTCGTCGGTCATTTGAAAGCCTTTTTGCTTTGAACTGTGGTAGAACTCGTCTATGCGGTACCATACCCCTTCTTTTCGTCCCCAAAGTCCCATCGAAGTGGGGTTGACGGTTCCGTAGTCACACGAGACGATGAAGCGGTCAAAGCCCTGCGGCGCGTCGCAGAGCATGGTTTCGTTGAAAAAAGGGTAAACAAGCCCGTCACACGCGACCCATTCGCCTTCGACAAAGCGGCGGTAAAAAGCGCCGCTGTAAAGGTGGCGGTAGCGTTCGAGCATATCGGGCGAAAGCGAGGGGTTGTCCTCCATTTTGAAGTGGAGATATAAACAGTTTTTCTCCTCGCGTTTTAAAATCCATTCCTTGTAAAACCAGTGGGCGGGGTGTTCGGGGTTGCAGTTGAACCAAAGCCGCGAGCCTTCGACCGAACAGCGGGCAATCGCCTGTTCGCAAAACGACCGCGGCATCAGCGCGGCTTCGTCGAGCATCACCCCCGCGAGCGTCATGCCCTGAATGAGCGCGGCGGAACTTTCGTCGCGCCCGCCGAACAAATAAAACCGGTTGGTGCGCCCGTGGAGAGTGATTTCTAAAACATTCGCGGCGCGCCGTTCGGTAAAGGTAAACCCGAGATTTTTTAAAATCGGTAAAAGCGGCGTTACAACATTGCGCCGCAGACCCGTAATCGTCTTGCCGCAAAGGGCAAACGACTGTTCCGAAAAGCGGTAAAATGCCCAAAAGACAAACGAAAGCGACATGCAAACGGTTTTGCCGCTGCGCACCGCGCCGTCACAGATAATCGCGTCACGGTCGCGGTGGGGACTTTGCGCGCACCACCAGGTGAGCAGCTCCAACTGCTTTTGCGAAAAGGTTTTGAATTGCGAACCGCTCATTCGTCCGCCTCCCCATAGGTTTTCAGCGCTTTTGCCGAGGCTTCGAGCGCCGCGTAAAACGGCAGTGCGCCGTCCGTGTTGCCGCCCAATAGTTCCGAAAGCCGGTCAAGCGCTTTTTGCCGGTCGAAAAATTTAATTTCGAGGCCGCCCGCTTTCGAGCGCTTGATTTCCGACACCAAAAACAAGTCGAGCGTTTCCGGGTCTAACGGCGCGTCACCGTCGCTTGTCAGCAGCAGGCGCACCGCGTCGGCAACCGAGCCGAACGCCAGCCGGCGGTATCCGGCAATCAATTCCGCTTTGGTCGCTTCGGTTTCCTGCTCTAAAGCGTGCAAATACTTTTGAATGTTCGGATTTCCGAGTAAGCGCGCGGCGGCGGTTTCGGGAAAAACCGAAAAGCCCGCGGCGGCTGCCGCCTCCCGCCCGTTGCGCGTCCGCGCAAAATGCCGGCAAAACGCCTGTTGTTTTTTGGTGAGTTTCTCTTTCATAAAATGCCTCCGTTTGGATTGGATTTGTAAAACTCGTTTCACAAAAAGTGCCAAGCGCGTGTATTTGTCCGGGAAAAACAGGCAACACTTTTCTTTGAAATGTTGATTATCGCCGCGCGCGCCCCGATAACGCACCATTCTTTTATTTTCAAAGCTTTTTCGGGGCAAAAAAATCCCGCTTTTCCGTTGACAAGCGGGAAAAGCGGGGGTACAATCGAAACATTCCGGCGGCACTTTTGCCGCCTTGCGACAGATCGTAAAGGAAAACACAGGTTTGAAACGGAGGTGGCCGAAATGGGTCGGCTGATTAAATTTGCCAAGCCCTATTTTTGGCAGTCGATTCTCTGCCCGTTTTTGATGGTCGGCGAAGTGGTCATGGAACTGCTCGTTCCGCTTTACATGGGCAAAATCGTCGACGTCGGCATTCAAAACGGCGATATGCACTATGTGCTTTTGACCGGCGGGAAAATGATTTTGATGGCGGCGTTTTCACTGTTTTGCGGCGGACTTGCGGCAAGACTCGCGGCGGTGGCGAGCATGGGGCTCGGCGCGCGGGTTCGCGAAGCGATGTTTAAAAAGCTGCAAACTTTTTCCTTTTCCAATATCGACAAATTCAGCACGGCGTCGCTTGTCACGCGCATGACCACCGACGTTACCACCATTCAGAATATGTACCAAATGCTTTTGCGGATTTTCTTCCGCGCCCCGATGCAGTTTGTGTTCGCGCTGGTGTTGAGCTTCCGGATTAACCACGAGGTTTCTTCGGTGTTTTTCTATGTTATTCCGCTGATTCTTGTGACGCTCGCGATTTTCGCGCCGGTCGCTTATAAGCGGTTTAAGCGCATGTTTAAAATGTTTGACGGACTGAATGCCTCGGTCCAGGAAAACCTGATTGCCATTCGCGTGGTCAAGGCGTTTGTCCGCGGCGACTATGAAAAGAAAAAGTTTAAAAAGGCAAACGACGACTTAATGGCCGCCGCCATTTCCGCCGAAAAGCTGATGGTGCTCGCCCAGCCGATGATGATGCTGGTGCTGTTCGGTACGATTTTGACCATTGCGTTTTTGAGCTCCAAATTCATTGTTGCGGGTCAAATGGAAATCGGCAACTTTGCGGCGATTCTCACTTACGTCATGCAGATTTTGTTCTCGGTCATTATGATTGCGATGATTTTCGTCAGCTACGTCATGTCGCGCGCTTCGGTTTCGCGTATCGAAGAAGTGCTCGACGAGGTGCCGGATATCAACGACGACCACGCCGACCGTCAGCTTAAAGTGGCAAACGGCGAAATTGAATTTCGCGACGTCAGCTTTAAATATAATGAAAACGGCAAACGCAACGTGGTGGACCACGCAAGTTTTGTGATTCATTCCGGCGAAACCGTGGGCGTCATCGGCGGCACGGGCAGCGCAAAAACCACGCTCGTAAGCCTGATTCCCCGCCTTTACGATGTTACAAGCGGCGAGGTGCTCGTTGCGGGACACAACGTGAAAGACTACACGATTGAAGAACTGCGCGAAAGCGTGAGCATGGTTTTGCAAAACAATGTGCTGTTTTCCGGCACAATTCTCGATAATCTTCGCTGGGGCGACGAAAACGCTTCCGAAGAAGAGGTCGTGGCGGCGTGCAAAGCGGCGCAGGCGCACGACTTTATTATGAGTTTCCCCGACGGCTACCAAACGGATTTGGGGCAGGGCGGCGTGAATGTGTCCGGCGGTCAGAAACAGCGCCTTTGCATTGCGCGCGCACTTTTAAAGAAGCCGAAAATTTTGATTTTGGACGATTCGACCAGCGCGGTCGATACGTTTACAGACTCGAAAATCCGCGAAGCGTTCCGCAATGATTTCCCGAACACAACCAAACTCATCATTGCCCAGCGAATCAGCTCCGTGCAGGAAGCGGATAAAATTTTAGTGCTCGAAAACGGCAAAATCGCCGATATGGGCACGCACGAAGAACTGCTCGAACGCAGTCCGATTTACAGCGAGGTTTACCATTCTCAGCAAAAGGGAACGGTCGAAGAACCCGAGGGAGGTGACGGCGCATGCCAGGTCCAGGAATGAAACGCGGCGGCCCGGGCGGTCACCGTTTCCAAAAGCCCAAAAATGTGAAAAAGACCGTTTTGCGCCTGTTCGGCTACCTGTCGAAACGCAAATGGCTGTTGATTCTTGTGGTTGTTATGGTGCTTTTGAGCACGCTCGGCATGGTTTCGGCGTCTTACTTTATCCGCGTGATTGTCGACGATTATTTACAGCCGATGTTGACCGCGGGTCCGGAAAACGCAGACTTCGGACCGCTGATTCACATGCTTTTGCGCATGGCGGTTTTGTTTGCCTTGAGCGCGGCGGCGTCTTACGGCTATGCGCGGATTATGCTGATTCTTTCCCAGTCCACGGTCAATATTATCCGCCGCGACTTGTTCGACGCGATGCAGGATTTGCCGATTTCCTATTTTGACACCCACACCCACGGGGAATTGATGAGCCGCTACACCAACGACGTCGACACCGTCCGCAACTTTTTAAGCATGGGCTTTGTCCAGACGATTTCGTCGCTTGTGTCGGTTGTCGCCACGTTCGGTATGATGCTGTTTTTAAGCTTTCGCTTAACCGTTTTGATGCTTGTCGCCATTGCGGTGATGCTGGTCATCATTAAAAAGATGGGCGGCAAAAGCTCGCGCTATTTCCGCGCACAGCAAAAAGCGCTCGGCGCGGCAAACGGCTTTATTGAAGAAACAATTGAAGGGCAAAAGGTCGTCAAGGTCTTTAACCATGAGCAAAAATCGATTGAGGCGTTTTCCGTCCTCAACGACGAACTGCAAAACGCGGCGACCAGCGCCAACACCTACGCCAGCGCCTTAATGCCGATTATGGGCAACTTCTCCCACGTGGTTTACGCGGCAATCGCGGCGGCGGGCGGCGTGTTCGTCATCGGCAACACGCTTTCCGTGGGCACGGTGCTTTCGTTTTTGCAATATACCCGCTCGTTTACCCAGCCGCTGACCAACCTTTCCCAGCAGTTCAACAATATTTTGTCGGCGCTTGCCGGTGCGGAACGCATTTTCGACGTCATTGACCAAAAACCCGAGACCGACGACGGTTATGTGACGCTGGTCAACGCGAAATATACTGAAAACGGCGAGCTTATAGAGTGCCCCGAGCACACAGGCCTTTGGGCGTGGAAGCACAAACACACCGCCGACGGCTCCGTCACCTATAAAAAGCTGGAAGGCGATGTGGAGTTTGAGCACGTCACGTTTAGCTACGACGGCAAAAAGACCGTCTTAAATGACATTTCGCTCTATGCAAAACCCGGTCAGAAAATTGCGTTTGTCGGCTCAACGGGTGCCGGCAAAACGACGATTACCAATTTGCTCAACCGGTTTTATGAAATTCAGGACGGCAAAATCCGCTACGACGGCATCAACATTCAGAAAATCAAAAAAGCCGATTTGCGCCGTTCGCTCGCAATGGTGTTGCAGGACACCCACCTGTTTACCGGCACCGTCGAAGACAATATCCGCTACGGCAATTTGGACGCCACCCACGAACAGATTGTCGAAGCGGCGAAGCTTGCCAACGCCGACGATTTCATCACCCGCCTGCCGCAGGGCTACGACACGGTGATTACCGGTGACGGCGCGAACCTTTCGCAAGGCCAGCGCCAGCTTTTGGCGATTGCGCGCGCCGCGGTTGCCGACCCGCCGGTTTTGGTGCTTGACGAAGCGACCTCTTCGATTGACACGCGCACCGAGCATTTGATTGAACAGGGTATGGACAAATTGATGCAGGGGCGCACGGTGTTCGTCATTGCGCACAGGCTTTCTACCGTCCGCAACGCCGACGCGATTATGGTGCTTGAGCACGGCGAAATTATCGAGCGCGGCGACCACGACGATTTGCTTCGGCAAAAGGGCAAATATTATCAGCTTTATACCGGTCAGTTTGAGCTGACATAAGCAAAAAATAAGTTTTAGATGATTTTTAACCGTTCCCGCTCGGGCAAAATTTCCGGGCGGGAACAAAGTTTGTGCGAAACAGGCAACAAAGCATTCTCATTCTTGACATCTTTATACAAAAGATATAAAATAGTATGGATAATATACATGCGGAAATGTGTGTTATCTATGCTATTTTTTATTTCCCTGAAATATTGATTTCTAAAACAATCTTACGAAACACAAGGAGGTGCAACACTTTTTGGATCCGATAGTTATTGCAGTTATCGCAGCCGTCGCGGCAGCGGTGGTGTTCGGCGTGCTCGGCTTTATTATCGGCGGCCAGCATCGTAAAAAGGTCGCGGAAGCGGCAATCGGCTCCGCAACGGAAGAAGCGGCGCGGATTGTCAACCAGGCCGTTCAGACCGCCGAAAACAAACGCAAGGAAACCATTTTGGAGGCGAAAGACGAAGCCCACCGGTTAATTTCCGAAGCGGAAAAAGAAACCAGGGAACGCCGCGCCGAAGTCCAGCGCCAGGAACGACGACTGATTCAAAAAGAAGAAACGCTCGACAAAAAAGTCGACGCGATGGAAAAGAAGGAAGAAGCACTCAGCGAAAAACTGAAAGAAGCCGACGCAAAACTTGTTGAGGTGGAACAGATTAAAAAGAGCCAGTTTGATATGCTTGAGAAAATCTCCGGCTTTACCAAAGAACAGGCAAAGGCATTGCTTTTGCAAAATCTGGACGAAGAGCTCACCCACGACAAAGCCGTCCGGATTATGGATTATGAACAGCGCACCAAAGACGAGGCGGACGCACTCGCGCGTGAAATCATCACAACCGCCATTCAGCGCTGTGCCGCGGACCACGCTTCCGAAGCGACAGTGTCCGTTGTTTCCCTGCCCAACGACGAAATGAAGGGCAGAATCATCGGCCGTGAAGGTCGAAACATCCGCACGCTCGAAACCATTACCGGCGTGGATCTCATTATCGACGACACGCCCGAAGCGATTACCGTTTCCAGCTTTGAACCCGTGCGCCGTGAAATTGCGCGGCTGACGCTTGAAAAGCTGATTTCCGACGGCCGCATTCACCCGGCGCGCATTGAAGAAATGTATGAAAAAGCCAAGCGCGAGGTCGAACAGACCATTCGCCAGACCGGCGAACGCGCGGTGATTGACGCGGGCGTCAACAGCATTCACCCCGAGCTTGTGAAGTTGCTCGGCAAACTGAAATACAGAACCAGCTACGGGCAAAACGTGCTCAACCATTCGTTGGAAGTTTCCTATCTTGCCGGCCTTATGGCGGCGGAAATCGGCGCAGACGTAAAAACCGCAAAGCGCGCAGGGCTTCTGCACGACATCGGCAAAGCGCTTGACCGTGAGTTTGAAGGTTCGCACATCGACCTCGGTGTCGAATACGCCAAGAAATACCGTGAAAACGACCAGGTCGTTCACGCCATTGCGGCGCACCACGGCGATATTGAGGCGAAAACCATTGTTGCTTGTCTTGTGCAGGCGGCGGACGCGATTTCCGCAGCGCGTCCCGGCGCACGCCGTGAAAACGTGCAGAATTACATCAAACGCCTTGAAAAACTGGAAGAAATTGCAACCTCTTTTGACGGCGTGGAAAAATCCTTTGCCATTCAGGCGGGCCGCGAAGTCCGCATCATGGTGAAGCCCGACGTTGTGTCCGATGACCAAATGACCATCATCGCCCACGACGTGGTGAAAAAGATTGAGGATGAACTGGAATACCCGGGGCAAATCAAGGTACATATTATCCGCGAAAACCGGGCAATCGAATACGCAAAATAAACTTTACGGGGGCCCTGATTCTGTTTTGGAGTCAGGGCCGGTGCCTTTTTCAAACCTTTTACGTTTATGAACAATACGTTTTGGAATTTACTGTTTATCGGCGACGTGGTCGCGCAGGCGGGCTGTGACAAGCTCAAAGCCGCGCTCCCCGCGCTTAAACGCGAAAAACAAATCGACATTTGTATCGCCAACGGCGAAAACTCGGCGCAGGGCAACGGCATGACGCCCGACTCCGCCGAACAGCTGTTTTCGGCAGGCGTCGATTTTATCACCGGCGGGAATCACACCTTCCGGCGACGGGAAATTTATGGTTATCTCGACAATTCTCTTTCCGTGTGCCGCCCCGCCAACTATAAATCCGACTGTCCCGGGCGCGGCTTTGCCGTGCTCGATAAAGGCTTTGTCCGTGTCGGCGTTGTAAACGTCCTCGGCACGGTCTATCTCGAACCGCTGTGCAATCCATTTGACTGCGTCGATGAGGCGATCGCCGCGCTGTCGGACGAAGCGGATTTCATCGTCGTGGACTTCCACGCGGAGGCCACCGCCGAAAAACGTGCGATGGGCTTTTATTTAGACGGGCGCGTTGCCGCCGTGGTCGGTACGCACACCCATGTGCAAACCGCCGACGCCCAGATTTTGGAAAACGGCACCGCCTATATCACCGACCTCGGCATGACCGGTCCGAAACGCTCGGTTTTGGGCGTTACACCGGAGCTTGCTATTGAAAAAATGCGCACGCAAATGCCGGTGCGTTTTCAAAATCCGGCGGGCGAGTGCTGTTTACAGGGGCTTTTGGTGCAAGTCGATAAACGCACCCGCCGTGCCGTTTCGGTCGAGCCGATTTCTCTTTAAAAAGGAGGAGGCCGTTGCCATGCAAATGTTTTCAAAAAAAGTCCATAGAACGCTTGCGGTGCTTCTTCTGTTCCTGCTTTTGTTTTTGACCGCCTGCGGCGAGAAACAGCCGGGGGATACCGCCGGCGGCGAACAGGGCGGCACGAACCCTTCCGGCGAAGCGCAGGCGCTGACGCTTACCTTACCGTATTTTGAAAAGGATTCGTTAAACCCCTATTTTGCCGCGAGCGCGCAAAACCGCGATTTGAGCGCGCTTTACTGTCAGCCGCTTTTTGAAGTGACCGCGGCTTACGCGGCGCAGCCGGTTTTGGCGGACAGCTGTTCGTTTGATGAAAATACCATGACCGTGACCTTGAAAAGCGCGACGTTTTCCGACGGCAGTGCGCTTTCGGCGGACGACGTGGTCTATTCGTTTACGCTTGCCAAAGCGTCAAGCTGGTACGCCGCGCGGCTGGCATCCATCACCGCGGCGCGCGCAAGAAACGGCGCGGTCGTGTTTACTTTAAGTTCGCCCGACAAGCTTGCCGCCAACTTGCTGACCTTCCCGATTGTCAAACGCAAAACGGCGGACAAAACCGACGAGATTCCGGTGGGCACCGGCGCGTTTGTGCTGGCCGCCGACCGCACGCTTTCCCCGAACACGCACGGCAGTCAGGGCAACGTGCAGTCCGTTTCGCTGTTTTCGATTAAAGATGTTTCTTATCTCAAAAACGCGCTCGAAATCGGAAGTATCAGCTATTTGTTTTCCGACTTTTCCTCCGGCAGTTATACCCGCGTGGTGGCGGAAAATAAATTTATCACGATGAATAACCTTGTGTATATCGGCATGAACGCAAATGCCGGCGCGCTCTCGAACGCCGCGGTGCGCACTGCGGTTTATTATGCCACCGACAAAGCAACCGTGGCGTCCGCCGCCTATCAGGGCTGTGCCACGGCGGTGGGGCTGCCGTTCCACCCGAATTATCTCGCGGCGCAAAATCTTTCGGTCGGTCAGACCGAAGCCGACACCGACCGCGCGTTGGAAATTCTGCAAAAAAGCGGCTATAACCGCTATGACAAAAACAGTGTGCGCACCAACGGCACCGAAACGCTGAAAATGACGGTGTTGGTCAATTCGGAAAACAGCTTCCGCGTCTCGGCGGCGCAAAGCATTGCCGATAACTTAAACGCCTGCGGATTTTCCGTCACGGTCGAAAGCGTGCCGGCCGCCGAATACCAAAGCCGCGTTGCTTCCGGCAACTTTACGTTGTATATCGGCGAAGTCAAACTGCCGGAAAATTTAGATTTATCTGCGTTTTACGCCGCGGGCGGCAGCGCTTCCGCGGGAATCAACAAAACGCTGCCGTTTTGGCAGGCGTTTCAGTCGTTCCGCGCCGGAGAACAGAATGCCGAACAGGTCTCTGCGGCGTTTTTAGACGATATGCCGTTTGTCCCGCTTTGTTACCGTGCGGGCATGGCGGCTTACAGCAAAGGGCTCGCGCCGGATTTCTCACTCGCGGCCTATGCGATGTACGGTAACATTACGCGCTGGAGCACGGCGCAAGGCTAACCTCAAAAGGACGGATTTTTTATGACAGCAGTTTTTCGGATGATTGCGATTATCATAGCGGCGATGCTCACCATTACCGGTGTCGGTACAGGCGGCGGCAAGCCGGGCAACAGCTTTTTCGGGGAAAATACCGACAGCTACCGCACGGTTACCGTGGACGCGGCGAATATCACAGGGCAAATGACCCACAAAGCGACCGGCTTTTTATACGGCTTTGCCGAACCCGATGTGCCGAGCGAAAATACGCTTGCCGCAATCGGCGTTTACACCGCGGTCGCGAAACCCAAAGCGGGGCTTCAGCACCCGATGGGCGATATTACGCAGGTTTATAAGACGTTCTTTGAAGCCGGCGGCGAATATTTGCAGGTCTATTGCCAGGATATGATTGACACCTGGTATTATCAGCCGCCCGCGGGCGGGCTTTCGGCTTACTACGAAATGCTGCGCAACATCGTGACCGACATCAACAATTCAATCGAGCCCGAATACAGAAGCCGCATCGTCTATTATCCGTTCAACGAGCCGGACGGCGGCGGCGTCAACAACGGCTGGTTCTCCGACGGGAATTTCTCGGCGGAATATAACGCCGCGTTCAAAACAAGCTATGACATTGTCAAATCGGTAAACCCCGACGCCAAAGTCGGCGGTCCGAACTTCCAGGGCTACACCGACCACAACGCCGACCAAATGGAGCTCTTTATGACCTATTGCCGCGACAACAACTGCCTGCCGGACGTCATTTCGTGGCATGAGCTTGCCGAGGTCAACGAAGGCACCGCCAGCTTTTCGAACCACTACGCCCAGTTCCGCGCGCTGGAAAAAAGCCTCGGGATAGGACCTATCGAAATCTGCATCACCGAATACGGCGCAAAAAGCAGCAACGCCATGCCGTCCAACTCCTTAAAATGGATTACCGTGTTCGAGCAAAACGACGCGGCGGGCTGCCGGGCTTACTGGCGCACCGCCAACAACATGAACGATTTGACCGGCGATTACAACTCGCCGAACGCCGACTGGTGGGTCTATAAATGGTATGCCGACATGGTCGGGCAGGAGCTTTCCGTCAATTCGACCGACAACAACGTCCTGCGCGCGGTCGCGAGCCGCAACACCGACACCAAAACCGTCGAAGTGCTTTACGCGGGCGCTCAAAACGACGGCGACGGCGCGGCGGTCTCCGTGCAAAACCTTTCCGCCGTGTTCGGCAACGTCCAAACCGTCCACATGAAAGTCGAGGCGGTCGATTTCGTCGGCCTTACCGGTGAAGAACTCGAACCGAACGTTTTGTTTGACGGCGACGTCCAAGTCAGCGGCAATGCCGTGCGCTGGGCGGATACCGTTACCACGACCGGCGCTTACCGCGTCACGCTGACCGAAGCGGACGGCGGCGCGGTTTATGAAAATCCTTATCGCCCCATTCGCGTTGAGGTGGAAAGCGGCACCAATATGATTGTCATGCCGACCAATTCCACAACCGGCGGCGACAAGTGGAACAGCAACTATAAGTCTTACGCGAAATCCAACGGCAGCTACTGCACCAGCGGCAAAAGCCTGCCCGGCTCAAACTCCACCCTGCCTTATCAAAACGAGACGTTTGACTATGTCGACGTGACCTATCGCGTTACCGTGCCCGCCTCCGGGATTTATAAGTGCGATTTTGTTTACAGCAACCAGCACAAGGCCGCGAACGGCGACCGCGCGCCGGTGAAAATGAGCATACAGTGGAACGGCGGCGAAACGACCGACATCGTGCTCGAAAACACCTACACTGTTGCTTATATGGATATGGCAACGGCTTACCGTTACATTCCGAAAGGCGAATATACAATCAAAACCACCGTTACAACCTATGACGGCACTAAAATCGGGCTTTACGACATCGGCATGGACTTCATGCGCTTAACGCCGGTGGATACGACCGCCACTTCCGTGGAAGACTATGAAACGAGAAAGATAACGCTTTCGAGTGAACCGAAACGCGAAGCGACGGACGGCGACAAATTTATGATAGTGCTCGCAAAAGGCGGCTATTATACGCTGACGACCGACAAAACCGGCAAAGCGACCTTGCTTTTAGACAACACCGCAGTCGGCGAAGTGGACCTCGCGGCGGCAAGCACCGTGTATCTGCGCAAAGGTGTTAACTATTTGGAATTTGCGGGCGATACACTGCCCGACACCGTTACCTTACAAAGAAACAACCAAAAATCCGAGACCGCCGTGCCGGCAAACGCCGACACCGTAACGTTACAGGGCAACGCCCGACTTGTAGAAAACAGCTATTCGCCCACAGGCTACAATATCGGAAACCTCGGCGGCAACGGCGTTGACAGCGCGACGTTCGGCTTTAACGTGCCGCGCTCGGGGTGGTATCGCATCACGCTTTCTTACGCAAATGACCAGTGCTTCGGCAATCATGATTATAACCCGCAGCAGATTGACCGCTACGCGAGCATCATTCTAAACGGCGAAAATCTCGGCAAATCGTATTTCCGCAACACGCAAAGCTGGAATTATTACAGCGAAAAGACATTGACGGTTTACTGTATTTCGGGGTATAATGAGCTGACCGTGGTCAACGACGGTTCTTACGTCTGGTGGGGCGAGGGTGACAGCGTCACCATTTCCAGCGGCGCCACCATGAGCAAAGCCGACATTTACGCCCCCGACTTCGCGGGGATTACCGTTGCCGCGGCCTTGAGTTGAGCGAATGAGATGTAAAGGAGAGATTCACCTTGATTCGAATTGAAAATCACCTTGGACATATCGAAATCAACGACGACTATTTTTCGGATTTAATCGGTCACACCGTGACCTCCTGCTTCGGCGTCGCCGGTATGGCGAACAGCAACGCTTCGCAAGGGCTGCGCGCGTTCTTCTTCCGCCGGAGAAGCTATTTGGACCAGGGCGTTTCCGTGAAATCCAACGGAACCGACCTGACGATTAACCTGCATATTGTCGTGACCTACGGGGTCAATATTTCGGCGATTGTAGACAGCATCACCAACAAGGTGCGCTACACGGTCGAGCAGGCGACCGGCCTTGTCGTCAAAAAGATTAACGTCTATGTTGACGGCATGAAAGAGTAATTGGGAGTGTTACAGTTGATTACAGGAGATATGCTCAAATGCGCTTTTCTTTCGGGCGCAAATAATATTCAGAACCACCGCACCGAGGTGGACGCGTTAAACGTCTTCCCCGTTCCCGACGGCGACACCGGCGCCAATATGTCGATGACCATCGGCGCCGCGGCATGCGAATTGCAGGTTATGCCCGAAAGCGATGTCGCAACCGTTTCCAAAAAAACCGCCTCCGCGCTGCTGCGCGGCGCGCGCGGCAATTCCGGCGTTATTTTGTCGCTGATTTTCCGCGGCGTTTCCAAAGGCTTGAAAGGGCTTGAAACCGCTGACGGCGTGCAGCTTGCCAAAGCGTTTGACTTGGGGCGCGAATCCGCTTATAAAGCCGTGATGAAGCCCACCGAGGGCACGATTTTAACCGTTATTCGTCTCGCGGCGGCAGCGGCGGTCGAAGCGAAAGAGACCGACTGCGCGAAAGTGATGGAAATTCTTTGCGCCGCGGCGAAAGGTGCGCTTTTAAAAACGCCCGAAATGCTGCCGGTATTAAAAGAAGCGGGCGTCGTGGACGCCGGCGGGCAGGGGCTTTTGTATATTTTAGAAGGTATGCGCAGCTATCTTGCCGACGGCGTGATGATTGAAGCGGCGGACAAAAAAGACGGCGAAGCGGCAACGGACAACGCAAAAAAAGCCTATGCTTACCGCTGTGCGCTGAAAATTCTCTGCGCGCCGAACGCCCCGGCGGATCAAAACGCTTTACAAGGCAATCTTGAAGCGCTCGGCGGCGAAGTGCGCGTTTCCAAAACGCAAACCGGCGCTATGGAAGTCGAAATGCAGTCCGACGCGCCCGGCAATGTGTTGCAGGCGGCGCTTGAATTCGGTCCGATTACCAACGTCACCGTGGAAAACCTGAAAGAGGGTCAGCCGCTTGAAAGCGAAGCGCCGAAAGCGGAAGAAACCCCCGAAGAAAAAACCGAAGCCCCCGAAGCGCCGAAATTAGAGCGTGTCGAGCCGGAAAAAGAATACGGCTTTGTGGCGGTTGCCGCGGGCGCGGGCGTTATTGAGCTTTTCAAAGAACTCGGTGCCGACGTCGTGGTTTCCGGCGGGCAGACAATGAACCCGAGCACAGACGATATTTTGCAGGCGGTCGAAGCGACCCCCGCGCGCCATGTGTTTGTGCTTCCGAACAATAAAAATATCATTATGGCGGCGGAACAGGCCGTTCACCTCGCCGATCGCGGCGTCAGCGTCGTGGCGACCAAAACCATTCCGCAGGGCATCACCGCCATGCTCAGCTTTGAGGACGGCGTAAGCCCCGAAGAAAATCACCTGCAAATGATGAAAGCCGCCGAAGGCGTCCACACCGCGCAGGTCACCTTTGCCGCGCGCGACAGCGAAGTCAGCGGCGAACGGATTAAAAAAGGTCAGCTGCTCGGTATGGAAGACGGCAAAATCACGCTTGTAGAAGACGATTTGGTCAACGCGGCTTACCGCGTCACGCGCCGGCTTGTGAAAAAATACAACGGCTCGCTGATTACCATTTTATATGGGGCGGATACCGACGAAGCCACCGCCCAGGCGCTCGCCGAGCGGTTGCAGGCACGCTTCCCGAGCGTGGAAATCAATGTGATTAACGGCGGCCAGCCCGTCTATTATTTCCTGGCGGCCGTGGAATAAGGCGAAAGCCCTGCGGCGGAGGGAACCAACATGCAGTTAAAAGCGGATATTCAATATGTAAAGGGTGTCGGACCGGCACGCGCCGAAGCTTTTCATAAGCTTTCGGTCGATACGGCCGGCGCTCTTTTGCGTTATTACCCGCGCGCTTACGAGGATTGGAGCCAAATTGTGCCCATTCGCGAAATGCCGGAAAATACGCCGTGCTGTATCCGCGCGACGGTCTGCCACACGCCGGAAAAAATCCGCGTGCCCGGCGGACTTCTGCTTTTCAAAACCAGCGTGACCGACGGCGAGGGTCTTTTAAATCTGACCTTTTTCAACAATAAATACATCGGGAAAATGTTAAAAGAGGGCGAGGAATATCTCTTTTTCGGTAAAGCGACGCGCAACCGTTACGGCGCGCGCGAAATGGCGTCGCCGCTGTTTCAAAAGCCGCAAAGTGCAAATGCGATTCGCCCGATTTACCCGTCTACGGCGGCGCTGCCGACAAAAACGATTGAAAAATGCGTGCGCGCGGTGCTCGATTCGCTCGACGCGCCGATTCCCGACATTCTGCCGGAGGACATCCGCCTGAAAAACAAACTTTGCACGCTCGATACCGCCATTCGCCACATTCATTTTCCGCCGGACGAAGCCGCGCTCGAAGAAGCGCGCCGCCGGCTGATTTTTGACGAGCTGTTTTTGTTACAGCTCGGGCTTTTGCAAATGAAAAGCCGCACCCAGACGCTTAAAACCGATTGCGTGGTGCAAACGGATGCTTTCCCCGAATTTTGTAAGCTTCTGCCGTTTACGATGACCGGCGCCCAACAGCGCGCCGTAAAAGAAGCCACCGCCGATATGCGCTCCGGCGAGCCGATGAACCGCCTTTTGCAAGGTGACGTCGGTTCGGGCAAAACCGCGGTTGCCGCCGCACTTGTGTTTACCGCGGCGAAAAACGGGATGCAGTCCGCCGTTATGGCGCCCACGGAAGTGCTCGCCGAACAACATTACCGTACATTCCGAAACTTTTTTAAAGGGACAGGGTTCGAAGTCGCGCTTTTGACCGGCTCCACACCCACCGCGCAGAAACGGAAAATCAAAGCCGCGCTCGCCGCCGGCGAAATTCAGCTTGCCGTCGGCACCCATGCACTGTTGCAGGAGGACGTCGAATTTTCGCGCTTAGGGTTGGTTGTCACCGACGAACAGCATCGTTTCGGTGTTGCCCAGCGCGCGAGCCTTTCGGCGAAGGGCGACAACCCGCATATTCTGGTTATGTCCGCCACGCCGATTCCGCGAACCCTCGGCTTGATTTTATACGGCGACTTAAACGTCTCGGTGCTCGACGAACTGCCGCCCGGCCGGCAAACGATTGAAACCTACTGCGTGGGCAGTTCGTATCACCAACGGATTTATAAATTCATTGACAAACATATCGAACGCGGACTTCAGGCATATATCGTCTGCCCCTTAGTCGAAGAAGGCGAGGGGAATTTAATCCCCGCCGAAGAATATTACGAAACGCTCTCAAAAGGCGTATTTCGCCACCGGCGTTTGGGGCTTTTGCACGGGCGCATGAAACCGAAAGAAAAAGACGAAGTCATGCGGGCGTTTGCGGCAGGGGAATTGGACATTCTCGTCGCCACCGTGGTCATAGAAGTGGGCGTGGACGTGCCGAACGCCGCCGTCATTGTGATTGAAAACGCCGAACGCTTCGGGCTTTCGCAGCTCCACCAGCTGCGCGGACGCGTCGGGCGGGGGAAGGAAAAATCCACTTGTATTTTGGTTTCGGACGCGCAAAATGAAGAGGCAACCGAGCGCTTCCGCGTGCTTTGCGAAACGACTGACGGCTTTAAAATTGCCGACGCCGACTTAAAACTGCGCGGACCGGGCGATTTCTTCGGAAAGCGTCAGCACGGACTCCCGGCGCTGCACCTCGCCGACATTCTGCGCGATACCGAAATGCTTGTAACGGTGCGCCGCGCCGCAGAAGATTTGTTAAAACAAGACCCGGCGCTGACGGCACCCGAACATACGGCGCTGCGAAAGCAAACCGACAAAATGTTTTCCGCCGCAAGTGTCGGCTGAAAGGAGAAATTGAAATGTTTAGAGAAATGCGTGTAAAAAAGCGGCTGATGTCCGAAGAAGATGCCGAAGAACTGCTCAAATCCGCTTCCCACGGTGTTTTGGCGGTGGCGGGCGACGAGGGTTACCCCTATGCCGTCCCGGTGAGCTTTGTTTATAAAGACCGTAAAATTTATATCCATTCCGCGCTCGAAGGGCACAAAGTGGACGCGGTCAAGCAAAACAGCAAGGTGTCGTTTTGTGTGGTAACTACCGACAACGTCGTCTCCGAAAAACTTACCACCCGTTACACGAGCGCCGTGGCGTTCGGCACGGCGAAAATTTTGACAAGCAAAGGCGAAACCGAACCCTATGCGCGTCTGCTCGCCGAGAAATACGGCTGTCACGACGAAATGATTATTCAAAATGAGTTAAATCGCTACGCCGGAAAATACTGCATTTTGGAAATTGTCGTCGACCACCTGACCGGCAAAAGCTCAATTTCACCCAAAGCGGCAAAATAATTTCTTTAAAAAACAAAAAGCACCTGCCTGATAGCTGGGTGTACGTAAGACAGTATTGCGCTAAGATTGACGAAGCGGCACGAAACCGCATGGAGCTGATTGTGCCAGAGCTGGCAAAGCAGTACGGCGTGACAGAGCAACTGAAAGCTGAAAACCAAATGGAATGGGTGCGGCAGATGAACGCTTGCAAGGCACAGGCAGAGGAGATTGTGAAAGCGGAATTGATTTATGATTGAGCGAGAAAGTCCGGGCAGAAAACTGTTCGGGCTTTTCTCATATATTCCAAAGTTGCGGTAGAATTGTTCACAAGTTTTATGGTATAATTTGAATATAAAATTGAGCGATAAATCGGTAGTTGACAAAGGAGTTGAGCTGATATGAAAAAGAAAATCATCATATTGCTGTCTGTTGTGATAATTCTTTTGATTGGCATTGTTGTATGGTTTAATATTCCACTCGACTTGATGGACTTAGACCCTAATGAGGTCATGGAAATAGTTGTTTTCAATGGCAATAGCGGAAACGCAACACATATTACCGACAAAGAGCAGATTCAGCATATTGTCGAAAATTTGAATGGCGTCGAAGTAAAGCGGTCAAAGCCATCTTTGGGATATACGGGATATAGTTTCAAAGTTACTATTTATTTGTCTGATGGCAACGAGGCAGGCGATTGGAATAATTTTATTATCAACTCAGATGATACAATTAGAAAAGATCCGTTTTTCTATTCTGTTACAAAGGGAAATATTGATTACAGCTATATTGAAGGTATCGTAGAATAACAAAAATTCTTGTTTGGCGAACTGATAAAATCCCTTTAGGAACGAAAGGGCGCACTTCTATACTCTCCTATCGGGAGTATGTGCGTCCTGCGGAGCTTCATTCCCGGTCAGCAGAAGAAAACTGCACGACCGAGAATGTTGCGTCACTTCGTTCCGTCAAGGTGGCTACACCCCCTTGCGCCGCTAATGCGGCTATCCCCTGTGGACTTGCCGTCCGCAAACGGTTTTGACAAACCGTTCGCCGCCAGCAAGTTTGAAATTAGTAAACGATAATTTAACAAAGGAGCGTGAGCGTATGAAAAAGATTATGTTTGGAAACAGTTTAATGCTATTGGGTATTGCTATAATGATACTTGCAGGATTAAAGGTGATATATGTAGGAACACTGTGGGTGTCGTTTCTTTTAATTATCGTGGGTTTTGTTATGGCTACGATTGGTTTTTTCGGTAAGGATAGCAAATAAATTATCTAACTGAATACAACAACCGAATACCGAAAAATAGACCGTTGACTGGTCGCAATGTGCGAAAAGTTGGCGGTCTTTTTTTATACCCATTTTCAAAAAAGGAGGTCAACCAAAATGGCAAAACAGAAAAGCCTTGAACAGCTTCGAGCTGAAAAAGAGCAAGTGGAAAAGCGGCTTGCACAGGAACAGCACAAACTGGAGCGTTTGGAGAACAGAAAGAAATATCTGGAGAAAGGCGAAAGGCAGAAACGTACCCACCGCCTTTGCAATCTGGGCGGCACGATTGAGAGCCTTGCCCCGGAGGTCAAAAATCTCACACGCACCGAAATGACCGAGCTGATGGAACACATCTTCGGTCTGCCGGAGGTACAGAGAGCCGTCCGGCACATGGAGATTACACACATCAACCAAGCAAACAGAGGAAAGGAGCTGAAAGCCAATGGCACTATTCCACTTCACAGTAACCCAAACGAAACGCAGTAAAGGTCAGTCTGCGATTGCTTCTGCCGCCTATCGTTCCGGCGAAAAGCTGTACAGCGAGTATTACGGCGAATACAGCGACTACACCAGAAAGCGTGGTGTTATCTGCTCTGACATTCTCCTGCCGCCCCATGCACTGAAAGAATACGCAGACCGTCAGACCCTATGGAACGCGGTTGAAAAAGCCGAGCGTGGTAAGAACGCCCAGCTTGCATACAGTTTTGAAATTTCCTTGCAGAATGAATTTTCTCTTGAAGAAAACATCGCTCTGGCAAGGGAATTTTTGTTTCGGGAGTTTGTCAGCCGGGGCATGACCGTTGATGTGTCCTTTCACGAAAAGGAGTGTGAGGACGGCGGCACACCCAATCCCCATTTTCACTTTCTCTGCCCTATTCGACCAATGGAGCAGGACGGCACATGGGGCATAAAACAACGGCGAGAATATGTGCTGGACGAGGAGGGCAACCGTATTCGAGACGCAAACGGTAAGTATGTGTTTAATGCCGTTCCCACTACCGACTGGGGCAGTCCCGAAACGCTGGAACATTGGCGTGAAGCATGGGCGGAGATGTGCAACGCCAAGTTTGCGGAGAAAGGTCTGGATGTTCGTATCGACCACCGCAGCTATGAACGGCAAGGCGTGGATTTACTTCCCACTATCCATGAAGGCGCAACCGTCCGGGCAATGGAGAAGAAAGGTATCCGCACCGAGAAAGGCGAGTTCAACCGCTGGATCAAAGCCACCAACGCCGTGATCCGGGACATCAAGAAGAAAATCACTTCGCTTATGGGCTGGATTGCGGATATGAAAGCCGAGCTTGCCAAGCCACAGGCACCCGACCTTGTTTCTCTGCTGAACGCCTATTACACCCAGCGCAGAGCCGGGGCGTATTCGCAGAAAGGCAAGGTCAGCAATCTAAAGGAGATGAACGAGACTTTCAATTATCTCCGGGCAAACGGCATTTACACTCTTGAAGATTTGGAAAGCCGTGTCAGCGAACACAGTGCTGCCACAGAGAGCTTGAAGAAAACGCTGGACGAACAGACCGCCCGAATGAAAGCAATCAAGCAGCTCTATGACAGCTCTGCTGCTTTCCAGAGCTTGAAGCCTGTCTATGACGGCTTGCAGAAAATCAAGTTTGAGAAGCCCAGAGCCAAGTACAAGGCAGAGCATGAAGCGGAACTGAAACAGTTCTACGCCGCCAGACGCAAGCTGACCGGAGAGTTCCCGGACGGCAAGGTGGATATGAAAAAGCTGACCGAAGAGTATGACGAGCTGGAACAGGCGCACAACACCACCTATGGCGAGTTTAAGAACGTCAGAGACGATTTACACCGTCTTTGGAAGGTCAAGTCATGTATAGATACTGCCGCCCGATTTAACGAGCGCACAGAGGAACAAATGCTCCAAAATCGACCCCAAACACGACACAAAAAGGAGGAACTATCCCGATGAATTATACCCAAGCACAGATTGACCGGGCAAACGCCGTCAGTCTGGAAGATTTTCTCCGTACACAGGGAGAGACGCTTATCAAAAGCGGACGAGAATACCGCTGGAAAGAACATGACAGCCTGACCATTCGTGGAAACAAATGGTTTCGCCACAGCCAGAGCAAGGGCGGCTATCCCATTGATTT
>DVGI01000034.1 GCA_018712805.1 Candidatus Fimenecus excrementavium | reverse complement strand
TATTCATTGTATTTTTTTGGCGCCTTACCTACAATAAAAGAGAACAAAATGTTTGTTATCAAATTTATTGTACGGCAAATATAAACGGACGTCAAGAACCGAACAGATTAAAATGCCGTGCGGATTGGAGGAACCATCATGTTAAAGAAGCTCAATGATTTTTTATCCGGACTTCCCATGACGATTGTGGCCGGGGCATTCCTGCTGCTGGATCTCGTCCCGCATTTAATGGAGGAATTTGGCGGGGAGCCGGTGCAGCTGGCTTTTCTGCCATTTGACCCCGCGTGGGCAACTGTGATTATCAGCGGTATTCCGCTTTTGTATCTGGCAGTATGGAGGATCATTCATAATCCCGGTATCAGCAAAATATCTTCGGCTCTTTTGATTTGTATTGCCATGTTCGCCGCTATTGCAGTCGGAGATTTATTTGCGGCAGGGGAAGTTGCGTCTATCATGGCGATCGGTGCGCTCTTAGAGGAAGCTACTACCAATAGAGCAAAGAAGGGATTGAAAAAGCTGATCGGTCTCGCTCCGACAAAGGGGCGCAGGTTAACAGACGGGAAAGAGGAAATGATCCCGGCAGAGGAAATCAGGCAGGGAGATATTCTGCGTATTCTGCCCGGTGAAACGATCCCGGTTGACGGCAAAATCATAAGCGGCGAAACCTCTGTTGACCAGTCGGTTATGACGGGAGAATCCCTGCCGGTTGATAAGGGTGTGGGAGAGGAAGTTTTTTGCGGTACCATCAACCGCTTTGGCTCGATTGATATTTCAGCAACAAAAGTAGGTGAAAACAGTTCTCTGCAAAAGCTGATCCGCATGGTACAGGACGCAGAGAACAAACAGGCTCCCATGCAGAGGATTGCCGACAGAGCCGCAAGCTGGCTGGTGCCTGTTGCTTTGCTTATTGCAGTTTTTGCCTATGTGTTCACCGGAAATATCGTTACCGCTGTAACCGTGCTGGTTGTGTTCTGCCCCTGCGCCCTTGTATTGGCAACGCCTACCGCAATTATGGCGGCAATCGGCCAGGCGGCAAAGCACGGTGTGATTATCAAGTCCGGCGAAGCTCTTGAAAAGATGGGAAAAGTGGACACGATTGCTTTTGATAAAACCGGCACTTTAACTTATGGCCGTTTGGATGTCAGCGACATAATTTCTTTTGATGCGGCAATCGATGGAGCAGACCTGCTTTCTCTGGCCGCATCCGCTGAAGCCAGGAGCGAACACCCGCTGGGAAAAGCGATTGCAGCATATGCAAAGGCCAAAGAAGTCCCGTTGATGGAATCAAATGGTTTCAAAATGACGGCCGGCAGGGGGATTTTTGCAGAGGTGGGCAGCCACAGGCTGCTCTGCGGCAATGAAAAATTTCTCAGGGAAAATGGAGTTTTGATTGATAACAAGGTTCAATCCGCACTGGAACGGATTCGTACCCAGGGGAAAGCCTCTGTTCTTACAGCGGAAAATCAAAAATGTATCGGTGTCATCGCGCTATCTGATGTACTGCGCCCGGAAGCAAAAAATATGGTTTCCCGCCTTTCAGATATGCATACCCGAACTGTTTTGCTTACCGGCGACAATCGAAAAGCGGCAGATTATTTCGCGCAGCAGGCTGGTATTTCTGAAGTTCGGGCGGAACTTCTGCCGGAAGAAAAAGTCCAGAGCATCGAGAAGCTGCAGGCAGAAAATCACAGGGTTTGCATGATCGGCGACGGCGTCAACGATGCGCCGGCGCTGAAAACGGCTGATGTAAGCGTGGCAATGGGGAGCATGGGAAGCGATATAGCTATAGACGCTGCGGAAATTGCTCTGATGAGTGATGATATTTCAAAAATACCGTATTTAAAGCGTCTGTCCAATGCCACGGTTAAAACGATTAAAGCCAGTATTACATTGTCGATGTGTATTAACTTTGCAGCGATTGTGCTGTCACTCATGGAAGTGCTGACGCCTACTACCGGGGCGCTGGTACATAATGCAGGTTCCTGCTTCGTTGTGCTGATTGCCGCATTGCTCTATGACAGGAAATTTGAATGAAAAGCCTAATCCCCCAGCTATGCTGGGGCGAATGGAGTAAGCAGGAGCGTGTAGGATAACAATAAAAAGCCTCCTATGCTAAAATGAGAATGGTGTCGCAAGCCAAACTCAAAGTTTAGGATAGGAGGCGGTCCAAAATGGACAATAAGAGTTTATCACACGTTAGGTGGAAATGCCAATATCATCTAGTTTTTATTCCAAAGTATAGGAAGAAAGTTTTGTATGGAGAGCTGAAAGCAGATGTACGGGACATAATTTCTACGTTATGCAGATATAAGGATGTGGAGATTATAGATGGTGCAGTATGCGAGGATCATATACATCTAAGCGTAGCAATACCGCCAAAGTATAGTATCTCAAAATTTATGGGGTACTTAAAAGGAAAGAGTACGCTAATGATATATGATAGACATCCCGAATTACAGAGCAAATGGGACAAAGCGTTCTGGGCCAGAGGATATTATGTTTCAACAATTGGTAATATCACGGAAGATGCAATAAAGAAATATATAAGAGAGCAAGCAGAAGAGTCGAGAAAAGAAGATTCAAGAAGTACCGCTTTACAAGCGGACCAGTAACAACGCTTGCGATACCCGCCCTTTTGGGCGCGCATGTAATCGGCCCTTATTAGGGCCAACCCA
>DVGI01000033.1 GCA_018712805.1 Candidatus Fimenecus excrementavium | reverse complement strand
ATTTACCAGAATAACGAAGTTATATATGCTCTGCCGCCTGAGCCGATCGATGAAACCGAGCCGGTTTGTCTTGTGGATTATATGCTGCCTCGAAGCGGAGAACGCAGTCTGGATTACAGCAGGCTGCGCCGCTTCGGGGAGGACGATTTCAAGCTGAAAATTGGCGGGACAACCTACGAAATCTCCACGCATTTTAATCCCAAAGGCAGGCAATGCGTAATGGAGCAATTTAAGGAACTGATTCTGTCCGAAAACCTGATTTAACCATTGCACAATAGAAAAAGGCAATAGGGTATAGTAGGATGAATATGCCTTTGCTATGCCCTGTTGCCGGAAAGGAGAAAATGAACGATGACAACAGCAACGAAACCAAACGGGCAGGCAGATGAAAAAATCACGGCGCTTTACTGTAGACTTTCCGTAGACGATGACAACAAGGACGAGGAGTCAAACTCCATCACGAATCAAAAGCAGATTTTGCAGGACTTCGCCCGAAAAGAGGGATACACCAACACCATGTTTTTCGTGGATGACGGCGTATCGGGCACCACCTTCCAAAGACCGGATTTTATGCGTATGGAGCGTATGGCGGAGAACGGAGAAATCGGCACCATTATTGTGAAAGACCTATCCCGTTTCGGGCGTGAACAGGTGGAAATGGGAAGATTGACGCAGGTGGTGTATCCGTCGCTGGGTATCCGCTTTATCGCCATGCAGGAGCGAGTAGATACTTTGACCGGCGATGGCGTGGAGATGATGCCGTTCCACAATATTTTCAACGAGTGGTATGCGGCACAGACCTCCAAGAAAATCCGTGCGGTATGGCAGTCAAAAGCAGATAACGGCAAACGGGTATCTTCTTCTGTTCCGTTTGGGTACAGGAAAGACCCGAATGATAAGGAGAAATGGCTGATTGACGAGCCCGCCGCCGAAGTGGTACGCAAAATCTATGCGCTTTGCCTTGCAGGGCGTGGCCCATCGCAGATTGCGAGGCAGTTGGAGAAAGAACAAATCCTTGTTCCCTCTGCTTACTATGAATCTATCGGCAGAAGTCACGCGCAGAAAGTACCGGCTAATCCGTACTGTTGGGACCAGAAAACCGTTGTCGGTATTCTTGAAAACAGGCAGTACACCGGCTGTGCGGTAAACTTCAAGACCACCACCGTCAGCTACAAGGTGCATAAAACCATTTACAAACCGGCGGTGGAACATCAGGTTATCCCGAATATGCAGGAGCCGATTATCTCGGAGGAACAATGGCTGAGGGTGCAGGAACTTCGTAAACACCGCCGCAGACCGACCGCCACAGGCAGAGCAAGTCTGTTTTCGGGATTGGTGTACTGTCCCGATTGCGGCGCAAAGCTGCATTTCTGCGCTGCAAAAAGCCTGAAACGCAATCAGGAATTTTGGCGGTGTTCTAACTACAAGGACGGCAGAGGGACTTGCCAAATCCACTATATCCGGGATGTTGTGCTGGAAAAGATTGTGTTTGAAGCCATCAGCGGTTTATCGGAGTTTGTGAAGTGCCACGAAACAGTATTTCTGTATATGCTGGCGAAGAAAACCAACGCCATGCGGCAGAAGGAACACAAAAGGCTGGAGCAGACGGTGGAACAGGGTACAAAGAGAATTGCGGAAATCGACAGGCTGATTGAAAAGGTGTTTGAACAGAACGCAAGCGGCATACTTTCTGATGAACGCTTTTCCAAAATGCTCCAAAACTACGAAAAAGAGCAGAAAGCACTGATGCGGGAGGTTTCCGACTGTCAAAAGACCTTGCAGGAAGCGAAGCAGAAGGTTACGGATTTAAGGCTGCTGCTCCGAACGCTTCGTGAACTGACGGATATTGCAAAGCTTACCCCGGCACTTGTAAACTCTCTGATTGAGCGCATTGAAGTCCACAACAACGACAAGTCAAGCGGCCACTGTTATGTGAAGGTGGATATTTACTTCACGGCGGCGGGAATGATAGACATTCCCACCGAGCAGGAAATCCTTGCTATGATGCAGGAAATACGGGAAAACCCACAGGACTTCCGCTTTGTAGCATAACAAAAAGGTACGGCGTAACCCATTTTTCTGAGTTACACCGTACCCCTTACATAAATACTTCCTTATCTGGCGTTGGCATTAAGGCAGACCCGTTTCGGATAAGGGAAGGGAAATAGATATTATTTTCTCTTGCGGGCGACAAGCGTAATAAACGCAGCGCCTGCGGCAAGGGAAAGTGCTGAGAAGCCAATGGTGGCTGCGCCGCCGGTCTTCGGGATATTCGCGTTTTGGTTGGCGTTCCCATTTTGCGAAGATGCGGTGGTGGTTTCTGCGCCGCCTGCGGGCTTCGTGGTCTGGTCATCGCCGGTGTTGCCGGAACCGCCGGAAGGTGTCGTGGTCGGCTCTTGCGTCGTCGGTTCTTGCGTCGTCGGCTCTTCGGTCGTGGGCTCTTCGGGAAGCTGACGACCCGCGGCGTTTGCCGCCATTACGACCAAATTGTCTGCGAGTTCCAAGTTGCTCATGCCGAGCGCCTTTAACAAGAATGCCTTGGTATCCGCCGGAATTTGAACGCCGAGGGCGCTTTCAATCAGGTTGGATTCCAGCGCGAATTTCACCAGCGAGTTGTTGGTTTCGTCGGCAATCAGATTGTCATAAAGATAGTCGTAAATGATTTTCAAAACGTCCGCGTTGGATTCTGCGTTGATAACGCGGTCTAACTGCATGGCGCGGAAGTTTACTGCGACCAGAGCACCGCCGCTCGGGTTTTCCGGGCGGTCGGAGAACTGAATGGTCAGTATTCCGTTGGTGAGTTTTTCCGCCAAAACGGAAACGGAGCCTTCAATATCCAGCCGTTTTTCGGCATCTTCCCCGACGGTGGGCAGAGCCAAGAAAATGTCAATCACCTTGGAAAGACTTTCCGTGGCGGCAGCAATATCTACGCCGAGGGATTCCAGCGTGCCGCTGAGTGTGTTGAACGCTACGCCGACGCCCTGCAAAATTTTCGCACAGCCGTCATAGAGCTTCGCGTTATTTTCGTCGGTCAGAAGGCGCGGAATCAGTGCCAAAACCGAGTTCGCCGTGTCGGGGAACACAGCAGCGACGATATTTTTCAAATAGGTCCTTGTGCCCTCTACGTCGGGGGAATAGGTGTCAAAGCCTAAAACAGCGTTTGCGGTTTTGGGCTGTTCCACGCCGAGCACTTCGCAGATTTCGTCCAAACCGACGCCGAGGTCTTTGACCGCTGCGAGACTGGTCGGGTCAAACACAAACGCGAAAAGAACGGTCTGTAACAGGTTTTGGACAACAACTGTGTCAATGACGGTGTTCAGTTCCGCTTGGAAATCGGCGGCACTGCTGCAAACAATGGGGTGCTCTTTAAAGAACACGGTCAGCGTGCCTTCTTTCACGACGTTGCCGTTTTCGTCCACTTCGTCAGGAATAATGTCCCCGTCGGGCAGGTCGGCGAAACGCTCCGGGTTGGTCTGCTTGTAAAACGCGGCTTTGTCCGAAGCGGTCGAACTGCCGCCGAGGTTCAAAATCGCGCTGAGCGAGGGCAGCGCCTTATAAATGGTTTCAATGGCGGCGCCGGTGAAAACATTCTTTTCAAGCAGCGTGTTGATGTCGCCGATGAGAAGTGTAATATCTTCTTCGGTGACGTCTTCGGAATATGTCGGCTTGTAAACGTCAGCGGCGGAGGCGGCAAAAGTCGCGGCAAACGCCGAAATCACCATTACAAAAGCCAACAGGACGCTTAAAAGTCTGGTACTTTTTTTCATGGGTTTCTCTCCTTTTCTTTTTTATACAGAACACGCGGCAAAGCGTGCTTCTTTACAAAATTTATAAATGATTTGACGCAGCCCAAAGAAAACAATATAACAATAATATTCCAAATTCGAAAAATATCTCGTCTATATTGTTAAAACAATAACAAACGAGCACAAAAAAATAAAAAAGAAAGGCAAAATGATTAAAAAAATTAAAAAAACAAAAATATTTTTAGTGATTTTATAAAACCAGTATACACCACATCCCAAAGAAAAACTTTCGAAAAACAACGATAAAGTTTAGAAATCCTACGATTATTTATACAGAAAAATGAATTTATGTACACGCGAGCGAAAAGTGTTTATTTTCTGCACGAAAAAATTGATTTTTCCGATTTTGCCGCACTCGTTCAAAAAACGGACGTGCGCAGGCCTTAAAGCGCGCCTTGCGGCGGCTTTGCGGGGTTTTGCAATATTTTGTATACAAATTTCCTTAGAAATTCATAAAGTTTTAACGATTTATCAGTTGAGAAATTCCCCGTTTCGGGGTATAATATTGCCATAATTGGATTTTTATGCTTAATTGCGTTGGAGAAAGGAAGAAGAATATGTTGTTTTCACAGGATATCGGGATCGATCTCGGTACGGCAAACACACTGGTATTTTTGAAAGGCAAAGGCATTGTTATCCGCGAGCCCTCTGTGGTCGCGGTCGACGTCAGCGCCTACCCGCAGAAGGTGGTCGCGGTCGGCAACAAAGCCAAGCAGATGATCGGCAGAACGCCCGGCTCGATTACCGCCGTTCGCCCGTTGAAAGACGGCGTTATCGCGGACTTCGAGATTACTTCGGACATGCTCAAGGAATTCATCCGCATGGCGATTAACAAATCGCCGTTTTCCAAAGCGCGGGTGCTGATTTGCATTCCCTCGGGCGTTACCGAGGTTGAGCGCAAAGCCGTGCATGACGCGGCGCGCAGCGCGGGCGCGAAATATGTAAGCCTTATCGAAGAACCCATGGCGGCGGCAATCGGCGCGGGGCTTCCGGTTTCGGAAGCGGTCGGCTCGATGGTCGTGGATATCGGCGGCGGCACAAGCGAAGTCGCGGTTATTTCGTTCGGCGACATCGTTACGGCGCAGTCGGCGCGCGTGGCGGGCGACAATTTCGACGAGGCGATTATTGCCTATATCCGCAAAAAGCACAATCTTCTGATTGGTGAACGCACCGCAGAAGACATTAAAATTAAAATCGGCTCCGCTTACCCCTATGACGGCGAAGGCGCGATTGACGTGAAGGGCCGTAACCTGTTAGACGGCCTGCCGAAGAATATTGAAATTACCTCCGAAGAGGTGCGCGAAGCGCTCGCGGACCCGGTCAACCAGATTTTGGACGCGATTCGCTCCACGCTCGAAAAGACACCGCCGGAACTTTCCGCGGACATCATCGACCGCGGCATTATGCTGACCGGCGGCGGCGCGCTGCTGCGCGGGCTTGATAAGCTGATCTCTATTGAAACCAAGATTCCGGTCCACGTGGCGGACAATCCGCTGGACTGCGTCGTGGACGGCACTGGCAAGTGCCTGGAAAACGACGAAATTCTCGGTATCACCGGCAAAAAGAACTACGACTGATTCGAGTATAACGGGCTTTCCCGTTTGATTTTTCGGAACACAGCAGAGGGACAGATTTGCAATGCGTAATTTTTTGAGAAGCACAAGCTTTAAAATTTTGCTCACCGTGGCCGTCGTGCTGCTGGCGGGCGCCATTGCTGCCGCCGCGTTGGCGAGCGGCACTTCTCCGCTGACCTCTGCCGTGGGGACGGTGTTTTCGCCGCTGTCCGACGCGGCCGCCTACATATCGGAGAAATTTGACAATTTCAAAGGAGGGTTTATTTCTTCGCGGTCTTATATGGACCGTGTCGAAGAGCTCGAAGAGCAGGTGGCCGACTACCAAAGCAAGCTTGTGGACTATGAAAAACTCCAAAAGCAGGTCGAGGCTTATGAAAAATTCCTCGGCGTCAAAGAGAAAAATCCGGATTTCCAGTTCGTCGCGGGCACGGTGATCGGGCGTGACGCCGCCGATGTGTTCGGCTCGTTCGTGCTCAACTGCGGCTCCGCTGACGGCGTAGCGGTCGGCGACCCGGTCATCAGCGGCGAATATTTAATCGGGATTGTCAATGAAACAAGCCCGACTTCCTGCACGGTGCTGTCTGTCTGTGACCCGAAGTTCAGCGCCGCGGCGTATGAAATCCGAACCGGCGAAGCGGGCTACACACAAACCACGACCAAACTCGGCGTGCAGGGTGTTTTGAAGCTTTCGGGGCTTGAGCGCGACACCGCCGTTGCCGAAGGCGGCATTGTCTGCACTTCGGGCGTGGGCGGCGTGTTCCCCAGAGGTTTAATTATCGGCACGGTCACAACCGTTCAGAAAGAAGAGGGCGACATTTCCTATTACGCCGAAGTGAAGCCCGAAATTGAGATTTCCGAGGTGCAGGACGCTTTCGTCATCACCGATTTTGAGGGCAAGGGCGATGCGTAAACGAACCGGAATTTTATGGCTGCGGCGCGGCATTTTTGCACTGCTGTTGCTTGCGGCGCACATCTTACAGAATACGCCCGGTTATTTCCCCGAAATTTTCGGCGTTCGGGCGTATTTTTTAATTTCCCTGACGGTTTGTATTGCGCTTTTTGAGCGCGAGGTCGTCGGCGCGCTGTTCGGACTGTTTGCCGGCGCGCTTTGGGACTGGGTCTCGCCGATGGGCGACGGCTTTAACGCTTTGTTTTTAATGCTCGTGGGCGCCGCCTGCGGGATTCTGATTAACACGCTGATGCGCAACAACCTGTTTACCGCCCTGTTGCTCGGCGGTTGCGCGCATTTGCTGTATGTTTGCTTATATACCGTGCTGTTTGTGGTCGCCGAAGGGGTGGGCTCCGCCGGCTGGCTGTTTGTGCGGTTTTATCTGCCTTCTGTTTTATATTCCCTTGTATTTTTACCGGTGTTCTACCTGCTGGTGCGCGCGGTCATGCGCCGAACGCGCCTGCGCAGATATCAGTAGGTCCCGGAGAAAGGAGCCGGCGCATGAAAAAGAAAAGTTTTAAATTTCGCACAACGGCGTTTTTGGTTGCCATTGCGGTGCTCTTTTCGGTCTTTTTTGTGGATTTGTTCCGCATTCAGGTGGTCAACGCCGGGGACTACACGACCCAAAAAGTCACCATGTCCTCTTCGGAAACCACAATAGAAGCCGCGCGCGGCGAAATTCTCGACTGCAACGGCGTGCCGCTGGTGACCAACGAACAGGTAAACTCGATTGTGCTCAATGCTTCTTATTTCCCCTCGACCCGCGAGCAGGAAAAGCGCAATGAAATTTTATACAATTTAATTACCTTAACCGAAAAAAGCGGCGTCGAGTGGAACGACGACCTGCCGCTTGTGTTCGACGCGAACGGCAATATTCAGTTCAAAGCCGATTCCGATTCGGATATTGATTTTTTAAAGTCGCGCGACGTGCTCCACTTGAATTCTTATGCGACCGCGCAAAACTGCTTTGATGAGCTTGTCAAAAAATTCAAGCTCGAAAACTATTCCCCCGCCGACGCGCGCAAAATCGCTTCGGTTTGTTACAGCCTGAAAAAAATCCAGTTTTCGGCGGCGAACCCCTACACCTTTGCGGACGACGTGCCCGACACGCTTGCCGCCAACATGAAAGAAAACAGTGCCAAATTCCAGGGCATCGACATTGAGGTCGTAAGCCGCAGAAGCTATACCGACGGCACGATAGCGCCGCACATCATCGGCGTGGTCGGCGCGCTTAACGAGTCCGAATATAAAGAAAAGAAAGAGGCGTTTGAAACCGCGTCGGCGGACGAATCCCTTTCTGCCGAAGACCGCCGGCTTTTATCTCTGCGCGCTTACGCAATGGACGACACAATCGGCAAATTCGGCATTGAGAGCGCCATGGAAGATTACCTGCGCGGCACCAACGGGATTATGACCACTTCGACCGACTCCGAGGGCAACAAAACTTCGGAAATCACCGTCGCGCCAAAAGAAGGCGACACGGTCATTTTAACGATTGATTCCAACTTGCAAAAACAGGTGCAAAACGCGCTTGCCGCTTTTATTGAAGATTATCGCGACAAAGAGTCGATTCCGGCGGTCGGTTCGGCGGTTGTGATTGACGTGAAGACCGGCGGTGTGCTCGCCTGCGCGACCTATCCGAGTTATAACCTCGCGACCTATTATGATGATTACAGCACTTTGGCGGCGGACAGCAGTTCGCCACTGTGGAATCGCGCATTGATGAGTACTTACGCCCCCGGTTCGACGATGAAACCTGCCATTGCCGTGGCGGGGCTTGAAGAGGGCGTTATCACCAAAACGTCGACTTTTAAATGTACGCGCATTTACACCCAGTTCCCAGACACGCCGTTCAAATGCACCGGCTATCACGGCAATATCGACGTGCGCGAGGCGCTGAATAAATCCTGCAACATCTTTTTCTATGAAACCGGCCGGCTTTTGGGTATTGAGAAAATGAACGACTACTGCTCGCGCTTCGGTCTCGGCCAGAAAACCGGCGTCGAAATCAACGAATCCGCCGGCGTGCTCGCGAGCATTTCTTACCGGGAAGCCCACGGCGGCGTCTGGTATCCCGGCGACACGGTTCAGGCGGCCATCGGCCAGTCCGACAACCTGTTTACACCGATTCAGCTTGCGAATTACGCCGCGACAATCGCCAACGACGGCACGCGCTATCAGGCGCATTTCGTAAAAAGCATTAAGACAAGCGATTATTCCGAGACGGTTCTCGAAAACAACGGAACCGTGTTAAACGAGGTCGGCGCCTCAAAAGATACTATGCAAACCGTCAAAGAAGGTATGCTGCGCATGGGCTCGCGCCTTTCTGCGTTCAAGAAATTGCCTTTCCAGGTGGCTTCCAAGAGCGGTACTGCAGAATCCAAGGCTAAGGTAGACGGCGAAATCGTCGAGGGCCTTAACGGCTTCATGATTTCGTTCGCGCCTTATGACGACCCCGAAATTGCGGTCGCCGTGGCGATTGAAAATCTTTCCAGCGGTTCCGCGACAGCGGTGCTGGTTGCCGATATTTACAAAGCGTATTTCCAGTCCGGCAGCGAAGTCAAGGCTGAACAGGGCTATAACACCGTGCTGCAGTAAGGGAGGGCGTTTCGTTGGCGAACATCTATTTGATTTGTTCCGGAAAAGGCGGCGTCGGAAAATCCACTTTGACCGTCTGCCTTGCGCGTGCGCTTTGTCGGCGCGGCAAGCGGGTGCTTTTGGTCGACTGTGACAAGGGCTTTCGCACGCTGGACCTTTTAACGGGGCTTGGCGGCGAAGCGGTTTATGACTGGCGCGACGTTTTGCTTGCGCGCTGTGCGCCGCAGGACGCGGTTTTGAAATCGCCGGACGGGTTGCCCGGCCTTTTGGTGCCGCCTGCTGACCCCGACGCGGAACCCGCGGCGGAAGATTTTTTCGCCATGCTGTCGACGCTTTCCAAAGAATATGATTTTTGCTTTTTAGACGCGCCCGCGGGCGCGGGCGAATGGGTGCGCTCTCTTGCGCGCGGCGCAGATGCCGCTCTGCTTGTCGTGACACCGGACGCGGTCAGCGTGCGTGCGACCGCCCACACCGCGCAATGCATTTGCGACGGCGAAAACCCGCCGGAAACAAGGCTTCTTATCAACCGGTTTGACGCCGACGCCGCAAAAGACGGCGACGCTTACAGCGCGGACCGGGTGGTTTCCGAAACCTATGTGCGTTTGCTCGGCGCGGTGCCGGAAGACGCGCATCTTGCAAAATTCGCGGCGGGAAAAAAGCCTGCGCGCCAAACCGAGGCGGCGTTTGACCGCATTGCCGGCAGGCTGCTGGGTGAAGAAATCCCGTTCCGCGAAAAAAAGATAAAATCCATACTGTTTTGAAAAAATTGTTGAAATCTTGCAAAAAATTTGCTATCATAGCAGGTGGATTATTATTTTCAAACAGAATTTTAGCGAAAGTGAGGAGAATCTATGAACATTGCTCTTATGGCGCACGACTCGAAAAAAGAGTTGCTCACGCAGTTCTGCATTGCCTATTGCGGTATCCTTTCCCGCCACAACCTCTGCGCGACCGGAACCACCGGTAAACTCATCGCCGAGGCGACAGGCCTAAACATCGTACGCTTTTTGAGCGGTTCTCAAGGCGGCGACCAGCAAATCGGGGCGCGAATCGCCTGCAACGAAATCGACCTGCTGCTGATTTTCCGTGACCCGCTGAATCCCAAACCCCACGAGCCCAAAGAAAACAATCTTTTGCGGCTGTGCGATGTGCACAATATTCCGGTGGCAACCAATATTGCAACCGCCGAAGCCATCATTCATTCTCTGGAACGCGGCGATTTGGATTGGCGCGACATTGTGAACCCGAAATAAACAAAGGTTTTCGCCCCCTTCTTTTCCGGGAGGGGGCAAAGTTTATCTTATCGACAATTTACGACAACAAGGACGGATACTATGGCATTGATTACCAACGCAATTAAGGGTACGCTGGATTTGCTTCCGGCGGAAAGCTATAAAACCCAATATGTGGAAGCGGCGGTGCGCGAAATCGCGGAAAACTTCGGCTTTTACGAAATGCGCACACCCGTTTTTGAACACACCGAGCTGTTTCAGCGCTCGGTCGGCGAAACGACGGACGTTGTGCAAAAGGAAATGTATACATTTTCCGACAAAGGCGGCCGCTCGATTACGCTTCGCCCCGAGGGCACGGCGGGCGCGGCGCGCGCGTTTCTTGAAAACGGGCTGTTTAACGCCCCCCTGCCGCAGAAAATCTACTATCTGACCTCCTGCTATCGCTATGAAAAACCGCAGGCAGGCCGGCTTCGTGAATTCCACCAGTTCGGCGTGGAAGCGTTCGGCGCGGGCGCACCGGCGCAGGACGCGGAAATTATCGCGCTCGCACACACGGTGTTCCAGTATCTCGGCGTAAAAAATCTGACGCTGGAAATTAACTCCATCGGCTGCCCCGAATGCAGACAAGGCTTTCAAAAGGCGTTAAAAGCCTATTTTGAAGGCTATAAAGATAAGCTTTGCGACACCTGCCTTTCAAGACTTGACCGCAACCCGATGCGGATTTTGGACTGCAAAAGCCCGGTTTGCTCTCAAATCGCCAAAGGCGCGCCGAAAATTCTCGACTACCTTTGCGACGACTGCCGCACGCACTTTGACGCGGTGCAAAGCTATTTGAAATCCATGCAGATTGATTTTACCGTCAACCCAGAAATCGTCCGCGGGCTTGATTATTACACCCGCACGGTGTTTGAATTTGTGTCAAACGAAATCGGCGCCCAGGGCACGGTCTGCGGCGGCGGCCGCTATGACGGGCTTTTGGAAGAGCTCGGCGGCAAGCCGATGCCCGCCTGCGGGTTCGGCATGGGGATTGAACGCCTGCTGCTCCTCATGGAAGCGCAGAAAACGCCGTTCCCCGAACCGAAACGCTGCGACATTTATCTCGCTTCGATGGGCGAAAACGCGACCCGCGAAACCGCGCGCCTTGCGCAGGAACTGCGCGAAGAAGGCATCGCGGCGCAGTTTGACACCTTCGGGCGTTCTTTGAAAGCGCAAATGAAATATGCCGACAAACTCGGCGCGGCTTACACTGTCGTTTTGGGCGACAGCGAACTCGAAAGCGGCAAAGCGCAGCTGAAAAACATGGCCGACGGCACGCTTTCGGACATTGCGCTCGACGATTTCACCGGCGCGTTTCAGTCCGTCCTTTTGCGCGACGCGCTGAAAGGCGTAGAGGGCGCGGACGCCGATTTGAGCGAAACCGATCTTTCACAACTTCTTGGAGGTTTGAAATAATATGGACAGTATGCAAGGAATCAAACGGACGCATTACTGCGGCGACCTGCGGCAGACCGACATCGGCAAAACCGTGACCGTCTGCGGCTGGGTGCAGAAACAGCGCGACCTCGGCGCATTGATTTTTGTCGATTTGCGCGACAGAACCGGCATTTTGCAGCTTGCGTTTACCGAAAGCACAGACCGCGAGGTTTTCCAAAAGGCATTTACGCTTCGCAGCGAATATGTTGTGGCGGCGACCGGCGTCGTGCGCGAACGCGCAGCGAAAAATCCGGAGCTTCCCACCGGCGACGTCGAACTCGAAGTGCAGGCGCTCTCCGTGCTTGCGAAAAGCGAGACCCCGCCGTTTGAGATTGTCGAAAACTCCCAGACTTCGGAGCTGACGCGGTTAAAATATCGTTATCTCGATTTGCGCCGCCCGGATTTGCAAAAGAATATTTTGATGCGGCACAAAATCACCAAAATCACGCGGGATTTCTTTGATGAAAACGGATTTATCGAAATCGAAACCCCGATGCTCATTCGTTCCACGCCCGAGGGCGCGCGCGATTTCCTCGTTCCGTCGAGAATTCACAAGGGCAGCTTTTACGCCCTCCCGCAATCCCCTCAGCTTTATAAACAGCTTTCAATGGTCGCGGGCTTTGACCGCTATATGCAAATTGCGCGCTGCTTCCGCGATGAGGATTTGCGCGCCGACCGCCAGCCGGAATTCACCCAAATCGACCTCGAAATGTCGTTTGTCGATATGGAGGACGTGTTGGAAATCGGCGAGCGCTATATTCAGCGCGTGTTCAAAGAGGCAATCGGTGTCGACGTGACGCTGCCCCTGCCGCGGCTGACCTACCGCGAGGCAATGGAGCGTTACGGTTCGGACAAGCCCGACACCCGCTATGAAATGGAAATCTGCGATTTGACCGACGCGGTGCGCGAAAGTGAATTCGGCGTGTTCCGCGGTGCGGTGGACGGCGGCGGCAGCGTCCGCGCGATTAACGCGAAAAATGCCGCAAGCGTTTTAACCAGAAAAGAAATTGATAAATTAACCGAATTCGTCCGCGGCATCGGCGCGAAAGGCCTTGCCTGGGTGCGCATGAACCCCGACGGCATGGCGTCTTCGTTTGCGAAATTCATGTCTGACGCCGAAATGCAGGCGATTCTTACCGAAACCGGCGCCGAAACCGGCGACGTGCTGCTTGTGGTGGCGGACGCCAACGACAGCCATGTGCTGACCACGCTCGGCGCGCTGCGCCAGACCGTTGCGCAGAAGCTCGACATTATTCCGAAAGACCAGTTTAACCTGTTGTGGATTACCGAATTCCCGTTCTTTGAATATGACGAAGAGCTCGGCGAATTTGTCGCGATGCACCACCCGTTCACCGCGCCGATGGACGAATGCCTGCCGTATCTTGAATCCGACAAAGCGCGCGTGCGCGCCAAGGCATATGACTTGGTGCTCAACGGCATTGAACTTTGCAGCGGTTCCATTCGTATCACCGACCCCGAACTGCAAAGCCGTATTTTCACCCTGTTGGGGCTTTCCGACGAAGAAGCCAAAGAAAAATTCGGCTATCTGCTGGAAGCTTTCCGCTACGGCGCACCGCCGCACGGCGGCATGGGGTTAGGGCTTGACCGGCTTTGTATGCAGATGCTGCAAACGGAGTCGCTTCGTGACGTGATTGCCTATCCGAAAGTGCAGAACGCGTCCGAACCGATGACCGAGTGCCCCGCCGCGGTCGATGACCTTCAGCTTTCCGACCTCGGCATCGCCGTCACCGTCGAAAAAGAAAAACAAGAATAAAAAACAGACAGGACCGTCATTTGACGGTCCTTTTTTTGTGGCACCGGCCACACCGAATCGCGTAGGGAGTAGTGCGAGACTTTACTTTCGAAGCCCGGAATCGTCTTTGATAAAATATTGTAGGGGCGGGTCTCTGCGCCCGCCCGCACGGTTACAACAAAGTCGCTTCCGGGCTATGAAAGAAAAAAGCAAAATCAAACTGCCTGCGCGATTCACCGCGCGTTGGCACGCGCCGCGAATTCGGTGTGGCCGGCGGCACGCGGACAGCCGCAAGGGCTGTCCCTACGATTCGATAAAACCTGCTTCCGGGTCGGGAAAGGAAAAATATTATCCCGCTACCTGCTCGAATTCGGTGCACGCCGGCGCGTGCCACAAGACTGGGAAAACAACCGTGCAGATTCCGGGTTACGAAAGAAAAAGCAAAATCAAACTGCCTGCGCGATTCACCGCGCGTTGGCACGCGCCGCGAATTCGGTGTGCCCGGCGGCACAAGTTTTTGTTGAGATATAGGCAAAAGTGTGTTATACTGTTTATACTTATAACTATGTCTATTTTTCAGAGTGAGGCGGAGATTTTGGCAGTTTTGAAACAGGTGAAACGGCTGGTCGTCAAGGTGGGCACTTCCACGCTGACCTATGACACCGGGCGGACGAATATCCGAAGAATGCACAAGCTTGTGTCGGTGCTTTCCGACATTGTCAATTCCGGCATAGAGGTCGCGCTGGTGACCTCGGGCGCCATCGGCGTCGGCGTCGGGAAACTGGGGCTTTCCGCGCGCCCGGAAGACACCCCCGGCCGCCAGGCCGCCGCGACTGTCGGGCAGTGCGAGCTGATGTTCATGTACGATAAGCTTTTCGCCGAATACGGCCACACCGTCGGGCAGATGCTCATCACCAAAAGCGACGTCGACAACCCCGAACGCCGCCAAAACCTGATTAACGCCTTTGAAAAGATATTTGAATTCGGGGCAATCCCGATTATCAACGAAAACGACAGCGTCGCCGTCGAAGAAATCGTCTACGGCGACAACGACAGCCTTTCCGCCATTGTGGCGGCGCTCATCGGCGCGGACGCGCTGGTGATTTTAACCGACATCGACGGCCTTTACGACGCAAACCCGACCGAAAATGAAGACGCGCGCCTTATCCCGGAAGTCCGGGAAATCACGCCGGAGCTTTTGGAAATTGCCGGCGGGCACGGCTCGCGGTTCTCGACGGGCGGCATGGTCACAAAACTCCACGCCGCGCAGATTGCGATGGACGCCGGCATTGACGTCATCGTGATGAACGGCACCGCGCCGGAAGCGATTTATAAAGCGCTTGACGGCAAACAGGTCGGCACTTTCTTCGTCGGCAAAAAAGAGAAATAAAAACGGATTTTCCGAGAAAGCGTGTTCCAAATGACGACAATGGAAACCCTCGGCGCGCGGGCAAAGTCCGCCGCAAGACCGCTCCAGACAGCGACCACCGAAACCAAAAATCAGGCGCTTTTGAAAATTGCAGACGCACTGCGTGAAAACTGCGCCTATATCCTTTCGGAAAATGAAAAAGATTTGGAAGCCGGGCGCAAAAACGGCATGGCACCGTCGCTTTTAGACAGACTCGCTTTAAGCGAAGCGCGCGTCGCCGGCATGGCAAAAGGCGTCAGCGACGTGGCAAAGCTTCCCGACCCGGTCGGCGCGGTGCTTTCCGAAACCACGCGCCCGAACGGCTTGAAAATTCAAAAAGTTGCCGTGCCGTTGGGCGTAATCGCCGTGATTTTTGAAGCGCGGCCCAACGTCACAAGCGACGCCGCGGCGCTTTGCTTAAAATCCGGCAACGCGGTGATTTTGCGCGGCGGCAAAGAGGCAATCCATTCGAACACCGCGATTACAAAAGTCATGCGCGACGCTTTGCGCGAAACCGAACTTCCCGAAGACTGCGTCCAGCTTGTTGAAGACACTTCGCGTGAAAGTTCGACCGCGCTCATGCGCTTAAACGGCTATGTCGACGTGCTGATTCCGCGCGGCGGGGCGGGCTTAATCCGCTCCGTGGTCGAAAACGCGACCGTGCCGGTCATTGAAACCGGTGTGGGCAACTGCCATATTTACATTGACAAAGACGCCGACATTCAAATGGCGGTCGATATTACTTATAACGCCAAAACCTCGCGCGTGTCCGTTTGTAACGCGGCGGAAAGTTTGCTTGTCCACAAAGACATTGCCGAAAAGGTCCTGCCGCCCTTAAAAGAGAAACTCGACGAGAAAAACGTCGAACTGCGCGGCGACGAAGCCACGCGCGCGATTCTGCCGGGGATTAAAGCGGCGACCGAAGAAGATTACGCGACCGAATACCTTGACTATATCCTTTCGGTGCATATCGTCAATAGCTTGGAAGAAGCGATTGACCACATTTACCGCTATTCCACCGGCCACAGCGAGTGCATCATCACCGAAAACAAGGCGGCGGCGGAAAAATTCCTCGCTGAAGTGGATTCCGCGGCGGTCTATCACAACGCGAGCACCCGCTTTACCGACGGCGGCGAATTCGGGTTCGGTGCGGAAATCGGCATTTCCACCCAAAAACTGCATGCGCGCGGACCTTTAGGGCTGCCGCAGCTGACCTCGGTCAAATATAAAATTTACGGCAACGGCCAAAGGAGAGAATAACCATGGCGAAAACGACCAAAAAACATAAAAGAGGCGCGCGCCGCTGGGCGTTCCCTTTGGGACTTTTGATTGCGGTTTTGGCAGTCGTCGGCGCGGTCACCGTGATTGTGGCGGGCGTCCGCGTGACCAAAGACGCGATTGACAGCAGCCGGAATTTTGACGAATACAACACCCTGCTCACGCCGGTCGTGATGAACGACCCCGACGAGTTCGACGACATCACCAAAGCCAACCCCTCGCAGCTTATCGACATTTCGATTTGGTCAATTCTCAAAAGCAACCTTTCCCCCGACCGGTATGAATACGGCGAAACCGGCATGATTATCCCCGAAGCCGACGTCACCGCCGAATTCCAAAAGCTGTTCGGCACGGAAGTCCAGCCCACCCACGGAACAGTCGAGGGTTACGGCTATGAATTTACTTATGACGCGACCAAACAGACCTATTCTATCCCGCTGACCGGCGTTGTGCCGACCTACACCCCGAAAGTGGTCGATGTGGACAAAAGCGGCAACACCATTGTGCTGACCGTCGGCTACCTCGGCGGCGACCAGTGGGCGCAGGACGCAGAGGGCAACATGGTTGCGCCCGAACCCGATAAATACATGAAAGTAACGCTGCGCGAGCGCGACGGCGCGTATTATATCAGCGCTTTGCAGTCCACGCTTCCGCCGGAAACCGCGACAACCGGCGCACCGGCTGAAACCGAAACCCAGACCGAGACACAAACCGCGGCGGATACCACCGCCCCCGCAACGCAGACCGCACCTGCAACGGCTGCTGCCGCAGCCGCAGCCGCGCAATAAAGGAGAAACAACTATGGTTTTCATTTCCCCGTCAATTCTTTCCGCCGATTACGGCAATTTAGAAAGTGAACTCAAACGCCTGACTGCCGCCGGCGCGGACATGGTGCACATTGACGTGATGGACGGTCACTTTGTGCCGAATATCACGCTCGGCGCGCCGGTTGTGAAATGTATCCGCAAGGCGACTGATTTGCCGTTTGACGTGCATTTGATGATAGACGACCCCTTTACCTATGTGCCGGATTTCGTCAAGGCCGGCGCTGACCGGATTACGTTCCACGTCGAGTGCGGCAGCGACACCGAAAAGACGATTGATGAGATTTTAGACGCCGGCGTCGAAGCGGGGCTTGCCGTCAAACCCGGCACCCCGATTGAAACCGTGTTCCCTTATCTCGACAAGCTTTCCATGGTGCTTGTGATGACCGTGGAACCGGGCTTCGGCGGCCAAAGCTTTATGGCGGAAACCATGCCGAAAATTGAAACGTTGCGCCAAAAACTTCAAGAACTCGGCAAGGATATGGATATTCAGGTCGACGGCGGGATTAACGCTGAAACAATTTCCGTTGCCGCGAAGGCGGGCGCGAATGTGTTTGTTTCGGGCAACGCGCTGTTTTCCGCAGAGGATATGCGCGCGCGCATCGCGGAATTTAAAAGCCTTGCCGCAGTGTAATCGGCTCTAAATGCTCGCGCAAATAGGCGACCGCTTCGGGCGTCGCGCGGCAAAGCGTGCCGAATTCCGAAAGGGTTTTCGCGGCTTTGCGCGTTTCCAAAACGCTTTGAAAGCGAAAAATGCCGAAAAAACGCATGTCGTCTTTCAAAAAGGTATAAGACGACGGCGGGAACCGTCCCGCTTTTAAAAATAAAAGCAGGTCGAGAAAATCGTCGGCCTTGTTGATTTTCAAAAGCAGCGTGCGATTTTCCGATTTCACGCGCAGGCGTTTTTCGTGCGCTTCGGCGGAAAAGAGGACAATACACCCTCCGCCGGCACCCGGCAAAACGTCGACGCGCAAAAGCTTTGCGGCGGGCAGCGTCCAGCCGAGTTTGGCTTTCGCGCGCAGCAATATATCGTGCAGGAGCTGAACGGTTTGTTCATTCTCCATGCGCATTTCTTCAAACGAAACCTTGTAACCGTACAGGTCCTCCTGCGTCAGTTCGGCGATAAGGCGGCTTTGTGAGGTTTTATGTAAATGCATAAGCTTCCTCCGAAAAAAATTACGGTTACTATTATCATATTGCGCGGACGCGCTTCTCGCAATGCATAATTTATGGAAAACGAGGTGGATTTTTTGCGTACAGAAGAACTCCCGGTCGAAACCGGACAAGTCTTTACGCCGGAAATAAAAGCCGAAATCGGCCATACGCGAAAATACATGCTGGAGACGCTGGCGATGCTGGCCGCGCCGATCATAATGGCGTGGTATTTTTACGGCGGCCGCGCGCCGCGGCTGATGGTGATTTCCGTATTGACGGCGGTTTTGTGCGAATTTATCGGCGGCCACCTGATTAAATCCCTGCCGACCATTCGGGACTTTTCGGCGGTTATAACGGGGCTTTTGATTGCCCTTTGCCTGCCGGCTTCGGTACCGGTTTGGGTCGTTGTGCTCGCAAGCGCGTTTGCGATTTTAGCGGCAAAACTGCCGTTCGGCAACGCCCGAAGCGCGCTGTTTTCCCCCGCCGCGGCAGGGCTTGCATTTGTCACAATCTGTTTTTCCGATTATGTGTTCGCTTATCCCGCAATCCCCGAAAGCGGCGCCCAGGTCGGCGTTTACGGCACGCCCACATTCACCGCGGGCATGTCGCTTTCCCAAATGCTTTTGCAAAGCACTTCAATGGGCGGCGACGCGGCGAATTATTTGGATATTTTAATCGGCGATATTCCGGGAGCCATGGGCACCGGCTGTATCATCGCCCTTGTCGGTGCGCTTCTCTATTCGGCGGTCCGCCGCAGAAAAGCGTTCGGCGTAACACTGGCGTTCCTTGTCACTTGCGCGGTGTATGCGTTTTTGTTCCCGCGGATTATGACCGGCCGGCTCCAGTCTGTTTTCATGGAGCTTTCGGGCGGGATGCTGTTGTTCGCCGGAATTCTCATTTTACCGTATGAGGGGCTTTTGCCGAAACGGTTTTACGGGCGGCTGGTTTACGGCGCCGCCGCCGGGCTTATTTGTATGCTGTTTCGAACCTTTGGCACGTTTGAAGAGGGCGTTGTGTTTGCCATTTTGATTGCGAACGCGCTTTGCGGCGTGTGCGACAAAATGCCGGTTTCCCGTTGGGAGCGCAAGGCGCACGCCAAACGCCGCCGTTTAGCGCGCGAGGTTCAAGAAGAAAAGGAACAAGAAGAAAGACGCGCCCAGTGGTTGGAAGCGGACGCCGCGGCGACCGAACAGGACCCCGTAGAAACGACGGAAGCGAAAGGTACGCCGGAAACCGATGGGAACGAGGGAGGTGGCGCGCATGTCTGACCGAAATCGAAAAATCGCTGACGGCATTCGCAACAGCGCGCTGATTCAAAACCCCGTTTTGTTTGAAGCGATTGGTATCGCGCCGATTGCGGCGATTGCGGTATCTTTGAAAACCGCGATTATTTTGGCGGTGGCTTCCTGCTTGGAGCTTGTGATTATCGAGCTGTTTACCTGTTTGGCGCTCAAAAAAGCAAAAAGCTATTTCCGAATGCCGGTTTATGCCGCTTTAGGTATGCTTATCAACCTGCCGGTGTTTATGTTCTTTGCGAAATTCACGCCGAACGAAACGCTCAACGTCGGCATTTTCCTGCCGCTTTTGGCGGTCAACTCGTTAATCGCCCTGCACTGTGAGCGTTTCGCGGTCAAAAATAAAATGAAAGACACGTTTGTCGACGCGATTTCCGCGGCGGCGGGCTATGCGTTTGTGCTGCTGCTTGTCGGTACGGCGCGTGAAATTTTGGGCAGCGGCACGATTTATTCGGTGGATTTGCATTTGCCGGTGCAGTTAACCGGGCTTTTGGCGCCGTTCGGCGGACTTTTGCTGGTCGGCTTTTTAGCGGCGGCGGTCAAAGGGCTGATTGCGAAGCGCTACCCCGAAGAAGACCCCGAAAAAGCGTTTAGCTTACAAGAAATTTCCGAGTCCCACGTCGGTTCGTTCCGCACGCTGGCACAGTCGGAATTTAACCCGTATGATGACACCGAAGATGAAGATGCTCCGCGCGTAAAACGTGAAAAGAAAGAAAAGCCCGTAAAAGAAAAACACGGCAAAAAGAAAACGAAACAAGAAAAAATCAAAAAAGAAAAACCGAAGAAATCCGGCAAAGTGTCGAAACAGAAAGAGAAGCCGGATATAGTCGCGGCGGAAATGCCGCAAAGCGTCCCGGCAGCATCGCCGGCCGCCAAAACGGAGGAACGTCCCGTTCGCCGTGCGCGGCATGAAGACGACGACTATTTGCTGGAATTTGACGAAATGCTTTCGGAACTGGATTCTTATAAGAAAAAGCAGCACGAGAAAGCCGAAGAAGCTGAAAAGACAGCCGAAGCGGCAAAAGAAGCCGAAAAGGCAGAGAAAGATGCTGAAAAATCTGCCGATGAGACGGCAGAAAAAGAAGCCGAGGCGGCGGCGCAAGAGGCGTCTGTCGGGGAACCCGCCCCGGCAGAAGAAAAGCCGAAGCGGAAAGCGAAATCCAAGGCAAAAACCGAGAGCGAGCCGAAGAAAAAGACAACGTCTAAGGCAAAGTCGGAAGATGCGCCGAAGAAAAAGGCGGCAAAATCCGAAACGGCAACGCGCAAACCGAAGAAAAAGGCGGAGGACGAATCGGCAGAAGCCGCCCAACCGAAGAAACCCGCAAAGAAAAAAGCGGAGACGACGAAAAAATCGACGTCGAAAGCGAAAACGCCTGCAAAGAAACAGGAAGGCGGTGACGAGAAATGAGCATACTCGGCAGTTTATTTTCCACAGCGCTGTTTGCCTGTTTGCTGCAAAACCTGATTTTCACGGGCGCTTACGGCGGCGATGAGGCAATCCGTATGGCGGCGAAGCCCAAACAGCTGTTCCCGTTAAGCGCATTTATCGTCTATCTTTCCACCGTCGTGTCGCTCATTTGCGTTTTGTTGGAGCAAAGCGCCCGCGTGCGCGCGCTTAACACCTACGCCCACGCCGCGATATTCGTCGGCGTGCTGATAGTGGTGTATCTCATCACCTTGTTGTTTGTCAAAGTGGTTTTAAAAGTGAAAAAACGCACCGTCCGGCGTTTGGGTGTTGCGGCGTTCAACACGCTGGTGCTCGCGGTGCCGTTTATCAACTACCGCGCGGCTTACGGCGTTTTGGAAGCCGTCGGCACCGGCATCGGCGCAGGGGTTGCGTTTGTCGTGGCGGTGCTGCTCATCAACTTCGGGCTTCGCGCCATTGATAAAAACGAACAAATCCCGAAAGCGTTTAAAGGTACGCCTGCGATTTTTATTTATGTCGCCATTCTTTCCCTTGCGTTTACCGGCATTGTCGGGCGGGGGATTAACCTGTAATCTGTTCGTCAAACCGTCAGAAGGAAAAAGCTATGTTTCATTACGACCGGGACTTAAAGCCCCGCAAAAAAAGCTATTATGCGTTTTCCAAAAATTACCCGGGCCGTCGAACCGGCACGAAATACGCCATCGGCGAAAGCCGCGCGCGGCACAAACGCGAACGCAACAAAAATATTTTGTTCGGCGTTTCGCTTGTCGTGCTGTTCGCGGTGGTGTTTTGCGTGGTGTTTGTGGCGCTTTCGCTTTCGAAAAAGCCGTTGGAGCAAGGCGGCGAAACCGTGGCGGTCGAAAACGGCAATTATCATGCGGTTTACATGACCCCCGACGAACTTGCGGGTGGGATTGCGTTTGATTTGTTCCGCCAACAGCTTGAAGAAAGCGGCGCGAATGCCGTTTTGGTCGATTTTAAAACCGCAGACGGCAATTTGGTTTTCCCGAGCACGGTGCAGACGGCGCAGGACATCGGCGCGTGCACAAACGCCGTCCAAACCGCAAAAGACACCGTGCAAACCCTACAAGCGAGCGGCTACGCGGTGATTTTCCGTATTTATTGCTTTGAAGATGCGCTCGCGGCGGCCTATCTGCCCGGCGCGGCGGTGACCGAAGCGGACGGCAAAACCGTTTGGCTCGACGACAGCGCGCAAAATGACGGCAGCGGCTGGCTCAACCCCTATTCCGACACCGCAAAGCTCTATTTGCTGCAAATCGTAGATGACGCGGTTTCGTTCGGCGCGGACGTGGTGCTTTTAGACGGCGTCTGTTTCCCGTCGGGGCGTTATTTGGGCCGTGCGGTTTTTGCCGGCGAAGCCCAAAGCACATTCAGCCGCAACGCGGTTTTACAGGATTTTATTGAACAGGTAAAAAAAGTGACGGGCGACGTGCCGCTGGCGGTTTCGATGTCGCTTTCGGCGGCGCTTTCCGGCGACCGGACGTTATACGGCGGCGGCATTTTCGACACCGCAGCGGATTACGCCGCGGTCGATTTCAGAAGAAATAATTTGCCCGAATCCTTTAAAATGGGCGACGTGACCTATCGAACCGATATGTCGCAGGAAGAATATATAAACGCCGCGACTTCGGCGCTCTCTGCGCGGCTCGAAGAAAATTACCGCACCAAAGGCATTTTGCCGATTACAGATTCGGCGGATGATGTATCTTTCCTGCAAAATGCGGGTATAGATAGATATATAAGAATCCCCGCGGAAACACCTTGACAAGTGTTGATTTTCGTGCTATGCTTGGAGCAATGAAAATATTTCCTGAAGGGGAGTAGCTTTTACCCGACTGTCAACATCGTGCCGTTTCGGCTGGCAGCCGAGCCTGTTTTCAGGTAGCAAGACCTTCGGCGGGCTTCGTGGTTCGCCGAGGGTCTTTTTTCTCAACCGGCACAAGGCATAAATCCGAATTTTCGGGAGGTATTACCATGAAACAGTATCTGCAATCCGCAGAAGAGGTTTTTAAAGAAGTCAACAGCTCGCCTGAAGGTCTGACTTCTGCCGAAGCGGAAAAGAGGCTTGCGGAAAACGGCAAAAACAAGCTCGAAGAGGGCAAGAAAAAATCCCTTGCCCGCCGGCTGTTGGAGCAGTTCACCGACCCGATGATTATCATTTTGATTGCGGCGGCAATCGTTTCCGCAGTGACCGCCGCGATGGAACGGGAATTCCCCGCCGACGTGATTATCATTTTGGCCGTGGTGATTATCAATGCCGTCCTCGGCGTCTATCAGGAAAGCAAGGCCGAAAAAGCGATTGAAGCGCTGCAGGAAATGGCGGCGGCGACATCAAAAGTGCTTCGCGACGGCGACGTGAAAGAAGTCCACAGCGAAGACCTCACCGTCGGCGACGTGATTTTGCTCGAAGCGGGCGACGCCGTGCCGGCGGACGCGCGCATCATTGAAAGCGCAAGCTTGAAAATTGAAGAAGCGGCGCTTACGGGCGAATCGGTCCCGGTCAACAAATTTATTGACGCGATTTCGTTGGGCGACAAGAAAGACGTACCGTTGGGCGACCGCAAAAACATGATGTATATGGGCTCGTCGGTCGTTTACGGCCGCGGGCGCGCGGTGGTTACGGGCGTCGGCATGCACACCGAAATGGGCAAAATCGCCGGTGCACTCGCCGCGGCGGAAGATTCCCAGACCCCGCTTCAAAAAAAGCTCGCCCAGCTTTCTAAAATTCTGAGCTTTTTGGTGCTCGGCATTTGTGTGTTTATGTTTATTTTCGGCATCGTCCGCCAGTATCTGACCGGCGGTACACCCGACTTTGATTTCCTGCTTGACACTTTCATGCTCGCGGTGTCGCTGGCGGTTGCCGCGATTCCCGAAGGGCTTGCCGCGGTCGTGACCGTCGTGCTTTCCATCGGCGTGACCAATATGTCGAAAAAGAACGCGATTATCCGAAGACTTACCGCCGTGGAAACGCTCGGCTGCGCGCAGATTATCTGTTCGGACAAAACCGGCACGCTCACCCAAAACAAAATGACCGTTGTCGAGCATTACGGCGACAACGAAGAACTGCTCGCCAAAGGCATGGCGCTTTGCACCGACGTCAACATTGACCACGACGGCAATCTGGTCGGCGAACCGACTGAGGCGGCGTTGGTTGCCTATGCGCTGAAGCTGGGGCTTAACAAGAACGACATGCTCAAAGCCGCGCCCCGCGTGGCGGAAGCGCCGTTTGACTCCATGCGCAAAATGATGACCACCGTCCACAAAACCGCCGACGGCATTTTGCAGTTCACCAAAGGCGCGCCCGACGAAATTCTCAAGCGCTGCACCCGGATTTTAAAAGGCGGCGTGCCGGTCGAGCTGACCGACAAGGACCGCGAAGCGATTTTGGCGCAGAACAAGGCTTGCGCCGACCGCGCGCTGCGTGTGCTCGCGTGCAGCTACCGCACACTCGACGCCGTTCCCACGGACCAAAGTCCCGAAGCGCTTGAACATGACCTTGTGTTCATCGGCCTTACCGGTATGATTGACCCCGTTCGCCCCGAAGTCAAAGCGGCGATTGAAGAATGCCGCACCTCGGGCATTCGCCCGATTATGATTACCGGCGACCACAAAGACACCGCCGTGGCAATCGCCATGGAGCTCGGGATTATCAAAGACCCGTCCGAAGCGATTACCGGCGCGGAGCTCGACGAAATTTCCGACGAAGAATTCAAAGACAAGGTCGAGCAATATTCCGTTTACGCCCGCGTTCAGCCCGAACACAAAGTCCGCATTGTCAACGCCTGGCGTGCGCGCGGCAAAATTACCGCCATGACCGGCGACGGCGTCAACGACGCGCCCTCGATTAAAAGCGCCGACATCGGCGTGGGCATGGGGATTACCGGCACCGACGTCACCAAAAACGTGGCGGACATGGTGCTTGCCGACGACAACTTTGCGACGATTGTTTCCGCGGTGGAAGAAGGCCGCCGGATTTACGACAATATCCGCAAATCCATTCAGTTCCTGCTCGCTTCAAACTTAAGCGAAGTCATGTCGATTTTCTTCGCGAACCTGTTGGGCTTCACGATTTTAAAGCCCGTGCACCTGTTGTGGATTAACCTTGTGACCGACAGCTTCCCGGCGCTCGCTTTGAGCATGGAAAAGGGCGAAAAAGACATTATGAAACGCCCGCCCAGAAAGTCGACCGACGGCATTTTTGCCGGCGGCGTCGGCGGCGACATCGCTTATCAGGGCTTCTTGGTCACGCTTTTGACCCTTGCGGCTTACTTCATCGGTCACTTTATCGAGGCCGGCCGCTGGGAAATCGTCAACAGCCCCGACGGCATGACGATGGCGTTCCTGACGATGTCCATGTGTGAGATTTTCCACTCGCTCAATATGCGCTCGCAGCGCGGTTCGATTGTGAAAATGGCGTTCCGGGGCAGCCACAACAAATTCCTGGCGCTGTCCACGCTCGCGTCGTTTGTGACGACCACGGCGGTTATCTATATTCCGGGCCTCAGCGATGCGTTCGGCTTTGAGCACATCGACTTGCAGGAATACGTCATCGCCTTGGCGCTCGCGTTTGCGATTGTTCCGCTTGTGGAAATCGTCAAAGCCTTTGAGCGGCTGTACGCGAAGAACAAAAAGAAAAAATAAAACAAAAAAAGCGGGCGAGGTTTCCCTCGCCCGTTTCACTGTTCCTGTTGGTTTATAAAACCCGTTCGGAAATCATCTGGCAAATTGCAGAGACATTCGCATTTTTGACAAATTCAAAACGAACCTTGCCAAGGCCGGAGAACCACAAATCCAGCTCGCTGTCCATATCTAAAACACCGGCGGTTTCAACGGAATACGCCTGAATTTTGCTGTAAGGCAGGGAGGTGTAATCTTTTTTTGTGCCTGTGATGCCCTGCACGTTTATGGCAATAATTCTTTTGTTGGTGAAAACGACACCGTCACGAATGCCGCGGAATGTGGAAAGAATAAATTCGCCCTGCGCAAAAGTCGGCGCAATGACTTGGGTGTAAGTGCTGTTGTCCACCGCTTTCAGTTTGGCAAAGCTTGCGTTTTTGAAATCGATCATGTAAATACCCTCTCTTCTTAAATTTGGTATATATATTATATTTTGACAAACTTCGCCTGTCAAGGGCTGCGCGGGACCGACGGGCACGGACATCCGCCCCTACAAAAGTAGCCCGGCGGTTTTTACAAAAAACACACAGCTTTGTGCGAACCTGCCGTTTCTTTTCCTCCCTCTGACGAGGGAGGTGTCTTTTGCCTGCGGCAAAAGACGGAGGGAGAGAAAAGTGTGCGCCGGTATGCCGCAATTATTTCTGATATTTTTCGGGCAGGATTTTAATGTCGCTTATCATATCGCCGTTTAAAAGCCGGCTTTTCCCTTTTTCATCCACTTTTATCCAGTTGTCCTCGGTTGCTTCAATTCTTGCAATGATACCGCTGCTTGCATTAAACATTGTAATGGAGCAGACCTTTCCGATAAAATCTTTCATAAGTCCGGCTGGCAGCATTCTTGGTTCCCCTTTCTTTTTTCGGTTGATTAAATTCAAATACAGTTTGTTTCGGTTGCGTGCAGGAATGATAATTACAAACACAACAATAAGTAACCATATAATCCAAAGGCTGCTGTTGATATTATCACCCGCTTTTCAGCTTTATTTGAGGGCATTATAGCATACGATTGAAATATAATGCAAGACAAAGCCAAGATGCCTTAGCCGACGCGCAATAATTCGGCGCGTGCCCGCTTAGAAAACTAGAAAAAATAAAAAGAACCCCCGTGTGCTTTTGCACGCGGGGGTTTTCTGGAGGCGACACCCAGATTTGAACTGGGGATCAGGGTTTTGCAGACCCATGCCTTACCACTTGGCTATGTCGCCGAATTTGTGTCACTGGTGTAAAAAAGGACGCTTAAAAAGGTTTTAAGCGTCCTTTGTGGAGCGGATGACGAGGCTCGAACTCGCTACCTCCACCTTGGCAAGGTGGCGCTCTACCGGATGAGCTACATCCGCATAATGGTGCCTCCGATCGGAATCGAACCAATGACACGAGGATTTTCAGTCCTCTGCTCTACCGACTGAGCTACAGAGGCAAATGTGGCGACCCGGAACGGGATCGAACCGTCGACCTCTAGCGTGACAGGCTAGCGTTCTAACCAGCTGAACTACCGGGCCACATTGGTGGGAACAACAGGGCTCGAACCTGTGACCCTCTGCTTGTAAGGCAGATGCTCTCCCAGCTGAGCTATGCTCCCGAACTGCCGTTCATCATTTCGACGGCTGAATTAGAATATCACAAAATCCTTTTTCTGTCAACCGAATTTTGAAAAAAATCCAAAAAAATTTTCGACTTTTTTTGAGAACACTATATCTTGTGTTCGCCCCTGCCGCCGGCACATTTTTCTGACGTTTTCCTGTTTACTTTTAGGATTTAGTGTGCTAAAATGCTTTTAGAAATTCAGTATAAATCAGAGACGGAGGCCTTGTGATGAACAACAGCAAAATCAAAAGCGACAACATGGACTTTTTGTTTCAGTGTATATTGTCTTTGCAGTCTATGGAGGAGTGCTATGACTTCTTCGAGGACCTTTGCACGGTAAACGAGTTACAGGCGATTTCCCAGCGCATTGTGGTGGCGAAAATGCTTTCGGAAAAGCGGGTCTATTCCGACATTGTCCGCGAAACCGGCGCTTCCACCGCGACCATAAGCCGCGTCAACCGTTCTTTGCAGTTCGGCTGCAACGGTTATGAAAAATTATTTGCCCGCGTGGCCGAAAAGGGACAAGGCGAAAAATGAGCTACGGCGTTTTTTCGGAATTTTACGACGCGCTGACCGCGAATGTGTCTTATGACACGGTGTCGCAAGTTCTTAGCTCTCTGCTGACCCGATACGGTAAAAGCAGGGGGCTTTTGTTGGATTTGGCGTGCGGCACGGGGTCGGTTTCCGTGCGGCTGGCGGAAAAGGGCTATGAAGTCATCGGGGCGGATTTGTCGCCCGAAATGCTTTCGGAAGCGCAGAACAAGGCGTATTCCGCCGGGCAGAATATTTTGTTTTTGTGCCAGGATATGACGGCGCTTGATTTATACGGCACCGTGGACGCGGCTGTCTGCACGCTCGACGGGCTTTGCCACCTGCCGGACGAAGAAAGCGTTTTTGCGGCGCTTCGTAAAGTCTCGCTTTTTATGAACCCCGGCGGCGTGTTTTTGTTTGACGTCAATTCCGTTTACAAACACCGCGCAGTTTTGGGGAATAATACCTTTGTTTATGACACCGACGACGTGTACTGCGTGTGGCAAAACACCCTGCTTTCCGACGGCGTGACGGTGCAAATGGATTTGGACTTTTTTGAGCCGGTCTCAGACGCGGGGGACTATGTGCGCCAAAGCGAACGCTTTACCGAGCGCGCCTATCCGAGGGAAACGCTCGAAGCGATGCTCAAAAAGGCAGGCTATACCGTGTTGGACGTTTTCGACGGGTATTCGGGAAAGCCTGCGCATGACACGAGCGAACGGCTGCTTTTTGCAGTCAGAAAGGATTAAATCATCATGCAAAATCTTGTCAGAATGATGGATGAAGACGGCGTGCTTTGCGTGCTCGCCGTGGATTCAACCGAAATTGTGCGCGAAATGAAAGCGCTTCATAATACGTCCAAGGTGGTGTCCGCCGCGCTCGGCCGGCTTTTGACCGGCGCGTCGTTAATGGGCAGCATGCTCAAAGGCGAACAGGATACCATTACTTTGAATATCCGTGCGGACGGTCCCTGCTCGCCGCTGACCGCGGTTTCCGACAGCCGCGGGTTTGTGCGCGGGTACGCGGGGAAAGAGCGTGTGGATTTGCCGCTCAATGGAAAAGGAAAACTCGACGTTTCCGGCGCGGTCGGCAAAAACGGCACGCTTACGGTTGTGAAAGATTTGGGGCTTCGCGAGCCTTACGTCGGGCAGGTGCCGCTGGTTTCCGGTGAAATCGCCGAAGACATCACCGCCTATTACGCGGCGAGCGAACAAACGCCGACGGTTTGCGCGCTCGGCGTTTTGACCGATAAAGAAACCGAGGAAATCCTCTGCGCGGGCGGGTTTATGATTCAGCTTTTGCCCACCGCGATGGACGAAGACATTGACAAGGTCGAAAAAGGGCTTCAAAATATCCGCCCCGTGACGACCATGCTGTTTGAGGGCATGACGCCCGAACAAATCTGCCGCGCGGTTCTGCCGGAATTCAAGCTTTCGGTGCTCGACACCGCCGAAACGCGCTATTTTTGCCCCTGCTCGCGCGAGCGCATGGAAAGAGCGTTGCTTTCGACCGGCAAACAGGCGCTTTCGGAAATGGCCGAAGACGAACAGACCGAAGTCACCTGCAATTTCTGCAACCGGAAATATGTGTTTACAAGAGATGAAATTTTGGGACTGATGAAATGATTGAAGTTTCTGCGTCCGGCAATACCATTGCCGTTGTGCTCGGGATTGGCGCTTTCGTTATTTTGGCGGCGATTCTCGTTTCTTATTTGCGAGCGAATCGAAAAAAACATGTGGAGGAAAAGGAAGAGGAAACCTTTTCCGAGCCTTTATATGAACCCGTCGTTAAGCCGGCGACCGCCGTTGCAAAACAAGTAATTCTACGCCAAAAGGGCTCTGTAAAAATGCCTTCTCATCAGTTGGAATTTGAGGTGCGCTTTGTCTGCGAGGACGGCGAAGAAATCGTGCTGACCGTGGAGCCGGAGGCTTACGAGCGCATCCCGGAAAACCAACCCGGCTCGCTTGCGCTTGTCAACGGCGCATTTTTGGATTTTCAGGTGTGACGACGCGCCCGTTCAAAATCCGCATTTTGGTTGAAAACAAGGGAAAAAGCTGATATAATATACTGTCTGAAACTTTTACACACAGAAAGGAAGAAACAAAATGGGTGAGAAACCGAAATTTTACATCACCACCGCCATTGCCTACACTTCGCGCAAGCCGCATATCGGCAACAGCTATGAAATCGTGCTGACCGACGCTATTGCGCGCTACAAACGAATGTTGGGCTATGACGTATTCTTCCTGACCGGCACCGACGAACACGGGCAGAAAATCGAGGAATACGCCAAAGAAGCCGGTGTGACGCCGAAAGAATATGTGGACAAGGTCGCGGGCGAAATCCGCGGGATTTGCGATTCGCTCAACACGACCTATGATAAATTTATCCGCACCACCGACGATTATCACGAAAAAACGGTGCAGAAGATTTTCAAAAAGCTCTATGACCAGGGCGACATTTACAAAAGCGAATACGAGGGGCTTTACTGCACCCCGTGCGAAAGCTTTTGGACCGAAAGCCAGTTAGACGAAAACGGCTGCTGCCCCGACTGTCACCGCCCGGTGCAAAAGGCGAAAGAGGAAGCTTATTTCCTGCGCCTTTCCAAATATCAAAAACAGCTCGAAGAATTTATTGAAAGCCACGAAAACTTTATTTACCCCGAAGCGCGCAAAAAAGAGATGCTCAATAACTTCATCAAACCCGGTCTTCAGGACCTTTGCGTCTCGCGCACCTCGTTTAAATGGGGGATTCCGGTCACCTTTGACCCGAAACACGTGGTTTACGTCTGGGTCGATGCGCTTTCCAACTATATCACCGCGCTCGGCTATGACCCGGACGGCAGCAGCGACCTTTACAAAAAATACTGGCCGGCCGACGTGCATATCATCGGCAAGGACATTGTCCGTTTCCACACGATTTACTGGCCGATTATGCTGATGGCGCTCGGCGAGCCGCTCCCGAAACAGGTTTACGGCCACCCGTGGCTTTTGTTCGGCGAGGACAAAATGTCGAAGTCGCGCGGCAACGTCATTTACGCCGACGATTTGATTTCTGTGTTCGGCGTGGACGCGGTGCGCTATTACCTGCTTGCGGAAATGCCCCACGCGGCGGACGGCTCGATTACCTATGAAACGATGATTGAGCGCTACAACTCCGATCTTGCGAACACAATCGGCAACCTCGTCAACCGCACGGTCGCGATGCAGAATAAATATTTTGACGGCGTCGTGCAGCCCGGCAACGTGACCGGGGAGTTTGACGACGAAGTCAAAGCTTTGGCGGTACAGACGCTTTCTGACGTCGACCGCTGCTTTAACGAATACAAAATCAGCGACAGCGTGGCGTGCATTTTAACGCTTGCGCGCCGACTAAACAAATACATTGACGAAACAATGCCCTGGGCGCTCGCGAAAGATGAAACCAAAAAGGCGAGACTCGGCACAGTGCTTTATAACCTTTTAGAGGGCATTCGCTATCTTGCGATTTTGCTTTCCCCCTATATGCCCGACACGTCAAAGGCGATTTTTGAACAGCTCGGCACAGACGTGCGCGATTATGATTCTTTGCGCACGTTCGGCGGCTTGAAAGTCGGCGAAAAAGTCGGCGAAGCAAAGCCGTTGTTTAACCGCATCGACGCCGAAAAGCTGATTGCGGAACTGACCGCCGCGCAGAAAGAAAACCAGGCGGAAGAAAAGAAAGTTGCCGCCGAAGTTGAGGGCCTTGCCCAAATCGGGATTGAAGATTTCGGCAAAGTCGAGCTGCGCGTCGCCGAAGTAACCGCGTGCGAACCGATAAAACGCGCGAAAAAGCTTTTGAAACTCACCTTAGACGACGGCACCGGCACGCCGAGAACCGTGGCGAGCGGGATTGCCAAATGGTATACCCCCGACGACCTGGTCGGCAAGAAAGTGATTCTTGTGGCGAACTTGAAACCCGCGGTGCTTTGCGGCGTGGAAAGCAACGGCATGATTTTGGCGGCGGACTGCGCCGAGGACGACGTGAAAGTCCTGTTTGTCGACGGCATGCCGAACGGTGCAAGAATTCGATGAACTACCAAAATATTTTTGACAGCCACGCTCATTACGACGACGAACAGTTCGCGGGCGATTTAAAAGAACTTTTGGTGTCTTTCCCGGAAAGCGGCGTGTGCGGTGTGGTTTCCTGCGGCGTAAGCCCCGAAACCTGTGCGTTTTCGGTGACGCTTTCGGAAAAGTACCCGTTTATTTACGCGGCGGCGGGCTTTCATCCGCTCAATCTCCGCGAAGCGCCGGAAGATGTCGAAAATGCGCTCGCGCCGTTTTTCGAACATCCGAAAACGGTGGCGGTCGGCGAAATCGGGCTTGACTATCATTATGAAAAAGAAACGCGCGTAGAACAGCTCGTGCTGTTTGAACGCCAACTGCAGTTTGCGTGCGAACGGGATTTGCCGGTGATTGTGCACGACCGCGAAGCGCACGCCGACACGTTGGAACTTTTACAAAAATACAAACCCCGCGGCGTGGTGCACTGCTTTTCGGGCAGTGTGGAAATGGCGCGCGAGGTTTTGAAACTGGGAATGTATATAGGCCTCGGCGGCGCGGTGACGTTTAAAAACGCCGTGAAGCCGGTCGAGGTTGCGGCGATGGTGCCGGATGACCGTCTGTTGGTCGAAACCGACGCGCCTTATATGACGCCGGTGCCGTTTCGCGGCAAGCGCTGTGATTCGCGCCATATCGCCTACACCGCCGAACGCCTTGCGGAAATCCGCGGCGTCGATACGCAAGAACTTTTGGACAAGACCTGTCAGAACGCGAAAGACCTGTTCGGCATCGCGTAAATTCGGAGGCTTTTGTGGAAACCTTTTCGATTGCAAAACTGAATGTGCGCTTTGAAGCGGCGGGGGATTTGTTATATTCTCGCACGCGCGCTTATCTTGCGCCGAAACAGGACGCAGAAGCGGACATCACGATTGATTTGCCCGAATCGTTTTTTGAAGAAAAACACCGAAAATTCCCAACCTTGACGCTCGACGAATGCCGTTACGTTTGGGTGGGCGAAGCGTTTTACGCGGGGCTTCTTCGGCACGACGGGCTATTGATGCATGCTTCGTGCGTGGAGCGCGCGGGCGGCGCCTATTTGTTTTCCGCCAAAAGCGGCACGGGAAAATCCACCCACACAAAGCTTTGGTTACAGGAATTTCCCGACTGCAAAATGATTAACGACGACAAACCGGCTCTGCGGCGGTTAGACGGGCGGTTTTACGCCTGCGGCACGCCGTTTTCCGGCAAAAATGATGAAAGCCGCAATGTGCAGGTGCCCGTGCGCGCGATTGTGTTTTTGGAGCGCGGCGAACAAAACGAAGTAACGCCGCTTGCGCCGTCCGCAGCAATTCCGCTGTTTTTGTCGCAGACCCTGCGCCCGCCGAAAACGGATTTGATGGCGCAAATGCTCGATTTATTGGGCGATTTGCTCGAACATGTGCCGGCTTTCCGGCTTCGTTGCAATATGGACCCGTCTGCGGCGCATATCGCCTATCAAAGTATCGAAAACTATATTCAAAATCACGAAAAAGAGGACTCAAAATGAAACTGAAAGAGGGCTTTTTACTGCGCGAAGTCGCCGGCAGCAACATTGTGGTGCCCGTCGGTAAGGCGGAACTGGATTTCGGCGGTATGCTGACGTTAAACCCCGTCGGCGCATTTATTTGGAATCAGTTAAGCGAGGACACCACCGAAGAAAAAATCGTCCGGGCGGTGCTCGACGCTTACGAAATTGACGAAGCGACCGCGCGGCGCGACACCCACGCTTTTTTAGAGAAAATGCGCCAAAGAGGGCTTCTTGAGGACTGATTTTATATGGAAAAGAAAAAGGTCCGGCTTTCAGAAATGCTCCCGGCTATGGAGGAAACGCTTTCCGCGGGCGGCACGGTGAAACTGCCGATTACCGGCACGAGTATGCTCCCGCTTTTGGTCGCCGGGCGCGACAACGTGGTTTTAAAAAAAGCAGACTTGCCGCTTCGGCGGTTTGATTTGCCGCTTTACAGACGAAAAGACGGCGCGTTCGTGTTGCACCGTGTGGTGGCGGTCGAAAAAGACGGCACTTACACCATGTGCGGCGACAACCAGTGGGTCAAAGAACCGGGCATTTCCGGCGAACAGATTATAGGGGTTGTTACCGAGGTCGAACGCAAAGGGAAACTTATTTCGGTTCGGTCATTTCGTTACCGTGCTTATGTGCGGGTTTGGCACGCGCTTTTGCCGGTGCGTAAATATCTTGTGAAATTGAGAGGAAAGCTGACAAAGTGAAAAATCCGACTGCACTTCGCTGGATATGGTCCCGCACGAAGCGGGAAACCCCGCTTTTGGTGCTGCTGACATTCAGCAACGCCCTGCTTTCGGTGTGCTCGGTTTCTTTGGCGCTGCTCGCAAAAGAAATTGTTGACGCGGCGGTAAACGCCGACCGAGACCGGCTCATTCGCTTTTGCGTTATATTGCTTTGCGTGATTTTATTGCAGGTGCTTTTGCGCATTTTGATTAAAAGCTTGGAAGTGCGCGTTTCGGGGCGCATGGAAATGGATTACAAACGCGCGTTGTTCGGCGCGATTTTGTCAAAAGACTATTCTGCCGTGACCGCGTTCCATTCCGGCGAGCTTTTGACAAGGCTCACAAGTGACATTACGCTTGTGACCGACACGGTGACGACGCTTGTGCCGTCCGTTGCGGCGATGCTCACGAAGCTTGTCTGCGCGTTTTTGGTCATTTTATCGCTCGACAAATGGTTTGCCGCGATTTTACTGCTTGCCGGCCTTGTGGTATTTTCGGGCACGCGGCTTTTCCGCGGCAAAATCAAAGCGATGCACCGCCGCGTGCAGGAAACCGACGGGCGGCTTCGTTCGTTTTTACAGGAAGCGATAGAAAGCCTTTTGGCGGTGCAGGTGTTCGGCGTACAGAAAAAAGTCGAGGCGCAGGCACTCGAGCGCGCCGAAGAAAATTATGATGCGAAGCTTAGCCGCAACCGCTGGGCGATTTTTGCCAATACCGGCTTTTCCGCAGCGTTTGCGTTCGGCTTTTTGTTTGCGCTGGTGTTCGGCGGCTTCCGGCTTTGCGCCGGCGAGATCTCGTTCGGTACGCTGACCGCGCTTTTGCAGCTTGTAAATCAGGTGCAAACCCCGTTTTCGAGCCTTTCGGGGATTGTGCCGAAATATTACAGCATGCTTGCGTCCGCGGAACGCTTAATGGAAATCGAAGATTTGCCGAAAGATGCGCCGCAAGCGACCGAACTCGACGCAGCAGCGCTCTGCCGGGATTTTACGGGCATCCGTTTTGACGGCGTTTCGTTTGCCTACGGGCAAAACGAGGTGCTCACGGACGCGACCTTTGAAATTCAGAAGAATGATTTTGTTGTGCTTTCCGGCATTTCCGGAATAGGTAAAAGCACTTTGTTTAAACTATTGTTGGGCGTGCTTGCACCCGACGCAGGCGAAATATCCATAGAAGCGGGAAGGAAAGCCTATCGCGCGGGGAAAGATACACGCGCGCTGTTTGCCTATGTTCCGCAGGGGAATTTGCTGTTTTCCGGCACGGTGCGCGACAACATCCGGTTTATCCGCGAGGATGCGACCGACGAAGAGGTTAAAGAAGCGGTGCGCATCAGCTGCGCCGACAGCTTTGTCTATGATTTGCCGAATGGACTTGACACCGTGCTCGGCGAGGGCGGCCGCGGGCTTTCCGAAGGGCAGATTCAGCGCCTTGCCGTGGCGCGCGCCGTTTTGACCGACGCACCCGTTCTGCTTTTGGATGAGGCGACGTCGGCTTTGGACGAAGCGACCGAACGGCGGCTGCTTGAAAACATCCGCGCGATGCAAAACAAAACCTGCATCATCATTTCCCACAAAAAAGCGGCCTATTCCATTTGCGAAAAAGAAGTGCAGATTGTAAACAAAAGGGCGGTTTTGCAAAAAATAGCGGAAACCTGATTTTTGTGTTGCGAAACCACGGGTTTTTTGCTATAATTTATCATGTCGTAAATTGGGCGGACTGTGTCCGTGCACCAAAGGGGATTACAACAAAATGGATTATAACTCTGTTTCAAAAAAAGAAGTGGAAGGGATCAATCTCGAAACCCTCCTGATTTATGCCAAAAAGGTTGTGGAGCGTTGGTGGATTGTCGCCGTGTCCGCAATTTTGCTGGCGGCAGTCGGGCTTTCTGTGGCACTGGTTCGCTATGTGCCGACCTATTCTTCACAAATTATGTTTATCGCGAGCAACCGGCAGACCTCGATGATTGTCTCCGGGCAAAGCTCGTCAGACTTGAGCGCGTCCGTGACGCTGGCAACCAGCTATCAATATGTGTTCACCACCACGGAGCTTGCCACGAAAGTGGCACAGAACTGCGGCTATAAAGATATTACCGCGGCGCAAATTAAAAGCTTTGTTTCTGTGCAGACGGTGGAAGATACCGCGATTGTGTATTTGACGGTGACAACGACCAACGCGGATTTGTCTTATTCGGTTGCGAAAACCTATGAAAGTTTATATGAAGACGCCATTACGGCCGCGTTCCCCAGCACAACGCTGACGGTGATTGACCCGCCGCTGATGCCGGAAAGTCCGAACGCAAACCGCACGACGGTGCTTTACACGCTTGCGGGCTTCGCTGCCGGTTTGGTGCTCTCCGTGCTCGGGATTGTCTGCGCCGTTATGCTGAAAGACACGGTGAAGAGCTCCGACGAGGTCCAGGAAAGACTGGGGCTGAAAGTCATCGGCCGCGTCAACCGCGTTACCCACAAGGGGAAAAACAAAAAGGGCGAAAAGTCCAGCATTTTGATTACCGACCGCAAGTCCGGCTTTGCGTTTATTGAGACCTTTAAGCTGATTCGTACAAAAATTGACCATATCAGCGCGCGCAAGAATATGAAGGCGTTTGTGGTTACGAGCACAATGGAAAATGAGGGCAAAACCACCACGGCGGTCAACATTGCCTTGGCGCTTGCGAAAAACGGCAAGGAAGTGCTGCTCATTGACGGCGACCTTCGCAAACCGGCAGTCGCAAAATCCCTCGGCATCAACGCCGGCGACGACACGGGAATTATCGGCATTGTCGAAGGGCAGAAATCCCTGGCGGATTCGATTAAATATTCCGAAAAATACAATTTGTATTTGCTTTTGAACGGCCGCGCGATGTCCGACCCGTCGGAACTGCTCTCCACCCCGCAGGCGGAAGAAATCATCGACCGTGCAAAACAGGAATTTGATTATGTGATTATCGACACCGCGCCCAGCGGCGTGATTGCGGACGCTTCGATTCTTGCCGGCTTCTCTGACGGCATTATTATGGTAATTCGTCAGGACGTTGCGCCTTTGCGCCGGATTCAACGTGCAATGGACAACTTGAACAACTCCGGCACGGAAATCGTCGGGTGTATTTACAATGATGCGAGCTCCGGTACACATATGGCCCGCGCCTATGATAAGCACTACGGCTATGGTTACGGCTACGGTCATGGTCATACCAACGGCGAATAACCGAGAAAAAAGGCGGGAAAATCGCCCGAATCAAACAAAATAACAACAAGAAAAGCGACAAATTCAAGTTTTTTGTCGCTTTTCTTTTTTACAAAAAATTCACAAATACAGGTCTTTATAGACAGAAAAATACTATATATTGTGCAAAGCGTAAAAAAGAATGTTCTAAAACAGAAAAAAATATGTCAAAGAGTATAAAAAAAGATTGACGAAGTGCAAAAAGTAGGATAGAATATAGTGTGAATAACCGTTAGTGGAATTGTTGTTTTTAAAATCCCTGCGGGGCAAAACCGGGAGGTCTTTGTTACTTATGGATATGAATATGGATGTAAAAGACCTTTTTGCGGCGCTGAAAAAGAAAAGCGGAAGCAAAAAGAAAGATACGCGCGGCGGGAGTTCTTTCGTCAACTTTTTTGAAAAGAACCCCAAGATGAAAATCATCTTGCCCGCGATTTTGGTCTTGATTGCCGTGGCGGTCGCCGTGGTACTGATTATTACCGGCATTCAGACCGAAACCGACGTGGACCCCGATTCGGCGGTTGCAGGGCAAGCAGTCGAGGTTTTGCCGATGCAGGAACGCACCGAGGGTGTAACGCTCGCCGACGGTGTGGACCCGTTCGCGGAGGACGTCATTGCCAACGCAAAGCTGAGCGGGTTGATTTATAACAGCGACGGTTACTGGACCGCGATTGTCAGCACGCAGTATGGTTCCTACACGCTGCAGGTCGGCGATTATGTCGGCAGTTCCTCTTGGCTTGTCGAAGAAATCACCTCCAACACGATAACCTTCTCGCTCGGCGAAAAGACAAGAACCATTGAAATGAAATCCTGATTTTAAAGATTTTACCCAAATACAGATTTATCAGATTAAGGGGAGACGAATATGAACAGTTCTAAAAAAACGCTGAAAGCGGTTCTGGTGTTCGTGCTGGCAGTTCTGCTGCTGTCCAACGCCGTGCTGCCGATGTCGGTCATGGGGTCTGACAACGACGGCGCCGCCGATTATCAGTATTATGCGGTCAAAAGCGGGGACACGCTGACGCGCATTGCCAAAAACTACGGTGTGACGATTAGCGACATCATGACCGCGAACGACCTGTCCAATGCGGACCGCATTTATACAGGTCAAATTCTCAAAGTGCCGTTAAGCTCCGCTTCGGGCGCGGGAAGCTCTTTGGTTTCCTCACGCATCTCCCTGAATGTGGCGGACGCGAATATTAAAGACGTGCTTTCGGCGATTGCGCTCAACGCGGGTTATACCATTATTATGGAAGACCCGTCGACCGACGCGACCGTCACGGCGACGCTTGAGGAAATGTCGCCGCTCAAAGCAATTGACTATGTCACCCGCTTTGTGGATATGACCTATCTCAAAGACGGCAACACCATTATGGTCGGCACGGCGGAAGCGCTCAACAGCACGTTCGTGGACAAAACTGTTCTCTCCAAAATCACCCTGAAATACATATCCGCCGAAGCGCTCCAGACGCAGATGTCTTCGCTCGGCCTTTCCAACGTGCAAATCGTCAGCACCAATAACAAAGACGAGTTCTATATTTCCGGCTATCCGAAAGAGCTTGCAAAAGTTTCCGAACTTGTGCGCCTTTTGGATGTCAGCTCCAACATTATGGCGGGCGGCGGACTGATCACGTCCAACTTCTCCGCGATGGAACTGAAATACATCACCGCTGAAGAATTCAACGGCTTGCTCGGCAACTTGGGGTTAAGCCAGGGCATTGTGCTCGCTTCGCGTCCTTACACGTTATATGTTTATGTGACCGGCGCAAACCTCACCGACATTCGAACCATTAAAAATATCGTCGACAAACCGCTTTCGGGTGCAAACCTGAACGCGACGACCACCACACCGTCCGGCGGCAGCAACGACGTTACCGTTCCGGCGACCACCGCGCCGCAGCAGACACAGCCGGCCACCACGACACAGGGCGGTACTTCTTCGGGCGGCACAACCTCTTCCGAGCCGACGATTCTCCGCGAAATCCAGCTTTCGGTCATCGACCGGAAAGCGGCCGAGGAAATCCTCCAGAGCTTCCCGCTGGAAATCCAGATTTACGGTCCCGAAAAGATGACCAAGAAGATTTGGATTGCCGGCTCCCAGGCACAGGTCGACCAGGCGGAAAGCTATATCCGTCAGTTCGACAGCGAGGAATATGCGTCCTCCGTGCTCAACGACAAGAGCTTCTTCGCCTATCAGTTACAGAACTGCACCGCAGCGGAAATGCTCGAAAGATTGTCGAACTTGACGCTCGAAGGCGTAACCTTTAAGACCAACACTTACCCGACGGCGACGAAGTCCCTGCTCGTCTACTGCGATTCTTATCTCGTAGACGCGACCAAGGCGTTGCTTGCGGAAATGGATACCACGACCACCGGCGAAAAAGCGAACCGCGCGATTGAAGCGACGCCCGACACCGCGACGGCGCAGGCGCGTATCGACGCCCTCAAAGACCTGTATCCCGAACTGCAGGGCTACGAATTCACCTTGAAGACCATTCCGAACAAATCCGGCGAATCCAGATGCATTACTTATGTCATGGCCACCTCGGAAGATGCGGATTATATCAAGGCGCTGTTCAACGAACTCGACACAGCGGCTTAAACCGAAATTTGGGGTGCGGGGGTTCCCCGCACCCTAAAGTGATTTTTTCATACACGACATAAGGAGTGCTAACAAGAATTGAATATTACAGGAAAACCCAGCAATTACCCTTATACATTAGAGGACCTTCTCCGGCTGACCGTTGAAAAAGGCGGCTCGGACCTTCACTTGGTGGCGGGCATTCCGCCCTGTATTCGTATTAACGGCGACCTGATTCGTCAGGAAATGCCCAATTTGCTGCCGGAAGACGTGGAAGTGATGCTGTTTTCCATGATGACCGAGGAGCAGAAAGAATCTTTCCTCGAAGAGTGGGAACTGGACCTTGCGCTGTCCGTTCCGCAGTGCGCGCGTTTCAGAGGCAACGTGATTGTCCAGCGCAGCACATTGGCGGCGGTATTCCGCGCCATTCCGTTTGAAGTGCCTGAGCTCGACAAGCTCGGTCTTCCGCCGGATGTGAAGCGGCTTTGCAACCTGCCGAGAGGCTTGGTCTTGGTTACCGGCCCCACCGGCAGCGGTAAATCCACGACGCTCGCCGCGATGATTAAATACATAAACGAACGCTATGAAACCAATATCGTGACAGTCGAGGACCCGATCGAATTTTTACACACACACATTAAATCCACGGTCCGTCAGCGTGAAATCGGCACCGATACCCACAGTTTTGCCAACGCCTTGCGCACAGTGCTTCGTCACGACCCGGATACGATTATGATCGGCGAAATGCGCGACCCGGAAAGTATTTCCATCGCGATTACGGCGGCGGAAACCGGTCACTTGGTGTTCTCCACCTTGCACACCCAGACCGCGCCGATGACCATTTCGAGAATCATCGACTCTTTCCCGGAGGGGCAGAAAGGGCAGATTCGCCAGCAGTTGGCAAACTCCTTAAAAGCGGTTATTTCGCAGCAGCTTATTCCGACCGTAAACGGCAAAGGCAGAGTGCTTGCCGTAGAATACATGACGGACACACCGTCCGTCCGCAACCTGATTCGTGAAGAGAAGGAGCATCAGCTTTACGCAACGATGCAGACTGCACAGCTGCAGGGCATGCAGACCATGGACCAGGCGCTTTTGAAACTTTGCCGTGAGCAAAAAATCAGCAAAGAATCCGTTATCGAATATTGCGTGGACGAAAAAGAGGTCCGGCGGCTTCTTTCGACAATGGGTTATTAAGGGGGCGTTTTTTTGGCAGCCTTTACATATGACGGCTTAAACCGTCAGGGACAAAGTGTACACGGTGAGGTCGTGGCGGACAATTCCGGCGCCGCGATTGAAAAACTCCGTGAAGCAGGTGTCCTGGTTACCGACATCAATGAAAAAGTGGTCAAACAGGCGAAAAAGCGCGGCGGTAAAAAAGTGACGCTGACCGATACTTCCCTGTTCAGCCGGCAGCTGGCTGCTATGCTTTCGGCGGGCGTGCCGGTTACAAGAGCACTTTCCACCCTTGCAAAGCAAACAACAAATCCCACGCTTGCCGCGGCGATTGATGATATTGCGAAAAACGTCGAAGGCGGCGGTACGCTGGCAGACGCGTTTGCACAATATCCGAAAATCTTCAATAAGCTGTTTGTCTCTATGATTGAGACCGGCGAATTGGGCGGTATTTTGGAACAGTCTTTGATGAGCCTTTCCAACCAGCTCCAAAAAGAAAAGAACCTGAAAGAAAATATCAAATCGGCTGTTTCCTATCCGAAAAATATCGGTATTTTCGCTTTGCTTCTTTTGATTGCTATGTTGGTGTTCATGGTGCCGATGTTCCAGGATATGATTCCGGAAGACACGGATTTGAACAAATTAACGCAAATGATTTTTGCCGTGTCCGGCAGCTTGCGTACCAAATGGTATTTGTGGATTGTCTGCGCGGCCATTCTGATTGCGGCGTTGGTGATGATTAAGCGCAGCAAACCCGCGCACCGGTTTTGGGAAAACACAAAATTGCGGATGCCGATGTTCGGCACCTTTATCACAAAAATGTGTATTGCGCGTTTCTGCCGCACGCTTGCAACCCTGATTTCCGGCGGCGTTACCGCCGTAGACGCGCTGCAAAGCGCCGGTCCGACAGCGGGCAGTGATTTGATTGAAAACGCGGTCAAAGACGCGATTTCCGATATTGAAGAAGGTAAGGCAATTTCCGAGTCGTTAGACAAAAGCGGGCTTTTCCCGCCGATGGTTATCGGTATGATTGCAATCGGTGAAGAAGCCGGTACTTTGCCGGAGCTTTTGGATAAGGTTGCGGAATTCTATGAAGAGGACGTTGAGGTCACCTCGCGAAACCTGCGTGCCATGATTGAGCCGATTGCGTTGATTTTTGTCGGCGCGCTGGTCGGCGGCATGCTGATTTCACTTTACCTGCCCATTTTCTCGGCAACGACTTCGGTCGGTTCATAATCCCGTTCGCGCGCTTCGGGCGCGAAATCAGATATCGAGTTTTGAAACGGGGGAGCAAACGCAGGTTTCAAAACTCCATTACAGGAGACGGATACTATGGCAAAAAATAAAAGTATAATCGGTTTTGAGGCAGACACGACGGAAATTCGTGCGGTAGAGCTTACCCGTGTCAACGGGGTTTACCAAGTGCTCGCCTGCGGCAAAATCCCGCTCGGCGACGGCGTTGTGGAAGAAGGTTTTGTCCGTGACGCGGATGCATTCAGCACAGCGCTTGCAGAACTGTTGCAAAACGGCAACTTTAAGTCGTCGGATGTTGTCGTCGGTGTCAACAATGAAAACGTTATTATGCGTTATGCCTCTTTTCCGAAGATTGCAGATGACAAGCTGCGCAACATGGTGCTTTTACAGGCGCAGGAGTTCATTCCCATTCCGGTGCAGGAAATGGAAATTGACTATGTGGTCGCCGGCGAAGGGGTCAACGACGAAGATCAGCCGGTTGTGTACGTGCTGCTTGTGGCCGCGCGCCGCAATATGCTGGAACAACTGATTACCCTGCTGAATGCGTCTAAGCTTCAGGTCTTGGACATTGACTCTTCGGTTTTGTCTTTGTGCCGCGGATTAGCGCCGATTGCGGGCGATAAAAAATATGCTCTTTTGAATCTCACCGACGATATGCTGAACTTTATGGTTATTCGCGGCAATGAGATTTCCATGGTGCGTTCGATTGCGATTCCGGACCGTACGCAGGACGCCGTCGAGGAACTTTTCAAAAGTACAGCGAACGGTGCAATTTCCGACAGTGTGCTTTCCGAGGTCGGCAGCATGTTGGCTTCCGAAACTTCCTCTTCCGTCAGCTATTACGCGATGCAGAATATGGAAGAGCCGATTGAAAGCATTTATTTTGTATCCGGTGCGGGCAGAGCCGACGAGCTCGCCAAAATGATTGCTGAGACCATTTATACCATCCCGGTGGAAGCGCCGCGGTTTTATGAAGGCATGAATTTAGGCCTCGACCCGCTCGTTGTGAAAGAATTTGCCGGTTGCATCGGCCTTGCCATGCAGGCACTGGAGGGATAAAGCGTGTTAAAAGTCAGTTTGTTGCCTGCTTCTTACCGGAAGCGGCTTGCAGAACAACAAAAGAAAAATTTGCTTGCGAAAGTTGCGCTGATTGTGCTGCTTTGTCTTGCCATTGTGCTCGGCGGGGTGTTTGCAAAAGAACAAATCCTCAACAGCAAGCTTAAAAGCTTAGAACAACAAAACAAACAACTGCAGCAGCAGTTCCCCGCGCTCCAGCAATATCAAACCATATTTAATGATTTGCAGGCGGCGAAGCAAATGGTCGAAAGCGTTTCCCCGCAGGACCCGGAAGCGGTGGAGTTTTTAACGATGATTGCAAACCAGACCCCCGACTACATTCAGATTTCCGAAATCAATTTGGAAAACTGGTTCACCGCCGGCGTCTGCACGCTGACCTGCACCTGCATGGATTACAGCGACTTAAACGATTATAAAGCATTGTTTGAAACCGAAGAAATGCAGCAGACCGTGAAACTGGTCCAGTTGACCAGCGTCACGCGTCAGGTGGACGAAGAAGGCAACAAAGCGATTAACTTCACAATCGCTTTGAGCATGTCGAACGCGGTCGAAGTGCCGACCGAAGCGCCGAAATATGAGGTTGTCACAAACGATGACGGCGAAGCGGTGACCAACGACGAGGGCGAAACCGAAACCACCATGGTAACCACCAAAGCTTCGACAACCGGTGCGTCCGGTGAAAGCACAACCGCCGCTGAAACCACGGAAGAGTAAGGAGGAAGCGCAATGGCATTTCGTATCAATGTAAAAAGCAATACTTCTTCTTCCGGGGCATCTAAGGGGAAGAACTTTTTAGAGGATATCCGCGTATTTGCGGTTTTGATGGTCATTGCCTGCGTCGGTCTTATCGCGCTGATTGTGGTGGGCTCGCGCAGCATTGACGAAACCAACGCGGATATTAAGCAGGAAATGAAAACGTATGAAGAAAACCAGCTTTCCATTGCTAACTTAAAAGCACTGCAGGCGCGCAGCGAAGAATATGAGGCGCAGCGCGACGCGTATGACGCGATGATCCCGGAAAAAATGGATCAGCAGCAGATTATGATTGAGATGGAAACCCGCGTGGAAAGCATGAACTGCGTTTTAACCGATTTGACGTTCGGCAGTGAAAGCGCGGACGACAAAAACAGCAAAGCGGCCGCCTCTTCTTCCAACGGGCTTGTCAATCAAATGCAGGTCCAAATCAGCGTGCGCGGGACTTACACCGACATTATGAAGCTTTGTGAAAGCATTGTGACAGATGAAGAACTGATGCGTATCGATGGGATTCACATGATGCCGATGACGCAGGGCGGCTTAAAAGAAGCGCAGATTACGATTATGAAATTTTCTAAGAAATGACTTTTTGACTTACAGGGAGATCGATTTTCATGGCAAACGCAGTGTTATTTCCGGGCAGTATTTGTTCGAGGCTTGTTGACGCCGGTATCATAACAGAGGCGCAGGCGCAGGAAGCGCTGGAAATTCAAAAAACCAGCAAAGCGCTCATCGGCAGTATTTTGACACAGCTCGGCTACTGCACTGAAGATGACATTGCGCGCACAATGGCGCAGAAAAGCGGCTATCGGTATGTGTCGATTAACGAAATCGGCGTCAATGTTGCGGCCGCGAACCTGATTACACCCGAAATGGCGTTGCGCAACAACGTTTTGCCGCTCTATCAAGAGGACAAAACCTTGTATGTCGCCATGAAAAACCCGAACGACATTATCACCATCGATAACCTGCATTTGATGACCGGGCTTGAAATTTGCCCGTTGGTCGTTGCGGATATGGAGCTTGCGGCGGCGATTGAAAACTTCGCCAACATGAACTCCTCGGTGGAAAATTATGATGACGACGACCAGACCGAGGCAGTGGAAGAAACCGAAGAGCTCACGCTCGACGACAAGCCGGCGGTACAGCTCGTCAATCAGATTATCAACAACGCGATTAAAAGCGGCGCGTCCGACGTCCATATTGAGGCGCTCGAAAAAAATCTGCGCGTCCGTTTCCGTATCGACGGCGTTTTGCAGGAAGTCATGCAAAACCCGATTAAAATCTTCCCGTCTGTCGTTTCGCGTGTCAAAGTTCTCGGCGGTATGGACATCGCCGAAAAACGTGTTCCGCAAGACGGACGCGCCACCGTTCGCTATGAAGACAAAACGCTGGACGTTCGTATTGCGACCATGCCCACCGTTTACGGTGAAAAGATTGTTATGCGTCTTTTAGAGCGCAACAAAGGCAATGTTTCGATTAAAGACATCAACTTCTCCAAACGGCAGTTCCCGCGGTTTGACAAAGCGATTCACATGCCCTACGGCTTCGTGCTGGTTACGGGCCCTACCGGAAGCGGTAAATCCACCACGCTTTACGCGACGCTTGCCGAAATCAGCACGCTGGAAAAAAACGTCATCACGCTGGAAGACCCGGTCGAACGTCGAATGGCCGGTATTAACCAAGTGCAAATGAATAACCGCGCCGGCATGACCTTTGCCGCAGCGCTCCGTTCCGTGCTCCGTTCCGACCCCGACATCGTGATGGTCGGTGAAATTCGTGACGGCGAGACTGCAAAAATCGCCGTCGAAGCGGCGCTGACAGGTCATATGGTTTTGTCCACCCTGCACACCAACGACGCGGCGGGCGCCGTTACGCGACTCGAAGAAATGGGCGTGGAGCCGTTCTTAACGGCTTCGTCTTTGGTCGGCGTTCTGGCGCAAAGACTTGTGCGTAAGCTTTGTCCGAAATGCAAAGAGGAATATACGCTCACGCGAGAGGAAATGCTAAAAATCCTGCCGGACTTCCCGGTGGAAGAATACCCGCAGGAGGTTTATAAGGTCTATAAGCCGAAAGGGTGTCTCACTTGCAACAACACGGGCTATAAAGGCCGTGAAGCGGTGTTTGAGTTCCTGACGGTTACCGAAGAAATGAAAAAACTGATTTTGGACCGCGCGAACGGCGCGCAAATTAAAAAACTTGCCATAGAGCAGGGCATGTTCACCCTGAAAAACGAAGGCATTTATAAAGTGATGGAGGGTAAGACGTCCATTGAAGAGCTGCTTCGCGTTATTGTTTAAAAAGGCGAAGCACAAGGGGAAGAAAGATTTTTGGAGGCGATTCCGATGCGTGCACAAATTCGAGAACAGCTGAAAAACAACCAAGGCGCGGCGCTGTCTATGGTTATGGTTTTGCTGGTCGTCATGTCGATTCTCGGAACCGCTATGTACGTCTATACCATGCAGTCGCTGAAAGTGTTGGAATTCGGCACGGCGCGGCAGAAAGCAGAATATTTGGCGCGTTCCGGCATTGAGGCGTCGGTGTTCATGTATCAGGACGCGATGCTCCAGTACAACTCCGAAGAAGCGCTGCGCGACTTCATTGACCAGGCGACAGATGACGGCAACCCCGATACCGATGAAACGATTACCACCAACTGGGTCTATTTGCTGTCTGACGGGCAAACCTATGTGGACGGCGGCAACGGCGAGGAGCCTGCGCCGATTTCCGATGAGTATGTCGGTTATTACCGCGTGACCATTACCAACGACCAGAAATCCTATGAAATGCCGGACGGCCAAGGCGGGACGCAGACCAAAATCGAATATATCAAACGCTTTACCTCTGTGGGGTACAGCGGCACGATGGCGGCGACGAAAAAAGCCTATATTGTTCCGCTGGTGGATATTACCGGCAAAGGCTGGGTGAAACCGGACGGTGAAATCAGTCTGAACACGGCGCAAAGCGACGACACGTCGATTATTGTGGAAACCACGGTTTCGGTGGACTGCGGTCTTATCGATACATTGATTAACCGCTTCCCCGGCATTTTCGGCAGTTATTCCGCCGGGCGTGTAAAAAATCAGCCGCTGTATCTCGGCTGCACCTCCGGCAATATGGTGATTACAAAGCCTGCGGCGTCTGAGGACATTCGCTTCACGTCGGAAGCGGCGGACCATATGGGCGGTTTTGTGTCGCTCGGCAACTTGTTCGTCGAATCGGACGTTAACGTTGAACCGATGTCCAAGCAATTCAATATGCTTTATTTGCGCGGCAACCAAATTGTTGTGGACGGTGATATCAACATGTATGTTTACGACCCCGGCACCAACAACGCCAACGGCTTTACCAGTTGGATTACCGGCCTTGCCGCGAAAATCGCCCGAAATTACCGTCTGGGCACGGTGGTTATCGGTACGCCTTCTTCGGTGGCGTCCACGGTGACAGACCCGATGCCGACAGATCATGATGATCCGGGCGGGCTCGGCGAATGCGGGCAGATTTTCTTCGGCGGCGATGTTTACGTCAATTTCATTTCCCGCAACTCCACGCGGAAATATAAAGTTTTCTCCGCCGGGGATATTTGCTATTTTGACGGCGATTTTGAAATCAACGGCCAGCCTTACGGCATTGATTTGGTCAAATATTTCTTAGATACCGCGCTCGAAGAGGGCAATTATTCTTCGACGGTGCTTACGCAGTTTGAAAGAACACGAGAATTCTATTACAGCGAAACCGACGAGGTGTATTCCAATTACAAAAACGGCTATCAAACGCCGAGTATGCGTCTGATAAGCATTGATGACAACCGCTATGACACGGTTGCGGATACGGTTTTGCCGAGCGCCGGCGACGCGGCATATATCATTTGGGAATAAAGAGAAAGGAGCAGGCTCGTGCGCAAGACGATTACACAAGCAGCATTACAACGAAAATTGGGCGAGAAACGCGGCATGACGCTTGTAGAGATGCTGGTCGCTTTGGCGGTTCTCACCATTGCGATTATGTGCTTTTTGCCTTTGGCGCAAACGACGATGCGCAATTTGTTTACCATCGGCGAGCGCACCAGCGCCAACTACAAAGCGGTCGGTCTTGTCGAACGACTGATCGGCAACAGCGGCGCGAACGGCGATTATGAGGTTTCGACCGAAGATGTACCGCTGCAAATGACCGTGAAATCCGAGTCGATTATGGCAAACTCCTCCTCTTTGCAAAGCATCGACGGTGCTTCTCTGCTTTCCAATCCCGCAATCGGCGGCAACGGCTTGAGCACCTTCATTTGCGACTCGGTTACGGCGAAAATGGTTTGCTATCCGACCCATGTCGCAGATGACTTTTTAACCAAGACGATTACGCTGTATGCGTCCGGTTTCCGGTTTTCAACCGTAAACGACTTTAAAATTTATTACACCGATTCCAGCGGCAACCGCCAAATGGTCAGCGGGGTTTACAACGATTCGAACCCCTATTGCCAAATTGAAATCGACCGTGACAACGCTTCGATTGCCTATTTGACACTGAAGGGCGACAACCAGGTCATCTGCTTTGAAACTTCGCCGCTGACGATTGAATACCGTGTGTATTCGCTCACGGTCGAAATCGACGCGCCGACAGTTATCATGGTCGGTGAAGACGCGCAGGACGGCAACTATTACTATTACGTCACCAGCGGCGAGCCGGATGAAGACGGCCACCTCGAAATCGTGCGTAAGGTGATGAACAGCCGCGACCCGCTCGGCAAGATTTCTACCCCGATTACGCTGAATGCCGCTATGAATGACGTGGAATGGGTCGAACCCGGCGAGGGCGACGACGGCAACGGCGGCACGAACGAATACGGCTATTACGTCATGTGCGGCGACAACGGGCAAATCCGGCGCTTCTGGCGTAACCCCGTAACGGGCAACTACGGCTGGGGCGGCGACTACACAGTCGCGCACAACTACTATTATAACAACGGGCAGCAGACCGAAACCAACGAACGGATGTACAGCACAACGGTCGATTCGAGCTTTGTCTATATCAAAGACCCCGGCAATCCGGACGTCAACGACAGCTCCGTCACCGGCATCAGCTTAAACCCGGATACAACCGGCTTGAAGTATACGATTTTCAACAAGCTGTATACGCAAACCGCGTTCACCATTAACGCGCTGCAGGATTATCAAATCGACGTTTACACCGCCGGCAATCTTTTGTGGGCGCAGGCCAAAGACGAATACGGTCGAATTGATGGTAACCAGCCTTATAACGAATATGTCAACAGCGACAATTCCAAATGGCTGACGGCGTACCTTTACGGCACGCTCCGCGGCAATTATTATGACAACACTTACCCCGGTAACCTGATTTTACGGCGCTATACATTCAACTATAAAGACGGCACAACCAAAGTGTCGGCAAACGATATGATTTCCTACGGGGATTATTATCAGTTGGACGATCATACAGATAACTATATCACCTTAACTTCCGTCACGCCGATTAAAATGACCAAGGCGTATTCTTCGTCAGAAGGCTATCCGACCGAGAGCTACACGCTTTACGCCGGTCAGATTCCCGCCGTGATGGACCTTTGGACGCCTACGCTCGGTGTTGCGGACCACTCTGATTACAACTACGGCGAATGGCGCGCCACGTTGGGTATTGCGTTTACCGACGATTCGGCAAACGCGGCAAAATACTTCACCAACGCCGGTAAGATGTTCAACGGCGGTAAAAGGGAATGGGGTATCATGCGCCGGCGCAATATGTGGGGTTATGTTTGGCATTATACCGACGCTTCTGCTTCGGATTATGCGCTTTCGGGCGTCTGCTCCCCGAAAAACTACGAAGACAGCCGCGCGCTGGAAGTGACGTTTAACGCTGTGGATACGCTTGCCTACGACTACGGCAAACGTGTTTATCCGCTGAACCCGGGAGATCATCAGGCAGAAATTCAAAACCAGAACGAAACAAAGATTACAATCGCTTATCTGTCCGAGCCATACGCAATTTCCAAAAACCAGCTGATGTTCAACAAATACGATGTCTCCTCGAACCGCCATGAAACCGACGGCGTTTACGAGTGGGGCTTTGATGACAGCGTGACGATTTCCGACGCGGATTCGATGTATTACGAAGATTACGACGGCAACGGCGGCTATTTTTCCATCGCGGTCGGCTATTATGTCGGCGGGCTGCTGTATGAGAATCAGAGCACCAAACATATTTCCGTGCCTACCGTAATGAACAACGGCGTTGTGTATCTGCGCGCGGGCGAAGCGGGCGGCGCGCCGTTCAGCGAGACGTTTACCGGCTTTACCTTACAGAAAGAGAGCAATGTCTTTAACGAGTTCTATACTTCCGTTGACTATTGGCGCAAACGTCAGAACGACTGGGGCGCGGTGAAGAACATTTTGACCGAAGCGGTCAGCGCCGGCTATTGGCGTGACGCTTATCATCCGCTGTTCTATTCCACCTACGGCGGTGTTTATAACCCGGACGACTCCCGCGACAAATATTCTTATTTGATGGGTCATATTCTGTATGACAAACGCCTGACCTCGGTTGCCTGGGGCACGACTTGGAACGAGTCCCCCGAAGCGATGTGGGGCGCGAGCGACGGTACGCTCATGAGCTGGTATCTCGACTTGGAAGCGCTGGAAGACGGCAATGCAGACGCAAACAACGACGAAAGCATCACCGCCGAGTTCCAGTCCTACAACTGGCTGAAACGTGCCAACGAAATCAACGCCGAAACCGGTACGCGTAAAATGGTTTGCCGGTATTCCAACGCCATCGGTTGGGATGAATCGTATGACATCCCGTTGACGCCCGACGAAATGACCGCGTGGCAGAACAAAGACAACGCCGACGATGAAAATACATATTGGGATAAATGCAGTTCCCAGCTCGGCATGACTTCAACGCTCGGCTTCATTTCTCCGCTCGATACGGTGGAAGACGTCACCTTTGCCAACGATACTTGGGTGGCAGTCGGCGTTCAGGGGCTTGCAAACCCGAAAACCGACGGCAAGGTGGATTACTGCCGCAACGCCGCTGTCGTGAAAGCGCCGTTCAGCCGCGACTCAGGTTCCTGGGTGTGCGTGCGCACTTGGTATGACCAAAGCGGCGGTCAGGACCGCGGCCCGATTGCCGGAAACTGCAACTATGTTTGGAAAGCGGTTCAAATCAGCGAAAAAGAAAACTGCAATATTCAGCAAATCACCTACACCAACGGCATGTGGTATGCGGTCGGTTATATCGACGATAACGACAACGGCGAATATGACTATATCACCGGCGACGAACGCGCTGTGGTGTTCTATGCCATTGACCCGTTAGAGCCGTGCGGCACCGAAAAAGGCTGGAAGCTTTCCGACCCGGGCGGGGTCGGCTACACCCAGGCGTGGTACAATACCGGCAACGGCGGCTATCAGCTTTTAAACATTGACGGCGTCAATGCGGTTGCGAGCCGAAACGATTGATTTTGAAATTTTAAGAAAACGTGTGCTGTGCCGCTTTGCGGCGGCACAGCTTGTGAAAGCTAAGGGAGGCGTACAGGGTGCTTGCCAAACTGAAAAACAAACTGAAAAGCAAACAGGGCATCACGCTGGTGGAACTTTTGGTGACGATTGCCCTAATGGCGATGGTTACAGGGTTAACCATTCAGCTGGCGCATTCTTTCCTGCAAAGCTACAGTATTGTGCAGGCGCGCTGGCGGACGCAAAACGCCGCGCAGCAGGTCATGCAGTTTTTCCGCCTGCAAAACGAGTCTTTGAGCAATTCCGCAAGCATTTCCCTGTTCTACACCGAAACCGAGCAGCCGGTCGCGGATTATGAAGACCCGACCGATATGCAGGGCGTCCCGAGCACGGGTAACGACACTTACGCCTATATTTATTCCCAGCCGGCGTCCGACCCGGAGCTTGGCGACGTGATTTATGTTTTGGAACGCGGCGAGGGCAAAACGCCGGTTAATTTGACCGAATACTTAATAGACGAAGAAGTCCCGTTGGACATTAAATTCAGCGTCTCTGTCGTCCCGCAGGAGGTTTTCCGCGGCGAAGCGACAACCGACGCCGAGGGCAACACAACCGTGCCGTATTCTTACGGCGGCGGCGAAGACGCCTATTTGCCGACGACGGTCGACGTGACCATTTCCACGCCGGAGTCCATAGGCGGCAATTACACGTTGACCACTTCGTTTACGATGAATAACATGATGCAAAACCAGCGCGTCAATTATGAGGGCGGCACACCGTGCCGCGTGGCGGCGAGCGGCATCGGCATTGCCGGTTGGGATGACCCCGACCTGGAGTGCCCGGTCAGCACCTCGCTTTACCCTTACGCGACCAAATCCGCGAATATTTTGCGCTATGTCTCGGCGCAGTCTTTCTTAGAGTCGCAAAACACCAACGGCGCGGATTTGAACGTCCAGGGCGCGGGGCTTTGCTTCAGCAACCTGGTTATGGCGGATTCCCCGATTGGCTGGCAGGTAAAAGGCGCGCTGCGTGATTTCCGCGACAATGTCCTTGCCAAAACCGATTTGGGCAATCAAATTATTGATAAGTATTATAACGAGTGGTCGCCTGCGCTTGTTGCGGCCGCCGAAGAAAATCCCGCTGTGAAAACACTCGGCAAGCTGGTTTTGATTCCGGCTTCCGTTGTGGCCTTGTTTATCGCAGATTAACGGGAGAAAAACTGTATAATTCTTTTTTCAAAAATTCTTCTTGACTTTTTGTTCGACTTGTTGTAACATTGAGGTACGGAAAGTTCACGTTTTAGAACCGAAACCATCTCATATTAGGGGAAAGATATTAGTGAAACGCAAATTGCTGCGTTCCGAACAGGGGTTTACGTTAGTTGAATTGATGATTGTCGTCGTGATTATGGGGATTTTGGTCGCGGTTGCAATCCCGATTTACGCGGGGCTGACCAATCGCGCGGAACGCCAAACCTGCCATTCCAACTGCGAAATCATTGAAAAAGCGGCGGTGCAATATTTAATGACGGCCGGCAACGACACTTTGAACGACATCGCGCCGCTCGGCAACCCGGTTACGGTGGAAAGCCAGGCGGACGCTGAGGCGAAATTACCGCCCGCGTTCCTCGCTTGTTTTGAGGGCGGAACCTTTCCCGAGTGCCCCTCGGAAAATTGCCATTACACCATTTCTTACAACAACGATTCCGGCGGGAGAACGGTTACCGTTACCTGCTCGGAGCACGGCGGAAAGAGCGATGCGTAAGACCTTTTACCGCTTTTAAGTAAATTTTTGTAAAAAATTGCTATTTTTTTACAAAAAACTCTTTACGAATTGAATTTTTTGGTATATAATAACAGCACAAAGCAAAAATACAACATTTTCACCGATATTTTGGGGACCCACCCATAATATAAAAACACAAATTTTTTAAGGGGAGATCTTAATGAGAAAGATGCTTAAGAACAAAAAGGGCTTTACCCTCGTTGAATTGATGATCGTTGTTGTCATCATGGGTATTCTTGTTGCGGTTGCGATTCCGATTTACGGCGCAGTTACCGACAACGCAGAAAAGAAAACCTGCGCGGACAACAGACGTACCATTCAGTCCATGGTCACCACCTATCAGATGACCGGCGGTGCTGGCGGCGCACAGATTCCGTGGGCGGATATCGAAGGCACTGATTTAACTGAAAATACTGCCTTCCTTGCGATGTTTGAAGGCGGCACATTGCCCGTTTGCCCGGCTGGCGGTGAATATACTATCACCGTTTCAGCACCGAATGCAACGACCGGCGCACGCAACATTACTGTTAACTGCGATGCAGAAGGTCACGTTGACGAATAATCAATAAAACACATTTGCAAAGGGCAAAGCAAACGCTTTGCCCTTTGTTTTTTGTCTGTCAGAAATTTTCACAAAGCCCTTTTCTTTTTTTCAGAATATGCTAAAATAAAACTATACGGCAAATGTTTGCCGGTTGCAAAGGGGTGGTTTTGTGCCGGAATACAATGTGGAAGCCTATCTTTTGGGGCTGAAAATTTTAATCGGGGTATTTGTGTTCCTGTTCGGCACGGTGTTTGGCAGCTTTTTAAATGTGCTGATTTATCGCCTGCCGCTGGGGCTGAATTTCGCGAAAGGCTCGTCCTTTTGCCCGAAATGCAAACACCCGCTCAAGTGGTATGATTTGTTTCCGCTGTTCAGCTGGATTTTCCTCGGCGGAAAATGCCGCTACTGCAAAGCGAAAATTTCGCCGATTTACCCGGTTGTCGAGTCGTTAAACGCGGTTTTGTGGGTTCTGGCTTATGTTTTCCTGTGCAACGCCGAACTTTCTCTCGCACTGTTGGGCTATTGCGTGGCGAGCTCCGCGCTGATTGTTGTGTTTTTTATCGACTGGAAACATCAAATCATTCCCGATTCGATGTGGGTCACGGTGCTTGTCGGCGGCGTGTTGGTTTATATTCAACAGCTTCTGGACCACGGCTTCGTCTGGCAGGAGCTGGTCTCGCGCGTGGTCGGCTTTTTCCTCGTCAGCGCCCTGCTTTTGATTTTAGACCTTGTCTATAAAGGCGGCATGGGCGGCGGCGACATTAAGCTGATGGCGGCGGCGGGCTTTTTGCTCGGTTGGCGCAACGTGCTTGTGGCGCTGATGTTCGGCGCGGTCATCGGCGTTTTATATCTCGGCGTGACCAAGTCGCTGAAAAAAAGCGAAATGAAAAAACAGGTGCCCTTCGGCCCCCACCTCGCCACGGGGATTGTGCTTTCGCTGTATTTTGCCGACCCGCTGTTAAACTGGTATATCGGCCTTTGGAGCTGAAAAAAGAAAGGAGCATGCTTTATGCTGATTCATACCGTTATGTGGAAGTTTTGCGACGCCGAGGGGAAAACCAAGGCGGAGAATATTGAAATCGTCAAAGAGGGGCTCGAAAGCCTGATTACCAAGGTCCCCGTTTTGCAGTCCATTGAATTTTTCAAAAATGAAGTCGTCTGTGACCGCAACTTTGACGCGATGCTTGTGGTGCGTGTTTTGAACGAACAGGCGCTTGACGCTTATAAAAATCACCCGGAGCACCAAAAGGTCGCCGCCTATGTGGCAAAAGTGACCTGCGGCCGCGCCGCCGTTGACATTCACGGCATGTAAGGTGCCGCCGGGCACACCGAATGCGCGCAGGCAGCGAGATTGTTGCCTTTACTTCCCTAACCCGGAAGCAGCTTTGTACGGGTTGTTAAAAAGTGGTAAATCATGTAGGGGCGGGGTTCCATCCCCGCCCGTTTTTTGTGTGTGTCGGACGCGGCAAGACTTATAGGTTGACACCCCGGCGGCGGGATTGTATAATGGCGCTAAGGAGGTTGATTATCATGTGGAAAAAGGCATTCCCGATTTTGCTTTTATGTGTATTGATTGGTGGGGTGTTCGTCGGCTGTGATGCGGCGAAAGCGGAAGACCCCTTCCCTTCGGAAGATGTATTCACGTCGGAAATCCGTGATATTTCCGTGCAAGAACTGCAAGACGGCGGCTATCAGCTGGAAATCGAAACTGTTTTGCGCAACAATTCTGAAAAGGCTTATGAAATCACCGGCAACCCGACCTGTTGGAACGTGCTGTATATCAACGGAGAAAGAGAGGCGCAGGATATCCCTGCCGGCTCTTATACGCTCCAACCCGGCGGCGAACTGAAAGAAACGAAAAAAATAAACCTGACGGCAGAAGAACTTAAAACCTGTGAACTCTATGTCGTTTCTGAATTTTCGATTGCGCATGCGGACGGCACCAGCCAATCTTATGCGATTCGAAGCGAATCGCGCGAGGTTGACTTGTAAAAACTGAAAATGTATTGACCTGATAGCAAACGGAAAGTTAAAAACAGATATGAAAATGTAGGGGCGGGCCTCTGTGCCCGCCCGTGCTTATTTATCAATGCATTGGCTGCGCGCAAAATTTGTCGGACAGCCGCAAGGGCGGTCCCTACGATATGCAAAAACGAAAAAATTTGCAAAAATAACGGGCGGCGATGGAACGCCGCCCCTACATGATTTTATCCAAGCCGATGTCGGGAGGACAAGGCTGTTTTTTTTGCAAGGTAAAAGCCGCGATTCGCTGTGCGCCGGCGCGCACAAAAAAGGCAGTCCCAAACGGAACTGCCTTTCTTTTTATCCTCGGAAACCGAGATTATTTCATAGCTTCTTCCACAGCAACTGCACAAGCAACGGTCATACCGACCATCGGGTTGTTGCCCGCGCCGATAAGGCCCATCATTTCGACGTGCGCCGGAACCGAGGAAGAACCGGCGAACTGTGCGTCGCCGTGCATTCTGCCCATGGAGTCCGTCAAGCCGTAAGAAGCCGGGCCTGCCGCGACGTTGTCGGGGTGAAGGGTACGGCCTGTGCCGCCGCCGGAAGCAACGGAGAAGTATTTAACGCCGTTTTCGTTCGCCCATTTCTTATAGGTGCCTGCAACTAGATGCTGGAAGCGGGTGGGGTTGGTGGAGTTACCGGTAATGGAAACGTCGACGCCCTCTTTCTTCATGATGGCGACGCCTTCCAAAACATCGTTTGCACCGTAGCATTTGACAGCCGCGCGCTCACCGTCGGAATAAGCGGTCTCGCTGACGACTTTCAGCTCGCCGGTGTAGAAATCATAGTCCGTTTTCACATAAGTGAAGCCGTTGATTCTGGAAATAATCATTGCGGCATCTTTGCCCAAGCCGTTCAAAATAACGCGCAGGGGCTCTTTGCGGACTTTGTTCGCCGTCTTCGCAATACCGATTGCGCCCTCTGCCGCAGCAAAGGATTCGTGACCGGCCAAGAACGCGAAGCACTTGGTATTTTCATTCAAAAGCATTGCGCCGAGGTTGCCGTGGCCGAGACCGACGTTTCTCTGTTCCGCAACGGAACCGGGCACGCAGAACGCCTGCAAGCCTTTGCCGATGGTAGCAGCCGCGTCGCAAGCGGTCTTGACACCTGCTTTAATTGCGAGCGCAACGCCGAGGGTGTAAGCCCAAACCGCGTTGTCGAACGCGATCGGCTGAACGCCTTTCACAATCGCTTCAACGTCGATACCCTTTTCGGTGCAAAGGGCTTTTGCTTCTTCGAGACTTGCAATGCCGGCTTCGGCTAAGCATTTCTCGATTTTTGCCATTCTTCTTTCTTTACCTTCAAACATAACATCATTCGCCATTGTTCTGCACCTCCTTATTCTTCACGCGGATCGATATATTTTGCAGCGTTTGCAAAACGACCGTAAGTGCCGGTATTCTTCTTGAGTGCTTCTTCCGGGGAAACACCGTGACGGATGTCTTCGAGCATCTTGCCGACTTTGATGAACTCATAGCCGATGACTTCGTCGTTTTCGTCAAGCGCCATCTTGGTGACATAGCCTTCGGCCATTTCCATGTAACGAACACCTTTTTTGTTGGTGGAGAACATGGTGCCGACCTGGGAACGAAGCCCCTTGCCGAGGTCTTCGAGCGCCGCGCCGACCACAAGACCGTCTTCGGAGAACGCGGACTGGGTTCTGCCGTAAACGAACTGGAGGAAGATTTCGCGCATGGCCACGTTGATTGCGTCGCACACAAGGTCGGTGTTCAGGCATTCAAGCAAGGTCTTGCCGGGCAGGATTTCCGCAGCCATAGCGGCGGAGTGCGTCATGCCGGAGCAGCCGATGGTTTCAACCAAAGCTTCTTCGACAATGCCGTTTTTGACATTGAGGGTCAGCTTGCAGGTACCCTGCTGCGGTGCACACCAGCCCACACCGTGTGAAAAGCCGGAAATGTCTTTGATGTCATAGGCTTTAACCCATTTTCCTTCTTCGGGAATGGGCGCGGGCCCGTGATGCGGCCCTTTGGCTACGCAACACATTTTTTCAACTTCTTGGGAATAGTTAATCATGTTTTTTGTAACTCCTTTCTGAACCATACTGCCTTTATTATACAGGCTTGACAGATATTTATCAATAGACATTTTGACAATATGCTACCGGTTCAGGAAAAAATATTGTCCATTTTTGTGATATGCCCGCTTGACCGCCTTGTTTTCATAATACCCCGCAAGCAGTTTGGCGGTCATGCGCACGTCGCGCCGCATTTCATAAAGGCAGGCGAGCCGCCGGTAGGCCTCGTGCCGCTGTTCGCCGGAAAGGGTTTTCGCAACCGGCAGAAAAGCGTTGATTTGCTTGGTGAGCTTTTCCTCCTCTTTTAAGTATTCCCGCGATAACTCCAATAATGTCATAAGCACCTCTCTTTTCCGGAAAAGAACAAATGTTCGGTTTTCTGAAAATAATGGTACAGTTTCCGGCAAAATTTGCAAACGAAAAGCGCTTCCAAAGTCCGCTTTTTGGGACTTTGAGTGTGATAGAAAGATTTAGCACGCGGTGCGGGCTGCCGCACTGCAAATACGGGCAGGTAGGTTGCAAGGATTTTTTCTTTTCCGCCCGACCGAAAGGTTTTTCAATCCGTAGGGGCGGTGTGATTCCCCTTACAGGGGAAATGTCTGCGTAGCAGACAAAAGGGTGCCTGAATTCGGAGAATTCCACCGCCGCCCGCAGGATTTTGCCAAAGCTGATACCGGGATAAGAAAGAAAAGGCACGCACCAACTGCCTGCTCGAATTCGGTGTGCCCGGCGGCACCGGGGAACCCCCGGCGAGGGTTCCCCACGCAAAAACATTCCACCGGAATATTTTTGCCCCCTCCTGCGCTTTTGTGACGGAAAGGAATTTCGCTCCGTGCGCGGAGCGACCAAAGGTTTCACCTTTGGATTCCACCGCCTTTAAAAAGGCGGGCGAAACGTTAAATGTTGTTATAATTTATTTTTTACAATTTTTGCAAAGTCGATGTCGTAGTTAAAAATGAAAATAGAATTACATCGGCACACATATAACGGACAGCCGCAAGGGCTGTCCCTACGGCTTTCGCGGGGTCGATGCATTGCGAAAACCGCTTTTCACAATGTAGGGGCGGCGTTCCACCGCCGCCCGCAGGATTTTGCCAAAGCTGATACCGGGATATGAAAGAAAAGGCACGCACCAACTACCTGCTCGAATTCGGTGTGCCCGGCGGCACAAAAAACGGGCGGGCACAGAGACCCGCCCCTACAAGATTTTATCCAAGTCGATGTCGGGAGGACAAGGCTGTTTTTATTGCCAAGTAAAAGCCGCGATTTGCCGTGCGGCAGCCCGCACCGGCTTTTCATTTTTTGAAAATTATGATACAATAACCACAATAAAGTCATAAAACGGAGAAGCTTATGGATTTTTTCGCGGTATTTCAGTTTTTCTCGGAAAATGTGGAACTGACCGAAGCGCAGCGGCGGTTGGAACTCGGCGCAGTCCTTGTGACGGGCGCGCTGCTTTTGTGCGCGCTGGCGCTTCTTCTGCGTAGAAAAATCAAACTTGCAAAACGGCGCCGCGCCGAAACGGAGAAAGAAAATGCCAATCGTTAAAAATCAGGAAATCGAACTGACAATTGAATCGCTGACCGCAACCGGCAGCGGGGTCGGGCATTTGGACGGCTTCGCGGTGTTCGTCGCGGGTTCGGTGCCCGGCGACCGGCTTTCGGTGCATATCATTAAGGCAAAAAAGACTTACGCCGTCGGAAAGATTGTTCAGATTTTAGAGCCCTCGCCTGACCGTGTTGCGCCGGACTGCTCGGTGTTCCCGCGCTGCGGCGGGTGCGCGTGGCGCAATATGCGCTATGAAGCGGAGGCGCGCGAAAAACGCCAAAGGGTCGAGGAAAATTTTAAGCGCCTGGCGCATTTGCCCCTGCCCTGCACGGAAATTCTCACGCCCGAAAGTCCTTTACGCTACCGCAACAAGGCGCAATACCCGGTCGCAAAAGAAAACGGCGCAATTCAAATCGGCTTTTTCTCGCCGCGCACGCACCGCGTGATTGACTGTGCGGACTGTCTGTTACAGCCGGCGGAATTTGCCGGAATCGTAGCGGCATTCCGCGCGTTTTTAGAGGAAACCGGCGTTTCCGTTTATGATTCGGAAAGCGGAAAAGGGCTTGTGCGCCATTTGTATTTGCGCAAAGCTTACGCCACCGGGGAAATTATGGTCTGCGTGGTCATTAACGGCGAAACGCTCCCCGAAGCCGAGCGCTTGGTGGAATTTTTGCGCGCCGAAAACCAGAATATAAAAAGCATTTTGTGCAATCACAATACGGAAAAAACCAATGTCATTTTAGGGGACGCCTGCACGCTTCTGTGGGGGCAGTCTTATATTACCGACGAGCTTTGCGGCGTTCAGGTGCGGCTTTCCGCACAGTCGTTTTATCAGGTCAATCACGATATGGCCGAACGACTTTACAGAAAAGCCGCGGAATTTGCCGAATTGGACGGCTCGGAAACCGTGCTCGACCTTTACTGCGGCACGGGAACCATCGGGCTTTCGATGGCGAAACAGGCGAAAAAAATCATCGGCGCGGAAATCGTGCCGCAGGCGGTGGAAGATGCGCGCGAAAACGCCCGCCGAAACGGCATCGAAAACGCGGAATTTTTCTGCGGCGACGCGTCTGACGCGGCAAAACGCTTCCGGGAAGACGGCGTTTGCCCGGACGTTGTCATTTTAGACCCGCCGCGCAAAGGCTGCACCGAAGACGTGCTTCGCTCCGTCGCCGAAATGAACCCCCGAAAAATCGTTTATGTCTCGTGCGACAGCGCCACGCTCGCCCGCGACGCCGCGATTTTAGCAGAGCTCGGCTACCCGCCCGAGAAACTCTGCGCCGCCGATTTGTTCCCCCGCACGGTGCATGTCGAGTCGGTGTGCTTGTTTTCTCGAAACGAAGCGGAAAACGGCTGAAAATAAAATGAAAAACGCAGAAATCCGGAGGCGTTTTATGAATCAAACAGAACAAATCGATTTGCTGGAACAAAACATGATGCGGTTTAACAAAGGCGACGCAAAACGCATTCAGCACTTCATGAAGGTGCACCGTTTTGCACAGTTAATCGGGCACATGGAAAAGCTGGACGCGCACACGCAGTTTATCACCGAATGCGCCGCGCTGGTGCACGACATCGGGATTCGTCCGGCGGAAAAGCAATACGGCGCGTGCGACGGCAAGCTGCAAGAAAAGGTTGGCCCTGCCTACGCGCGGGAAATGCTCGAAGAAATGCAGTTTGAAAAGGCGGACATTGACCGCATTTGCTATTTGGTCGCGCACCACCACACCTATCAAAATATCGACGGGGTCGATTATCAAATTCTCGTCGAAGCGGACTTTTTGGTGAACGCTTATGAGGACGCGTTAAATAAGGACGCGATTCAAACGGTCTATGATAAAATTTTCCGCACCGAAGCCGGAAAAACCCTTTGCCGGCTGTCGCATTTGGAGGGATAATTGCCGCAAAGCAAAGGGGAGAAACAGAAATGATGAAAAAACGCGAATACATGCTGTGGGTGGTGTCGTTTTATGTGCTGACCGCGGCGGTGCTGTATGCTTCGCGCGAGCTGTTCGTCCGCCGGTTTTGGAACCGGGTAAATAAGTAACAAACAAAAAAAGACGCCTCGTATTTCGTACTTCGGAATACGGGGCGTTTTGTATGCCGCGGGAAAATCTGCGCAAAATTTTATTGCAGGGCGAAATTGTGATAAAACGAGCTGTAAATCAAATCGGCGATTTCGGCGGGTGTTTTGGGCACCTCCTCTAAAATCCAAAGGCGCACCAACGCAAAAATCCCGGCGGAAAAATAGCTGTTGATAAGCGACAGGGTGGCTTCGTCCACCGGCTTGCCGCGGTAAAGCACGGTTTTCTTGCCCAAAACGCCGGCGGACAGCACGCGGTACATTTCGGCGGCAAACGGCTTGTCGGCATTGCTCTGCGCAAGAATCCGCAAAAGCGGCGCGTTTGCCTGTAAAAATTCGCACATTTTCAAAAGGAACTGTTTTTCATTCGGTACACCCTGCGCCGGGGCGGTCGTGCGGGAAAACTGCTGCACCGCGTCGGCGGCGATTTCCGAAAGCACATCGTCGGGGGTTTCATAGTGACGGTAAAAGGTGGTGCGGTTGATTTGCGCCTCTTCGCACAAAGCGCACACGCTGACTTTTGCAAGCGGTGTTTTTTTAAGCAGTCGCAGCAACGCTTCCTGAATCAAACGTTTGGTGAGCGCGACGCGCTGATTGACTTTTTCCATAGGATTCACCTTAATAGTTCGTTTTTCGCAACAAAATTGCCGGGACTGTTGCGCTTGCGACAAATCTAAAGCAACTGACTGTTGCAAGCACAACAAATGTTGCATTATAATAAGCATAGTACATACCGCCGCAGGTGTCAAGGCCTTTGCGGCGCAGGAAACGGAGGTTTTTCAGCATGAAGTGGCCGAAAGAGTTTGTTGCCGCAAGAATTTTGCTTTGTGTTTTGGAGCTGATTGTGGGGATTTTGCTTTGGATTGACCCCGCCGGATTCGCGACCGGGATTTTTGTCGTGGGCGGCGTTCTTCTGATGCTCTTGGGTGTGGTGCAAATTGTGCAGTATTTTCGCCTTTCCCCGGAAGAGGCATTTTTCCGGCAGCCGCTGGTCAAAGGGCTGCTGCTTATCGGCATCGGCGCGCTTTTTGTGTTCGGCGCAGACTGGCTTTTGCTGACATTCCCGATTCTCACAGTACTTTACGGCATTGCGATTGGTTTTTCGGGACTTGTGAAAATTCAGCTCGCGGCGGATTTGTTCCGCTGGAAAATCAAAAAATGGGTGTGGCCTGCGCTCAGCGCCCTGCTTTCAATCGTGTGCGGCGCTTTGATGCTCTGGAACCCCTTTGCTTCCACAACCGTGCTTTGGAGCCTTGCCGGGGCGCTCTTGGTTGCGGCGGCCGTAACGGACGCGGTAACGTTGCTGTTAAACCAAAGAGAAAAATAAGAATTTTTAAAAGTTCGAAAAAGGATGACGATATATGAAAGTAACGCTTTCGGAGTGGAAGGGCAACAAGGTGGAGGCGCTGCGAAGGCTTGCCGTTTCGCTCGGCGCGCTGGCGGTCATTATTTTGTTTTCCGTTTTTGCACCGCCGCAGACCGAACTGTTTGACAAGGTCGGCATGGCGCTCGCTATTTTGGCGTTGGCAATCTTTTTGTGCCGTTTCCCCGTGGGGGCTTATCTGATGGCAAATTTGCTTACCGTTTGCGCGGCGGCAGGCTCAATTCTCAAATTTTACGACCGCTTTCCCGGCTATGACCGCGTGGTGCATTTCATCAGCGGTTTAATTCTCGGCTATATCGGCGTTTATCTTGTGCGTTGGCTGTTCGGGCGGCTGAGCCTTTACCCGGAGCCGTTTGTTGTAATTTTGTTTGCGGGGTTGTTTTCGTTTGCCTGCGCCGGCTTTTGGGAAATCATTGAATTCTTGACCGACTGCGTTATGCACATGGGCGTGCAGCACGGCAACACCGACACAATGGGCGATATTGTCGCCGGGTATCTCGGCGGGGTGTGCTTCCAGTTACATAAACTGTTTGAAAGCCGGAAATTCTTTACGAAAGACCGCATACACAGCTTTTTCAAAGGGGAAACGCTACCGGCGGGAAAAGACGAAACGCCGGAAAGTGAAAAAGTCCCGGCAGGGAAAGTATAACAGGAGAAAGCGGAAAAACAACGCAAACAAAAAGCAGAGTACAAAATGTACTCTGCTTTTTTTATGGTTTCAAATTTATTTTACCACGGATTGTTGCTGTCGGGGTCGGTGGGGTCCCAAACACGGCGGCTGTCGTTTGTGTCGATGTGAATGGGCGTGGGTTTTGCGAGCGGCTCTTTCTGGTCGCTGTCGTAAATGGTTACGGTCGTGCCTTTCGGGCAGTTGTCATAAATCCATTTCGCGTCCGCGACAGAAAGCCGGATACAGCCGAGCGAAGCGGGCTGACCGAGCTTGTTGTATTCATCATATTCGAGGTCGCTCTTCGACTGGGTGAAATACGGCACCGAGTGGAACAAAATGTGCCCCGTGATGCGCGTGGCGTATTGCCCGTATACGTTGCCCGAAAGCAAGCGCCAGGTGTATTTGTCGCTGGTCGTGTAAGTGCCGGTCGGCGTAGCGCCGTCCAAACCTACCGAGCAGACCATGGCTTTATAGGGCTTGGTGTAATCGCCGTTGTCATCTTTCGCGTAGGCAATTACAATATTTTGCTTGCGGTTGACCTTTAAAAGATAAGGTGCGTCAGATTTTTCGCTCTGACCGGGCGCAACAGTCACATAGTCGCCTGAAACATAGCCCACGCCGCCGTTATAATCAATGCGATACCACCCGTTCGAGCATTTGCCGGTGACGGAAAGGGGCGTGTCCTGCCCGACCATGCCGAGTTTTGTGCCCTCTTGCGACGGCTCGCTTCGAACGTTCAGCGTCACGGTTGTGGAATACATGGTCGCTTTGTAGTCGGTAATGGTGACTTCGCCCGCGCTTTGCGTGGTTTCCGGCGCTTCGGTGGGCGCGGCGGTCGGCGCTTCGGTAGGCGCTTCGGTCGGCGCCTGTGTTTGCGCCACGGGGGCACTTGCCGCCTGTGTTTGCCGGTGATGTCTTACCGCTAGGCCTGTCACAACACAGATGACGGCGACGAGCACGGCTACTAAAATAATAATAATTTTTTTGTCGAGCGGCGGGCGTTTCCGTCTCGGACGGCGGCGCGCCGGTTCTCTCTTTTTGTAATTGGATGTAAATTCCATAAGCACATTCCTTTTTTCGACAGGATATATTCTTTTTGCCAATAGTATAGCTTTGCAAGCGCAACTTGTCAACCGCCGCCAAGCGAATGCGACGAAAAATCCCTTAGAATTTATTTCCGGTGTTCAGTTCGTTTTCAAAGGCTTAAATAAGATTTGAACGGTTGTGCCGACCTGCGGCGTGCTTTCAATCGACAGTTCCGCGTCGTGCATCAGCGCGGCGTGCTTGACAATCGAAAGGCCGAGCCCCGTGCCGCCGGTTTCTTTGGAATGGCTTTTGTCCACGCGGTAAAACCGCTCAAACACGCGCCCTAAGTGTTCTTCGGCAATGCCGATGCCGGTGTCGCGAACGGAAAGCCGGATTTTATTTTCGGGCGTTTTCTCTAACGAAACATTTACGCGCCCGCCCGGCTTATTGTAGGCAATCGCGTTGTCGCAAAGGTTATAAATCATTTCATAAAGCGACGGCTCAAAGCCGCTGACGGTTTGTTCGTCGCCGGAAAAATGCAAGGTGACGCCCGCTTTTTCCGCTTTTTGCGAAAGCTCCTGCAACACACTTTGACAAAGTTCGGAAAGTTTCACCGGCACAAACTCCGCCCGCAGTTCGTCTTCGTCAAGCTGGGAAAGCTTGATAATGTCTTCAATCAGCGTCAAAAGCCGCGCGGCCTCTTTGTGAATGCGGTCGGCGAATTTCGGAATATCCGATTCCTCAGCAAGCCCGTTGCCGATGATTTCCGCATAGCCCAAAATCGAAGTTAAAGGCGTTTTCAGCTCGTGGGAAACGTTGGCGGAAAACTCCCGCCGCATTTTTTCGGAAAGCTCGCTGTCGGTAATATCCACAATGAACAAGACCGCCGCGTTCCCCGCAAGCGAGTTTTGCACCGGCGTCGCCGTGAGCGTGTACACGCGCCCGCCCTGTTTCATTTTTTTGGTTTTGGCTTTTCCCGCAAGCGCGCTTTCCACCACGGAAAGATAGTGCTTTTCACGGCAAAGCTGTAAATAAGAGCCGCCGGTTTCGCCGGACAAAATCGCGCGGGCGGCGGCGTTGGCGGAAAGGACCGTGCCGTCTTTAGAAAAAATGACAAGCCCTTCCTGCATACCGGAGGTAATCAAATCAAACTCCTCCTGCCGTGCGGTGAGCAGGCGCACCTGCTCGTGGCTTTCCTGGTTTTGTTTGTCGAGCCGGCGAAGCAGGGGGGAAAGCTCGTCGTAAGTTTTGTTTTCAAGCGGATGTTTTAAATCGAGCGTGTTAAACGGGCGGACAATGGCGCGCGTTAACACAAAGGCGATAAACCCCGCGAGCAAAAGCACCACGGCGGCAATCAGCAAAAGCGGGCTGTAAGTGCTTGCCAGAACGCCCCAAAGGCTTGCGCTTTCGGCGGCGATACGCAAAAGGCTTCCGTCGGAAAGGCGCAGAGCGTAATATAAAGTTTCGGTTTTGCGCGTGGCGGAATCCCGCTCGCTTTCACCCGCCCCGTCGCTTGCGGCTTCGGAAACCTCGGGGCGGGACAGGTGATTGTCCATGTTGTCCGCGTCGGCGCGGTTGTCATAAAGCACTTCGCCGTTTTCGGAAATCCAGGTAATCCGGTTTTGGCTGATTTTGCCGATGCGGTCAAACAAAGAGGCGCGCGCGCCGCTTTCCACCGTGTCGAACGCTTCGGAAATATAGGTCGCTTCTTCTTCGATTTGCGTCTGCAAATTTTCACGCGCGGTGCGGTATTGAAACAGCGTTGTAAAAACGGCGGTCAGGATAAGCGTGACCGCCGCACAAAGAAATATGCTTTGAAAAACCCGTTTAGTCATTTTGTGCACCGCCAATCCGGTAGCCGACGCCGCGGACGGTTTCGATGTATTGCCCGGCGTCGCCCAGTTTGGCGCGCAGGGTGCGGATGTGCACGTCGGCCGTGCGCGTTTCGCCGTCAAAATCATAGCCCCAGATTTTTTCGAGCAGCATATCGCGCGTTAAAACAGTGCCTTCGTTTTGCAAAAGATATTTTAACAATTCAAATTCTTTAAACGTGAGCTCGACCGTTGCGCCGTTTACAGTGACAACGTGGCTTCGGCTGTTTAGACAAATGGTTTTATAGGTGTAAACGTCTTGCGCTTTCGGTTTTCCCGTGCGGCGCAAAACTGCCTTGATGCGCGAAACGGTTTCCATCATGCCGAACGGCTTGGTGATGTAATCGTCCGCGCCGCAGTCAAGCCCTTTCACTTTGTCATATTCCGAGCCTTTCGCGGTGACCATAATCACGGGAACGGATTTGGTTTCGGGGTTTTCCCGAAGCTTTTTAAGAATCGAAAGTCCGTCTTCGCCGGGGAGCATAATGTCGAGGAGAATAAGCTCCGGCTTTTCTTTTTGAATCGCGGCAAACAGCGCTTCGCCGTTTTCCACGCCGCAGGCGGAAAACCCGGTGCTTTTTAACGTGTAAACCACAAGCTCGCGGATGCTTTGGTCGTCCTCAGCGTAATAAATCATCGTGCGCGGCTCCTTTCTTACAGTTCGTGTGTGCCGGTTATGGAAAACAAAACCCACTCGGCAATGTTGGTCGCGTGGTCGCCGATGCGTTCCAGATATTTGGCAATCATCAGAACGTCCACCGCCTCTTCCCCGCAGCCCGGGTCGGCGGCGATCATTTCAATTATATCATGCCGAAGCTTTAAAAACAAGCTGTCCACAAGGTCGTCGTCGGCGAGCACTTTCGTTGCTAACGCAGCGTCTTTTTTGACAAACGCGTCAATGCTTTCGGTCACCATTTTTTTGGCCGCGTCCGCCATTTTTGAAAGGTGCTTGTTTTGGCGGCTGACCGGGGTCAAATGCATATGGCGAATGAGCTCCGCGATGTCCGCCGCCTGGTCGCCGATGCGTTCCATGTCGGTAATCATTTTCAGCGCCGAAGAAATGACGCGCAAATCCCGCGCCACCGGCTGCTGTTGGAGCAAAAGGCGCAGGCAAAGCGCTTCAATGTCCTTTTCTTTTCGGTCGATTTCGCGGTCCTCCTCGATGGTGTGCTGTGCCGCGGTTTTGTCCGCTGTAAACAGGGATTTCATCGCTTCTGAAATCGCATTTTCACAAAGCGCGCCCATCGCAATCATGTCGCTGTTGAGATTATCTAACTCCATATCAAATCTTGTGCGCATTAGCCGAACCTCCCGGTGATGTAATCTTCCGTCCGTTTGTCGTGCGGATTGGAAAACAAGGTTTCTGTTTGGTCAAACTCTACGACTTCGCCCAACAAGAAAAATGCCGTGCGGTCGGAAATGCGCGTCGCCTGCTGCATGTTGTGGGTGACGATGACGATTGTGTATTTCTCTTTGAGCGAAAGCGCGAGTTCTTCGATTTTGCTGGTGGAAATGGGGTCTAATGCGCTTGTCGGCTCGTCCATCAACAGCACTTCCGGCTCGACCGCGAGCGCACGCGCAATGCAAAGGCGCTGCTGCTGACCGCCGGAAAGCCCGAGCGCCGATTTTTTCAACCGGTCTTTGACCTCGTCAAAAATCGCCGCATCGCGAAGCGAGCGTTCCACGATTTCATCTAATTTCGCCTTGGATTTCACGCCGTGCGTCCGCGGACCGTAGGCGATGTTGTCATAAACGCTCATCGGAAACGGATTTGGCTTTTGAAAGACCATGCCCACGCGCCGCCGCAGCAGATTCGGGTCCGTTTTGCGAATGTCCTCGCCGTCTAACAGAATCTCGCCGTCCGTCCGGCAGCCCTCGACCAAATCATTCATGCGGTTGAGCGTTTTGAGGAGGGTGGATTTCCCACAGCCCGAAGGACCTATGAACGCGGTGATTTCCTGCGCCGGAATGCGCAGGGAAATGTTTTTCAGCGCCTGAAAATCGCCGTAAAACAGATTTAGGTTTTTTATGTCGAATTTTGTTTTATCTTCCATCGGTTTTCCCTTTCGTGATTTTTTTGGCGACGAACGCCGAAAGCGTGTTGATTGCCGCCACAATGACCAGCAGCACCACCGCCGTGGCGTAAGCCTTGTCGGTGTTTAACCCCTCGTTCCAAAGTGCATAAAGATGCACGGCGAGCGTGCGCCCCGAGCCCATGATGCTGTCGGGAATCTGCGCGACGGTGCCGGTTGTGAAAATCAGCGCGGCGGTCTCGCCCACAATGCGCCCGGTGGCGAGAATCACGCCCGCCAAAATGCCCGGGACCGCGCTCGGCAAAACGACGTGAAACACGGTCCGCAGTTTTCCGGCGCCGAGCCCGAACGAGCCCTCGCGGTAGGCGTCCGGCACGCTCAAAAGCGCTTCTTCGGTCGTGCGCATCGTGACCGGCAAAATCATAATCGACAGCGTCAGCGCGCCGGAAAGCAGGGAGTAGCCGAAATTGAGCGTGGTGACAAACAAAAGGTAGCCGAACAGGCCGTAGACAATCGAGGGAATGCCGGAAAGCGTTTCGGCGGTGATGCGGACAAGCGACACGAAGCGGTTGCCTTTTTTCGCGTATTCCACGAGATACACCGCGGAAAACACGCCGAGCGGCACGGCAATCAACAGCGCGAGAAACGTCACGGTCAGCGTGTTTACAAGCGCCGGCAGAACCGAGCAGTTTTCGGAATTGTACTGAAGCGCGAACAGCTCCGGCGACAAGTGCCCGACGCCTTTAATAAGGATATAAAGCAAAATACCGCAAAGCACCGCGACGGTAAGCCCCGCGGCTGCATATACGGCGGCGCGAAGTAAGAGAGCGTTTCGTTTGTTTCGCCGCAGTTCCTTTTGGTCACAAGGCAAATTTTTCATACTTTCGACCTCCGTTTCACCGCGGAAAAGGACAGGTTAATCAGCAAAATAAAGACAAACAGTACCACCGCCGTGGCAATCAGCGCTTCGCGGTGGAGGTCGGCGGCGTAGCCCATTTCCAAAACGATATTGGCGGTCAGCGTGCGAAGTCCTTTGGTAAGCGACGAGGGCAAAACCGCCTGGTTGCCGGCGACCATAATCACCGCCATCGTTTCGCCAATCGCGCGCCCTACGCCGAGAATGACCGACGACAAAATCCCCGATTTCGCCGCGGGCAATACTGCGCGAAAAACGCTTCGCTCGTGCGTGGCGCCCAAAGCGAGACTGCCTTCATAGTAGCTGTCGGGTACGGCGCGGATTGCGGCTTCGGAAACGCCGATAACCGTCGGCAAAATCATAATGCCGAGCACCAAGCTTGCCGCAAGCCAGCTTGTGCCGCTCCCGCCGAAGGTGTTGCGCACGAACGGCACAATCACCATAAGCCCGAAAAAACCGTAGACAACCGAGGGAATTCCGGCGAGCAGGTCAACGGCGGGTTTTAAAATTTTATAGGCCTTTTTCGGGCAGAACCGCGCCAAAAATACCGCGGTCAAAACGCCGGTCGGCACGCCGACCAAAATGGCGCCCGCGGTGACATATAAACTGCCGACAATCATCGGAAAAATGCCGTAAAGGTTGTTGGACGGCTTCCAGATTTTGCCGAGCAAAAATTCCGAAACCCCGATTTCCCGAATGGCAGGCACGCCGTTCGCAAACAAAAATACGCAAATGAGTAAAACCGCCAGAACGGAAATCCCGGCGGACAGGAAAAACACAAAGCGCATAAGGGTTTCTTTGATTCGATTTGCCATAGTTTTTCTCCGTTACAGGCAAAGGCGGGCGAAAAGCACCCGCCTTGCGAAATTCGATTGGTTTACTGCACCGCGTCCCATGTGGTCGCTGAACCTGTGTAAATGGCTTTTACCTGTTCCGGCGTCAGCGAGGTTAAGGTGTTTTCGGAGTTGACGATCACCGCAATCCCGTCAAGCGCGATGACCGTTGCTTCCAGCCCTTTTGCGGTTTCGCTGTCTTTGAGCTCGCGGCTTGCCATGCCGATGTCGCAGTTGCCGTTCGCCGCGTCCGTCATGCCGGTGGTCGAGTCGCTCATGTTGATTTCCACCGTAACGTTCGGGTTCTTTGCCGCATACGCTTCTTTGAGTTTTTCCATAACCGGGGTGACCGACGACGAGCCGGAAACCGTGACCGTGCCCGAAACATTGCCGCCCGCAAACGCCGGGGCGTTTTCGACAGCAGCAATATAGCCCGCGTCTTCAATCACTTTCTGCCCCTCTTGTGACAAAATAAACGCTTTAAAATCTTTGCCGGCTTCGGAAAGATCGGCTTTCGTAGCGATATTAAACGGACGCGAAATTTTATAGGTGCCGTCCTTTACGGCGGCGATGCTCGGCGCTACGCCGTCAATTTGCAAGGCTTTTACCGTGTCGTTAAGCGAGCCTAAGGAAATGTAGCCGATCGCGTTGATATTACTTGCAACGCTTGTCAGCACCACGCCGGTGCTTGTCTGCGTGTCGGCGGTCATCACGGTTTTGTCCACCTTTTCGCCGTTCTCGTCTTCCTCTTCAATCCCGAACAGTTCTACAAATGCGCCGCGCGTGCCCGAACCTTCTTCGCGGGTAATCACGCTGATTTCGTTTGTGGGGTCAAAGCCTTTGTTCGCGCCGCAGCCCGCAAACAGGGTGAGCAGGCAGACAGCCGAAAGGATAAGTGCGATTGTTTTCTTCATAATAAACTCCTTTTTCTTTTGGAATACGGGTTCATCATACAGAACGTCTGTAAAAGCTGAAAGACGGTTCTTGTTAAAAGCGCGTTAAATCGGCATTTCTGCTTTTATTATGTTCCGCACCGCGTTTTCCATTCGAAAAGGCAAAAAAACAGCCCCTGTTCAAAAGAACAGAGGCTGTGTCTTGTGTTTTTTAGAAACCTTATTTCTTTGCCTGCTTGGAATATTTCTGCAGGTAAACAAAACGCATCAGGCGGGTTTCAATCGGGTTAATGGGCTTGCCGGTGCCGAACAATTTCTTGCCGACTTCCGCTTTACAGCCCTTTTCCATAACCATTTCCACCGCGGTGGCGTCATATTCGCTGCCCGCGACGCAAAGCGCGCCGTTGTTCGCAAGCAAAACACCGTTGCGGCCTTTGAGCGCGCGAACCACTTTCTTGGAGGATTTCAGCGTGCTGTTGGGGTTGAAAGCCGCGTTTTTCACGGTAACACCGACGAGCTGCGCCAAGTCGTCCAGCAGCGGTTTCATAACCTTTGTGGTCTTGGAAACCGCCATAACTTCGGGGCTCTGGTTGTGAACGATGTAATTTACATCCTTGCGCTTTTTGTAAATCGCTCTGTGCAGTTCCGCCGAAGCCGGGTAATTGTCGCCCGCGACCAGGTCGCCGGTCTTAATGTCGATGCGGGAAACTTCGCCGTTGCCGTTTACCGCAGAAATGTTGAACACACTGCCGTCACGCGCGCTGTTGCAAGCTTCAAACCGGGGCGCTGCGGCAAATTTTTTGTTTTCAAATCTGTGTGCGACGAAATCGTAAACGGTTTCGAGGTTAGAAGCGATGGTGCCGGTCAGTTCGCCGTATTTGCGGCAAATGAACGCGGCGCAGACTTTTTCAAGTTCTGCGGCAACCGCAAACGCATCTTCATAGCTTTCGCCCATGCAAAGCGCACCGTGGTGCGCCATGATGACTGCTTTGGAGTCGCTTCTTTTAATCGCGGCAACCACGCCCTCGCGCAGTTTGCCGGTGCCCGGCAGGCCGTAAGACGCCAGCGGCACATTGTCGCCGATGACTTCCGCGCTTTTTGCGTCGACCGAGTTGATGTCGAAGCCGAGCGTGCTGATTACGGAAGCCTGCATCTGATGGGTGTGAATGACAAAGTTTACTTCGGGACGAAGTTTATAAGCTTCTGCGTGAATGCCTTTTTCCGAGGAGGGTTTCACGTCGCCGTCATAGGAAAGGTCGGCGATGTTGACCAAAACGATTTCTTCGGGGGTCAAGCCCTCATACGGTCTGCCCGAGGGGGTAATGACAAATTGCGTGTCGCTGACACGGCAGGAAATATTGCCCCAGGTTCTGGCGATTAAGCCGGAAGCGACAACTTCTTTGCCCGCTTTAATGACAAGCTCTTTTGCTGCCTGAATGTCCATAATTTTCTCCTCTCGTCCAAACGCAAACGGGGGCGGAGCGTTCTCCGCCCGCCCCCGAAGCCGGTTGTTTGAAACTTATTTCTTTTCCGGAATCAAACCGACGTTGTCGAACACCTTGTCGAAGCAGGCAAGCGCCTGATCGATCATCTTCGGCGTATAAGCCGCAGAAGTGTAAAGACGGCTGCCGGCAAGGGTTACGAGACCTTCCGCCATGTAAGCGCAGCCCATGTGCTGCATTTCTTTCTTGCGGATAGAAGTTGCATCGAGAACGCCCGGAATGGTCCACGGTTTCTTCCAGTTGATGGAATAGTGCATCGTACCAACGGTTTCGAGGTGGCAGATGGAGCCTTCGTTCCAAGCCACGAACGGAAGACCGTGTTTCTTGATGAGTTCTTTAAGACCGTTGGTAAGACGGTCGCCCATCTGACCGGCCTTCTGGCAGGCGTTGGTCTTGTCGATTTCTTCCAAGGTGTAGTAACCGGCGCAGCAGGACAGCGGGTTCGCAGTCATTGTACCGCCGGTGAACGCCTTTTTGATCTTTTCGCCGGTCGCATCCAAACCTGCGCCGAGGTATTTCATGTATTCTTTCTTACCGCCGAGGCCGCCTGCGCCCGGATAGCCGCCGGCGATGACCTTGCCGAAGATGGTCAGGTCGGGAGATACGCCGAAGAAGCCCTGCGCACCTGCCATGCCGATGCGGAAGCCGGTAACAACTTCGTCGAAGACGAGCAATGCGCCGTATTTGCGGCAAAGTCTTTCAACGCCTTTGTTGAAGTCATAGGAAACCGGCGTGGTACCGCTTTCGGGACCGACCGGCTCAATGAAGACCGCTGCGGTGCCGCCGCGGAACTGGTTGAGCCAAAGTTTTCTTTCGAGGTCTTCGAGGTCGCCCGGGAAGAATTCCTGTGTATGTTTGAAGAGGTAAAGCGGAACGCCGCTTGCCTGGGTGAATTTGGAGCCGGGAACACGGATGCCGTAGCCGAGCTGATCGGACCAGCCGTGATAAGCGCCGCCCATTTTCAAAATGTTCTTTTTCTTGGTCGCAAGACGCGCCACACGAACAGCGGTCATGCAAGCTTCTGTACCGGAGCCCTGCATACGGAACAAATCAACGGTTTCCACGCTGTCGGCAATCTTTTTCGCCAGTTTGTATTCAAACTCGTGGAAAAGACCGGTGGAGGGGCCGCAGGTGTTCAAAAGGTCGATAACCTGTTCACGGACAACCTTCGGGTTGGAACCGAGAACGGTCGGGCCGCCTGCCTGCAGGAAGTCGAAATATTTGTTGCCGTCGATATCATAAAGATAAGCGCCGTCTGCCTTTGTGAATACCAGCGGGAAGGGATAGTTAAACGCAAGGTTGTGCTGTACGCCGCCGGGGATAACCTCCTTGGCTTTGTCAATCATTTCCTTGGATTTTACACATTTCTTGCCATAGTATTCGTCTTCGTACTTTTTCAGCACGTCCGGCTTGATGGAATAGATCGGTTTTGCAATCAGTTCGTCAAGCTCTTTGTTGATTGCCGCAGCGTCATGGTACTCGGCAATTGCAAATCTGGTGTCCATTGTAAATCCTCCAACTCTTTTATTTGGAATCCCCATACAGCAGTGAATTCCTATTCACTTGCATTATACCATAAAATAAACTTGTGTCAACCTATATTTTCGTGAATTCTGCGAAAATTGAAAATGTTTTTTCTGATGTAGTTAATTATTAACTATTTTTGCAAAAATCGTGTTGAATGTAGATAAAAACTATCTATTTTGTGCAGGGAATATTGCAAAAACCATGTGCGGAATTTTCACGCGAAAGAAACCGTTTTTCCCCGAAAAACCGCAGGAAAACGAAAATTTTTCTTGAACATTTTAGGGTGAATGTGTTATTATAAATTGTATTGGTATATGATTAGGCAAAGAGGATGAAGACATGGACCTGCAAAAGCACCATAAGCCCACCTTTGATAATATTTCCCCGGAAAAGCGCGTGCGGATTCTCGACACGGCGACCAAAGAGTTTGCATTTAAAGGCTTTGAAAACGCGAATATGAGCACCATTGCCAAAAAGGCGGGCGTGAGCGTCGGCTCTCTTTACAAATATTTTGAGAATAAGCAGGATTTGTTTCTGACGACGATTCAATACAGCATTCAAAGCATGGAAGAGCTTTTGAATGTTTTGGCGGTCAGTGAAGAAGACGTGCTCGTCAAAGTGGAGCGCATTATCCGCGAGATTCAGCGTTCCTCGAAAGAGAACGCTACGCTTATTAAGCTTTACAACGGCATGACCGCAGAGAACAACCCGCGTTTCGCGTCGCAGTTCGCCTATGAAATGGAAGCGATGACCGCGCGCATTTACCGGATTGCGATTGAAGAGGGCAAAAAGACCGGCGACGTTCGGCCGGATATCGATTCAGCGTTCGCTGCGTTTTTGCTGGATAATATTTTTATGTCGCTGCAATTTTCTTACGCCTGCGACTATTACAAAGAGCGTTTTCGCATATATGCCGGCAATGACATCACCGAACGCGACGACTTTGTGGTGGAACAGTGTTTGAAATTTGTCAAATCGGCGCTGAAAAAGTAATTCTGTTTCATGTGGGAGGTTTTCTAATATGGTCAATCCGACTTACACGATTTCCTATGATGTCGGCACAACGGGCGTCAAAACCTGTTTGTTCGCCATCACGGATAAAATCGAACTGCTTGCGGCCGCAAGCGAAGGGTACAACCTGTATGTGTTGCCCGGCGGCGGCGCGGAGCAGGACCCGGACGAGTGGTGGGACGCGATGATTAAAAGCACCAACGCCGTCATGAAAAAGTCGAAAATCGACAAAAAAGACATCGGCGGTATTTCGTTCTGCTCGCAAATGCAGGGCCTGGTGCTGGTGGACAAGGACGGCAACGCCGTGCGCCGCGCGATGAGCTATATGGACCAGCGCGCACGCGAAGAACTGAAAAAAGGCATTGCCTACGGCCCGCAGATTGCCGGTGCCAACATTCCGAAGCTTCTGCGCGCGCTGCAGATTACCGGCGCGGTCGCCTGCTCGGTGAAAGACCCGGTTTGGAAATACAAATGGGTGGAAGCCCACGAGCCGGAAGTTTTTGCAAAAGCATATAAATGGCTCGACGTCAAGGAATATCTCATTTGCCGGATGACCGGCGAATTTGTCATGACCCAGGACTCCGCTTTCGCCACCTTGCTTTATGATATCCGCAAGGGTAAAGAGGGCTGGAGCTCGGAAATGTGCAAGCTTTACGGCGTCCAAGAAAAGCACCTGCCGAAAATCGTCCGCTGCACGGACCGTGTCGGCAAGCTCCGTGACAAAGAAGCGAAAGAACTCGGCTTGGAGCCCGGAACGGCTGTATTCGGCGGCGGCGGCGACGCTTCGCTCATAGGCGTCGGCGCGGGTTCCGTGGACTTCGGCGACACCCACATTTATTCCGGCACCTCCGGCTGGGTTTCCACCGTCGTGGACAAGAGCGTGGTGGACACAAGTGCCATGATTGCCGCAACGGTCGGCGCGTGGGAAGGCCACTTCAACTATTTCGCGGAACTGGAAACCGCGGCAAAGTGCGTCGAGTGGGTGAAAGACCACTTAGCGCTTGACGAAATCGACATTTATCTCGACAAGAGCCATGACTTAAAGCATCACCGCGAAGACCGCGAGACCGTTTACACCAATTTGTATGATTACATGATGGCGGTCGTGGACACCGTTCCCGCAGGGGCCGGCGGCGTGGTCTTTACCCCGTGGCTGCACGGCAACCGCTGCCCGTTCGAGGACCCGAACGCCCGCGGTATGTTCTTCAACATAAGCTTAGAAACCGGCAAATCCGAAATGATTCGTGCGGTTGTCGAGGGCGTCTGCTTCCACCTGCGCTGGATGCTTGAAACCGAACAGAACAAGGTTAAGACCTCCAACGTGATTCGTTTTGTCGGCGGCGGCGCGTTAAACGACGTCACCTGCCAGATTTTGGCGGACTGCACCGGCAAGACCATTGAAACGGTCGACAGCCCCCAGAACATCGGTGCGGTCGGCGCGGCGGCAACCGTCGCGGTCGGCACGGGGCTCATTCACGACCTCGGCGAAGCCAAACGCCTGATTCCTGCGGCAAAGACGTTCTATCCGCGCCCGGAATATAAGGCGATTTATGACCGCAACTTCCGCGTTTATAAAAATCTGTATAAAGCGAACAAAGAAAACTTCGCCATTCTCAACGCAGACAAATAACGCGAATGCAGAAAAAGATTTTCAGAGAAAAACCCGTCGGGCGGTTGTCGCCCGGCGGGTTTTATGCTATGATGAAAGAAAAGGCCGAAAGGCGCGGGGAGGTTTTCGCGTGAAACTGACTTTTTTAGGCGCTGCCCACGAAGTGACCGGCAGCTGTACGCTTTTGGAGGCGTGCGGCAAACGGATTTTGATTGACTGCGGGCTTGAACAAGGTCCCGACACTTATCAAAACGCCAATTTGCCCGTAACGCCCGGGGAAATCGACTGCGTGGTGCTGACCCACGCGCACATTGACCATTCCGGCAAACTGCCGCTGCTCACCGCGAACGGCTTTGAAGGGTGGATTTATTCTACAGTCGCCTCCGCGCGGCTTTGCTCGATTATGTTACAGGACTCCGCCCACATTCAGGAGTTTGAAGCCGAGTGGCGCAACCGCAAAGCGAAGCGTTCGGGCAAAGAACCGACCGTGCCGCTTTACACGGTGGAGGACGCGCAAAACGCGATGAAGCAGTTTGTCCCCTGTGAATATAACGCGCCGCAAACCTTGTTCGAGGGCATTCGGGTGCGCTTTGTCGACGCGGGGCATCTGCTCGGCTCGGCGAGCGCGGAACTGACCGTCACCGAAAACGGCGAAACAAAGAAAATCGTGTTTTCCGGCGACATCGGCAACACAAACCAGCCGATTATCCGCAACCCGCAATATTTGCACGAAGCGGATTTCGTTGTGATGGAAAGCACCTACGGCGACCGAAGCCACGGCGAGCGGATTGATTATATTGAACAGCTTGTGCCCCTCATTCAGCGCACGCTCGACCGCGGCGGCAATTTGGTGATTCCGTCGTTTGCCGTCGGCCGGACGCAGGAGCTTTTGTATTTCCTGCGGAAAATCAAGGCGGAAGGGCTTATCAAAGGGCACGACGATTTCCCGGTTTATGTCGACAGCCCCCTCGCGGTGGAAGCGACCAATGTTTTTAATAAAAGTATGTCAGACTTTGACGACGAAGCACGCGCGTTAATTGAAAGCGGCGTCAATCCGATTGCTTTTGACGGCTTGCGGTTGTCGATTACGAGCGACGATTCGAAGCTTATCAACACCGACGAAACGCCGAAAATCATCATTTCCGCAAGCGGCATGTGCGAAGCGGGGCGAATTCGGCACCACCTCAAACATAACCTTTGGCGTGCGGAAAGCACCATCCTGTTCGTCGGCTATCAGGCGGTCGGCACACTCGGCCGCGCGATTGTCGAAGGCGAGCGTGAAGTCAAGCTGTTCGGCGAAAAGGTGCAGGTCAATGCCGAAATCGCCCAACTCGCCGGCATCAGCGGTCACGCCGACAACGAGGGCTTAATCCGCTGGGTGAAAAGCTTTGACCCGGCGCCGAAACATGTGTTCGTCAACCACGGCGAAGATTCGGTTTGCGAAGTGTTCGCCGCAAGGCTGCGCGACGAGCTGAAACTCGAAGCCCACGCGCCGTTTAACGGCGAAGAATATGATCTGACACAAAACTGCATTGTCAAAGAGGGCACGCGCGAGCGCATCAAAAAGCAGCCGCAGCCCGCGTCGAAATCCGGCTTTGCACAAAGCCCGGTGTTTGCCCGGCTGTTGCAGGCGGGAAACCGCTTAATGACCGTTATCAAACACAACGAGGGCGGCGCGAACAAGGATTTGGCAAAATTCGCCGACCAGATTTTGGCGCTTTGCGAAAAGTGGGACAGATAAGAACGGTGCTTTTTTGAAAGGGAGAGAAAAATGCTGAAAAAGATAATGTGTGGTTCGATTTGCCTTTTGCTGGTTTTGTTGCTGTGCAGCTGCGGCGGAAAAAAGATTCGGGAGATCGAAAAAACACCCGACAATGCCTTTGCGCCCGACGACAACTGGGAACTGACCTTTTCGGAGGATTTTAACGGGGATTCGCTCGACCGCAATACATGGCACTACGCTTACAGCGAAGAGGGCGTGCGCCGCGGCGGCTGGTGGGTGGACGATGCCGTTTTGGTTGAAAACGGCAATCTGGTAATCCGTACCGAATACCGAGAAAACGGGAAATTCGGCGCCGGCTGGTACACCGGCGGCATCGAAAGCTCCCCAAGAGAAGCGGAGAACGGCCAACCGGCGTGCACGGGATTTTCGCAGACGGGCGGCTATTTCGAAGCACGGTGTAAAGTTCCGGCAACCTATGGCAACTGGGCGGCGTTTTGGCTGATGCCGGTCGGCGATTTTAAAGACGATGTGTTCGGCACCGGAGAGGACGGCGCAGAAATCGACATTTTCGAGTCGCCGTTTATGTATTGGAAAGAGCATCAGAATGTGATTTCCCACGCCATTCATGTGGACGGCTACGGGGAGGAACTCGCTTCCATAGGCTCTGATTATATTGAGGTGGAAAATCTCTATGACGAGTTCCACACCTTTGGCTTGAAATGGGACGAAACCGGTTACACTTTTTATGTGGACGGGTATGAAACCTGGCATACAAAAGACGCTTTAGACACAGTCTGCAATGTGCCCGCTTATTTGCTGCTTTCCTGTGAAGTCGCTGGAATTGTGGAAGATGAAAAGCCTTTGCCGGGGCAGGAGCGCAACGCAGACGGCGAGCTGACCGTAAACTGGGCAGGAACGCCGGAGGACAACGACAAAACCAAAGCCTATGATTTTTTGGTGGACTATGTCAAGGTTTACCGCGAAAAAGCATAATTTGATTTTTACATAAGAAAAACGCGCCGCAACTTTTGCTGCAGCGCGTTTTTTGTTTTTTCTGTTATTTCATAAATCTGCCGTAGCGGATTTGGTTGACGATAAAGCCTATACCGAGCACCAAAAGAATCGGAATCAGCAGGATAATGACGCCGAGAATCAACAAAATGACAATCGGAACGCCTTTTTTGCTCTTGGGGTACACGGGCTTTTCGGGTTCTTTTTCTGCCGGGCCCTGTTCGCCTTCGGCGTAATAGGGCATAATCGGCAAAACCGCGTTATATGCGGGAATGCCGCTGTTGTGCAAAAGCGGTTCAACGAAATCGCAAAGCGAGTCCGAAACCTTTAACAGCTTGCGCACGGAAATGTGCAGCGCGGCGAAAATCGAGTCAAAAATGCTCAAAAGCCCCATCGTGATTTTGTATTCCGCGTCTTCCGGCTCATAGAGGTTTTCGCCGGCGTAAAGGTTCAGCGCCATGTCGGCGATGAAATCCACAACGCTCTTGTCTTTGATGTCGGCGTAATCTTCGGGCTTTAAGCCGGTTTCTTTTTTGGTCCATTTCGCGACTTTGCCGATGGTCAGCTTGTTGAGCGCTTTCGCGAACGGGCGAATCAGCCAGCCGTATTTGTAAATGACCTTTTTCTTGATGCTCATCGCCGTGACCATGTCGGCAAATTTATGTATATCGCCGCCCGCGGCTTTTACGAGGTCGCGCACCATGCCGATCATCTGATTTTTCAGGTGTTCCTGCAAATTGTTGTTGTCTAACTTGCAGTTCACCTTTTCGGTAATCAGGTCGGTGGTGGTGGAAACAATGCCGGCGGCCTCGTCGACAACCACCGTGCGAATCGGCGCGGGATAGCCCACCGTCGCGGCGGTCGCAATGGTGTAAAGCGTGTTGCCGCGGTCGCTTTGGATTTTGTCAATGTGGTGAATGTGCGTGTGGCCGGTGAGCATAAACTGAAGCCCCAAGTCGGCATATTGCTTGCGGCGGACGTCAAAGTCGCCGTGCATATCGTTTTTGCCGATGAGCGCGTAAATGGGCGAGGGCGCAATCAGCGGGTGGTGCGTCATCGCGAGGATAAACTGCCCGTTTTTGCGCGCATCTTCCGCCTGTTCCGAAAGCCACTGATAGCAGTCGTCGGAAATGCCGCTTTTGCCCCGGAGATTGCGGTCGTCGTTAATCGCGAACAGCCGGTAGCCGTCTTGTAACTGGACAACGTAAGACATACTGTCACGGTGGACGGAAATCGCTTCGTCGGGACCGAACTCACGGTACATTTCAAAAAGCTCTTCACGTTTCGCCGCGGGGATTTTGATTTTCTCGTCGCCGGAATAGGCGTTTGTCTGCCCGTCGTCCTGATAATCGTGCGTCGCGGTCAACACATAAACGCGCTTGCCCGAGGCTTTCAGGTCGCGGAGCATTTCAATAAATTCCTTGTGGGAATCATAGTCGCCGTTGGAAGTCGTGTCGCCGGAAAGCAGAACGATGTCGGTGCGCTTGTCCGCTTTAATCTGGCGGAACGCCGCGTCCAAAAGCTCGGCGGCGTCTTTAAGCAAAAGCTGGCTTTTGGTGTTCGCGGCGTCATAGGCGGCGCCTTCCACACCGTTGCTTTTCGCGTAATAATGGGTGTCGGTAATGACGGTGACCGTCAAAGGAGATTTCGCCATTTTCACACACTCCTTAGTCTTTGGCTTTGGTCTCGATTTCGTGCAGCATGCGTGCGCAAAGCTCGTCTACGGTCATGGTGCCGATGTCGCCTTTGGTGCGGTAACGAACCGAAACGCTGTCGTTTTCGGCTTCCTTGTCGCCGAGCACCAGCATATACGGGATTTTCTGCAGCTGTGCTTCACGAATTTTGTAACCGATCTTTTCGGAGCGGTCGTCGACGGAAACGCGGATGCCTTTTTCACGAAGACGGTCGCGGATGGCATAGGCTTTTTCGTGGTGACGGTCCGCAATCGGCAGAATAACCGCCTGTTCGGGTGCGAGCCAAAGCGGGAATGCACCGGCGAAATGTTCAATCAAAATGCCGATGAAGCGTTCAATCGAGCCGAACACCACGCGGTGAATCATAATCGGGCGGTGTTTCTCGCCGTCCGCGCCGACATATTCCGCTTCAAAGCGCTGCGGCAGCTGGAAGTCGAGCTGAATGGTGCCGCACTGCCAGGTGCGCCCGAGCGAATCTTCCAAATGGAAGTCGATTTTCGGGCCGTAGAACGCGCCGTCGCCCTCGTTGACCACATAGGGAAGCTGTAACTCGTCCAACGCTTTCTGAAGCCCCGCGGTTGCCATTTCCCAATCTTCGTCGCTGCCCATCGAATCCTCGGGACGCGTGGACAGCTCAACGTGATATTTAAAGCCGAACAGCTTGTAAACCTCGTCAATCAAGCGCACAACGCCTTTGATTTCGTCGGTAATCTGTTCCGGGGTCATGAAGATATGCGCGTCGTCTTGGGTAAAGCAGCGCACACGCATCAGCCCGTGGAGCGCGCCGGATTTTTCGTGGCGGTGCACAAGTCCCAGCTCGCCCATGCGAATCGGCAGGTCGCGGTAGGAGTGAATTTCCGATTTATAAACCAGCATACCGCCCGGGCAGTTCATCGGCTTAATCGCAAAGTCGGTGTCGTCAATGACGGTGGTATACATATTTTCTTTGTAGTGGTCCCAGTGACCGGACGTCTCCCAAAGCTGGCGGTTGAGCATCATCGGGGTGGAAATTTCGACATAGCCCTCACGCGTGTGGATTTCGCGCCAATAGTCAATCAGCGTGTTTTTAAGAATCATGCCCTTGGGTAAAAAGAACGGGAAGCCCGGGCCCTCATCCATCAGCGCAAACAGCTTTAGGTCGCGGCCTAATTTTCTGTGGTCGCGCTTTTTCGCTTCTTCGACCATCTCGAGATATTCGTCAAGCGCGCTTTGTTTCGGGAACGCGGTTGCGTAAATGCGCTGTAACATTTTGTTCTTTTCGTCGCCGCGCCAGTAAGCGCCGGTGCAGGAGGTCAGCTTAAACGCCTTGACCGCGCCGGTTTTCATCAGGTGCGGGCCCTCGCAAAGCTCGGTGAATTCGCCCTGTTTATAAAACGAAATCGGCTCGCCTTTTCCGGCGTGCTCTTCAATAAGCTCAACTTTGTAAGTCTCGCCTTTGTCTTTCATCAGCGCAATCGCTTCTTCGGGCGGCAGCTCAAAATTTTCAATTGCCAAATCCTCTTTGACAATCTTTTTCATTTCCGCTTCAATTTTTTCGAGCACTTCGGGCGTGAACACCGTTTCCGAGTCGAAATCATAATAGAAGCCGTCTTTAATCGCCGGACCGATTGCGAGCTTCGTTTCGGGGTAGAGGCGTTTGACCGCCTGTGCCAAAATGTGGGAAGCGGTGTGGCGGAACGTCTTTTTGCCGTCCTCGTCGTCAAAGGTGAGGATTTCCAGTTCGCAGTTATCGGAAATCATCGTGCGCAAGTCGCACACTTCCCCGTTGATTTTGGCGACGCAGGCAGCTTTGTAAAGCCCCATGCCGATGTCTTTTGCCACGTCTGCGGCGGAAACCGGATTTTCATATTCTTTGACGGTTCCGCCTTTTAAAGTAATTTGAATCATTTTAAGATGCCTCCGTATCATTTCATTTTTGGAAAATGCAAAACAAAAAGCAAAAAAGCATTTCACCCCTGAAAAAAGGGATGAAATGCTTCCATTCCACGGTTCCACCCAAATTGGCGTAAAAACGCCCGGCTTAATTTCGCCTTAACGCGGCGTAACGGCGCGCCTTACGGTTTCTTTCTCGGCGCACACTCGGGAGGGGTCTCGGGTTTTCGGCTTTGCCTGCGCTTACAGCCGGCGGCGCGGACTCTCTTGAAAAGCTTTTTGAAAACCGTCATTCTCCGTCATCGTTTTGCTTTCTATTCTGCTTTGAAAGTTATTGTACCCCCAAACCGACAAAAAAGTCAAGCCTTTTTAATAAGAACCGAACACCGAGGCGCTTTCTAACTCTATCTCGTTTTTCTCTTTGTCGTAATACCGCCAGTTCCAGCCGATTTTCCCGCTCGGCATATCCACCTGTACGATACACGGCGCTTCGGGCACCGGAATGAACCCGCTTTCGGTGGATTTCTCGATCGAAAATGTGTCGCCCAGCTTTCCTTGAAAGAAAGACATTTGCAAATAGGCCGTATCGGTTTTTCGGAGAAAAACGTAAACTTCGCTTTGCGGCAACGCGGAGGTTTCTCTGTCGATGCGCCACGGGGCAAACCCGCCTGTGAAATAGCCGTTAAATTCCTGCTGGAACAGATTTATGGGGATAGGGGTATTCCCGTCCTGCAGTTGCGCCCGGTAGTTCGCAAACCGGTCGGGAACGGCTTTCCCGAAAAAGCGAATGGAGGAAAAGTACAGGACGTGCTGCAGTTCTCCGTTGTCCGTTTCCGGCGTGTAAAAGCGATAGCGCCTGCCGTCGTAAGTCGCTTCCCCGACAAAGGTAATCGGCGCGCCGTCCGCGTAAAGGGCGGCAAGGTTTTGCTCGGCTTCTTCGAGCGTGCTTGCGGTAGAATATGTTTCCAACTCCTGAAAAACAGGCGGAATAAAAAACAAAGCGCAAAAGGACAAAACCGCAAGCGTCAAAAGAATACCGAGTCTTGTTACGCGGATTTCGGCAATGTGCGCGCGGATAAAAGCCTTGCGCAAAACCGCCGGATCGCCCATTTCTAAGAGCACCTGCTTTTTCGCTTCTTTTTCACTTATGCCCGTCTCGATTTTGTCGGCGAGCATATCTTCCATATGGTCGCCAAGCTCTTTGCGAATGCGTTTTCGCAGCCGTCTGCCGGGGATATATGCCGCAGCCGCTTTTAAAAACTGTTCAAAGTTTTCGCACGCCATACGATTCACCTCCCCGAGAGTTGCGCAAGCCTCAATTTGTGACCGCAGAATCGCCGGATGCGGCTGCGGGTTCCACGGCGTTGCCGTGTGCATCATAATATTCCGTGCAGAACAAATACATGTCTTCCGGCGCGTCCACGCGAATGATGCAGGGCGTGTCTTTTATCGGAATCTTTGCGCCCGCAGTCAGCTCGTCTTTGCCGGTGATGCTGTGCTGCCCGTTTGTGAGAAACATGGGCTGAAAACAGGCGGCGTTGGATGCATAGGTGAAAATATAGGCGTAGCTGCAAGGCAGGTCCCTTTCCTCCGGCGTTTTTTGCCAGGGCGCGATGCCGGCGGAATAGGCGGCGTTATGTTCTTGCAAGAAAAAATTAAAAACGATGGGGCTGGCGTTGCTTTGCCGGTACTCCGAAAAGGCGAAAAAACGGTCGGGAATATTTTTACCGAAAAAGCGAATCGAAGAAAAGTAAATCAAGCGCCGATAATACGGCGAGGGCTTTTCGGGAAGGTAAAAGCGGTAAATCCGGCCTTCGTAATCGACTTCTCCCAAAAAGGTAAAGGCTTCGCCGGTTTGCTCTGCCAAATACTGTTCCGCTTCTTCAACGGACATCGAGCTGTGATAGGTGCGCAGCTCGTCATAGACCGGCGGAACAAGAAATAAGGCGCAAAAGCATAAAACCGCAAGAGACAAAAGAATCCCAAGTCTTGTTACGCGGATTTCAGCAATGTGCGCGCGGATAAAAGCCTTGCGCAAAACGGCCGGGTCGCCCATTTCCGAAAGCACCTGCTTTTTCGCTTCTTTCTCGTCTGTGCCCGCCTCGATTTTGTCGGCGAGCATATCCTCCATATGGTCGCCGAGCTCTTTGCGAATGCGTTTTCGCAATCGCCTGCCGGGGATAAACGCCGCTTCTTCCAAAAACTGTTCAAAGCTTACGTATACCATACCTGCACCCCCCTAAGCGTTAAGCGAATTCCAAAATCCGCCGAGCCGCAGAGGTAAAGTCGAGAAAATCCGCCTTGCGTGCCGCAAGTTCTCTGCGCCCTTTTTCGGTCAGGCGGTAATAGCGCCGCTTGCGCGCGCCGCTCGCCTCGCCCTCGTAAGAGGCCACAAGTTTTTGCGCTTCGAGCGTGTGCAGAACAGGGTATAAAGAACCCTCCTGCAATGCGAAGCGGTCTTCACTGCGGGCTTTCATTTCCTTGATGATTTGATAGCCGTACATGTCCTCGCGCGAGAGCAGCGCCATCACCAAAAGGCCGGTACTGCCGTGCAAAAGGTCGTTTTTTGCCATGTCGTTCGCCTCCAATACCTATGTTATCTATGCATATGTTACCATAGTATTGAAGTTTTTGCAAGAGGGTTTTTGATTTTTATTATATTTTTAGATTTATTTTGCGTACATCGCGGTTAAAATCCATTCCGCCAATTTGTCCGGCAAAAGGCGTTTAAAAAATAGAAGCGCTTTGTATTCTAAGCCGACGGCAACGCGCACCGGCGGATTTTTCCGCGCGGCGAGTTTCAGCGCGACTTTCGAAACGCTTTCGGGCGGCTTGCCGTTTTGCTCGTCGTGCTCCATGCGCGCAACCGAACGGCGGCAAACCTCGTAATACGGCGAGCGTTCGTCCAACGCCTTGCTGCGCGCGCCGGTAAAGCCCGTGCGCGTGTCGCCCGGCTCAATGAGCGAAGCGCGAATCCCGAACGGCGCGCACTCCATGCGCAGCGCTTCGCAATAGGCCTCGAGCGCGAATTTGCTCGACGAATAATGCGACTGGAACGGAATGCCGATGCGCCCGGCGACCGAGCTTATCAAAAGTACAAGTCCGCTTTTCTGCGCCCGCATTTTGGGAAGCACCCTGGCGTTGACGCGAAGTACCCCGAAATAGTTGGTCTCCATTTGGGCGCGCGCAAGCTCAATCGGCGTGTCCTCGGCGGCGCCGGCAATCCCGAACCCCGCGCAGTGCACCACAATATCCACCCGCGGCATGGTTCCCACCACCCGGCGGATGCTTTCGTCGTCGTTTACGTCCATTTTCATCGTGTCGATGCTGCCCGCGCCGACTTTGCGCGTTTCTTCCTTACAGCTTCTCGAAACGCCGACCACGTGACAGCCCGAAGCGGCAAACGCTTCGGCGCAGGCAAGTCCTAAACCGCTGCCCGCCCCCGTGACCAGTACTTCTTTTCCGTATCGGTTTTTCAAAATTATCACTCCCGTCTAAACGCGAAACGCTGAAAAATGCAACAGACATTTAAGAATATAAAATAGTATAGCATGTTCTTCACGAGCTGCAAGATAGGAATTTTAGATAGGGGCAAAAATTTTTGAAAAAAATTGCCGTTTTAACAAATTGTTTACAAATAAATTGTTGACAAATCGGCAACCTAATTGTATAGTATAAATTGTAATTAGCACTCGAACACAAAGAGTGCTAACAGTGCTAAAAGAAAGGTGGCGGATGCAAAATGGAAATGACCGAACGCAAAAAGAAACTGCTTGCGGCCATTGTCGAACGCTATATCGCCACCGGCGAGCCGGTCGGCTCGAAAGCGCTGGTTGACGCTTTAGACATCCCGGTGTCCTCCGCCACAATCCGAAACGAAATGGCGGACTTGGTCGCGATGGGCTACCTCGAACAGCCGCACACCTCCGCAGGGCGCGTGCCGTCGAGTGAGGGCTATCGCTATTACGTGGACCATTTGATGGGGCAGTTTGAATTGCCGCAGCAGGAAAAACGCCTGATTGACCAAAAACTGCAAGGTGCGGCGGGCGACGCGAAAAAGGTGCTCGAAACCGCGGGCAATGTGCTTGCGGAAATGACCGGCTGCGCGGCAGTTTCCACCACGCCCACCGACGAAACCGCGGTTGTGCGCCGCGTGGAATTGGTACCGATCGGTACGCGCACAGCGCTTATCGTGATGCTGACGTCCTCCGGCATTTTAAAAAGCCGCGTCTGCAAAACGATCAGCGAAATCACCTTGGATTTGGCGGAAAGCTTTTACAACATTGTCAACGCCAATTTCATCGGCAAACCGGCGGCCGCGATGAACATCGCGAAAATCCAAACGCTTGCCGTTTCGCTCGGGGAAAAATCCCTCGTGATGACGCCGCTTTTGGTCGCGCTTGCCGACCTTGCGGAAATGACCGAGCGCACGGAAATGCTTTTAGAAGGGCAGAACAATTTACTGCACTATAAAGAATTTGAACAAAACGCTTACGAATTGATTGAGTTCCTGCGCCGCGCGGGCCCGTTAAGTCAGATTTTCTCCGGGCACACGCAAAACGAAAAAGCCGGCGAGCCGAATATCTTAATCGGCAAGGAAAACTTATTTCGGGAACTGCAAAATTCCAGCATGATTTTCGGAAAATATGCTATCGCGGGGCACGAAAGCGGGGCGCTGGGGCTTATCGGTCCCACCCGCATCGACTACGCGCGGCTGATTCCGAGTATCCGATATTTAACAGAAGTCGTCGGGAAGATTCTTTCCGACAATGTGGAGGAATAGAGGTATGGCAAAACAAGAACCGAAAAAGAAGCCCGAAACGGTAACCCCCGAAGAAGAAACCGCCGAAACTGCGGCTGCGGAAGTTACCGAAACCGAGCAGAAGTTACAAGAACTTGAAAACAACCTGAAAGACGCCAACGACAAGTTCCTGCGCACGCTTGCCGAATACGACAACTACCGCAAGCGCTCCGTGCGCGAAAAGGAACAGGCTTACGCCGACAGCAAAGCGTCTGTGCTTTCCGAAATTTTGCCGGTGCTTGACAACTTCGAGCGTGCGGCGGGCAACCGCGACGCCGCGCCGGAGGATTACCAAAAAGGCATCGACATGATTTTTAAACAGTTCCAGGATATTCTCACAAAACTCGGCGTAGAAAGCTTCGGTGAAAAAGGCGACACCTTTGACCCGAATCTGCACTCCGCCGTGATGCACACCGAAGAAGAGGGCGAGCCGGAAAATGCGATTTCCGAAGTCTTCTCCAAAGGCTATAAATTGGGCGACAAGATTTTGCGCCCGGCGGTCGTTAAGGTCGTCAATTAACCAAAAAGAAAACATACTGAAATCAGTTTGGAGGAATTTATTATGGCAAAAGTTATCGGTATTGATTTAGGTACAACAAACTCCTGCGTTGCGGTTATCGAAGGCGGCGAGCCCGTCGTTATTGCGAACGCCGAAGGCGCAAGAACCACCCCGTCCGTTGTCGCGTTCTCCAAAGACGGCGAGCGTATGGTCGGTCAGGTCGCAAAACGCCAGGCCATCACCAACCCCGAGCGCACCGTTTCTTCGATTAAACGCCACATGGGTTCGGATTACAAAGTCACCATCGGCGACAAAACTTACACCCCGCAGGAAATTTCCGCAATGATTCTGCAAAAGCTGAAAAGCGACGCGGAAAGCTACCTCGGCGGCAAGGTGACCGAAGCGGTCATCACCGTTCCCGCTTACTTCACCGACGCACAGCGTCAGGCGACCAAAGACGCGGGCCGTATCGCGGGTCTCGACGTCAAACGTATCATCAACGAGCCGACGGCGGCAGCGCTGGCTTACGGCATTGATAAAGAAGACGACCAAAAAGTCATGGTTTACGACCTCGGCGGCGGCACGTTCGATGTCTCCATTATCGAAATGGGCGACGGCGTTCAGGAAGTTTTGGCAACCGCCGGTAACAACCGCTTGGGCGGCGATGACTTCGACCAGAGAATCATCGACTGGCTGGCTGACGAATTTAAGAAAGAACAGGGCATTGACCTTCGCAACGACAGAATGGCGATGCAGAGACTCAAAGAAGCGGCTGAAAAAGCGAAAATCGAGCTTTCCGGCGTGACCACTTCGACGATTTCTCTGCCGTTCATCACGGCGGACGCCACCGGCCCGAAACACTTGGAAACCACTTTAACCCGTGCGAAATTCAACGAAATGACCGCGGACTTGGTCGAAGCGACCATGGGCCCGGTACGTCAGGCTTTGCAGGATTCCGGCCTTAAAACCTCCGAAATCAACAAAGTTTTGATGGTCGGCGGTTCTTCGAGAATCCCCGCTGTTCAGGAAGCCATTAAGAACTTCACCGGTCTTGAACCCTTCAAAGGCATCAACCCCGATGAATGCGTAGCAGTCGGCGCGGCCATTCAGGGCGGCGTCCTCGGCGGCGACGTCGAAGGCATCCTGCTTTTGGATGTTACGCCCCTGTCTTTGGGTATTGAAACCATGGGCGGCGTTTCCACGAAGATTATCGAAAGAAATACCACAATCCCGACGAAGAAGAGCCAAATCTTCTCCACCGCGGCAGACAACCAGACTTCCGTGGAAGTCCACGTCCTGCAAGGCGAGCGTGAATTCGCAAAAGACAACAAGACCCTCGGTGTGTTCCACCTCGACGGCATTATGCCCGCACCCCGCGGTGTGCCGCAGATTGAAGTAACCTTCGACATCGACGCGAACGGCATCGTGCACGTTTCCGCAAAAGACCTCGGCACCCAGAAAGAACAGTCCATTTCCATCACCTCTTCGACCAATATGTCGAAAGAAGACGTGGATAAGGCGGTCAAAGAAGCCGAACAGTATGCGGCGGAAGACAAGAAACGCAAGGAAAACATCGACACCCGCAACGAAGCGGACCAGATGGTTTACCAGTGCGAGAAGATCTTGAAAGACAACGGCGATAAGATTGCCGAAGCCGACAAGACCGAGATTCAGAGCAAGATTGACGCTTTGAAAGAAGCGCTCAAAGGCGATAACATGGACGACATCAAGGCGAAGAAAGACGCTTTGACCGAAAAGTTCAACAAGGTTGCCGAAGAAATGTATAAAGCGGCCGCCGCACAGGCAGGCGCACAGCAGGGCGGCGCACAGGCAGGCCCGCAGGGCGGTGCCCAAGGTGGCACGAAAGGTGACGACGGCTATTATGAAGCCGACTACACCGACGTGGAAGACGGCAACAAATAAACCAAGGTTTCAGTTTTCCGGCAGAGTCCCTCGCGGGGCTCTGCCGCAACCCGGTATAAGGGAGTACTTATATGGCAGACAAACGAGATTATTATGAAGTCCTCGGCGTCGATAAAAATGCGTCGGAGGATGAAATCAAAAAAGCCTACCGCAAGCTCGCCAAGAAATATCACCCCGACTTAAACCCCGGGGACAAGGAAGCGGAAGAGAAATTCAAAGAGGCGAACGAAGCGTATGAGGTTTTGTCCGACGCGGAGAAAAAGGCGAAATATGACCGCTTCGGCCACGCGGGCGTGGACCCGAACTACGGGGCGGGTGGCGCCGGTTACGGCGGCGGCTTTAACGGGCAGGGCTTTGATTTTGACCTCGGCGATATTTTCAGCAATATTTTCGGCGGCGGATTCGGCGGGTTCGGCGGCGGCAGCAGCAATCCCAACGCCCCCCAGCGCGGCAGCGACACGCAGACAAGCGTGACCATCTCTTTTGAAGAGGCGGCGAAAGGCTGCGAACGCGAAGTGCAGTTCAGCCGGATTGAAGTCTGCGACGAGTGCCACGGCAGCGGCGCTGCGCCGGGCTCTTCTCCGAAAACCTGTCCTGAATGCAACGGCCGCGGTCAGGTCACTTCCCAACAGAGAACGCCGTTCGGCGTGATTCAAACGCAAAAAGCGTGCTCCCGCTGCGGCGGCAGAGGCACGATTATCGAAAATCCCTGTAAGAAATGTCACGGCGCGGGTCGTGTGCGCAAGCCGGTGAAAATTACGGTGAAAATCCCGGCCGGTATCGACGACCGTCAGATTATCAACGCGCGCGGGCAGGGCAATAAAGGCGTAAACGGCGGCCCTGCGGGTGATCTCCGCGTGGCAATCAACGTCCGTCCGCACCCGATTTTCGAGCGCGACGGCTATAACGTCTGGGTTGAAATGCATATTAGCTTTGCCGCGGCGGCGCTCGGCTGCGCGTTACAGGTGCCGACGCTTGACGGCAAAGTGCAATACAATGTCCCGGCAGGCACGCAGTCCGGCGATGTGTTTAAACTCAAAGGCAAAGGTATTCAAAGCCTTAACAACCGCGGGCGCGGCGATGAGTTGGTGCGCGTGATTGTCGACGTGCCGCGTAACCTCAACGACAGACAGAAACAGCTTCTGCGTGAACTTGACGAGGCGCTCGGCAACGAAACAGCACATCTCGGCAACGCCGACGACAAAAAAGGCTTTTTCGGCAAAAAGAAACGATAACCCATTGGAAAAAAACTGCTTTTGTGGTATCATACAAAAGCAGTTTCTTTTTTACTGTGTATTTTATTGTAAACAGGTGACACTATGGTATATGGTTTGCTCGGCAGAACCTTAAGGCACAGCTATTCCCCGCAAATTCACGCCCTTTTGGGCGATTACGAATATCGGCTGTTTGAAGTCGAGCCCCAAGACCTCGAAGCGTTTTTGAAAAAACGGGAATTCGGCGGAATCAACGTGACCATTCCCTATAAAAAAGACGTGCTCCCCTATCTTTCCGGCATTTCCGACAACGCCAAGCGCATCGGCGCGGTCAATACGATTATCGTCAAAGAAGACGGCGGCCTTTACGGCGACAATACCGATTACGACGGCTTTTTGTGCCTTGTCCAAAAAAGCGGATTTCAGGTAAAAGGCAAAAAAGCGCTGGTGCTCGGCACGGGCGGCGCGTCGCTGCCGATTTCCGCCGTGCTTTCCGACCTCGGCGCGCGTGAAGTCGTGTTCATTTCAAGAAGCGGCGAAAACAATTATCAAAATCTTTCCCGCCACGCCGACGCGGATTTGATTGTCAATACAACCCCTGTGGGCATGTACCCGAACAACTTAAAAGCGCCGCTGTCGCTTTCGGAATTTCCGAATCTTTCCGGCGTGTTGGACATTGTCTATAACCCGCAGAAGACCAAGCTGATTTTAGACGCCGAGCGACTGGGTATTCCGGCATATTCCGGGCTTTTGATGCTCGTCGCGCAGGGGAAGCGCGCCGCGGAGCTGTTTTTGGGGCACGACATTCCCGACAGCGAAACCGACCGCATTTTCAAAAAACTTTCGACCGAAATGCAAAATATTGTACTGGTCGGCATGCCCGGCTGCGGCAAAACCACCGTCGGGAAAGCGCTCGCGGAGCAATTAAACCGCCCGTTTTTTGACGCGGATGAGGAAATTTTAAAACGCACCGGCAAAAGCGCCGAAGCGTGGATTGAAGCGTGCGGCGAAGCGGTGTTCCGGCAAAAGGAAACCGAGGTGTTAGAAAGCCTTTGCAAGCAAAGCGGCACGGTTATCGCCACCGGCGGCGGGGCGGTCACCGTCCCTGAAAACGCCGATATTTTGCGGCAAAACAGCATCGTGTTCTTTATAAACCGCGACGTTTCCGCACTACCGGTCGAAGGGCGCCCGCTTTCTAAGGCGACCGCGCTTTCTGAAATGTACGAAGTGCGCCTGCCGCTGTACCGCAGCGTTTGTGACAAGGAAATAGCCGCCGACGGCAGCGTGCAAGCTGTCGTTCGCCGGATTTTGGAGGAATTGCAATGAAAAATATTTTGGTAATCAACGGGCCGAATATCAATATGCTGGGCATTCGCGAGCCGGAAATCTACGGCGCCCAGACCTATGAGGTGCTGCTTGCCCTGATAGGCGAGTGGGCGGAAGAACTCGACTGTCAGGTGGAGTGCTTCCAGTCGAACCACGAGGGCGACATCGTTGATGAAATTCAGGCGGCCTACGGTCAGTTTGACGGAATTGTGATTAACCCCGCGGCTTACACCCACACAAGCGTTGCCATTTTGGATGCGCTCAAGGCGGTGGCAATCCCCGCGGTTGAAGTCCACATTTCCGATATCAGCACCCGCGAAGCGTTCCGCCAGATTTCCTACGCCGGGCAGGCGTGCGAAGCGCATTTTATCGGCCTCGGCTTTGACGGCTATAAAAAAGCGCTCGAATATTTGGCGGCGCGGTAATTACAGCAAAAAACAAAATAGACAAAATTTAACTATTGCAATATAAAAAGAAACGCTCCGGTTTTAAACCGGGGCGTTTTTGTGTGCTTATATGTAAAAATTTTGCTTTACACCGCGGAATTTTTTGCCGGACAGGCGCAAGGGCTGTCCCTACGGTGTACAAAACGAACAATATTTTTGTAGGGGCGAGGTTCCACCCTCGCCCGAATGATTGCATCGAAGAGGATACCGGGCAAAGGAACTTTCGCCTTGTGTGCACTGTCTGCGTGAATTCACCACGCGTTGGCACGCGCCGGGGAACCCCCGGCGAGGGTTCCCCACGTCAAAACAGTCCGCCGGACTGTTTTGTCTCCCTTCCTGCGCTTTTTACAGGGAAAGAATTTCGCCCTGTGCGCAGGGCGACCAAAGGCTTTGCCTTTGGATTCCACCACCTTTGAAAAGGTGGACGAAACTTTAAATGTTGGTGGATTTACCGTTGTAAGAGCGAGGTTCCACCCTCGCCCGAATGATTGCATTGAAGAGGATACCGGGCAAAAAATGTAAAAATACTATCACACTACCTGCGCGAATTCACCGCGCGTTGGCACGCGCCGGGGAACCCCCGGCGAGGGTTCCCCACGACAAAACAGTCCGCCGGACTGTTTTGTCTCCCCTCCTGCGCTTTTTTACAGGGAAAGAATTTCGCCCTGTGCGCAGGGCGACCAAAGGCTTTGCCTTTGGATTCCACCACCTTTGAAAAGGTGAACGAAACTTTAAATATTGGTGCATTTGCTGTTGTAGGGGCGAGGTTCCACCCTCGCCCGCAAAGTTATAACAAAGTCGATGTCGGGAGGACACGGTTGTTTTTAGTGCCAAGTGAAAGTCTCGATTCGCCGCGCGTCGGCACGCGCCAGTTGGGGAAAATATGGCTGCAAAGATGATACCGGGCAAAATTATAAAAAATAATATCGGACTACCTGCTCGAAGTCGGTGTGCCCGGCGGCACCTATTTGTGGTATTTGCCGCCGTTTGCAATTTGAAATGCGCGGTAAAGCTGTTCTAAAAGCATCACGCGCGCCATTTGGTGGGGAAACGTCATTTCCGACATCGAAAACCGACAGTCGGAAAGTTTTTTTATCTCGTCGTCCAGCCCGAAAGAGCTGCCGAGAATGAAAACCACATGGCTGCTGCCGCTGATTGCCAGAGAAGTTAATTTTTGACTAAATTCCGGACTGCTCATTTGCTTTCCCTCAATGCACATCGAAAGCACATAAGCCCCCTGCGGGATTTTCGCGCGCAGAAGCACCGCTTCTTTTTTGAGCGCAGCGGCAATTTCGCTTTTCGAAGGATTGTCCGGCAGGCGAACGGGGGTAAGTTCCACCAAGTTCAGCTTGCAAAAGGCGGACAAGCGCTTTTCATATTCCGCACAAAATTGGCGCATATAAGGTTCTTTCAGCTTGCCGAGGGCAAGCACCGTCACAGAAATCAAAACAAAAACGCCCTTTCGTCCCAAATCGGCTTTGCCACGCACAAGGTAAAGTCCGCGCCCGGTTCGGCGCCTGCGTTTTGCAGCTCGTCCGCCGTCACGCGGTAGGCGAGCGCCGGCAGGTTGTTTTGTTCGCTCAAATGGCCTAAAAACACACGCTTTGTGCCGTGCTTCACAAAATCGCACACGGCTTCGGCGCAAGCTTCGTTGGAAAGGTGCCCCCCGGCGCCCAAAATGCGCTTTTTCAAAGGATAAGGATATTGCGGGTTGTTTTCGAGCATCCGCACATCGTGGTTGGATTCCATTAAAACCGTTTCACAGCCGGAAACCGCGTCACGCACGGCGTCGGTCATCACGCCGAGGTCGGTCGCAACGGCGATGCGCTCGCCGGATTCGTCGTGGAGCACATAGCCGCAGCTTTCGCGGCTGTCGTGCGAGGTTTTAAAGGGCTTTACAAACAGCGAACAGACCTCCGCGCCGTCGGGACCTAAGGCGAATGCATCAAAGCGCCCGTCTAAAATACCCATTTCGTCTAATGCGCAAAGCGTGCCGCCGGTCGCGTACACGCGCGGGTGGTGCTTGCCGGCGAACACCCGCAAGCCGCTTACGTGGTCGGAATGTTCGTGCGTGACGAAAATCGCGCGAATGCTGTCGGGCGAAACACCGATGTTGTTAAGCGCGGTTTCGATTTGGCGGCAGCTTTTTCCCGCGTCAATCAATACGCCGCCGTTCGGCGTGCCGATATAAATGGAATTTCCTTTGCTGGAAGAAAACAGGGGGCAAAACTTAATCATCTAAAAAATCTCCGGGTCAATTGGTTCTTTGCGCTTGGGCGAGCGCCGCGGCGCTCGGTAAAATGGAATTGGTCGTGATGTAACGCACACCGCAGTCAAGCATTTTCAAAAGCAGGTCTTTGTCGTCCACCGTCCAACAGGCGGCGGTCAGCCCGTTATCCAACACTTTTTTGATGTATTCGGGGCGCAAGGCGTTGTATTGCGCACAAAACGCCACGCCCAAATTGGCTTTTTTGGCTTCCCGAATCACTTTGTTCGTAATGTAGTTGACCAAATACCACATTTCCAAATTCTCGTCAATTTTGCGCATCGCGCGCAGGTCGGAAAGGTGGAACGAAATCAAAATGCAGCTTTGTAAAATGTCGTTCTTTTTGAGAAGGCCATACAAATCCTGCATTTTTTCGGTGCGCGGGTCCTTAATTTCAATCATCGGCCGGCAGCCGTAGGTTTTGCAAACGTCAATATATTCCTGCAACGTGCAGATGTGCGCTTCGGGGTATTTGTCGATGTTCGCGCCGTTAATCATTTTCTTTTTTAACATTTCGGGGTAAGAATAGTCTTTCACGTCGCCGGAGCCTTCGAACATGGTTTTAATCTGCCCGTCGTGAAGCACCACCCAAACGCCGTCGGTTGTGCAATGGGTGTCGCACTCCAGCGCGTAAAATCCGGCTTTGCCGCCGGCCACGAAAGCTTCTTTGGTGTTTTCGGGATATTGCGCGGAAAGCCCGCGGTGCGCGGTCAGGTGAACGCCCTCGGGCGCTTGCGGCACGAGTCTTTGAAAATCCTGTAAAGGCTTCGGCGGGATTCTTTTATAACGCATGTGCCGATAAACGATACCACCGATTGCGGTGGAGGCGACCGCCGCAACGCCGGCCATGGCGATTTTTTGCATTGCATTTCCCATAAAATGACCTCCCGAAACAAAATTTTTCCGACCAATAGTATACTACAAACCGGGGAAAAAGTAAACAAATGTTGAAAAACAAAAGACAGCCCGCTTTTTTGCAGGCTGTCCGTTTTTTTAAAATACAGATTTGAAATTACGCTTTGTCGGAAAGCAGCGCTTCAATGTTTTCGAGCGCGTGTTTGCAGTCGCGCATGCCTTCGTAATAGCAGTGCTCCAATTTTTCTTTGTCTGTGCCGAATTTGTCAATCGGCAAAGCGTATTCCGGCGCAATCACCACCGCGCGTCCCTCTTTTTGAAGGCGGTCGCAAAGCGCCAAAGACTCGTTATAGACGATATAGCGGTTGTCGAGCGCGGCAATCATGTTCGGATAGTCTTTTAAAATCCGCGTGTAAGCGGCGCGCATACGCTCCGGCTTTTTCACATAGTCGCGCGGTCTTGTCCGCACAATCAACAGCCGGTCGCAACCGTCGTCGAGCGCGTGCTGGACCGGAATGGAATCCGCCACGCCGCCGTCAAAATATTTCCGCCCCTCAAACTCCACCGGCGGGGTAAACATCGGCAGCGCCGCCGAAGCTTTCAAAACGGTGAAATCCTTGCCGTGGATTTTGTCTTTGCCGAAATAGACCGCCTTGCCGGTTTCAGCGTCGGTCACAACGGTGACAAATTCGCTTTTGTCGGCGAAAAACGCGTCGTAATCAAAGGGGTCGAGTTCCTGGGGGATTGTGTCGTAAATAAAGTCCAACCCGAAAACGGACTTGTTGTGCAAAATCGGGTCAATGCCGATATAGCGCTTGTCGTGGACATATTGTGTGTCCACGCGAAAGCCGCGGCCGCGCTGACCGGAAATGTAAGAAGCGCCGTTGCCCGCGCCGGCAGAAACGCCGATGACATAGTCAAAATGGATGTTGTTGTCTAAAAGCACGTCCAGCACGCCGACGGTGTAAATTCCGCGCATGCCGCCGCCCTCTAAGACCAAACCGGTTTTCATTTATAACACCTCTTTGAGATATTTCACGGTTTTGGCAAGCGGCAGACCGACCACGTTTAAATAGTCGCCGTTGATGCGCTCGACGAACAGCGCGCCCTTGCCCTGAATGCCGTAAGCGCCGGCTTTGTCCATCGGCTCGCCCGTGCGCACATAGGCTTCAATTTCTTCGTCGGTGAGTTCGAAAAAGGTCACTTCGGTTTTCTCGTGGAACAGGAAATTTTCTTTTGCGCCCTGAATGTAAACGCCGGTGTAAACCTCATGGGTTTTGCCCGAAAGCAGGTGCAGCATCCGGCAGGCGTCCTCGGCGTCGGTGGGCTTGCCTAAAATGTGCCCGTCCAAAGAAACCACGGTGTCGGCGGAAAGAAGCACTTCGTCCACGCGCCGCCCGACCGCCTCGCCTTTGCGCTTGGCGAGCAGTTCGACCGCCTGTTCCGGCGGAAGCCCCGCGGGTAAGGACTCGTTGATGTCGGAAGCCCGGCGCACAAAGGTGTAGCCCGCGTCAAAAAGGAGCTGCGCGCGCCGCGGCGAGTTAGAAGCCAATACAAGTGTCATTTTTCGATGCCTCGCTTTATGTGATAATAGGTCTTTACAATACCGACCTGGGTTTTGCTGTCATAAATTTCGTTGCGCATCACCATTTCGAACGCTTCTTCAAGCGGGATTTTGCGCACCTGTAAAAATTCGTCGTCGTCCAAATTTTGATTGGAAAAAGTCAAGCCTTTCGCGAGATACATATGGATAATCTCGCCGCAGTAGCCGGGCGTGGGGTAAAGCTTGCCGAGCGACAGGTATTCTTGCGCAATAGCACCGGTTTCCTCCTGCAATTCGCGCTTGCCGGCTTCAAACGGGTCTTCGCCGTATTCGAGTTTGCCCGCCGGCAATTCCAAAACAACTTCGGAATAGGGGTAGCGGAACTGTTCGACAAACAAAAGCTCGTTTTTCTCGGTCAGCGCCGCAATGCAAACCCCGCCGGGGTGCTCAACGACCTCGCGCTTGGCGCGTTTTCCGTTCGGAAGAAGTGCGTCGTCCACGCGAAGATTGATGATTTTGCCTTTGAAAATGTACTGCTGTGCAATCGGTTTTTCGGTTAAATCCATTCTAAAACCGCACTCCTTTGCATATAGTTACTGTGAACGGGACAATCTGAACGCTTGTCCCGAAGATAGATTGCAGAAAGAAGGTCTTGCCTGTGCTTGTGCAATATGCGCCGTTTACGTTTGCGCTGTCGCAAAAGCTTTTCGCGTCGCTCGCGGCGCAATATCCCTTTGCAGAAACCGCCGTGCTCGGCAGAAGTGTCACGAAACACGGGATTTTTTCGCTGTCGGTCGGAAAAGGCGAGGAGCACGTCCTGCTTTTAGCGGGCCTTTCCGGAAAAGACAGCGTTCAGCCCTTGCTTTTATATCGCTTTTTTGAGCGGCTTTGCAAAAGCCTTCAAAACGATGTGCCATTGCGCGCGGTGAAATTCCGAAACACGTTGCGCGGGCGGAAAATCACCGTGGTGCCTTGCGTAAACCCCGACGCCTATGAAATCCGCCGGTACGGCGCTTTGGGCGCGGGCTGTTACGCGGGGCTTGTCAAACGCGCCGGCGTCGAAGATTACAGCACCTGGTGCGCCAACGCCCGCGGGGTCGATATTACCCATAACTTCAATTTCCGCCATGTCTCGGTTTTGCCGAATACAGAACGCTCCGTCAACCGCCCGTCGCCGGTGGCTTACGCCGGTCCCGCACCCGAAAGCGAAGCGGAAACGCAAGCCGTTGCAAGGCTTTGTAATCGTGCGCAGTTTCAGCACGCGGTGCTGCTCAACGGGTTCGGCGGACGCGTGTTTTGGGCGGCCGGAGACTCGACTGAAGCGCAAAAGGACGCGCCGATGATGGCGAAAATTTTGGCTGCCGCCGGGGATTACACCTTAGCGCGCAAAGAAGACTACATAAAGCGCGGGTGTTTCCCCGAGTGGTTTGCCGAAAGCACCGGGAAACCTGCGTTCGAAATCGCTGTGCGCGACCTGCCGCACGAACCGATCACGGCGAATTTTGAGGCGTTATATGCCGCCGTGGAGGAACTTTTGGTGCTTTGTTCGATTATGTAAGTTATGCGTCCGGCACGATTTCGGCGGAATAGGTAATCGTCGAGCAGTACTCTTCAATCGGCACCGCTTTCCACGCGTCTTTGGAAATCGTGAACGTCACGCCCGAAGAAGCCACCGTGCCGTTCGTGGCGGTGGGGTAGTCGACGGTCGCGTTTTGAATCTCGGAAAACGGAATACCGCTAAATCCCGCAGCTTGCATTTCGTCGTTCGTAAGCAGTGCGTCTGCGCTCGACTTTGCGACCGTCACGCGCAAATGCGTGCCCAAAAGGAGGGTGGTTTCCACCGAATAATTGGCGGAAATCGGCGTTTCGGTGCCCCACGGAATTGAGATTTCCGCCGGGAACGTCAGGGTGAACGAAGCGTCCGCGTCGGAAACCATGGTTTGCACGGGAATGGTTCTGGAAGCCGGCGGGGTTTCGTATTGGTAGATTCGGTCGATGCGGGTCAAGATCAAGGTGGAATCTTTTATAATGCTGTAATCCTGCAAGGTGTTGCCGTCTTCCAGCTCAATACCGTTCCACTTCAGAATTTGATGTTCCGGCGGAATGCCGGTTTTATCTTCGATTTTTGCGCGCACATCTTCGGTGCGGTCGGTCGGCTCCACTTCCAAAGTAATATGCTTGTGCTCCGGCGTCAATATAAAAATCTGCATGGCGAACGCCTGCAAACTGCAAAGAAACAGAAGTGATACAACCAAAACAGCGGTTACAATTTTTTTCATTTCTTGTCCTCCGAACTTTCCGCACCGTATTCACGCACCAACGCTTTATAGTGTTTGCCTTTTTCTTCAAAGTTTTTATAGACGTTGTAGCTTGACGCCGCCGGCGACAGCAGGCAGATTTTGCCCTTCGCCGTCAGTTTGTAGGCAAGGCGTACGGCTTCCGGGAGGTCGCGGGCTTCTACCGCGTTTTTGGACGTGCCCGCCTTTTTCATGGCGCGCACAATGGAAATGCCGGTGTCGGGCGTGCCGATGATATTGGTAATATCGGACTTTTCCAGCGCCTTTTCGAAATAGCCGTAATGAAGCCCCCGGTCTTTGCCGCCGACAATCAGCGTGTCGACCGTTTTCAGCGCGTCCACCGCGCACAGCACCGCGTGCGGAATGGTCGCGATACAGTCGTTATAAAAGGTAATCCCGCGAAATGTGCCGACCTTTTCCATGCGGTGTTCAATGCCTTTGTAATTGTGCACCGCCTGTTCACAGTCTTTGTCGGTTGCACCGAAATGCTTTGCCGCCGCCATGGCGAACAAAACGTCCTGCCGGTTGTGAATGCCGGCGAGGTGCTCGTTTTGAATTTCAAACGGCAGGGGCGCGTCGGCGGAAATGCCGACTTTTTTCGAGTGCACCGCTGAAAAATCCATAATTTCGGGGAAACCCTGCGTCGCGTTGTAAAGGAACAGGTCGTCCGGCTTTTGGTATTGGGCAATGTGGAATTTTGCCGCCGCGTAGCCTTTGAAACCGCCTTTGTAATGCTCCAAATGTTCTTCGTAAAGGTTCGTGAGCACGGCGACTTCGGGCGACGTGTGGGTGAATTCCAGCTGGTGCGACGACATTTCGATTACCGCAATGGTGTCTTTCGTGAGCCCCTCCAGCGACGAAAAGACAGGCACGCCGATGTTGCCTATCAGTCTGCAATCTTTGTTTGCGGCTTTGAGCATTTCGTAAGTAAGCGTGGAGGTCGTCGTCTTGCCTTTCGAGCCGGTCACGCCGACTTTGCGGCAGGGGGCAAAGCGCAAAAACAAATCCACCTGGCAGGTCACTTCCGTGCCGGGTTCGATTTCGACTGTTTTAAACGAAATGCCGGGGCTTTTGAGCACGACGTCATATTGGTTGACGGTGTCTAAATAATTGTCCCCGCAAATCAGCGTGACCAGCGGGTCATCTACCGAAAGCGGATTTTTGTCGGCAATCGTGAGTTTTTTTTCGGGCAAGTGGCTTCGAATATATTGATAAGACGACTGCCCCTCGCGCCCGAAACCGACGAGCAGAACGGATTTATCTTTTAAATAGTCAACAATCGGCGGATACATACGCATACATCTCCTTGACCGCAGGCAGGAACGCCGCCGGCACATGGTTTTCGTCGTTATAGGCTTTTAAAAGGTCGCCTTGCGGGGTTGCGCCCGCGCGATCGACAAAATGGGCAAGCAAAACAGGAAGCGGGCGGCCGGTTTGCAGAAATTTCTGCGCGGTGCATTGTAAGGCGAACACAATTTCGTCCACCGTGCCGACGCACTCAAACGGCTTGACGGGGCTGAAACCTACAAGTCCGTCAAAATCCGAAAGCAATGTCGCGTCGTTTAACATATCGCTGCCGAATAACCTGCAAAGCTTGTCATACGGCATAAACGGCGACAAAATCGAAAACACAAAAAGGCATTTCGCGCATTTCGCGCACCAAATGTTTTGCTTGCTGCCGCGGTTACAGCTGCGGAACGATTCGTGATATTGCCCGAACGCCGCAAACTGTTTTGCGATTTGCAGTTCCGAAAACGGGCGCAAAAGACTGAAATAATGAATGTCGGGAATCAAGTTGCGCACACAGTAGTCGGCAAAATCCTGCTCAAACGCAAAGGATTTCGAATACTGGTGGTTGACTTCGGTCCCGGAAATGTTCGACTCATTTGCGCTCGATTCGTTGGAAAGCACAATGTTTTCGGCACCGATGAGATACGCGCAGTAATAGGAAAGGAACGCCACAATCGCCGAAAACGGCGTGTGCCCGTTGAAAAAGCCCTGCCGGTTGAGTTCCAGAAGCATCGGGTCAATTGTGCGGTGCGTTCTGACGATTTCGTTTTCCGTGTAGCCGCCGGCGAGCACGGTATCGGTGCGCGCGGGCTGGTCGTTGACGGTGAAAAAGCGGTTTTTGTCGTGAAAGCGGCGCAAAAGCTCGGTGGTGACACAGCTGTCTTTGCCGCCGCCCACCGGAATGAGATTAAGCCCCGCGCTTTGAAAAGCAAAAGGCTGTTCTTCGGGCTTTTCTTCGGCGCAGACAATTTCCATAAAGGTGTTTTCGTCTGCCGCAATGCCGTTTCGATAGAAAAATTCCGAAAGCCCGCCGAAATAAAGCTTTTTCCACCAGGCAATGTCCTGTTCGCTCAGATACCCGCATTTTATGAGCACGCGCGGCGGGCAGGCGGCTTTCCAATAGCTGATAAGCTCCACCATGCCGAGGCAAAACACAATCGCCTTTGCCGCGGGCGCGTCCGGCGCGTTTAAAACCTGCAAGTTGTCGGTGTAAACCACCGTTTCGGGGCGAAATGAACAAAGCCCGTCAATCGAAAAATCGAACGACAGACGGACACCGTCTTTTTCTTTTATAATGGAATATCCGTTATAGCAAAATGTCTGATAGGTTTTGCGCACTGTGTCAAAATCCTTTTGCGGCATGCTATCCCTCCGAATCAGTATCAATATATTATACGGTTTTTCTATGGAAAAAGCAAGAAAACCGCATAAAAATATAGGCTTCCCTGCCGGAATTTCGTTTCCGATTGTTCCGCAATCGCAAAAAGGCGCACCTTGCCGGCATGCGCCTTGCCGTATTTGTAAACGATAGATAAATTTTAAAAATTATTATTGATATTTTTAGGCATATATGCTACAATTTTCCCATGCTGGCTAAAATGATATCCTTTTTTTAATAAAGAATCAAAGGCAGTAAACACTTTTTGGGAGGCAACTGTATGAAAGCTTATACCTCGAACAATATACGCAACATTGCGGTCGTCGGTCACGGCGGTAAGGGCAAGACCACGCTTTGCGAGGCGATGCTCTATGTGTCCGGCGCGACCGATCGCTTGGGTCGCGTTGCCGACGGCAACACGGTTTTAGACTTTGACCCCGAAGAAAAACGCCGTAAATCCTCCGTCTCCTCCGCGATGGCGGCGATTGAATGGGATAATACGAAACTCAACATAATCGACGCGCCCGGTCTTTTCGACTTTGAGGGCGGCGTTGCCGAAGCGGTCCGCGCGGCGGAAGCGGTTTTAATTGTGACTTCCGCGGGCTCCGGCGTCGACGTCGGCACGCAAAAGGCGTTTAAAGCCGCCGAAAAACGCGGCGCGGCGAAATTTTTTGCGATTACCAAAACCGATTCCGACCACAGAAGTTTTTACAAGACCTTTGAAGCTTTAAAAGAAGTTTACGGCAACAAGCTCTGCCCGACGATTATTCCCTATATGGAGGGGAACATAGTCAAATGCTATGTCAACTTAATGACCGGCATGGCGTTCTCTTATGACGAAGCGGGCAAAGCGACCAAAGTCGATATGCCCGATGACCCGGTAATTGAAGAAATGACCTCCGCGTTTATGGAAGCGGTCGCCACAACCGACGACGCGCTGATGGAAAAATTCTTTGAGGGCGAGGCGTTCACCAAAGACGAAATCCTCAAAGGCCTTTGCATCGGTATTTTTGACGGTTCCATTTATCCTGTCTATGCGGTTTCCGGCCTTACCTGCGCGGCGGTCGACCAGCTCCTTTACGGGCTTGCGTGGTCCGCACCCGGCGCTTACGGCTATGCCGGTGAAGACGCGGAATATGAAAACGGCGAAGTGAATATCCTGCCGTGTAACGAAGCGGGTCCGCTTGCGGCCGTCTGCTTTAAAACGGTTGTGGACCCGTTCGTCGGGAAAATGTCGTTCTTTAAAGTGGTTTCCGGCAAGCTTTGTGCCGATTCCGTCGCTTACAACCCGCGCACCGGCGAAAACGAGAAAATCGGTAAAATCATCACCGTGCGCGGCGCGAAACAGGAAGAAGCCAAAGAGATTATCGCCGGTGACATCGGCGTTTTGACGAAGCTTGCCAACGTGAAAACCGGCGACACGCTTTGCGACAGCAAAACCATTTTGAAACTCAAAGGTGTTGACTTCCCCGCGCCCTGCCTTTCGATGGCGGTCAAAGTTGCCAAAAAAGGCGAAGAAGAAAAAGTCGCCGCGGGCTTGCAGCGCTTGATGGAAGAAGACCCCACCATTCAATATACCAACAACACGGAAACCCGCGAACAGGTGGTTTCGGGTCTCGGCGAACAGCATTTGGACGTGATTGTCTCGAAACTGCGCAATAAATTCGGCGTCGAAGTCGCTTTGGAAGTGCCGAAGGTCGCTTACCGTGAGACGATTCGCAAGACCGTCGAAGCGCAGGGCCGCCACAAAAAGCAGTCCGGCGGACACGGCCAGTTCGGCGACGTATTTATTAAGTTTGAACCGTTCGACAGCGACGATTTGGTGTTTGAAACCGCGGTTGTCGGCGGCTCCGTCCCCAAAAACTTCTTCCCCGCGGTTGAAAAGGGCTTGCGCGAATGTGTGGAAAAAGGCTTTGCCGCAGGATACCCGATGGTCGGCGTGAAAGCCACGTTGTATGACGGCTCTTATCACCCGGTGGACTCCTCCGAAATGGCGTTCAAGACCGCCGCGTCGCTGGCTTTTAAAAACGCAATGCCGAAAGCCGACGTTGCGATTTTAGAGCCGATCGGCACGCTCACCGCCGTGATGCCCGACGACAACCTCGGCGATATTATGGGCGACATCACCAAACGCCGCGGCAGAGTGCTCGGCATGGGCCCCGCGGAAGAGCCAAAAATGCAGGAATTGGTCGCCGAAGTGCCGATGGCGGAAATGGGCGATTTCTCCACCGTGCTTCGTTCCGTGACCGCCGGCAGAGGCAGTTACACATTTGCGTTTGCGCGCTATGAACAGGCGCCGAAAGACGTTGCCGACAAGGTAATCGCCGCACGCGCCGCCGAAAAAGACGAGTAATTCCGATTTGGCAGAATACACAAGATATGGGAGCGGATTTTGTATTCGCTCCCATATTTTTTGTAAATTCCTTGAAAGTCCTTGAAAAAAATGTCAGTTGTGGTAAAATAAAATCACAAAGAAACGCCGTGTGTTTTGCGGTTGTGCATCCAAAAAACGCACGCGTTTTGTTTTATGCGCTTTTTGTTCTTATCCTGCAAAGAGCCGGGAATAGCGGTCCGGGCGGGAAGAACACCGTTGCGCGAGGGAAAAAGTCAATGCCCCCGGACAAGGCTTTGTTCGGGGGACTGGCAAAAAACACAAGCGTTTAAAAAGAGGACGAAACCATGAACAAAACTTTTTTCACAAAAATTACGGCGGCGGCAATAAGTCTTGCGCTTTTGGTCACCGCTTTTTCTGCCTGCGGCAAAGAAACGCCGGAATATGAAACCGACACTGCGCCCGAAACGTCGCAAACTGCGGCGGCGGCGCCCACGAACCCCTTGACCGGCGAATCGGATTTCAAAGTGGAGGCGCTCGGCAACCGCCCGATTGCGATTATGGTCGAAAACTCGCCGTCTGCTCGCCCGCAGTGGGGCCTTAGCACACCCGACGTTGTCATTGAGGGCGTCGTCGAAGGCGGCATCACCCGTATGATGTGGCTGTATGCGGATGTAAACGATATTCCGAAAGTCGGGCCGACTCGAAGCGCGCGCCACGACTATGTGGAACTTGCCGAAGGGTTCGACGCGATTTATGTTCATTTCGGCGGCAGTACCTATGCATACAACACGATTAAAAACGATAAAGTCGACGACATTGACGGCATGTATGACGGCAAATATTTTGCCCGTGACAAATCCCGCAATGTGGCGAGCGAGCACACGGCTTACACAACCGGCGAAAATTTATATGACGCGATTAACACGATGAAAATCCGCACCGAGGCAAAAGACGGCTACACTTCGCCTTTCACCTTTGCTTCCGAAAAACGGACGCTTCCGGGCGGCGCGTGCTCGAGTGTTTTGACGGTCTTCTCCAACAGCTACAAACACACCTTTAAATATAACGCCGAAGACGGTCTTTATTATAACTATATGAATTCCAAAGAGATGAAAGACGCCGACGGCTCGACCATGGCGGTTTCGAACGTGCTGATTTTGTATACAGACGTCAGCAACGTGGCAGGCTCGTCAAGCGGCCACAAAGACTGGAACTTGTCCGGCGGCACCGGCGTTTATGTCTCGAACGGAACCTATCAAAACATCAAATGGTCGAAAGGTTCTTCTTCGAGCCCGACTTCTCAGCTCAAGCTGATGGATGAAAGCGGCGCTACCTTGCAGCTGAACACCGGCAAAATGTGGATTGGCTTTGTCCCGACGGCAAACAGCGGTTCCACAGTGATTTCGTAATTGTGTTTTTTATATTATAAATTGGGTCCTTTCGGAAGAGGGCGCGGGCGAACACCTGCGTCCTTTTCCTTTTTTGTAACTGTTTCAAGTGCCCGAAAGAAAAAAAGAGCATATGCTTTTTGCACATGCTCTTTGCTTTTGAGAAACGGATAACAGAGAATTAAACAATCCCCTGCGCCATCATTGCGTCGGCAACCTTTAAGAAGCCGGCAATGTTTGCGCCGACCACGAAGTTGTCTTCGCTGTTGTATTCTTTTGCAGCGGAGGACAGGTGGAAATAAATGCTTTCCATAATGTCTTTGAGCTTTTCGTCGACCTGTTCAAACGTCCAAATGATGCGCGCGCTGTTCTGGCTCATTTCGAGCGCGGAGGTCGCAACGCCGCCGGCATTTGCCGCTTTGCCCGGTGCGAACAGCACTTTGTTCGCAAGGAAATAGTTGGTTGCTTCAATGGTCGTCGGCATGTTGGCGCCTTCAGCTACGGCGAAGCAGCCGTTTTTGACCAGCGTTTTCGCGCTTTCAAGGTCAAGTTCGTTCTGCGTTGCACAAGGCAGCGCCACGTCGCAGGGCACTTCCCAAACCTTTTTGCCCGGCACGAATTTCGCGGTGGGCTTGTATTCGGTGTATTTCACAATGCGGGCACGCTCGACTTCTTTGACTTTCTTGAGAATGTCGAGGTCAATGCCGTCCGCGTCATAGACATAGCCCGAGGAATCGCTCGCGGTGACGACCTTTGCGCCGAGCGCCTGCGCCTTTTCAATCGCATAAATCGCCACGTTGCCGGAGCCGGAAACCACAACGGTTTTGCCTTCAAGCGAATTGCCGTGCTGTTTGAGCATTTCATCGGTCAAATACACAAGACCGTAGCCGGTCGCTTCGGTTCTCGCAAGCGAACCGCCGTAGGAAAGCCCTTTGCCGGTAAGCACGCCTTCGTGACGGCCGGTGATTTTCTTATATTGACCGAACAGATAGCCGATTTCTCTGCCGCCGACGCCGATGTCGCCCGCGGGCACGTCGGAGTTCGGGCCGATGACTTTATAAAGCTCGGTCATAAAGCCCTGGCAGAAACGCATGACTTCGTTATCACTTTTACCTTTGGGGTCAAAGTCGGCGCCGCCTTTGCCGCCGCCTATCGGAAGCCCTGTTAAGGAGTTTTTGAAAATCTGTTCGAAGCCCAAAAACTTAATGATGCTCATATTGACCGACGGGTGAAAACGAAGGCCGCCCTTGTAAGGACCGATTGCGCTGTTGAACTGCACACGGTAGCCGCGGTTAACGTGGACAGTGCCGTTGTCATCGACCCACGGCACACGGAACACGGTTGCCTTTTCGGGGGCGACAAGGCGCTCCAAAAGCGCGGCTTTCTGATATTTCGGGTTGCTTTCCACCGCGGGGGCAATGGAGTTGAGCACTTCCGTCAGCGCCTGGCAGAATTCAGGCTGATAGCTGTAACGCTTGGTGGTGTGCTCCAACACTTCCTGCACATAACTCATAAAACTCTTCCTTTCGCAACCGACCCCGAAATGGCGCCGATTGAAATATAATTTCCGTTTTATTTTACTGCAATAAAGTATGAAACGCAAGAACGATGCTATCAAAATTCATTTTGAGCGAAAAAAGATTTTTGTGCAAAACGACAGCGGACGCTTGTATGGCTAAAAATATAAGGGAAAACACAAAAAGAAAGCGCGGTGAATTTTGGTTCACTTCGCTTTCACACTTGCAAAATAGACATTTTGACAAAATATGCCGAAAAAAATAAAAAGGAAAAACCTCCGGTTGCGGCGCCGGAGGTTTTCCCTAATTGAGGGGTTGCTTGAGGAGGGGGTATGTACTCTTTCGAGTACAGGTACACTATAAAGGATAATTATGAATAAATTATGAACAAATTGAAAATATTGATGATAATTTTCGGAAATAGAAAAATAATCTTGTTTTTTGTAAATTTTTGAAAAAATACAAACAAATGTTTGCAATTTCAGAACATTTGTGCTATGCTATAACCGAGAAACATATACCCTGCGGTTAAAAAGCTAAAAAAACAACGTGTTTTTAGGCTTCACAGGGGTGTTTTAAAAATCGGAGGGCGATTTATGAACGGAATCAATAAAACCCAAAAGAAGATTTATGAATATTTAATGGAGCGCAGCCAGCTCGGCGTGCCGCCGTCGGTGCGTGAAATCGGCGCGGCGGTGGGCTTAAAATCCACTTCGTCGGTGCAGGCGAATCTTGACGCGCTCGAACAAGCCGGCTTTATTGAGCGTGACCCGATGCTCAAACGCTCGATTCGCGTGAAAGGCGAGGCGGAAAACGTGACCAGCGTGCCCTTACTCGGTACAGTCACCGCCGGTGTGCCCATTCTCGCGGTGGAGCAAATTGAAAGCTATCTGCCTTATAACGGTCCGGTTTCCAAAGATAAACCGCTGTTCGCTTTGCACGTGCGCGGCGACAGTATGGTAAACGCCGGAATTTTAGACGGTGACATTGTGGTGGTGGAAAAGACGCCCGCGGCGGAAAACGGCGAAATCGTCGTCGCGATGATTGAAGACGAAGCGACCGTCAAACGCTTTTTCCGCGAAAAAGACCATTTCCGCCTCCAGCCCGAAAACGACGCCTATGCGCCGATTCTCGTCAAAGAGGTCGTGATTTTGGGCAAAGTCAAGGCGTTGCTTCGCTATTATTAAACGTTTCCGACAGGCTCCGAACGGGGCCTGTTTTTTTGTGCTTCAAAACGGCGCAAAACGGCTGATTTTATTTGACATATATATTGTAATATCCTATAATAAATAGATACATAATAGTTACAGAATGTGGAAAAAAGAAGGTCGTTCTATGCAATTCGAAGAAAGAGAATTTTTACCCGTTATTCTCGGCGCTGACATTACCGCCTATTCCCTTGCGCGAAGCTTCCATGAAGAATATCATATCCGCTCGCTGGTTTTGAGCATGTCGAAAGGCGGCTATATTGCCAATTCCGACATTATTGAAAACCGCGTGTTTCCGGGGCTTGAGAAAAAAGAAGTGCTCATCGAGCGCCTTTTGGAAGTCGGGAAAGAATTTGAAGGCAAAAAAAAGTTGATTGTGCTCGGCTGCGGCGACTGGTATGTCCGCGCGCTCATTGAAAGCAAGGAGATTTTAAAGCCTTACTATATCGTGCCCTATATCGACGAAGATTTGCTCAACCGCATTGTGCTCAAAGACAAGTTTTATGAAATCTTTGAAGAGCTGGGATTGCCGTATCCGAAAACCTATGTGTATGAATGCGGCAAGGAAAACGATTTGAAGTTTGACTTTGACTATCCCGTCATTGCAAAGCCCGCCAACAGCGCGATGTATCACTACGCGAAATTCCCGGGCAAACGCAAAGTCTTTTCGTTTGACAATGAACAGGATTTGCGCGCGATGCTTAAAAACCTCGAAGCGTCGAGCTACAACTACAAATTTTTGATTCAGGATAAAATCCCCGGCGACGACACTTATATGCGCGTGCTGACCTGTTACTGTGACCAAAATTCCAAAGTGCGCTTTGCTGCGCTCGGCCGCACGCTTTTGGAAGACCACACCCCGACGGCAATCGGCAACCCCGTTGCGATTATCAACGAGGTAAACCCCGAAATCGTGGCCGCCGCGACCAAATTCTTAGAGCACATCGGCTATGTCGGGTTTGCGAACTTCGACATCAAATATGACCGCCGCGACGGGATTTACAAATTCTTTGAAATCAACGTCCGCTTGGGGCGCAGCAACTTCTATGTAACCGGGAGCGGTTTTAACACCGTCAAATGGATTGTGGACGATTACATTTATCACAACCTGCCCGAATACACGGTTGCCGACAACATCAACCTTTACACCGTCGTGCCGAAAGGCGTCATTATGAAATATGTCTCCGACCCGGAATTGAAGGCGCAGGCAAAGGCGCTTTTCAAGGCGGGCAAGGTTTCTTATCCGCTGCTTTACAAGGCGGACAAGAACTTAAAGCACTGGTTCTACGGCGAAGCCGCGCTTTACAATCAATACAGAAAATTCCACAAATATTTTTAATAAAGAATGTGTGTGCTATGAAAGAAAAAGTTTTGGGCGTTTTGGGCGGCGTCGGACCGCTCGCCACAATTTATTTTGCCGATTTGGTCATAAAAATGACCGACGCGAAAACCGACCAGGAGCATATCGCCATGGTCATTTTAAACCATGCGTCTATCCCCGACCGCACGGAGTATATTTTGGACAACACCAAACCAAATCCCCTGCCGGTTATGGTCGCGGACGCGAAACGTCTGCAAAACGACGGGTGCGACTATATTGTAATCCCCTGCAACACGGCGCATTATTTCTTTGATGAAATTCAAAAAAGCGTCGATGTGCCGATTATCAATATTTTGGAAGAAACCGTTTCCTACGCCGAACGCACCGTGCCGAACTTAAAATGCTTGGGCATTTTGGCGACAAAAGGCACGATTATTTCCGGCGCTTATCAAAATATCATCAAAAAGCACGGGCTTGACTACCGTGTGCCCTCCGAAGAAGACCAAAAGTCGCTGATGCATATTATCTACGACGAGGTCAAGGCAGGCGAAAAGGTGGACATCTGCGAATTTCTGCGGATTGTCGGCGAACTGAAAAAAGCCGGCAGCGACGCGGTGATTCTCGGCTGCACCGAGCTTTCTATTATCAAGAAAGATTTTAACCTTTCCCGTGTGGATATTGTGGACTCTATGGAGTGCTTGGCGCGCAGGAGTATAGAGCTGTGCGGCAAAAAAATCAAAGCATAACGAGGTAAAACACTATGTGCGGATTTGTAGGCTATATCAACGCCACCGACGAAGCGAAAAAAAACGAAGCGGTCATCCGCGCGATGGCGGACCGCATTGTACACCGCGGCCCCGACCAGGACGACTACTATGTCGACAGCGACATTTCTTTGGGCTTTCGGCGGCTGAGCATCATCGACCTTTCCGGCGGCAGCCAGCCGATTTTAAACGAGGACGGCTCAAAAGTATTGCTTTTCAACGGCGAAATTTACAATTTTCAGCCGCTGCGGGAAGAACTGCTCGAAAAAGGGCATACATTTAAAACAAAGACCGATTCCGAAGTGCTTTTGCACGGCTACGAACAATGGGGCAAGGATATGCTCGTGCGCCTGCGCGGCATGTTTGCCTTTGTCATTTGGGACAAAAACGAAAAGAAGCTGTTCGGCGCGCGCGACATTTTCGGCATTAAGCCGTTTTTCTATTACTTAAACGAAGGCAACTTCCTGTTCGGTTCCGAAATCAAGGCGTTTTTGGCAAACCCGCTTTTCAAAAAAGAACTCAACGAAGAGCGCCTGCCGGAATACCTTTGCTTTGAATATCTGCCCGACAACGAAACGCTGTTTCGACACGTTTACAAAATGGAACCGGGCGCGTGGTTCGAGTGGCAGAACGGCGAGTTTACTTCTGAACGCTATTTCACGCCCGAATATGATATAGACGAAACCAAAACGCTCGAACAGTGGGAACAGCTCATTGACGAAACCTTTAAGGATTCCACAAAAGCCCACGGCATTTCCGACGTCGAGGTCGGCTGCTTCCTTTCCGGCGGCGTGGATTCAAGCTATGTGGTGCACGAAATGGCGAAGCGCAACGACGTGAAAACCTTTTCCGTCGGCTATGCGGAAGAAAAATATTCCGAGCTTTCCGCCGCCCAGGAGTTTGCAAAAACCGAAGGCGTGCGCAATTACTCGAAGAAAATCACCGCAGAAGAATATTTTGACATCACCCCTACCGTCCAGTATTACATGGATGAACCCCTGCCGAACCCCTCGGCAATCTCGCTCTATTTCTTAGCAAACCTTGCCAGCGAACAGGTCAAGGTTGTGCTTTCCGGCGAGGGTGCGGACGAATTGTTCGGCGGCTATCATTATTACCGCGAACCGTTGGACTTTGAAAAATACATGAAACTGCCGTTAGGCCTTCGCAAAGCACTTTCGGGGCTTGCTTCCAAAATGCCGCCGTTCCACGGCAAACGCTTTTTAGTGCGCGGCAGTCACCCGATTGAAGAGCGCTTTATCCGCAACAACTATGTTTATAACCACGGGGAAGTGAATAAAGTCCTTAAAAAAGATTATCACCCGCAAGACCCGTCGGCTTACACAAAGCCTTATTTTGACGAGGTCAAGGGCGAGGACGACATCACCAAAATGCAATATGTCGATATCCGCACTTGGCTTGTGCAGGATATTCTCGTCAAAGCCGACCGTATGAGCATGGCGAATTCTTTGGAACTGCGCGTGCCCTTCTTAGATAAAGAGATGCTGCGCGTCGCGCTTCGCATTCCGCCGCAGTACCGCGTCAACAAAGAGACCACCAAACTTGCGCTGCGCGGTGCGGCGTTAAAACAGCTGCCCGAAAAAACGGCAAAAATGCGCAAGACCGGTTTCCTGACGCCTTTAAACGACTGGCTGCGCCGCGACGAATATTACGCGCGCGTCAAAGAGGCGTTTGAAAGCGACACCGCAAAACGCTTTTTCAACACGACCTATATTCTCAAACTGTTAGACGACCACAAGGCCGGCACAGCGCACAACATGAAAAAGATTTGGTCGATTTACTGCTTCATTCTTTGGTACAACAAGTATTTTGTCGAAAACTGAACGGAGAAAATTATGCAGGCTGTAAAACACATCCTGCTTCCCCACGCCGCCAATGTGCGCGACGTCGGCGGGATTCTGAACGAAGACGGAAAGCTTGTCCGCTGGGGGCGACTTTATCGCGCCGACGCGTTAAACGCGCTGACTGCCGAAGAGTGGCAGACACTTTTTGACTACGGCGTGCGCACGGTTGTGGATTTGCGCAGCAAAAGCGAAGCGATTTCCATGCCCGACCGCGTGCCGGAGGGGATTCGGTATTTGCACAGACCCATGCAGGAAGAGGATTTGAACGTGCAGAACCTATCCGGCGACGCCGCGGCGGCGTTCCGGCGCAGTATGGAGCAATGCTATACCGACATGGTGCTTGAAACCCCGCACCTGCTTTGTGCCGCGCTTTCGGCGGTGACCGAAGGACTCTCGCAAGGCGCCGTTTTGTTTCACTGCACGGCGGGCAAAGACCGCACCGGCGTTTTGGCGGCGGTGGTGCTCTTTTTGCTCGGCGTTTACGAAAGCGACATCGTCGCCGACTATGAAGTTTCCAATACATATAACCGAACGGGGTTACAGCGCGCGCTTCGAGAACTTCCCAATTACGAAGAACTTTTGCCGATGTTAAGCTCGAAGCCGGAGCATATCCGCGCGCTGCTTTTGGAACTGAACAAAATGGATTTGCCGCGCTATCTTTCAAAAAACGGCTTTTCAAAAGAACAACAGGACGCTTTGCGCCGGCAGATGCTTTGCGACATGTAAAAAACAAAGGAGGCGGACGCATGCATATTATTGATATTTCCAACGACCTTTTGACGGCCGAGGTTTATGAAGACGACCCCGTGCCAAAGCTTCAAAGCGTGCGTGCGCTCGAAAAGGGCGACCCCTATACGTTAAACGCGCTTTACGCGGGACTCCATAACGGCACCCACGTGGACGCACCGTCTCATTTTTTAGAGGGCGCGGCGGATATTTCCGAAGTTCCTTTAGATGCGTGCATCGGTCCCTGCCGCGTTGTGGAAGTCACGCCCGGCGTTGTGACCGGTGAAGTGGTTGAAAACTCGTTCCCGCGAAACTGCGAACGGATTTTGTTGAAATCCGGCGGCAAGGCATTTTTACACGAAAGCGCCGCAACGGTGCTTGCCTATTACGGTTGTAAGCTCGTGGGCACCGACGGCTTGAGCGTCGAGCCCTCGAACGGCACCGGCGAAACCCACAAGGCGCTTCTTGCGGCGAACGTGGCGATTTTGGAAGGGCTTAACTTAACCGAAGCTTCCGGCGGCGAATATTTTTTGATTGCACCGCCTGTCAAAATCGGCGGCGGCGAAGCGGCATTTACCCGCGCGGTGCTTATAAGCGATTATATTTTCTGGAGCGGCAAAGCCGACCGATAAAAAGGACGAGGAATATGGCTGACAAAAAACTGCCGGAATCGCGCTGCGATTTCTGTGCGTATTACGACTATGACGAAGAAACAGAGCAATATGTCTGCGACATTGATTTGGACGAAGACGAAATGGTCAATTTTTTAAGCTATTCCACGCAGAACTGCCCGTATTTTAACCCTTACGACGAATATAAAATTGTGGAAAAGCAAAATTAAGAAGAAAGAAAGGGAATTCCGTCTGTCGGCGGCAACTTTGATGCCGGCGGCAAAAGGAAAAAGGAGGAAGATTTATGATGACCAACTGCGGCGCCGTGATTCTCGCGGCGGGCGACGGGGTACGTATGAAATCGGCTTACCCGTATGTGATGAAAAAACTACTTTCCAAACCGATGATTTCCTGGGTGCTGACCGCTGCGAAAAAAAGCGGTATACCCGACATCGCCGTTGTTGTGGCAAAACCGGACGGCATGGTCGCCCAATTTGTCGGCGACGAATGCGAAGTGTTTGCCCAGCCTGAACAAAAAGGGACGGCGCACGCGGCAACGCACGCAAAAGCGTTTATCGAAGCGCACAAGAATGGCAACATTTTAATTTTAAACGGCGACTCGCCGTTAATGGACGCGGGGTCGATTCGCAACGCACTGATGCATCATTTGGAAGCAGGCAACGACGTTACCGTGATTGCCGCGCGGGTTGAAAAACCGTTCGGCTACGGCCGAATCGTGCGCGACCACAACAACGGAAACTTTGCCGGCATTGTCGAAGAACGCGACGCTTCGGGGGAAGTGAAGCGCATTAACGAAATCAGTTCCGGCGCTTACTGGTTCAAAGCTTCTTCGCTGCTTTTAGGGCTTCAAAACACCAAGCCGCGCCAAAACGGCGAAAGCAATTTGGTCGATACGATTTCGTGGCTTTTGGAAAACGGCAAAAAATGCGACACCTCAAGCGCAATGTCGCCTGACGTGGTGCTTGGTGCAAATGACCGCAGCCAGCTCCACGAGCTCAACCACATTGCCAGAATGCGTGAACTTGAAACGCATTTGGAAGCGGGCGTGGATATTCCGTGCTTTGACGGCGTGGTCATTGACCCCGACGTGGTCATCGGCATGGACACCGTCATTTACCCCGGCACGATTTTGCGCGGCAAAGTCGTTATCGGCAAAAACTGCAAGATAGGCCCCAATACCATTATCGAAAACAGCACGGTCGGTGACAACGTGATTCTCAACAATACCCAGTGCTATCAGTCGGTTGTGAAAAGCGAAGCCAATATCGGCCCGTTCGTCCATATTCGCCCGAACAGCGTGGTCGGCGAAGCGGTGCATCTCGGCAACTACGTTGAGGTGAAAAATTCCACAATCGATATGGGCACCAAAGTTTCGCACTTAACCTATGTCGGCGACTCCGACGTCGGTAAGAAAGTCAACTTCGGCTGCGGCACGGTCACGGTTAACTACACCGGCCGCGCGAAATTCCGCACGACGATTAAAGACAACGCCTTTATCGGCTGCAACACCAACTTGGTCGCGCCCGTCACCGTGGGCGAGGGGGCTTATACCGCCGCCGGCTCGACCATCACCGAAGACGTGCCGGACGATTCGCTCGGCATTGCCCGCGCGCGCCAAGTCAACAAACTCGACTGGTGCCTGCGCGAGAAAAAATAAATCGCGGCGCTTTCCCGTGCGCGGGACTTCTCGTGCACGGGGGTACTTCATAAATTAAGCCGAACAGAGGAACAAAATATGTTTTGGAAGAAAAACAAAACGCCCACTGCGCTCGGCACACCTGAATTTATCGTGGCAGGGCTCGGAAATCCCGACCGGAAATACGCCTATACACGACATAATTCGGGTTTTTTGTGCGTGGACGCATTGGCGCAACAACAGGGCTTCGAAATTAAAAAACTCAAATTTCGGTCACTCATTGCCGACACCGAAATCAACGGCCACCGCTGTCTTGTGATGAAGCCCCAAACTTATATGAACAACAGCGGCGAAGCGATTCGCGACGCGGCGGCGTTTTACAAAATCCCGCCCGAAAAAATCATTGTGATTTACGACGATATTTCGCTTGACGTCGGCAAACTGCGGATTCGCCGCAAAGGCTCCGACGGCGGGCACAACGGGATTAAAAGCATCATTTATCACTTAAACAGCGATCAGTTCCCGCGGATAAAGCTCGGCGTCGGCAAAAAGCCGCACCCCGATTACGACCTTGCCGACTGGGTGCTGTCCGAATTTAAAAAAGAAGAGGAAAAGCCTTTGCTTTCGGCGATTGACCATGCCTGCGCGGCGGTCGAACTGCTGTTAGACGGCAAGATTGATGAGGCGATGAACCTCTATAATTCCTAATTTTACGCGATATTTTCCGAACAGGAGCATTTTAGATATATGTCAGCTTTTCGAGAAGTTTTGAAAGCCTCCCCCGAATACAAAGATCTCGCCGGCGCAGTGCGCGGCGGGCGTCTGCCGCTTGGGGTTTTGGGGCTTTCTCCCATTCATAAAGCCCATTTGATTGACACGCTCTGCGGCAACGAAGACCGCCGGGCGTTGGTCATTATGCCCGACGAAGCCTCGGCGACAAAGCTTTGCGCCGATTTGCAGGCGTTCGGGCTTCCGGCGCTTTTATACCCGGAGCGGGAGTTTGTGTTTAACACGCTTACCGAAAACCGTTCCCACGAATATGAACAGCGCCGCCTGCGCGCGTTGACTGCAATGTTAGAAGGCGAAAAGGGCGCGGTGGTTTGTTCGGTTTCCGCCGCCGTTCAGCGCACCATTCCGCCCGAGGAATTAAAAAAGCACGCCGTAACCGTGCGCACCGACGCACAGGTTCGCATGGAAGATTTGATTGCCGTTTTGGTCGCCAGCGGCTATACGCGCTGTGACATGGTCGAGGGCGTCGGTCAGTTTTCGGTGCGCGGCGGAATTTTGGATTTGTTCTCGCCTGACAACGACGCGCCGGTTCGTATTGAATTTTTCGGCGACACGGTCGAAACCATGTCCTATTTTGATATTCGCTCTCAGCGGCGCAACGAACGGCTGACCTCTTTTTCCCTGATGCCGTCGAGCGAAATTTTGTTTTCCGGCGAAACCACGCTTGCGGCGAAAATCGAAAAGTTGGCGTCGTCTTTGCGCGGGAAATACGCCGCCTTGCAAAAACAAAAACTCTATGAAGACCTCGACCGTTTGAAAAGCGGCGTGAAATTCAGTTCTGCGGACAAATACCTGCCGCTCGCTTATGAACAGGCGGCGACCGTGCTCGACTACGCCGATAAAGATACCCTGTTCTTTGTCTGCGAAAGCGGCAACTGCAAAGAGCGCGTCACAAGCGCGTCGAAATTGTCCCAGGAAGAAATCAAAGCGCTGTTTGAAGAAGGCGAGCTTTGCAAAGGGTTAGATAAATTTTATCTAACACCTGCCGAGCTTTTCAAAGCGTATTCCGAAAAAGGCGTGATTTATCTCGATAACTTCGCCCGCGGCAGCTTTGACGTTCCGGTGCGCGAGCTGATCACCTTTACCGCGACTCAACAGCCCAGCTGGAACGGCAAGCTTGACGTGCTTTGCGACGATATTGCGCCTATTTTGCAAAAAGACGCGGTGGTCGTCGTCATGGGCGGCACGGAAAAAGCGGCGCGCACGCTCTCGGAAGACCTCGAAAACGAAGAATTGCGCGCGCTCTATTTCCCGGTCGTGCCGGCGGAATTCCCGAAAGGGCGTGTTACGGTTTTGCCCGGCACACTCTCTTACGGTTTTTCCTATCCGCACGAAAAATTTTATGTGTTCACCTATGGCCGCGCGGTGCTGCAATCCAAACGCAAGGTGCAAAGCGGCTTTAAAAAGGGACAGAGCCTTCACTCGTTAGACGAACTGAAAAAAGGCGACTATGTGGTCCACGCCGCCCACGGTATCGGTATTTTCGACGGCATTCAGAAACTCGAAGTCGGCAAAATCACAAAGGATTATATTAAAATCCAGTATGCGCGCGGCGACGTGCTGTATGTGCCGGTTACGCAACTGGACTTAGTTTCAAAATATATCGGCCCGCACGACGAATCCGGGCGAACGATTAAACTCAACCGCATCGGCGGCAAGGAATGGGAAAAAACGCGTTCCAAAGTGCGCAAGGCGGTCAAAGATATGGCCGACCAACTGATTGCGCTGTACGCCAAGCGCCAGAAAATGCAGGGCTATGCGTTTTCGCCGGATATTGATATGCAAAGCGACTTTGAGCGCCGCTTCCCTTATGACGAAACCGCCGACCAGCTGCGGGCGATTGACGAGATAAAAGGCGATATGGAAAAGCCTTACCCGATGGACCGCCTGCTTTGCGGCGACGTGGGCTTCGGCAAAACCGAAGTGGCGCTGCGCGCCGCGTTTAAGTGCGTCGCCGACGGCAAACAGTGCGCGATTTTGGTGCCGACCACCATTTTGGCGTTACAGCATTACCGCACGATTTTAAACCGCTTCGACGGCTTCCCGATTAACACCGAAATGATTTCCCGCTTCCGCACACCGACCCAACAGGCGAAAATCCTGCGCGACCTGCGCTGCGGCAATATCGACTTAATCGTCGGCACGCACCGGCTTGTTTCCAAAGACGTGGAATTTAAAGATCTTGGGCTTTTGATTGTCGACGAAGAACAGCGTTTCGGCGTGGCGCAGAAAGAAAAGCTCAAAGAGCTGTTCCCGACGGTCGACGTTTTAACGCTGTCGGCAACCCCGATTCCGCGAACGCTCAACATGGCAATGACCGGCATTCGCGATATGTCGGTTATTGAAGAAGCCCCGCAGGACCGCTACCCGGTCCAGACTTATGTTTTGGAATACGACATGGGCGTGCTGCTGCAGGCAATGGAAAAAGAACTGCGGCGCGGCGGGCAGGTCTATTTCTTGCACAACCGCGTGGAAACGATTGAAAAGCGTGCGCTGGAAATCCGCGAACTGCTCCCCGTAGCGCGTGTCGCCGTGGCGCACGGCAAAATGAACGAGGAAGAATTGAGCGACATTTGGCGCAAGCTTTTGGAGGGAGAAATTGATATTCTCGTCTGCACGACGATTATTGAAACCGGCGTCGACGTGCCTAACTGCAACACGCTGATTATTGAAGACGCCGACCGCTTGGGGCTTGCCCAGCTTCACCAAATCCGCGGGCGCGTGGGCAGAAGTGCGCGGCGGGCGAGCGCCTATTTCACGTTCCGGCGCGGCAAGGAGCTTTCCGAAGTTGCAAGCCGGAGACTTGCGGCGATTCGCGAATACACGGAATTTGGCTCCGGCTTTAAAATCGCGATGCGTGATTTGGAAATCCGCGGCGCGGGCAATGTGCTCGGCGCGCAGCAGCACGGGCACATGGAAGCCGTCGGCTATGATATGTATTTGCAACTGTTGGGCGAAGCGGTCAGCGAGGAAAAAGGCGAAAAGAACCCCAACCGCCAAAAAGAATGTCTTGTGGATATGCAGGTGGATGCCCACATTCCCGAATCCTATATCGACAATATCCCGCAGCGCCTGAGCGTTTACCGCCGAATTGCGGATATTCGAAGCGCCGAGGACGCCGCGGATGTCCGCGACGAACTGCGCGACCGGTTCGGCGAGATTCCGCATTCCGTGGACGGTCTTATTGATATTTCGCTTCTGCGCAACGCCGCGGCGGCGAAAGGCATTTACGAAATCGGGCAAAAAGGGCAGACGGTTATTTTATATGTCCATGAAATCGACACGTCTATGGTGCTCAACCTTTCCAGCGCGATGCGCGGGCGGGTTTCGGTTGCCGACTTCGGCAGGAAAAACATTTCCGTGAAAATCGCCGAAAATCAAATGCCGCTCGATACCCTGCGCGAGATTTTCGGCTATATGATGGGATAAAAAGGAGGGCGCCTATGCGCATTTTACTCGCGCCGGACGCGTTTAAAGATTGCCTTTCCGCGCCGGAAGTCTGCCGCGCGCTCGAAGAGGGGATTGTCTCGGCGTGCGCGACTGCAGGAGTGCTTTCTGTGCCATTGGCAGACGGCGGCGAGGGCACGGCTTCTTGCTTTGCCGCGGGGTGCGGCGGAGAACTGCGCCTATTTCTCGTGACAGACGCCTATTTTCGAAAGAAAACCGCCTGTTTGGCGCTGTCGCCCGACGGCGAAACCGCCGTTGTGGAAATGGCGCAGGCGTCCGGCATTCAGGGGATAGATAAAAATCAACTACAAACGCGAAAAGCGACAACTTACGGCACAGGCGAACTGATAAAGGCAGCGCTGCAACTTCAACCAAAGCGGATTATCGTGGGACTCGGTGGCAGCGCGACGACCGACGGCGGCATGGGCGCGCTTTCGGCGCTCGGGGTGCAGTTTTTAGATGAAAACGGCGAGCCGCTTTCGCCGATTGGGGAAAACATGGTTAACGTGCAAAAAATCGTGCTGCCGAAGTCTGAAGATTTTGCGGGCGTTTCGTTTCAATTTGCCTGCGACGTGACCAATCCGTTTTTCGGCAAAAACGGCGCGGCGGCGGTTTTTGCGCCGCAAAAAGGCGCCGGGAAAGACGATATTGCGCTTTTGGACCGCGGGCTTCGCAACCTTGCAAAGCTTTACAAAACGACATTCGGCCGCGCGGTAGATGCGCTTCCGGGCGCCGGCGCGGCGGGCGGACTTTGCGGCGGGCTGTATGCGTTTTTCGGTGGGGAAATTGTCAGCGGCTTTTCCGTTTTGGCGGGCGCTTGCGCGCTGGAAGCAAAACTCCAAAATGCAGATTTGGTGATTACCGGCGAGGGTCGAACCGACGCACAGACCGCATTCGGAAAACTGCCCGCGCGCGTTTGCAAGCTCGCGCAAAAATATAATGTACCCTGTGTTTTAATAAGCGGCGACATAGCAAGCGGTTTTGACGCGCAAAAAGCCGGATTTGCTTATGCAATCCGTTTGAAAACGCCTGAGATTACGACGCAGGAAGCCATAAAAAATGCGCCCGCGCTGTTATCGGCGGCGGCGCAGGCGGTGATGAAAGAAGGTTCTTTATGGAAAATCGGGATTTAGAAAAACAGATTTTATTTTTAAAAGAAATTGACCGCATGAAATCGGTCCTGCGGCAAAACCATGTGATTGAAGAGGGTCGCCGCGAGGACGACGCGGGCCACTCCTGGCACGCCGCGGTGATGGCGATGACGCTTGCGCCTTACGCAAAGCCCCAGGTGCAAGTGGACAGAGCGATTCGGATGCTTCTGATTCACGACCTTGTTGAGATTTACGCGGGCGACACCCCTTGTTTTGACAGCGACGTGGTGGCGACGCAGGCGGCGCGTGAACAGGCGGCGGCGGATAAAGTCGCGGCGCTTCTCCCGGAAGAACAGGGGAAAGCTTACCGCGCACTCTGGGAAGAATTTGACCGCGCCGAAACCGACGACGCGCAATTTGCGGCGGCGGTCGACAGGCTGCAGCCGCTGTTGTTAAATTACTTTACAAACGGCGCTTCGTGGGTTGGGCGCACGGTGACGCGCGCACAGGTGTATAAACGCAACGAGCTTGTAAAAACGGTGATGCCCGCGCTTTGGCCGTTTGTCGAACACGCCGTGGAAACCTGTTATCAAAAAGGCTTTTTGAAAGCGTAAAAGGAGATTTTTATGGAACCGATGACGTTTACCGTGCTGCGTTTTGACGGTGATTATGCGATTTTAAAGCGCACAGACTGTGAAAGTGACGCTGAAATCCCGATGGCGCGCGCCCTCCTCCCGGAAGGAATCACCGAAGGGTGCACGCTCCTTTACGAGGATTTTGCCTACACGCTTTTATGATTAAAAAACGGAGAAGCACAAAAACCGCCCGTGCAGTTTTGCACGAGCGGTTTCCATTTTTAGAATAGACTTTTATCTGCCGAGATACGGCCGCGGATTGACGCGGTTGCCGTTGATGCGCACTTCGAAATGCAGGTGCGGGCCGGTTACGTTGCCGGTGGAACCGATATTGCCGATGGCCTGCCCCGCCGAAACGCGCTGACCGGCGGAAACTTTCAAAGAACCGCGGATCATATGTGCATACAGCGTGGAAACACCGCCGCCGTGGTTGATGATTACGTAATAGCCATAGCTGGAGTGGTATCCCGCGGTGGTGACGGTACCGCTTCCCGCGGCGACGACCAGCGCGCCGGTGCTGTGCCCGCCGGGTTTGACAATGTCAATACCGCCGTGGCGGCGCGAGCCGCCGTAGCCGGAAGAAATCGAATAAGCGCCGATTGCCGGCCAAATGAAGCGCCCGCCGTAACTGGTTGTGGAATAAGAGCCCGAATAGCCGGAGGAATACGCTTTTTTGGTGCCGACCTGAATGACTTCGGTGACCGGCTGTTTGGTCGTGACGCGCGAAACTTCTTTCGCCGAAGTGCGCACGCCGTCCACATAAGTCACGAGCTCGGTGACCACCTGTTCGCCGTTGACACCTTTGGTTTTCACACGCTTCGTGCCGGAATACAAGCTCGAAGTTTCTACCCGTTCGGTCTCATACGGCACGGAAACCGTGCGGGTTTCGGTGCGGGTAATCTGCACCTGAATGTAGTTGACCTCGCGGGAAATGAGCAGCTGCTGCCCGATGTGAATGGTCTCGGTAAGTCCGGGGTTTTGTGCGAACAACGTCGCGGTAGAAAGCCCGACTTTCTGCGCGATACCCGAAACCGTGTCGCCCGCTTCCACAGTGTAATACTGCGCGGCGCTCTTTTTCGAGTTTAATTTGTCGGCGAGCTGCTGCGCGTCCCAAATGGTGTCGGCCGAATCGGGATAAAGCCCCTGGACATAAGAAATATCTTCCACAAAACCGACCACTTCGTTGGCGTTGCCGGTTTCATAGTTTTTCAAAATACTGTCAAACACCGTTGTGGCGTCAGTCTCGTTTTTCACGGCGCAAAGGAATTCGCCGTCAATGTAAATGCCGCACGCGTTGGTGATTTTTTTGTTGCTGTGCTCTAAAATTTCGCTGCAAAGGCGCGACGCATCGGTCACCTCGGTCAGTTTGACCGGTTTTATTGTGTAGGTGGCGGTAACGTCGGAAAGGTTGTCGGAGGCGTTTGCCTGTGTCGCGGCGGAAAGCCGTTCGGCGGCCTGTTCCTGCGCGTCGTGGAACACCGATTCCGAGGTAACGCAGCCAATCACCGCGTTGTTATAAGTGATTTCCAGCGCGAAGGTCTGGGAACTGTAATGGTGAATGGTGACGCACAGCACGACAAAAGCGGCAATCGGCAGCGCGGTGTTCACCGCAAAGCGGAAAACCACACCGTGCAGGCGAAACGCTTTTGCAATATAAGACTTTAAAATCGCCGGGGCGTGCTGACGGTCGTTTTTAAAAAGAGAAACAATCGTGCCGAACACACGGCGAATGTCCGAAATCAGGTCGCGAAGCTCTTTGAAAAGATAGCCGAAAGTTTTGCGCAAGGCGCGCCCGACCATCAGCAGGGCAGCCAAAAGCACCGAGCCGACAGCTTTTAAGGGCACACGAATCTTTTTCCCGAACCAGCGGAAAAAGTTGCGCAGCATATACCCGCTTTTTAAGCCGAGGTAATATATGTTGTTATAAAGCTTTTCCAGCATAACCGGACCTCTTTACATACAGATTTACAGTAGTATAGCACAAAACGCCTTTTTTTGCAAGCGAACCAAAAAAGCACCCGCAAAAACGGGTGCTTTTCAAGTCGGCAAAAAGCCGTTAATAATTAGTGTCTGTCTCTTCTCGGACGATGCGAATCGCGGCGCGCCGGGCGGCGTTCGGGAACCTCATTTTCCGGGGTTAAGCCTTCGACTTCAATCAGCGCTTCGCGGCGGGAAAGGTTCAGTCTGCCCTGTTCGTCACGCGGAAGCACCTTGACGATGATTTCATCACCGACGTTGACAACGTCTTCGACCTTTTCGGTGCGTTTGACGTCGAGGTGGCTGATGTGGACCATGCCTTCCACACCGGGGACGATTTCGACGAACACGCCGAAGCTCATCAGGCGGGTGACAACGCCCTTATAAATTGCGCCGACTTCGGGGCCGTTTGCGATGGTGTCGACAATAAAGACCGCTTTCTTCGCATTGTCGAGATCCAGCGCGGAAACGAACACCTGACCGTCTTCGTTGACGTCAATCTTGCAGTCGCATTCTGCGCAAATCTTCTGAATGACTTTGCCCTGCTTGCCGATAACGTCGCCGATCTTGTCGGGGTCAATCTTGGTGGTGAGCATCTTGGGCGCCCACTTGGAAAGCTCTTTGCGCGGCTCGGAAATGACCGGCAGCATGATTTCATCTAAAATATAGCAGCGTGCGGCGTAGGTTTTGTCGAGCGCCTCACGGATAATCGCGGGGGTAAGGCCGTGAACCTTCAAGTCCATCTGAATGGCGGTGATGCCTTTCTTTGTGCCGGCAACTTTGAAGTCCATGTCGCCGAAGAAATCTTCAAGACCCTGAATGTCAACCATGGTCATGAAGCGGTCGCCCTCGGTCACAAGACCGCAGGAGATACCGGCAACCGGCGCTTTAATCGGCACGCCTGCCGCCATCAGCGACAAGGTAGAACCGCAAATCGAGCCCTGGGAAGTGGAACCGTTGGAGGAAAGCACTTCGGAGACCACACGGATGCAGTAGGGGAATTCTTCCACCGACGGAATGACCGGCAGCAGCGCGCGTTCTGCGAGCGCACCGTGACCGATTTCACGTCTGCCCGGACCTCTCGACGGCTTGGTTTCGCCGACGGAGTAGGACGGGAAGTTGTAGTGGTGCATATAGCGTTTCTCGGTCTGGCTGTCGATGCCGTCAAGCAGCTGGCAGTTGCTCATCGGCCCGAGGGTCGTAATCGAAAGGCACTGCGTCTGGCCGCGGGTGAACATGCCCGAACCGTGTACGCGGGAAAGCAGGTCGATTTCGGCGTTCAGCGGACGGATTTCATCAATGCCTCTGCCGTCAACGCGCTTGCCGTCGTCCAAAAGCCAGCGGCGAACGATGAATTTCTGCAATTTGTAAAGGCAGTCTTCAATCTTCGCAGCGTCTTCGGGGTAAACTTCGTCGAATTTTGCGTGTACCGCTTCATAAATGGGTTTGAGTCTTTCGTCACGGACGCGTTTGTCGTCGGTGTCGAGCGCGGCGCGCACGTCGTCAATCGCGAATTCTTTAATCGCTTCATACATTTCTTCCGGCGGGTCGTTCGACGGAAATTCAACCTTTTTCTTGCCGACTTCGTCGCGGATGCCTTTGATGAATTCGACAATCTTCTGGTTGGCTTCGTGACCGAACATAATGCCGTCAAACATCACGTCGTTGGGCACTTCGTTTGCGCCCGCTTCAATCATCGCAACCAAAGAATCGGTGGAAGCGACGGTAACCGCCATTTGGGAAACTTCGCGCTGTGCCTCGGTCGGGTTGATGACATATTCGCCGTCCACAAGGCCGACGGAAACGCCGCTTATGGGGCCGTCCCACGGAATTTCGGAAATGCTGATGGCAACGGAAACACCGATCATCGCGGTGATTTCCGGCGAGCAGTCGGGGTCAACGGACATAACCGTTGCAACCACGCCGACGTCGTTGCGCATATCTTTCGGGAACAGCGGACGAATCGGGCGGTCAATCACACGAGAAGCGAGCGTCGCTTTTTCGGAAGCTTTGCCCTCACGGCGCAAAAACGAGCCGGGAATCCGGCCGACGGAATACAGCTTTTCTTCAAAGTCCACCGAAAGCGGGAAGAAGTCCACGCCCTCGCGCGGCTTTGCGGACATGGTGGCGGTGCAGAGCACTTCGGTTTCGCCGTAGCGAATCAGGCAGCTGCCGCCGGCAAGCTGTGCCATTTTGCCGACTTCAACCTTTAACGGTCTGCCGGCAAGTTCGGTTTCAAATACTTTAAAGTCTTTGAAAAACATGAATATACCTCTTTTTCTTTTATATTTCCGCGAGGCATTTTCAGTTTTAGCAATAAATGCGGCGTTCCGTTTTTTGAAGCGCTCCATTTACCGCTAAAACGACCAAAAAGCCTCGGCTGGATGCAAAATTGGTTAGGCCTTTAAAAGCAATTCAAGGCAAGCAGCGCGGCGGCTGCTTGCCTTAACGGAAAACTTATTTACGAATACCGAGTTTCGCGATAAGCGCACGGTATCTTTCAATGTCGGTTTTCTGCAAGTATGCGAGAAGGTTGCGTCTGTGACCGACCATCATCAAAAGACCGCGTCTGGAATGATGATCTTTCTTGTGGTTTTTTAAGTGCTCGGTCAAATCGTTGATGCGTTTGGTGAGCACGGCAACCTGCACTTCGGGAGAACCGGTGTCGCCTTCATGTGTCGCATATTCCGCCATAATGGCCTGCTTTTCTTCTTTTGTCATTTTTTTCACCTCATTTTAAATTTTGCCTGTCGCGCAACACAGAAGAAGGTTAGGTGAACACCCGATGAGAATCAGGTCTGCGCCAAAATCCGTGTATGCCGAATCAGCCTTGTTATTATATACTAAACTTTTCCGGCTGTCAATAGACAATCTTTTGCAAACGCCTACGTAACAGGGGCGTTTTCATTATACATTTTGCCGACGCGCTTCCCCTTGCATTTTCTCTCGTTTTGTGCCTTAATAATATGGAAACGAAAAAAGGAGCGATTTTATGACGGGAATTTTAGATGTCGGCGGCGGCATGCGCGGCATTTTCGGCGCAGGCGTAACCGACTGCCTGTTGGATGAAAAAGTCTATTTGCCGTATTGCATCGGCGTTTCCGCGGGGAGCGCCAATCTGATTTCCTATATCGCGAAACAGCGCGGGCGCAATTACCGCTTTTACACGCGCTATGCCATGCGACCGGAATATATGAGCCTTCAAAATTTCCTCAAAAAACGCTCCTATTTTGATTTGGATTATGTGTACGGCACGCTTTCCGTGACAGGCGGCGAAGACCCGGTCGATTACGAAGCGTTTTTTAGAGCCGGGCAGACGCTCATAACGGTGGCGACACGCGCCGACAACGGCAAACCGCAGTATTTCACCAACGCGAATTTCCACACCGACGACCTTTCGCCGCTGAAAGGTTCGTGCGCGATTCCGGGGGTTTGCAAGCCTTACAAAGTCGGCGACAGTCTGTATTTTGACGGTGGCGTGGCCGACCCCGTGCCGGTGGAAAAGGCGCTCGCGGACGGCTGCGACCGGCTGCTGGTGGTTCTGACAAAGCCTTTGGATTTTGTCAAAAAGCCCGAGCATTTCCGCGCAGCGTATACAAGGGCGCTGCGGGCGTATCCTAATATTGTCAAAGAACTGAAAATGCGCGCAGACGTCTATAACCGCGGCGTCGAAAAAGCCCGTGCGCTGGCTTCCGAGGGTAGGGCGGTCATTTTGGCGCCCGCGGGCGGTTACCATGTCACCGCATTTACAAAAAACGAGAAAAAACTTGAACGGCTTTACCGCGAGGGCTACGAAGCGGCACAAAACGCCCTTTCAAAACTGAAGCTCTGATTTTGTATATATCGCTGAAATCCGGCGGAAAGCCAATTTCTTATCCCCTTATGGTTGAAATTATAGGGAAATTAGTATAATATATACAAAAGATACTTTCTAAAAGGCTATTTTTCAAAGTTTTTTTGGAGGAATATATGAATTACGCGTTATCTAAGAAGAAAGCAAAGGAGCTGTTGTCGGCAAAGCTGTCGCACTTCATGGGCGTGTCGCCGGAAGAAGCGACCGACGAACAGTATTATAAGGCCATCGCGCTGATTTTGCGCGATATGATGAGCCAGGGCCGCGCGGAATTTTCCGAAGAAGCGGATAAGGCCGGCACCAAAAAGATTTATTACCTCTGTATGGAATTCTTAATGGGCCGCTCCTTAAAAAACAACCTTTACAATCTCAATTTGACCGACGTTTTTGAAAGCGTTCTTGCCGATTACGGCGTGAAGCTTGAAAACCTTTATGCGTGCGAACCCGACGCGGGTCTCGGCAACGGGGGACTCGGTCGACTTGCCGCCTGCTACCTTGACGGCCTTGCAACGCAAGGCTACCCCGCGCGCGGCTATTCGATTCTTTACGAAGCGGGTATTTTCAAACAGAAACTGGTCGACGGCTGGCAAACGGAGCTGCCCGATTTCTGGCTGCCCGGCGGCGACGTGTGGCTTGTGCCGCACGAAGAAAGTGCGCTGGAAGTCCGCTTTGAGGGCGAAGTTCACGATTCCTGGGACAATCAGTTCCACCACGTCGAACTTGTCAACTACAAGCCCGTTCAGGCGGTGCCTTATGATATGTATGTCGCGGGCAAAGACGGCAAGGGCATTTCCGTTCTGCGCCTGTGGTCGGCGAAAGCCCCGGCGCTCGATATGTCGCTGTTTAACCAGGGCGACTATATGCGCGCGATGGAGCAAAACGCCATGGCGGAGGTTATCTCGAAAGTCCTTTACCCCGCCGACAACCACCCGGAAGGCAAATCTTTGCGTCTGCGCCAGCAGTATTTCTTAGTTTCCGCTTCCGTGCAGGACATCGTTCACCGTCACCTGCGCGTGTACGGCACGATGGACAATTTTGCCGAAAAGGCCGCCGTGCATATCAACGACACACACCCGACGCTTGCCGTGCCCGAGCTTATGCGGATTTTGCTTGACGAATGCGGCTACGGCTGGGACGACGCGTGGAAGATTGTCACGAACGCGATTGCTTACACCAACCACACCGTGATGAAAGAAGCACTCGAATGTTGGCCCGAGGATCTTTACAAGCGCTTGATGCCGCGAATTTGGCAGATTACCAAAGAAATCGACAACCGCTTCCGCAATTTCGTCTGGCAGGCGACCCAAAACGCCGACCAGGTCGAGCGCATGGCGATTATGTCCAACGGCGTAGTTCGCATGGCGAATCTTTGCGTCGCGTCCGCGCACTCCGTCAACGGCGTTTCCGCGCTGCACAGCGAAATCCTCAAGGAATCCGTGTTCCACGATTTCTATATGCTCACGCCCAACAAGTTTAAAAACGTCACCAACGGGATTGCGCACCGCCGCTGGCTGTGCCAGTCGAACCCCGAGCTTACGAAGCTCCTCGAAGAACTCATTGGCGGCGGCTTTGTCTATCACGCCGACGAGCTTTTGAAGCTGCGCGAATACAAAGACGACCCGAGTGTTTTGGAAGCGCTCGAGCGCATCAAACGCCACAACAAAGAAGCGTTTGCTGAGCATGTGGAAAAGAACACCGGCATTGTTTTGGACCCGGATTCGATTTTCGACGTGCAGGTCAAACGTCTCCACGAATACAAGCGTCAGCACTTAAACGCTTTGAACATTTTGACCGAATACCTCGCGATTAAGGCGAATCCCAACGCCGAAGTCACGCCGCACACCTATATTTTCGGTGCGAAAGCGGCGCCGGGCTATTTCATGGCGAAAAAGATTATCAGCTTTATCTGCGCTTTGGGCGACCTTATCAACAACGACCCCGACGTGCGCGGCCGCCTGAAAGTGGTCTATTGTGAAGATTATAACGTCACCATGGCGGAAAACCTGATGCCCGCGGCGGATATTTCCGAACAGATTTCGCTTGCCGGCACGGAAGCGAGCGGCACGGGCAACATGAAACTGATGCTCAACGGCGCAATTACCTTAGGCACCATGGACGGCGCGAACATCGAGATTTTCGACGCGGTGGGCGAAGACAATATCTTCATTTTCGGTATGAAGACCCCCGAAGTCGAACAGCTCAAACGCCGCGGCTATAACCCGCAGAATTATTACAATAACAATGCCGAGCTGCACAACACCATTGACTTTATCAACCGCGTCGGCATCGCCGGCAAGCAGTTCCCGGAAATCGGCGGCACGCTTTTGAACAACGACCCCTATATGGTGCTTGCGGATTTCGCCGATTATCGCCGCGCCCAGCAGGAGGCGGTTCGCACTTACGCCGACCGCACCGACTGGAACCGCAAATCGTTGATGAACATTTCCGGCGCCGGCCGCTTTGCCGCAGACCGCGCCATCAACGAATATGCGCGTGACATTTGGCACACGAAGTCTGTGTTCCCGCCGGAGCGTCCGAAGTCGGACTCGCTCCACAAGGAAACGCCGGTGAAAAAGGCAAAAACCGCGCCGGCAAAAGCCCCCGCCGCAAAAGCGGAAAAGGCGGAAAAGCCCGCCGCGAAAAAACCGGCAGCGAAAAACAGCACGACGAAAAAGAAATAAAAAAATAAAGACAGAAAAAGACCGGCAGAGAAAAAACTCTGCCGGTTTTCTTTTTTGGTTTGGTCTTATTTTTTGCTGTCCCAATACGCCTGTTTCTGCGCTTCCCATTCGGCGCGGTCTTTGTCTGTGAGCTCCCGCAGCACGCGGCAGGGGTTCCCCGCCGCAATAACGCCCGAGGGAATGTCTTTCGTGACCACCGAGCCGGAGCCGATGACCACGTTGCTCCCAATCGTGACGCCTGGGTTTACCGTGACGTTGCCGCCGAGCCACACGTCGTCACCTATCACAATCGGTTTGCCGAATTCCAGTAACTCCCGGCGCACGCCCGCGTCCAGCGGGTGCCCCGCCGTAAACAGGCAGACGCGCGGCCCGAACAGCACGTTATTGCCGATTGTGATGGTGTTGACGTCGAGAAGAATACAGTCAAAATTGGCGAAAAAGTTGTCGCCTACGGAAATGTGACAACCGTAGTCGCAGTAAAACGGCGGGTTAATGCACACATTTTTGCCCACGCTTTTCAAAAAGCGGCGAAGCATCATTTCCCGCTTTTTAAATGCGAGCGCCCGCGTGCGGTTGTAGCGTGCACAAAAGCGTTTGGATTTGCCCAACAGCATCAAAAGCTCCGGGTCTGTGTCCAAATACAGGTCCCCGTTTAACATACGTTCTTTTTCGGTCATATCGGTCTTCCTTTTTCTATGTTATTGGTTATTTTCGGCTTTTTGCGCCGTTTTTTTCTTTTTGCGTTTGACCGCAAGGCAAACGACCAAAAGAATGACAACTACCGCGGCAACGCACAAAACGACAATCCAGACTACATTCCCCGAAGAGGTGTCTACGGTGTGCGCGTCGGCGGCACTTACGGTTTTCACATTTTCAAACAACGCATTTTGCGAAGATGCACCGGCGGCTTTAAGCGCGGCTTGATAATCTTCGCGGTCGGCGGAGGCTTTTAACCCCTCGAACCGGGTCTCGAAATCAATCTGATAAACGGTGTAATTGCCCGCGCCGGTCATGTAGTTAACGTCAAAGAATGTGCGCTCATTTTGCGGTAACGTTGCGGCGTAAGGCGAAAACGTGGAAAGGCGAATGCAGTTCGCGGCTTCGTCAAATTCGGCGAATTTGAAAAACGCGTTGCCGCCGTTATAAGAGAACTGGTAGTCCGCTAAAATGCTGAACACTTCGTTGCCGCTGTCGTTTTTGAGCACTTCTTCCCCGGCGCCGTGGTTGTGGCCGGAAATCATCATAAACACCTGGTTGTGGCGGCGGACAATTTCCCAAATGCTTTTGCCGTGGTCGTTTAACACGACTTCGTCGGGCTTCGCCGCGTCGCAATCCTGGAAACTGTGGCTTGTGACAATCGTCGGGCAGTCGGCATAGGTTGTGAGCGCTTCGTCCATCCACGCGCGCTCTTCTTCGTCGTCAACGTGCGCCATGGAAATCGAAAGCACCATGTAATGATAACTCCCGGCGTCAAAGAACATGTAAGAAGAAAAGCCCGACGGCGAATAAACAACGCCGTTTTGCGTCTGCCGCGCGCCGAACGCGCTTTGCGGCCCGAACGCGTCTAAATAATAGTTGTCGCCGTAATCGTGGTTGCCCGGCTGCTGCAACAGCGGACAGCCGACCGTTTCGAGGGTGTTATAAAAGGTCAGCGCGTTGTCCCACTGTTCCGGGTCGGAATAGGTGTTAACCGTGTCGCCGAGGCTGACGATTGCGGCGGGGCGCACGGTGTCACGGTTGTCGGAAAGCCACTGCGCCGCGGTGTAAAGCACCTGCGGGCGGAATTCGGTGGCGTTTTGAATATCCGGCAGGAATATGACGTTATAGCTTGTTTTAGAAAGGTTGGTAAACGGCAGATTCTCGCCGTATTCGTCGATATAATTTTCCGGGTCGGGAATGAGCCACTGGGATTTATCCAAAGGCGCCGCGCTGATACGCACCTGTTGGAGCGCGCCGCGCGCATGGTGGTCGGAAATGCCGTTATCATAGCCGCCGACGACAAACTGTCCGGCGTCGGGCGAAGCAAACATGCCCTGCATTTCGTCGCTTTCATAGTCGCGGAACGCTTCACAGCCGTTGACATAGGTTGAAATCGTGTGTCCGTCTGAGACAATCGCAATGTGATACCACACCCCGCCTTTGTCCATCGAAACCGACCACGCGGAATCCATTTCGTGGCTGTCGTCGGCGTTGGCGGTTAAGAATTGCAGTTCTTTGCAGTTTGAAACCGCAAGGCTCATCGTGCATTTGCGCGTTTCGGTCATCGTTTCGCACTTGCCTTTGCGCGCAAGCAGCCCCATCCAAGCGTCCTCGCCGGCAAAATCGTCCGGGAGTTTATAGATAAGCTCAATCGTGTAGCCGTCGCGAAATGTTTCTTTGTTAATCGGCGCGTCGTCGGCGGTGATGAATTCCGCACCGCGGCCTAAAATTTTCTGCTTTTCGTTGTTGAGTGTCAAACTCCCCGACGTGCCGTCATACATCGTGTCGCTTGAAAATTGCAGATATTTTTCGGCGTTCGAACCCGAAAGCACCAAATTGTTGCCGTTTCCGCTTTGGTCTTTTAAAACAAGGTCGCCGTTTTCAAGTGAGCCGGAAAGCACGCTGTCTTCGCTGAAATGCCAGTCAGCGGCGACCGAAGCGGCAGCGTCTGCTGCTTTCGGTGCGCCTGCCGCGGGCACAAAGCAAATTGCGAGCATCGCCAAGATAAGCAAAACGGATAAAACACCGGACTTTTTCATAATCAACCTTCCTTTCTCCTTGAAAATCATTATAACAACGCGTTTGTGCAAAAGCAATATATTAAACGCTTTTTCGTGAAATCCGACTGTAAAATATTGCTTTTTTTACCTGGATAAGGTATGATATTTTCCGAGGTGACAAAGCATGCAGGAAAAGCTGATTTTATCTGTGCTGCCGGGGGAAATTCCGCTTTCCAAGCTTAATTTGGCCGGCACGCACGACAGCGCAACCGCGTTTGTTTCGCTTTCCAAGTTTGCCCGCTGTCAAAACAAAACAATCCCCGAACAGCTTCAAATGGGCGTTCGGTTTTTGGATATTCGATTGTATGAAGACCGCAAAGGTCTTCGCTTGGTGCACGCGTTCGCCGACTGTTACCGTGGAGAGAACACCAAAAAGCCCCTGTATTTTGACGAGGTGTTTTCGTTTTGCACGTCCTTTTTAAAAGAAAACCCGCGTGAAACGCTGGTTTTAAGTGTGAAACTCGACCGCGGAAGCCGCGAAATCGAATTTGCCGAACGGTTTTATAAGGATTTTATCAAGCCCAACGCGGCTTTGTGGTATCTTGAAAACCGCGTGCCGACGCTCCGTGAGTGCCGCGGAAAGCTGGTGCTTTTCCGCCGCTATATCCAGTCGCCGGATTTGCCGCTGCCTTGCGGGTTGGACTTTTCCGTTTGGGAAAGCCAAAAATCCCGCACCGAGACGGTTCCGTTGCCTGTTGTGATGGCGCCGGGGTGCACAGCACTTGTGCAGGACCGCTACCGTTTGGCGCCCGACAAAAAATGGAACGACTGTGCAAAGCCGTTTTTAGACATTTGCAAGCCCACCGAAAGCCGCATTTGCCTGCATTATTTAAGCACCTGCGGCGGTAAGGGCGTGCCCGCAGAAAATGCGGCACGAATTAACGAATGGTTTTCTTCGTATCCGCTGAAAACCGACGCGCCGCAAGGCTGGATTCTTTTGGATTTTCCGACACAGGCGCTCTGCGACAAAATTATGCAATCCAACTTGACGGTGTATTCTGAAAGGGAGATGGTTTGATTTGAAACTGGCTGTGCTCGGCGGGGGCGGTGTGCGTTCTCCGTTTTTAGCAAAGTCGCTGGCGCTCGGCGCCGAAGCGACCGGCATTACAGAAACGGTGTTTATGGATATTAACGCCCAAAAGCTGTCTCTTTACGGAAAAATTGCAAAAGGCATTGCCGCGCGCATTGCGCCGACGCTTCGGTTTTCGCTCACGACCGACGCCGAAGAGGCTTTGCGCGACGCGGATTATATTATCACGACCATTCGCGCGGGCGACGACGACGGCCGCGTGTTTGACGAACGCACGGCGTTAAACCTCGGCGTATTGGGGCAGGAGACGACCGGTGCGGGCGGGTTTGCTATGGCGCTGCGTTCCGTTCACGTGCTGCGCGATTACTGCGAGCTTGCAAAGCGTGTTTCCAAGCCGAAGGTGGAAATGTTCAATTTCACAAACCCGAGCGGGCTTGTTACGCAAGCGCTTCGGACAATGGGCTATGAGCGCGTTTACGGCGTGTGCGACGCGCCGAGCGGCTTTTTCCGCCAGCTGAAAACCATGCTCGGCTGTGAAACCTTTACGGCGGAATGTTTCGGCCTTAACCACCTTTCGTGGTTTTCGGGCTTTCAGGCGGACGGCGAGGACGCAACCGACAAAATCCTTTCCCACCCGCGGCTTTACAAAGATACCGAAATGCGGCTGTTTAACCCCGAACTTATCGAAATGTGCGAAACTTTCCTGCCGAATGAATATCTCTATTTCTATTATTTCCGTGACCGCGCGGTTTCTTCGGTTCTAAAAAGCGACAAAACCCGAGGCGAGACCATTCGCGACATCAACGCGCACATGTTAAAAGAGTTGCAGAAGATTGATATTGACAACGATTTCGAGGCGGCGTTCCACTGCTTTATGCTCCACTACGCCATGCGTGAGGACAGCTATTTTTCGATTGAATCGGGAAAACAGCGCGCGGAAAAATTCCCCGTCCCCACGGTGGAGGAATATATTCATCAGCCGGACAACGGCGGCTATGCGGCGGTGGCGCTCGAGTTTATTCAGGCGCAGCACACAGGCTGCCCCGTGCAAATGGTGCTTTCCGTGCCGAACAACGGTGCGCTTGACTTTTTGCGTCCGGAGGACGTTTGCGAGCTTTCCTGCACGGTGGACCGCGACGGCGTGCACCCCCACAAGGTAAATTATGTACCCGAAATGCAGAAAAACTTAATCTGCACGGTAAAACAATATGAAAACCTGACGGTCGAAGCGATTATGACCCACAACCGGCAAAAGGCGGTACAGGCGCTGACTTTGCACCCGCTGGTTTGCTCTTATCCGCTTGCCGAAGCGCTCGTGGACGCTTACGCCAAGCAATATCAAGATTATATCGGAGCGTGGGAAAAATGAACGGAGTTGCCGTAATTTCACAACTGACCATAGATTGCATTTATGCGGATTTCCCGCGCTTTCCCGAAAAAGGGGAGGAGCTTTACGCAAAGCACTTTGAAATGACGCTCGGCGGCGGCGCCTGTGTCACGCCGATTCGGTTAAGCAAAATGGGCGTGCCCACGCGTTTCGGCACATTTTTCGGCGAAGATATGCTCTCTGCCACGGCGCGCATGCTTCTCGACAAATACGGCGCGACCAACGTACATAACTTTTATAAAGGCGACAAAAGCCCGGTGATTTTCAGCACGATTTATTCTTACCCCGACGACCGCGGGATTTTGACCTATGATTCCGGAATCGGTGAGGACAGCCTTTCCGACGACGAAATTTATGATTTCCTCAAAGGGGCGGACGTCTGCTTCGCGCCGCAGCGTCCTGAAATTCTCAAAAAATTACAGGCGGACGGGACCAAAACCGTCTATGACGTCCACTGGGAAGAGGGACAGACGCTCGACGACCACAAAGCGGTGCTGCGCTATGCCGATATGTTCACCCCGAACGACAAAGAGGCAATGTTTTTAACAAACACCGACACGCCCGAAGACGCGCTGCGCGTGCTTTGCGAATACACGAAACAGCCGATTGTCAAAATCGGCAAAAAAGGCTGCTGCACAATCATTGACGGCGAAATACAGTATTTTCCCGCCGGTGAAGCGACACCAATCGACAAAACCGGCGCGGGCGACAATTTCCTTGCGGGCCTTGTGTTCGGAATGTATCATAAGCTCCCGGTCGGCGAATGCATCCGCCTTGCCAATATCGCGGGCGCACTTTCCACCGAGGCGCACGGGTGCTTTTCGGCGAAATATGATTTAAACGACTATCTTCGTTAAAGGGGAGGCGTTTTTGTGACCGCGGTTTTTATCGTGCTCGGCGTTCTCGCCGCGCTGCTTGTCCTTTTGTTTGCCGTTTGCGGCGTGATTTTTAAACAGCTTGTCTGGCAAAACCCCTTTCCCACACCGAAGTGGTTTGCAAAATTTATAGCGGGCGCGGGCGCGCCGGACAATTACGCGCACGATATGGAAACCGCCCGCAAGGCGCTCGACGCGCTCCCGATAGAAACCGTGTGGCTGCATGCGCCGGACGGCGCGAAACTTTGCGGGCACGTTTTGGTGCCGAAAAAGCCGAACGGAAAATTGGTGCTCGCTTGCCACGGTGCGCGAAGCAGCGGCCTCGGCGAATTTTGTCAAAGCGCGCCGTTTTACTATGAAAACGGCTATACGCTCGTGATGCCCGACCACCGCGGCTGCGGCGAAAGCGACGGGAAATATATGGGCTACGGCACGCACGAGTCCAAAGACACGTTCCTTTGGGTCAATTACAGCAAGGCGCGTTTCCCGGACTGCGCAATTTTCCTGCTGGGCGTTTCGATGGGCGGCGCAACGGTGCTGATGATGAGCAACCACGCCGACGACCCCGCAATTCGCGGAATCATTGCCGACTGTCCGTACACTTCCGCGTGGGACGAATTTTCTTATCAAATACACACTTCATTCCATTTGCCGGATTTTCCGGTTTTGCATATCTGCGATTTGTATTGCCGCATTTTCTGCGGCTACCGGTTCCGTGACGCGTCGCCGCTGGACGCCGTGCGCTGCGCGAAAAAGCCGGTGCTCTTTATCCACGGCGAAAAAGACGATTACGTGCCGACGTTTATGCAAGGGACGCTTTACGACGCCTGCCCGACAAAGAAAGAACGTCTTGTCGTGCCCGGCGCTGTCCACGCGCGAAGCTATTACACCGCGCCGGCGCTTTATCAAAAAACCATTACCGAATTTATGGAACAATACGCAGGGGAGAAAGTATGAAAACGGTTTTTGAAAAAGAAATCCTTGTGACAGAGAAACAGGAAAAAACCAATATTGCCGTGCCGTTTTCCCTGCCGACCGCGGCAAAACAGGTGGTTGTGCATTTTTCTTATGCGCCGAAAAAATTAGAGGGCGAAGCGGCCGAACAGAAAGCCGAAGATTGCCTTGCGCGTGATGTTCCGCAAGAAGAACGGGTAAATTACCCGGACGCTTCCGCCTACACTCCCCTTTTGAATTTAATCACCGTGTCGGTTGACGACCCCGAGGGTTACCGCGGCTGTGCGCATCGGCAAAATCCGCAGCAGACGCACATTTTGTCCGCCGGAAAAAGTTCGCCGGGCTTTCTTTCGCGCACCTGCCCCGCCGGAGATTGGCGTGTAATGCTGCATGTGCACGCGCTCGTAACCGGCTCTTGCACTTGCAAACTCGCGGTGGATTATGAAGAGGGGGGAGAATGATGCGCAACTGGTTTGCTTGTGAACTGCACTGCCACACCCTCCACAGCGACGGGGATTTTTCAGTCGAAGAACTGATGCGCACCGCGCGTGAGCGGCTTTTGGACGGCATTAACTTAACCGACCACAACACCGACAGCGGCGTTATAGAGACAAAAGCGTTTTCGTCGCCGGTCGTTCTGCCAGGTATGGAGTGGACGACGTATTTCGGGCACATGCTGGTGCTCGACTGTAAACAATATGTCGATTGGCGCGACGCTGTGCCCGATACCATCGACCAAAAGATGCGGCAGGTCCACGAAAACGGCGGGCTTTGCGGCGTGGCGCACCCCTTTCAGCTCGGCACGCCGATTTGCACCGGCGGGCATTGGGACTATCACGTTCATGACTGGTCACTTGTGAATTACATAGAAATTTTTTCAGAAGGCTGCCCGTTTTTAAACAGCGCCAACCGCCGAGCCATAGCACTTTGGCAGTCGCTTTTGGATAAAGGCTATCACATTGCGCCGACGTTCGGGCGCGACTGGCACCGCACGGCGAACAACAAGCTGTTGTCGGCGTGTACCTATCTGCTTTGCGACGGCGAAACGCTCACGCCCGCAAAAATGAAACAGGCCCTTCTCTCGGGGCGCACCTGCGTTTCGGCAGGACCGCTGTTTTATTTTGAAACCGCAAACGGCGAAAGTGTCGGCGACACCGTAAAAAGCGGCGCAACCGATTTAACATTCTATACGGATACAAAAAGATTGGAAGCTTTAAAAACCGGCGACAAAATGGACCCCGAAACCGTGCGGCTTTTGACAAACGGCGGGGAGGTCGTTTTAGAAATGCCGTGGCGCGGCGAACTGTCCGCGACGGTCGACCTGTTACCGGGGCGTTATTACCGCGCGGAGCTGTGGGGAAAAATCAACGAAAAGCCGGGGCAGCTGCTTGCGGCGTGTGCCGCGGTTTACACGAAATAGGAAACAACCGGGTTTCCCCGGAGAATCGGATAAAAAGGGAGAGAATTTGGATGCAAAACGAAACAGCCGTCCGCGAACGGCGCTATGTCGGGGTCAAAGAGACCTTTTTATACGGCGTCGCCAACGGCGGGCAGGTTATCGGCTACAATTTGGTGCGCATGCAGCTGACCTTTTATCTGGTCACGGTGTTCGGCGTGCCCGCACAAGCCGTTTCCACGATGATTTTCGCGTTAGGGCTCTGGGACGCGTTTAACGACCCGCTGATGGGCGGCCTTGTCGACCGCACGCGCACGCGCTACGGCAAACTGCGCCCTTATCTTTTGTTTGTCCCGATTCCGTTAGGCATTATGACCGTCGTTTTCTTCGGCGGTGCGGAATTTTTGTCCGGCGTGCAGTCCACCACGGCAAAAATCATTTATATGTGCATCACCTATTTCCTGTGGGAATTGTGTTACACCATCGGCGATATTCCGTTTTGGGGGCTTTCCGCCGCGATTTCGCCGAACCCCCAGGACCGCTCCCGCGTCATTACCTCGGCGCGGTTCATTTCGAGCATCATCGGCGGTATTCCGAGCATTGTCGTGACCTTGGGCATTGACCTTTGCACTTCGGGCATTGTCCCCGTAACGCTTGCGCAAATGTTTTTGTTCCTCGGCGTTTTGGGCGGCACCGTGGGCATGGTGCTTTTCTCCTTCGCCGGGATTTTCACCCGCGAGCGCGTGGTGCAAAGCATCGAAGAGCCGAAATTGCTCGACTGTTTCCGCTATATGTTTAAAAACAAGCCGCTGCTTTTAATTGTGTGTGCGAATATCATCAGCACCGTCGGCGGCATTGCCGACACCTTCACCCAGTATTTCTACAAGCTGTCTTTGGGTCTTGCGAGCCTCTCCCTGCTCGCGGGGATTCCGGGCACGATTATGGGCTTTTTCGCCTATGCACTCATTCCGAAACTCGAAAAACGCTGGACTTCCAAGCAGATTATTATAAGAATTACGATTTTTAAAGCGATTGTCACAACCTTGATTTTCCTTGCCGGCTGCCGCTATTACACGCGCCCGGAAATCATCGTGCCGCTTTTGGCGCTCCAAGGCGTTTTCACAAGCGCTATCGGCAGCATCAACATGGTTATTCCGACAAAGATGATCGGCGACACGGTCGATTATATGGAGTGGAAAACCGACGAACGCAACGAGGGCACGACGTTCTCGCTTTTAACCTTTATCAGCAAGCTGACAGGTTCCTTGAGCACGGCGCTCGGCACCGCGATTATTCCGCTTATCGGCCTTGAACAGGTCGGCGAAGAAATGATTTTGGCGGACACCGGCACCAACACCCGCCTTTGGATGTGGGGGCTTATCACGATGATTCCCGCAGTTCTCAACCTGTTCTCGCTGATTCCTTACGCGTTCTATGATTTAGAGGGCGAAAAGCTTCAAATGATTCACGCTGAAATGCGCGAGCACCGCGAAGCGGTTTCCAAAGAGCTTGCTGAACAGTTCCAAAAAGAGCACGGAAACGCTGAAGCCGAATAAAAATGTGCCCTTGCGGCGAAGAAAGAATACTATGCAGTTTCACGACGGAAAATTTAAAATTCTGCTTTTAGCGGATATTCAAGATACCGACACCCCGCGCCGCCCGACGAAAGACCTGCTTTGTGCGGCGCTCGACAAAACAAAACCCGACCTTGCGATACTTCTGGGCGACAACACCGGCGGCAACTGGCCGCGGGTCGATGTACGCCGGACGCAAAAAGCGGTGGACGCCGTGGCAAGCGAACTTTATAATCGCGGTGTGCCGTTTGCGCTTGTGTTCGGCAACCACGACCACGAGGGGCTTTGCAACGCGAAAAACGGCATGACCGAAAAAGAAGCCAAAAAGCTTTTGCTGTCGATGTTTCAAGCGTACCCGAATTGCCTCTCGTGCGAGGGCGAGCCGATGACCGGCGTGGGCAATTACAATTTACTTTTAAAAGACAGCCGCGGGCAAAAGGATATTTTTAACCTCTGGTTTTTCGACTCGAACCCTTACGCCCCGCAAGAAGAGGGCGGGGGCTACGGCTATGTGCACGAAGACCAGATTGCGTGGTATGAAAAAACCTCGGCGGCACTGACCGAGAAAAACGGCGGCGTGCCGCTTCCGTCCCTTTTGTTTCAGCATATCGCCGTACCCGAGGTTTACGATTTATTTAAAGAAGTGCCCGCGTGGCAGCTTGCCGGTGTGCGCGGGAGCGGCGGACACGAAAAACAACGGTATTTGCCGGACCCGCAATTTGTCTACGAGGGCGGTTTGCGCGAAGGTCCCTGCTCGCCGAACCGAAATCACGGGCAGTTTGCTTCGTGGCGCGCCTGCGGCGATATTGTCGGCGCCTTTTTCGGGCACGACCACGTCAACGATTTTGCCGGGGTTAAAGACGGGATTCACCTCGTGGCGGTGCCGGCGGTCACCTATTACAGCTACGGCTGGCACCACGGCGTGCGCACCGTTACGCTGTATGAACGCGATTTAAAAAACTTTTCTTCCGAAATTTTGCTGTATCCTGACTTGGTACAGAAAAAAGTTTGGAACCTCTATATGAAACAGCACGGCTACGCGGAATTCAGAAGCCGTTTCCTGCCGAAGTTTGCCGGAACGCTTGCCGGCGCGGCACTTACGGCGGGGATTTACGCCGCACACAAGAAAAATAAGAAAGCAAACTAATCCAAAGGAGATTCGCTGCATGGACAAAAAGCAAAAACCGGTCATCTACACCGTAGCGACCGCCCATCTTGACACAATCTGGAATTGGGATTTTGAACAGACCGTGCGGGAATATATCCCCGCCACGCTTGACAAAAATTTCCGGCTGTTTCAGAAATATCCGGAATATGTTTTCAGCTTTGAGGGCAGTTACCGCTATGAGCTGATGCAGGAATATTACCCGGAAAAATTCAAAACGCTTTGCGACTATATCCGCGACGGGCGCTGGTTTGTGACCGGGAGCGCTTTTGAAAACGGCGATGTCAATGTGCCGTCGCCCGAGGCGCTGTTTCGCAACATTTTATACGGCAACCACTATTTCCGCGACACGTTCGGCAAAACAAGCGTGGACATTTACCTGCCGGACTGCTTCGGCTTCGGCTATGCGCTGCCGTCGATTATTCACCACGCGGGGCTTTTAGGCTTCACCACGCAAAAGCTCACCTGGAGCTCGGCTTACGGCATTCCGTTTGATTTAGGTTTTTGGCAGGGTGTGGACGGCAGCCGCGTGACTGCCTCGTTAGACGGGCAAAGCTATTCGGCGACGCTGAAAACCGTGCGCGGCCACAAAAAGGCGGCGCAGAAACTCGAAAAGAATATCAAAGACTATGATTTGCCGATGACTTATTTGTTGCACGGCACCGGTGACCGCGGCGGTTCGCCGACCGACAAATCCGTGCGCACGGTCGTAAGCGAAAAACGGAAAAATGATAAATCCAATATAGACGTTGAAATCGTAAGCGCCGACGGGATTCACCGGATTTTGAACGCGCTTTCCGACGAACAGAAAGCCAAACTGCCGGTTTGGAACAACGAATTGGTTTCCACCGACCACGGCGTCGGCGGCTACACTTCGCGCGCCATCGGCAAACGCTGGAACAAGCAAAACGAACAGCTTGCCGACGCGGCGGAACGCTATTCCGTGCTTGCGGACTGGCTCGGCGCCGCACCTTATCCGAAAGGGCGGCTTGACACCGCGTGGAAGCGCGTCATTGCGCACCAGTTCCACGACGACCTGCCCGGCACGTCTTTGCAGCACTGCTACAAACGCAGCTGGAACGATTATATGCTGTCGTTAAATCAGTTCGGCGGCATTTACGAAAACGCGGTGGAAGCGGTTGTGCGGCAAATGCAGGTGCCGTTTCAAAAGGGCATTGCCGTCGCCGTCAGCAACCCGACGCAGTGGACGCGCCGCGACGCGGTCGCCTGCAAAGTGGATTTGCCCGAGGGGACGCAGTTTGTCCGCGTGAAAAATGCCGCGGGGAAAGCCGTTCCGGCGCAGATTTCCGGCGGCGAAGTGGTTTTCACCGCCGAAGTGCCGGCAAACGGGATTGCAATCTATTGCATTACCCCCGCCGACAAGCCTTACGCACAAAACACGGGGCTTTCGGTGACCGCGCGCACACTCGAAAACAAACAGTACCGCGTTACGCTCGATGACAACGGCGATATTGTTTCGGTTTTTGCAAAAACACTAAACAAAGAACTGCTCAGCGCGCCGATTCGTATGGAGCTTCGCAAATACAACGGCAGCCGTATGTGGCCGGCGTGGGAGCTGGATTACAGAGAAGTTATGGCGCCGCCGCACGATTACGCCAAAAATCCGACCTTCCGCATTGTCGAAGAAGGACCGGCACGGGTCGTTTTGGAAACCCGGCGCACCGCCGGCGAGTCCGTATTTGTGCAGCGCCTTGTTTTGGGCGAAGCGAGCGACAGCGTGCGCGTCGAAAATGAAATCGAGTGGCGAAGCCTTAAAACCCTTTTGAAAACGCCGTTTACACTGACGGTGGAAAACGAGCAAGCGTCTTATGATTTAGGGCTCGGCGTTATCCGGCGCGGCTTGAACACTAAAAAACTTTACGAAGTCCCGGCGCAGAATTTTGCCGACATCAGCGGCACGGACTACGGCGTGACAATTTTAAGCGACTGCAAATACGGCTGGGACCACCCCGACAAAAAAACGCTGCGCCTGACCGGGATTCACACACCGCGCGGCAATTTCCGCAAGGAAAGCCAACAAAGCCAAATGGACCTCGGGCGCAACCGCTATGCATTCGGCATTTTTGCCCACGTGGGCGCGGATTTGACCGAAAGCCAGCGCGCCGGCGTGCAGTTCAGTCAACCGATGCGCGTGTTTTACGCGCCGCTCGGCAACGACGGCATTTTGCCGAGCGTTTATTCCTTTGCCTCGGTTTCCGACGACGCGGTGCTTTTGCGCGCGATGAAACAGGAATCGGACGGCAGCCGGTGGATTGTCCGTGTCAACGAGGGCGCGGGAAAAGCGCACACCGGCGTGCGCTTGAAAATCGGGAACGGCATTGCCGCCGCTTACGAATGCAACGCGAGCGAAGAAGTGCTCGGCGACGCGAAAATAGAGAACGGCGAACTGGTGTTTGATATTATGCCCTATGCGCCGAAGACTTTTGCGTTGGAGTTAGTCGCCCCCGCCGAAAAAGCAACCGTGCTTGCAAGTACACCTGTGCGGCTTGCCTACAATGCGGTGACCGCGACCTCGAACCACAAACGTGCGCGCGGGATTTTGGGCGGCTACACGCTTCCGAAAGAACAGTTCCCCGAAACCGTCGCCTGCCGCGACGCGGTGTTTGCCCTTTCCAAAGAAGAACAAAACGCGGTAATCTGCTGCGGACAAGTGCTGCCTTTGCCCGCAGGCACAAAATCGGTCGCGCTGTTGCTCACTTCCCGAAACGGCGACAAAACCGTGTCGATTCGCTGCGGCGATAAGACAGAAGAGGTGTTCGTGCCGGATTGCTTTGAGGCCATCGGCGCGTGGGATTTATACAGTATGGGCGAAAAAGGCTATGTGAAACCCTGCCGCCTTGCGCAGGAATTTACCCATATGCACATAGATGCCGGCGACGAAATCGCGAAGCAGTGTTATTTATTCTATGCGGAAATGCCGACCGAATCCGACACGCTGACGCTGCCGATTGACGAGGATATTTTGGTGTTCGCGGTTACCGCCAACGCCTATGCAAAAACGGAAGGCGCGCTTTACCCGCTTTACGACACGCTCAAAAAAGAGCCGTTTACTTACCGCGCACCGGCAAAGAAGTTTCAAGGCTTGAACACGCTTTTGCAAAAACTCGGCCGCGAAGCGGATGAAGAAGACCTGTAAGTTTATTTTAAGCAATAAAAAATCCCTTTCAGAAAAGGAAAGGGATTTTTTCATTTCCGTATCTTACGGTCTTATGCAACCTGTTTTTTGCTCTTTATTCCGGGTGCATCAACGACCGCAACAAGGACTTTACCCATTTTTTTGTTTCACCGCATTTTTCTTTTTGAGTAATCTGCATTTATTGCAAATTTCTTTAGGAAAGGGTGGCATTTCGCTCAATTTGTAATACTCATTTCTAAAATCGGTGGTTTGAGAATAAAGTTTTTCAACCAAAGGCCTGCCTTCTTTAGCTAAATTTAAGAATTTTGCATCCATTCCATAGTAGTTATTCAATGTGACCAAGGCGTGGACTAAGGTGTTTCGCTTTCTACACCAAGAGAGAATTTCTCCCAAAAGTTGCTTGTCAAAATTTTCCGTTCCGGCGTAAGAAACGTTTTTCAATCTTTTCAAGCAAGCAATTCGGGTTGAGATTCCAACCCTTGGGTTTTGGAGGCATTTTTGTTCATCGCATAACGCAGACACTTTTTCAAGTGTCCGCGTTATACGACTTTCAAAGCAAGCGTAACATAGCCAACAAGCCTCTATGCTTTGTTTCTTTTTAATGGCAGAGTCTATTCTTTCAAGAACATCATTGTGCATCTCTACCATTTTCAAGAGTTCTTCGTGCGATTCAATTGGCTTCATCCGTTTAATACCGCTTGTTCAACCTTGTCAGCGTCAATTTCTGTCCAAGAGCTGTATTCGCTGCTGCTTGGAATCATATGATTTTCCAGACGGTAGAACAGGGCTTCGTCATCGTCGGCGTACTCGATTTCTGTATCAGAATGTTCCGTGTAAACAGAATATGTACCATCGTTCGAAAACCACACGCAAGCGTTTCTATCCGTTATTCCGCCGCCTTTATTTGTGGCGGAATAATAAATAAACACTTTACGATTTGTCCAAATACCATCATCATCATCTTCAGGCCGGGGAATTTCTTCAGAAACATAGACGCTCATTATATGTATCGAATTGGGAGAAAGGAGGATTTCTTGAACAGCTTCGGCAGCTTCTATTGCCAATTTTTCCTCGTTGCTTTGGAATAGTGTTCCTCCAAATTTTAAAACGCTGAAAACTATAGTTGCTATTACAATTGCAACTACGCCAATAATGATGGGTTTTTTCTTCTCATTGGCCTTATTAACCCCTGCATTGAACTGTGAACCGGCGGAATTCACTCCGGTGTCAACTACAAGCCCAACTTTCTGACCGCATTGCGAGCAAAATTCTTGCCCTTCTTGCAGTTCAGCGCCGCATTTGCTGCATACATTCTTTTTCACTTCAGCTTTTGGGGTCCCGCATTTCGGGCAGAATAATTGATCGTCACCCAATGTCGCGCCACAGTTGGAACAAACATCTGTTGGGGCGGCTCCCTGAGCTTCATTATGTTGCTCGGAACAGCCGGAAGTCGTGCACCCCTTATTCTCTTCCCAACAACTTGCGTGATGGGGAACGCCGCAAGCAGGACAAACTTTTACTGCTTCGCCCTCCTTGATATCCGTTTTGCAAAACGGACAAACCTTACCTATGTAATCTTCCATTGTAAAACCTCCTCTAATCTTTATATCGAGCCTGTAACAGATTTCCACTCGGCATATTTGAAAAGGCTCATTTTTCCCGCTTTCAAATGATTCTTCGGTCAGCCGGTAAGCATTATCCTTATCTTTAACGAAACCGCAATCCTTTTCGTGGTGTTTACTACCCGTAGGGCCGTTCATAATATTTACCAACGACCTTAGCGATTAGAACGCCCACAAGAACTATAGCAATGATTGCGTTTAAAATTTACGCGGCGACCTTTTCAAAGGTAATCGGATACGCGGCAAGGTCTTCCTCGTCAAATTCCGGATCGACCCCGCTGGTCAGAACAAGCTGATTGTCTGAAAGCTCATAGGTTTCATAAGAATTCGGGTCTACCGCATAATCATAACCGTCGGACAAATAAAGCTTGCCGTCATCCGCTTCGAAATTCCCCTCGTTAAAGAACTCGTCTGCGATATCTTCCATCGATTCGGCGCTGAAGGCTTCCTCAATAATTTCGTCAACGCTCGTTCCGCTTAATGCAAACATGGTTTCTGCGGGCATATTCAATCCGTTTTGCCGCATGACATCTTCGGCATAGGCGTAAAGCGCATCTTTCAAATCGGCTTTTACATTTTCCATAGCTGTGTTGACGCTATCTTCGTCCACAGAAGCTTTGTAAGTGTAGTCATCATAAAATGTGTAATACACCACAAAAGAGCAATCCGTTACTTCCATGTAAGAACCGAATTCCGGCAGTTGGCTCATTTCCTCCTGCAAATAGTCGGTCATATCGACAGTCGCTTTCCACTCGCCGACCAACGCACGTTCGTCGGCGGTACTGATATAAACCGCGACCACAAGCAGTACAATCGCCAAAACGACAACGCCGGCAATGACCCCGCCGACAATCAAAGCGGTTTTCTTCTTCTTTTTGGGCGCGGGCTGCGGCTGCCCGTAAACCGGCGCCGCAAAGGGCGGCTGCTGCGGATTGACCGGTGGTTGATTATACACCGGCGGCTGAGGGGGTTGGTTATAAACCGGGGCGCCGGGTGCAGCCGGCTGTTCCGGCGACGGTGCATTCGCTAAAGGCGCGCCGCAGGCGGCGCAAAAATTTACCCCGTCCGGATTTTGTGTACCACATTTTGAACAAATCATATCTATCTCCTCCTTGGTTAATCATTATACAGAAACGAAGGAGAAAAAGCAACCTTTTTTGTGCAATTTGTTTATAAATTGACGGTCTCTTTCGGCGGCAGGTAATATTTTGCCTGCGCGTCCCAAAGCTGTTTGTATTCGCCGTCAGCTTCTTGTAACAGCGCGTCATGCGTGCCGCATTGAACAAGCTCGCCTTTTCGGAACACCGCAATCGTGTCGCAGAACCGGCACGAGGAAAGCCGGTGGGAAATGTAAATTGCGGTTTTGCCTTCGACAAAATTGTTGAACTGCTGATAAATGCGGTGTTCGGCAACCGGGTCAAGCGCCGCCGTCGGTTCGTCTAAAACCACAATCGGCGCGTCTTTGTAAAGCGCGCGGGCAAGCGCCAGCTTCTGCGCTTCGCCGCCCGAAACCTCAACGCCGTCTTTGTCCATATCTTTATAAAGCGTGGTTTTTTCCCGCTTCGCCATGCGTTCGACGCGCTTTGCGACGTCCGCTTCGGTAAGGCAGCGCCAAAGCCGTTCGCTCTCTGCGGTTTCGCCGGCGGTCATGTTGTCCTCGACCGAAAGGGAAAACAGCTTGAAATCCTGGAACACGACCGAGAACAAGCGCAAACAGCAGTCTTTCGAAAGCGTGCGCAAATCGACGCCGTTGACGAGGATTTCGCCGCGGTCGGGGTCGTAAAGCCGGCACAACAGCTTAATAAACGTCGTTTTGCCCGAGCCGTTCCGCCCGACAACCGCCAGCCGTTCGCCTTTGCCGATTTTTAAAGAAATGTCTTTAAGCGTGTAGTTTTCGGCGCCGGGGTAACGAAACCACACATGCCGAAACTCGATTTCCACTTTCTCAAGGTCGACTTCCTTTGTGCCGTATTCCATTTTGCTTTCCGTTTCGGCAATGCGGAAAAAGTATTCGAGGTTCGGCAAAATTTCCGCGCTTTTGCCGAGCGTGACGGCAATCGAGGTGACGCCGGAAATAATCTGCATAAACGCGCCGGTGTAGCGCACAAGCGCCTCAATCGTGAACAGCCCCAAAAGCCCTTTGACGCCGATGAAAACATAAACCCCGAAGCCGACCAGCGCGCCGAGAATGGCAATGTAAGAACTTGCCGTGGCGGATTTCTGCGACGTTTCGCGCAAAATGGTTTCGCCTTTGGTTAAAAGCGCTTCGGTTGCTTCTCGTTCAATCAGCGGCTGTTCTTTATAGAGCCGGACTTCTTTGCCGGAATTGTAATTCGAGAGAATGTCGCGGTAACAGCGGAACAGCCGGTTGAGCTTCCCGTAGCGCTCCAACGAAGAAAACCAAATGCGGCTGGTTTGGTTGCTCAACAGTAAAATGATGACTACGCTCACCGCGAGGAACAAAAGAAGCGCGATAAAAAACCAGGGGGAGTGCACAAACCCTTCGCCGGTTTTGGTAAAGCCGATACGCACAAGCGGCGCCAAAAGGATAAACGCGCAGACAAGCGTTGAAACGCCGGTCACAAAATCCCGAAGCATCCAGCACAGCTGTGCAAACGCGGAAAACACTTTTTCCATGGACTCGGAATGCAGGTGCACAAGCTCCTGAAAATCGCTGTTTTCGAGTTTTGCGAAATCTAAAGTAAACAGCTTGTGTTCAATCTCCATGCGCTCTTTTTCATACATCCGGCTGCGAATCATCGAAAACGTCGGCATCAGCCATTCGGTCAAAATCTGTAACGCGAAGTTAAGCCCGAGGCACAAAAGCACAAGCGTCGTCAGCGTCGAAACCGAACGCGCGCCCGAAAGTTCCGAAACCACGCGGGCGGAAAAATAAATGTTAACAAACGGCTTTGCGCCGGTCGCCACCGCGAGCACCAGCGTCAAAGGAATCAGCAGCGGCTCAAAGGCGGCGATTTTGCGAAAGGCCTTGCAGTAATAACGAATTGTGCGCATCATACAAGCTTGGCCTCCTCTTTGTAGTAATAGCTTTGCAGCTGATACATACGGTAATATTTCCCGCCGAGCGCCATCAGCTCGTCGTGCGTGCCTGCCTCCGCAATCCGACCGTCCGACAAAAACAGGATTTTGTCACAAAACCGCGTGGAGGAAAGGCGGTGCGAAATGAAAAACGAGGTCTTGTTTTGAGACAGACTGTTGTATTTTAAATAGAGCTCGTTTTCGGCAATCGGGTCGAGCGCCGCGGTCGGCTCGTCCAAAATCAAAATCGGCGCGTCTTTGTAAAGCGCGCGGGCAAGCAAAAGCTTTTGCTTTTCCCCGCCGGAAAAGTCCACCGCCGTTTTATAGACGGTTTTGTTCATCAGGGTGTTTTCCTTTTGGGGGAGCGACTCGATTTTTTCGGCGATGCCGGCTTTTCTAAGACAGTCGTAAAGCCGCTCGCGGTCAATTTTGTCGTCCTCACAAAGTGCGACGTTTTTCGCCACGCTTACGGGCAGAAAGTGATAATCCTGAAACACGACGGAAAAGAGGTCAAAATAACTGTCGAGCGAAAAATCGTTGATGTTTTTCCCGTTGACGCGGATTTCGCCGTCGGTGACGCCGTAAAGCCCGCAAAGCAGCTTAATCGCGGTGGTTTTGCCCGCGCCGTTTTCACCGACAATGGCGATATTTTCCCCGGCGCGCACCTGAAACGACATCCCTTTAATCGTCTCCTGTTCGCTGTCGCGGTAGCGAAAATGCACGTCGCGAAATTCCACGCTGTACCCGTCATTTTTGGGAAGCGCAGGCTTTTCTTCGTCACGCGCTTCGGGGCGTTCGACATATTCGCGGAATTTCCCGCATTCCAACGAACAGCGAATCAGCTGATTGTACTGCGTGGTCAAAAGCGCAACATAACCCGAAAAGCCGGTGACAATGCCGTAATAGAAAATGAAATCCGAAACGGAAATGCTGTCGGAAAGCACGGCGCGAATCAAGAAAAGATACGCCACGCCGTCGCGCACGGCGGAAATGAGCGCGCGCCCCGCCGAAACGGAATAGGTGACGCGCAAAAACCGCCCGATGATTTTGGTGTAAGCCTTGAGGAAATCGGCGGTGATTTTAATAAACCAGTCGCCAAGCCCATAAAGGCGAATGTCTTTTCCGGCGCCGAACTCGTGGCTTGTGCGGAAGAAATAATCCAGTTTTAAATAAACGCTGTTGCGGTCCTCGCGGGATTTTCGGTCGGCGCGGTATTCGAGCCGATGAAGCCCAAACTCACACGCGCAAGTGGCGAGAATGAGCAAAAGCATCAAAGCGGGCAGTTTGTAAAGCAGGGCGACCGAAGAAAGAATACCGAATACGCTTTGCGCAAGCTGACAAATGACGTCGCAAAACTGTTCGGCGCCGCTGTAATTGCCGTTGATAAAGGTCTTGCTGCGCTCCAGGCGTTCGCGCCCCGCAAGGCTTTCGAGGTCGACATAATCCGCCGACATGGTTTTGCGGAAAGACATCACCGCGTAGCGCATCCGTAAAATCTGCGCCGCGCCAATCATTTTTTGCTGCATGAACGGCGCGACCCACGAAGCGAGAGCAATGCCGAGGCTTAACAGCGCCACTTTCCACACAAGTTCCGAAATCGGGGCGTGGTTGGTCATGCAGTCCATCATAGCTTTCGGCACGAACGCCGCGAGCATCGGCACGGCAATCAGCGCCGGAATGCGCGCCGCAAGATACAGAAAACTGCGCCGGTGCCAGCGGTACCAGTTTCGAAGCATATAGGAAAGATTTTGAAAAAGCGCATTTTTGTCGCGTGTGCGCATAAGTTTCCCCCGCTTATATAAGATGTTTACAGTATACGGCTTTTTGTGTGTTGTGGCAAGCCGAAATTTCTTTCGGAAAACCCATTTATAAAGAAAGACGCGAAATCTACTCTTTTTGTCTGCTTTTTTAGAAGTGCGCTTGTGACAGACGCAAAACCGGCGCAAAGAACAGCCGTTGAAAAGAACCTGCAAGAAAAATGAAAATTCCTCTTGCTTTTCGCCGGCTTCTCATATATAATAATAGGGCTGTAACCCGCCGCGGCGAAAACAGGTTTCAGCCGATTAAATTTATATGCTACTGTGGCTCAGTTGGTAGAGCAGCTGATTCGTAATCAGCAGGTCGGCGGTTCGAGTCCGCCCAGTAGCTCCATACAAATAAAATCCGAACTTTCTCTTACTTGGGAAAAGTTCGGATTTTTTGTTTTTACCCCTCTGTGAATACCTTTTTTTAAGCTTGAATATACTGATACAGAAAAAGAAGCCTCTTTTCTAAGGAAGAAAAGCGCTTCTTCATTTTATCTGTGGGGTGTTTTTATGTGTGGAATTGCCGGATTTTGTGATTTCAACGCAGACTTTCTGAAAGATGCGGAAAAGTGGAAACAGGTATTAGTCGATATGCGGACTGCGATTGCGCACCGCGGGCACGACCAGACCGGGGAATATCTAAATCATAACATCGGCCTTGCCCACACCAGGCTTTCGATTCGGGAATTTGTCGGCGGCACGCAGCCGATGCTGCGCGACGCCTGCAAAGACCTTTTGCCGCCGGAACTTTTATACCGCAAGAAAAGCCCTTACCCGAAAACCTATTCGCCGGTATATGAAGCGCTGCTTTCCGAACGCTTTGAGCAAATGCTCCAAAACAAACAAGCGCCCATTCACCGCTTTTTGGACAACAAAAAGGCCGAGCGGTTTCTCGCCCAGCCGAAAGATTACGGCAAGCCTTGGTTCGGCCAGCTGATGGCCGGCCCGCAAATGCTCGCCTATTTTTTACAGGTCAACGATTGGATGGAAATGTATGGGATTTCGTAAGGCGGGAAAGCAGAATTTAATTCAGCAACTTGTTTGAAATCGAATCGCAATACAGAAAAACAGCCCTGCCGAAAAACGGTCGGGGCTGGTTTCTTTGCAAAGAAAAGAAAAATATGGTATACTCAAAACACATGGAAAATGGATTTCTGCGCACCAAATATCGGCGCGGCGACTTTCGGTGATGGGGCTGATTTTTCTTGGTATGGTATAATTGCGTTCGGCTTCCGTGAGAGGTCTGTCAAATTGTAGTTCCCTAATTTTTCTTGGTATGGTATAATTTATCCGAAGACCAAAGCAGTCCTCGACGAATTGTAGTTCCCTAATTTTTCTTGGTATGATATAATTTGGTTTCTGCAAACCCATTTTCATCAGTCATTGTAGTTCCCTAATTTTTCTTGGTATGGTATAATTCAGAATTACGGATACAAGGATAGGCGCGTATTGTAGTTCCCTAATTTTTCTTGGTATGGTATAATTTAAAAAGTGTTAAGCATTTCAGCCAAAAAATTGTAGTTCCCTAATTTTTCTTGGTATGGTATAATCAAGGAAACCGGAACGGTCACGAGTAACTATTGTAGTTCCCTAATTTTTCTTGGTATGGTATAATCACTGTGCGGCGAAACCTGAAGCCGCCGCAATTGTAGTTCCCTAATTTTTCTTGGTATGGTATAATCAAAAGTGTCAGAGAAACGGCTTTAAGACATTGTAGTTCCCTAATTTTTCTTGGTATGGTATAATAAGAGGACATAAATTCTGTAACGAAAAGTTATTGTAGTTCCCTAATTTTTCTTGGTATGGTATAATTGTCCACCTGATGCGTTCTTTGTGTTGTGTATTGTAGTTCCCTAATTTTTCTTGGTATGGTATAATCGTTTGCGTTGAGTATGATGGGCTTGATAATTGTAGTTCCCTAATTTTTCTTGGTATGGTATAATAATAGCAAAAAATATTTACCAAAGTAGTTAATTGTAGTTCCCTAATTTTTCTTGGTATGGTATAATATGGGGACACAAAAAGCATGAAGAATCGGAGAGCTTCGGCGTTTTTCGCCGAAAAAAAAGAACCGAAAACAAGCTTAAAAGCGGGCTGTTTACGGTTCTTTTTTTGTTACAGTAAGGTCAGTTGTTCGTAAGCGACGGGGGTGTCCGCTTGGCGGCGTTCGCCCAACAGAATTTGAATGGATTCATATTGCCGCTCGGTAATCACCAAAAGCCGCACCGAGCCGTTGGCGACAAAAATATTGCGGTAAGGCATTTTTCGCCTCCTTTACCGAAACCGCTGGCGCGGTTCTTTGCCGACTTTGCAGCAATTGCCCAGCGGGTCTACGGTGTATTTTTCAAGAGATAATAGGGTCTTAATACCGAGACCTTCTAAACGATACGAATTATCATGCAGTAAAACTAAAATAGAGGCTGTATGTATGTTGGCGCTATTGTAATACACCAAAACATCATTGCGTAAAATTTCTTTGGGCAGGGAACTGTCTTTGTTGGAAACGGTGAATTTTATGTCTTTTTTCGCATTTATGCGCAGTAAATCGTTCGGATAAACCGAAAAGAGAAAATCCGCTTCCTGCATTTCTTTCCACTCGGAGGCATTTTTAAAAGCAACACACGCTTTGTTGGGCAGTTCGGGTTTTACGGTGTCGGAAACATAAATCGGCACGAAATAATAACCGTCGTTTTCCGGCTTGAAAACGTCAATTCGCACCATATCGCCGTTTGCCGCCACGCCGTTTCCGTCGCGCACCGGCACGTTCAAAGAGGATTTTTCAATGATTTTTACCTTTTTGACCAACGGACCGGGTTCGCCGGACGCGGTCGGTTTATACATCGGGCCGTTTTCCGGCGCAAACGCCTTTTCGCCGCTGCCGCCGTAAGCCGCAAGCCGCGCTTTCAGCGCGTTATAAAGCAGGGTGTCGCTTTCAGGGTTGTAATAATTTTGAATTTCGCCGTCTTTGTCGAGTTTCAATTTTGCAAGCGGGACTTTGGAAATCACAAAGCCCGGTTCGCGCCCGGAACGAATGGTGTCCAAATGCGCGGCGCCCGTCACTTTGTGCATCGGCATGCGCGACACAAAACAGCTTTGCACGGCTTCTTCCTGCGCGGCGGAATAGTGGGGGAAGCGGCAGTCTTTCACCGCGCGCTTGGCGTCGGCCATGGTGCGCGCGTCAAGTTCTTTGCGGAAATACGGATACGGCTGGGGGAACTCGTCAATCACTTCGCCGTTAAAATCCACCGCAAACGATTTCTCGTCGTCTGACATATAATAGATTTCGTGATATTTGGAATAGGTCGAGACTTTCTGAATCATGCGCTCGGTGACACAGGCAATCACGGCGGCGTCCACCGCGTGGTGCAAATCGCCGTCCGCGCGGATTTTCGCAATCCCCCAGCGTTTGCGCATATAAGAAGTGACCTTGCCGTTGACGGCGCGGACGTGTTTTTTCCTGTCGCTTGCAAAATCCGCAAACAAAAGGGTGTCGTTGATAAAGTTATATAAAACGCGGCTTAAATATTTTGTGTCGTTCAAATTGCGCGTTTTAAAGCCTTCGGTGTCTTCGGGTTTCAGCTCCGTTTTCAAAAGCCGCTGGCGTTTGACGCGGTTGTGAATGGTGTTTGCAACCCAAATTTCAAAATCGTCCCGTGCTTTGCCTGTCAGATACTGCATCGGGATTTTGTTCCCTTTCTGCCGGTTTTCCTTGCTGAATGTCAGCACTTTGTTGTTGTAACTGTCATCAAAACAAATGCTGTAAGGAATAATGTGGTCCACGTCCACATAGCCCGGGGCAAACAGCTTTTCGAGCAAAATCGGTTTTTGCGAATACGGGCAAATGCCGTCCTGCTCCTGCCACAGCTTGAATTTGACAATATCCAGCCCCGTCGGGCTGACAATTCCGAATTCGGTTTGCAGGCGTTCCACAACGCGGCTGTTCAGCGCGGCGTTGTCTTTCATGCTTTTTTCGGCTTTTTTGCGCTCGTCAAAGGTTTTGGAAAGCTCCCGCGCAAGTTCAATGTTTAAATAGGTCGGGCTACACCCCTGTTCGCGGATAATCGCGTTGACGACTTTAATTGTTTGCGAGACTGCCCGGCGCACGACCGGGTTCACAATATCACAAAGATAGTCGCTGTTTGCCGAAAGATACAGGCTTTTTTCCGTTTTGCTGTGCGCGCGAAAATCCAGACCCGCCGCGTCGCAGGCTTTGTCATAGGTCATGCCTTTTTCAAGATACGGGATCAGCATTTGACACGCTTTCACCGAAATGTGACCGAATTTTGAAAATGACCCGCAGGAAAGCAGTGCGTCAATGACTTCGGGCGCAAAACCTTTTTCTTCAAGCGCCGGGCGAATCGAATCGTCTGTTTTTTGCACCGTGAGAATATAGCCGATGTCGTCGAGTTCGTCGGCGGAAAGATTGCGGATATAATCTTTTCCCAACTTGTTTAAAGCGGTTTTGATTTGATGATAAGGCTTTAAAAAGTTAAACGCCGCTTTTTCGACTTCGGCGGCCTCTTTCGCGCCGTAAGAAAGAATCGAGAAAAATTCATCGTCGCGAAGCGCCAGAAGTTTGCGAAGCGCGGTGTATTTCACATCTTTCTTTTGGTGGCAAAGCTCAAAAACCGCCCATCGTTGTTCATCCGTAAGCCCGTGTGCTTCTTTGCCGGGCGCGGCGATACGCAAATGGTTGATATTTTGCCAAAGGGTAAACACCTGGAAAGAATAGGACGCTTTCGGCGCGCGCTTTTCTTCCGGCAAAAGGGTGCAAGGGCCGATCATGCGGCCGATTTGGTCGCCGGCATAGCGGCTCGGCGCGTTTTTAGGCCCTGCGCCCGGACCTAAATCAAACGGCCGTTGGGAAAGCGCAATTTCCGTGTATTGCGTTTCTAAAGCTTTACTTGCAAACGACATGCCGAAGCGCCTTTGCGCTTCAAAAATTTTGTGCATTTCGTCTTCAACCATGCTCCGCGCCACCGTGGCGGCATAATCATCGCCTTTGTTGCGTTTGTATTGCCGGAATTTCTCGTCCTTATAAAACATTTCACCGACGGTTCGATAGCCGCCGCGTTCCATTTCTTCCGTGTTTTCCGAAACAGCGCTCAAAATTTTTCCGGCTTCTTTATCTTGTGCGTCGGTTTTGCGGTTCGAACGAAACCCGCGGCGCTGGGCAAGATGAATAAGCACTCGCGAAAACTCCGCGGCGGTCAGCGGCTCGTCTAACGCTTTGGCGCGCAGCATATAAATATCGCTGAGCTGACCGCAAAACAAATTGTCCAGCTCCGCTTTTGACAACACGCCGGACGAAACCAACAAATAGCGAATGCGCTCGAGCCTGTGCTGATGACGGCGAATGCGCCGGCGCATACCGCGCGCTTCCCGGCGAGGGGCTGCAAGCGAGGCGCCGTCTTGTGGATTTTCCGCCTTGTTGAAAACACGGCTTCCGAGCCGAATAACCCGACAGGGGTCGTCGTTTTCGTCCAACTGCATGACTGCGTAGCCGACCGAGGCGATGCCGCAATCCAAACCGATTCCGTATTTCATATGTATCCTCCTCATGAAAAAGATGACGGCCCACCAAAAAAGTGAACCGTCAGAGCTTTTCGGTTTTCTACCTTGTTGTAGTAACCTAATTGTTCTTGGTATGGTATAAGAACAACTGTATTATATCACGGCTGCACTTTTTTGTAAATTGGGAATGTTGCGTAACTTTTTCGTTCGGGCTTTGTGCATTTAGTATATCGGTCTGCAAAAGCTACGTCAATCTTGTGCCGCTGAAAGAGTCCAAAAATACGGACTTAACGAAAAGCAAGACCCAATTCACAGACAACCTTTTCACTTAATAGCGCAATTTTCGGAATTTGTTTGGGGAAACACCGGCGTTTTTGGTGAAAAAATAAATAAAATTCGACTCGCTGTTAAAGCCGGTCTCCTCTGCGATTTGAGCAATGGGGAGGTCGGTTTTTTGCAAATAATTTTTAGCGTGGGTCAGGCGCGCAAGAAGCACATAGTCATAAGGCGAAAAGCCGGTTTGCTGTTTAAACACGACCGAAAAATGCGACGGGCTCATGTGAATGAAATCGGCAATCTGCTGCACGGTGAGATTAGTTTTTAAGTTTTCGTGGATAAACCGTTTGGCTGCCTGTATGCTTTCTTCATAACTTGCCTTGGTTTTCCGGCTGACGTGCAGCGGATGAAACAGCTCCCCCAACACGCTGTAAATATCCATTGAAAGCGAAAACTCCGACGGGCGATTTTCCGAATGCAAAGCGTCAAAAATGTGAAACAGAAGGTCTTCCATGCGCTGCGGGTTGCTGCACGTAATGATATTCCCTTCCTTTTTTACAATCTCTTCATACATTTCCAGACTGTTTAACCCGTTAAATTGCACCCAAACGGATTCGAACATATCGTTTGTGTAGTATTCGTGCGGACGACAGCAGTTAAAAAAAATGGTTTCTCCCTCGTGCGCAGTGTGTGCTTCGCCGTCGTAAACAAAGGTGAAATTGCCGCTGATCATGTGCTGCACCAAAAAGCTGTTTTCACTTTCACAGGCAAAATGATAGCCTTTGCGGCAATAAAAATGGCCGGCAATCACCGGGCAGTAAAACAGCCGCCGCGCCGTCGGAGACGGAGAGGAAAAATAAAAATCTGATTTCTTTAATACACCGCTTCCCGTGGATTTCATCGGTTTCCTCCTAAACCATAGGATTTCTAAAAACAATATTTCTTTTTTCTGTTTCTTAAGGATTTTTATTATATAATAAGGAAAAGGATGTGTCAATTTTATGGCGTATCCGCGACCGTTCGGACTTATAAGATTTTGCCGGACCGCCCGCACGTCGGAAGAAGTCGTGCGGCCCCTTCGCTTTTTATAAAACACAAAGCGTCACTTGTGCGTGACGCGGGAGCGAGGCCGGTATCGGAACCGGTCATTTTGCAGATAAAAATTTAAAAACCTCGGATGTTTTTTTACACCCGAGGCTCAATTTGTATATAATTATTTTTCATTTTATCATAGGAAAACGTGATTTTCTATATCCTGTCGGCATACACCGTGCAAAATATGTTTTTCGCACGTTTTCCCTTGACAATCAAGGACTCAGCGTATATTCTATATGTGTATATTTCGACAGTTTTTTACGGATTCACAGCGGATATAACATTTTGAACCCGGAGGGAGGAATGGGGGCTTGCGGAAAAATTGTCCGTTTTGCGGCGCAGAAATGCCGGAGGAAGCGAATCTGTGTTTAACCTGTTTTTCCATGTATTTTACACAGAGTGAGGCGCACGCAAAACCTTTGCGGCTTTTCGGCAAATCTGCGTTTCGACCGAAGGTTAGACGTCGAACCGAACGCTGGGTTTCAGCCGTGTTGACATTGTTTTTGTTATCCGGTGTGCTTTTGACGGCCTTTTCCTCTTTGGAAAAAGTATCTGAAGCGCCGCAAACACCGAATACTTACGAGCAAATCGCGGGGACGAGTACAAACGCAGGTGAAAATACAAATACCGTTTCCAATCTGTCAACCGGCGCGGCAACAGACGGTGAGGCAGCTGTCGGGGAACCCGTCCGGCTTTCCGGTATGGCGGAAGGCGTTTTCGGTAAGGTGACCGGTCTCGGAACCCCGGCGGGAACAACGTCTTTGGGGGGCTTCGGCACGGTCGGAACACAAACACAGCCTGTGCTCGGCACACGACCGGGCACAGGGGCAACAACCGGCAACACCCAATCGAACGCAGGGAACAGCACTTCTGGAAATACCGCCGGTGAAAGCAATGCGGCCACCGAGCCCGAAGAGACCGAACCGACCGAGCCGGAATATGACAGTTTTGCCTATCGCCCTTATGACAGCAAAAAAAATACCATTGCTTTAATTAAATACAACGGCAATTCGTCAAAAGTCGTCGTGCCGGCTGTAATCGACGGGCACCCGGTTGCCAACGTGGATGAAAATACCTTTTACAACAATTCCAAGATTACGGAAATTACGTTTGAAAGCAGTTCGGCGCAAACCTCGCTTACGCTGGATGCCGGGTGTATGACGAACCTGCCTTCTCTGAAGGTCGTCCGCATGCCGGATACGGACCTCGGCATTTTCCCCGGTTTCGCAAAGAATTGTTTGCGTTTAGAAAAAATTGAGGTGGACAACAACCAATATCGGTTTGAAAACGGGGCGTTGTATTGCTGGAATTCCCGTGAATGGGAAATTTATTTTTACGCACCGGCTTGTAAAAATACCACGTTAACCGTACCGACCTGGTGCGCGGGGATAGATTGCCGGTTGGATGAAAATCCTTATTTAAAGCGGGTGGAATTCCACAAGGCGGCAACGAATTTCATCAACAATTACAGTGTGGGCGATGCGTTGGAATATGTTTACGTGGAACCCGGCAATCCCAAGGCTTTTTCCGTGGACGGCGTTTTGTTTACAAAGGACAATACCGGGAAATACACGTTTTCTTTATATCCGCCGAGCAAAAAAGACAAAACCTTTGTCATACCGGAAAATGTGGAACTGGATATGTTCAACTATTATTGTCCGTATTTGGAAGAGCTTTGGATTCCGGCTTCGTCCCGCGTCGATTCGACGAACGCGCTTTTTTATCGACAATGTTTTACAAATCTAAAGGTCATTCACCTGCAAAAAGGGCATCCTTATGAAGCGGAGTGTAAAAGCACTTTTGCCGGTAAAACAGAAATGTATTGAGGAGGAGACGTTATGCGAAAATCCACGGGGGATTTGTTTCAGGAACTGCAAAAATCGCCGTGCGAATTGGGGAAGTACCTGAAAAACAATCCGGAATCGTTTGTTGAAAACGATATTAAAACGTTTTGGGAGGCGCTGATTCAAAAATCCGGCCGTTCCAAATCGAACATTATCAACAAAGCCGATTTCAGCTATTGCTATTTTTACGACGTGATTAACGGCCGCAAAAGCCCCTCGCGCGACAAGGTGGTGCGGCTGATTCTTTCGATGCAGCTTTCTTTAGACGACTGCCAGCAAGCGCTCAAAATTTCCGGAAAATCCTGCCTTTACCCGCGCGTTAAACGCGACAGCATTCTGATTTACGCGATTGAAAACCGTTTGTCTGTTTTTCAGCTTTCCGAGCTGTTGGCGCAATACGGTGAGGAAGAACTCAAATGAGCGCGGAAAAAAACGAGCTTCTGGATTATATCGACGACAAGCTTTCTGCGGATTTTACGGAAAAAGCGGTTTTGAAACAAACCGAATTCGGCAAAGTCGCGCTTTACCGGCATAAAAAAAGCGGCGAAAATTTAATCAAAATTATTTCCGCCAACCGAAACGATGACGTTTTCAGGCGCCTGCGGGGCAAAAAATCGCCGCACCTGCCGTGCATTTACGACGTCTGTTCCACAGACGAATATTTGTTGGTGCTGGAAGAATATATCCCCGGGAAAAATCTTTCCGATATTTTGGAAGACGGCCCGCTGGACCGCAAAACCGCCTGTGCTTATGCCGAACAGCTTTGCGACGCGCTTTCCCTGCTTCACAAAAACGGTATAATTCACCGTGACGTTAAACCCTCGAATATCATTATAAAGCCCGACAACACGCTTGTGCTGATTGATTTGAGCATTGCGCGCTGTATGACAAATTCCCAAGAAAAGGATACGCAAACGCTCGGAACGGTCGGTTACGCCGCGCCGGAACAGTTCGGCATTTCGCAAACGGGCCGAGCGACCGACATTTACGCAATGGGCGTGCTTTTAAATATGATGCTCACCGGCGTTCACCCGGCGGTGGATTTGCCGCACGGGCTGATTCGCAAGGTGGTTGAAAAATCGATTTCGACCCAAATGGCAAAGCGCTACCAAAGCGCGCAAAAACTCAAACGAGAAATTCGGCTTTTCGGCCGCTAAACCGGGAACTGTTTTAGACGGTTCCCGGTTTTTTGACTTGACAAAGCGAAAAGAAAATCCTATATTTTTATGCGGAATTTGTAAAGAACAGAAAGGCGGGACGGTATGCGCTCCAAAGTAATCGGCTTTGTGAAACGGGAAACGGTGCTTCTTGTTGCATGCGTTTTGGCGGTTATTTCCTGCTTTTTGGTGCCGCCGGACGCAGAATATGTTTCTTATATTGACTGGCGGACGCTCGCATTACTGTTTTGCTTAATGAGCGTGATGGCGGGCTTTCAGGAAACCGGTGCGTTTCAAAAGCTCGGCACGGGGATGCTTCTCAAAACCAAAAGCGGGCGCGGCGTGGCGTTTGTGCTGGTGTTTCTTTGCTTTTTGTGCAGCATGTGGATTACAAACGACGTGGCGCTGATTACTTTCGTGCCGTTCGGGCTTTTGGTGCTGCGCCTTGCGGATATGGGGCGCGCGGTGAGCCTTATCGTCACGCTGATGACGATTGCCGCAAACCTCGGGAGTATGCTCACCCCCATCGGCAACCCCCAAAACCTTTATTTATATACCGCGTCGGGGCGCAGCTTTTTGTCGTTTATAGGGCTGATGCTGCCTTACACGCTCCTTGCGGCGGCGCTGCTCGCAACGGTGATTTTTTGTGCCTGCCCGAATCCGAAAATTTCCGTGAAGCTTACCGCAGAGCAGAAAAAACTGCCCGCAAAGCCGCTTGCGCTTTACAGCGTTCTGTTTTTGCTGTGCCTTCTTACGGTATTAAAGCTTATCCCGATTTATATCCTGTTCCCGGCGGTCGCGGTGGTTTTGCTGATTTTTAATCGAAAACTGCTTTTGAAGGTGGATTATAGCCTGCTTTTGACCTTTGCCGCATTTTTTATTTTCGTCGGCAATATGGGGCGTGTGCCGGCACTTCATGAGCTGATCCTCCGCGTGGTCACCGGTCACGAACAGACCATGGCGGTGGCATTAAGCCAAATCATCAGCAATGTGCCCGCAGCGCTGCTTTTGTCCGGCTTTACCGAAAACACCGACGCGTTGATTGTCGGCACCAATTTAGGGGGACTGGGTACGCTGATTGCCTCTATGGCGAGCTTGATTTCGTATAAGCAAATCGCCTTACAATACGGCACGCAGAAAAAACGCTATCTTTTGCTGTTCACGCTTTGGAACGTCCTGTTTTTAGCGGCGCTGTTGCTGCTTTCCGCCGCCATATGAAAACCACAAAAAATAAAAAGCCCGGTAAAAACCGGGCTTTCTTTTTTTAAAATTATTTCTCAAAGCGATAGTCTGTGTATTCGCGCTGTGTGCGGGAAAAGTCAATCCCGTATCCTTTTAAAATCTCACAAACTTCGTCTTCAATGACGGTTTCGTGACTGCCGCAGCTGATGCAAAGCGAAGTGCGTCCCTTGACGCCTGCCGCGGTGGCGTTGATACCGCCGAAGCCTGCGCCGAGATACATTTCAAACCGCTCCAAGCATGCCTCCGCTTCCGGCGGCAGGGTGTGATAGCCGACGTTCGAAAGCGTTGTCGTCAGCCCGCCGCCCGCCACATGGCGATAGGCTTTGCGGATGACAAATTCTTTAATTGCCCGCGGCGTGCAGCGCACAAAAAGGTTGTTGGCGGCCTTGTGCGCGACCGCAACACCCCTGCGTAACACCTTTTCCTGCATCGCCGCCTGCACTTCGCGGTGCACAACGCCCATCGCGCTTGCCATGTCCGGCGCCGCATCTTTCGAAAGGCGCACATTGGTGTAATAAACGAAATTGCGCTGAGAATTCGAGTGATAAAACGGCCGCAAATCAATCGGCACCGAAATCGTCACGTCCAAATCGCTTTGCTTAGCGTCTGTCGTATGTAAAATCGCTTGATGCAAAAGGGCGCACAAAAAATCATTGACCGTGTACTCCAACGGCTTTACCTGATTTTTAATCCCCGCCACGTCAATGGAAATGCAGCTAAAGCGCTGATAAAAGCTTTCCGGCCGCGCAAGGTGCAGGTGGTAAGAGGGCTTTTCCGAAAGCGAAGCGGGTTTCGCGGGCTTGTAATACATCGGGTAAGGGTCTTTCAAATCGGCTTCGTCCGGCATTTTGACGGGCGGCAACGGCAGCCCGCGCAAAAGAAAGGCATAGTTTGTGACCAGCGCTTTGAAAAACTGAATGGCGCTGTTGCCGTCGGCGTTGCCGTGGAACACGTCCATGCTCAAAAGACAGCCGTCAACGAACAGCAAAAATGAGGGCTTTTCGGTGTCGAACATCGGCGGGCGCTGCACAAACGGGTCGCCGATATTTACAACGTCCAAATCCGTCGCTTTCTCGTGCACATAACTGAAAAACGTCTTGCGCAGGTGGGAGCACATAATCGGGAACGCCTCTGAAAGGCTGCAAACCGCTTTTCGAAGCAGCGCTAAATCCACCGGCTCTTTAAACACCGCGCACTGGCGGTAAACGTGCCCGCCGAGCGCCGGGAACAAATTGGAAACCGTGTCGATTTTATATTCGGTTGCTTTTTGTTTTGCCATATCTGTCACCTGTAAAACGTCTTTCTGTCTTTACAAACAGAAAGACGCGGCGCACGTTCGTTTCGTCCGCCGAAACGTCAAAATCTTTTTAAGAAAAGGGAACGGATACATTCTATCAGATTCCGACAGAAAAAACAATTGTACGAATTGACAAAGCGGTTTTTCGGGACTACACTGGAAAACGAAAGGAAGCGGAATTTTATGTGGCTGTGTCTTGCGTTTTTGTCGGCGCTTTTTGCGGGCGTCACGGCGGTTTTAGCAAAATGCGGGATTCGCAACGTCCCCTCAGACCTCGCCACCGCTTTGCGCACGGTGGTCGTGCTGTTTTTCTCGTGGGTCATGGTGTTTGTGGTCGGCTCGCAAAATACCATTGGGGAAATCCCCGCAAAAGCCGCAGCTTTTCTGGTTTTGTCCGGACTTTCCACGGGGGCTTCGTGGCTTTGCTATTTTCATGCGCTGCAACTCGGCGACGTCAACAAAGTGACACCGGTGGACAAATCCTCCACAATTATCACAATGCTTTTGGCGATGCTGTTTTTGGGCGAAACCCCCACGTGGCTGACGCTCGTTGCGATGGTGCTCATTGCCGTGGGTACTTATTTAATGATTGAGCGCCGCAGCACAAGCGGACGGACCACCGGCAAAAGTTGGTTTCTTTATGCGTTCGGTTCGGCGTTGTTTGCCGCGCTGACCGCAATTTTCGGCAAGGTCGGCATGACCGAAGTCGAGTCCAATCTCGGCACGGCGCTGCGCACGGTTGTGGTTTTGGTGCTCGCGTGGGCGATTGTTTTTGCGCGCGGGCAGCAAAAAGATATTCCCTCGATTGACGGGAAAAGCTGGCTGTTTTTGATTTTGTCGGGCTTTACAACAGGCGCTTCCTGGCTTTGTTATTACGGCGCGCTGCACGACGAAGCTTCGCGCGCGAGTGTTGTCGTGCCGATTGACAAACTGAGCATTTTGGTGACAATTTTGTTTTCCCGCGTTTTCTTAAAAGAACGGCTGTCGAAAAAAGCATTCGCGGGGCTTGTTTTGCTCGTCGGCGGTACGCTTTTGCTGTTGGTTTAGCGCTTAGGCGGGTTTTTTGACAAGGTGTAAAAAGATAACAGGCTTTTGTGTTTCCGGCGTTAGATGGTTTTTGTCTAACGCCGTTTTTTCTATGCACCCGACGGTTTGGCGGTAATACGGTACGACGTAAAACGCGGGCAAAAGAAGGACGCAAAGCCCGAACCAAAGCAGGAAGCGAAGTTTTGCCCGCGCAATAGAAAGGGCGGTGTCTTTTGCGATTTTTCGGCCGGTCGAAAGCGTGTCAATGACGCCGCGTGTCCGGTCCTCACAAAGCAGACAGGTGCAAAACGCGTAGCGCTGCACCGCGGCAAAACCGTAATACGCCCCGCCGAGCAACAAAAGCAAAAGGAGCGCAATCGCCGCGTAAAAAAGAATCGGACTCACCCCGACGCCGCGCATGTGGTAATAGAGAATCCCCGAGCCCAATAAAAACGGCGCAAGATAACCCAACAGTGTAAAGAAAATGAAAATCCGCCGAAGCAAAAACAGGTAAAACACCCGAAACGCGAGCGCGGGGGAGACGTGCGCAAAAAACAACCGGACCGGTCTTTTGAAGGCGGCATTTTTATAAAACCACCGCTTTTGCGCGAAATCCGTCATCGCGTAAAAGAACACCGAAAAAATCGCGCCGAGGGAAAAAAGCGCATACACGCCCGCCAAAAGCCAAAGGTTCTTTGCAAGGCTTTCATAACTTGGCAAAGCGGCCAAAGAATAAACGCACAAGCTAAAGGAAAAACTGAGAATAAGTTTGCCGAAAAATGAAAGAAGACAAACCGCCGTCGCCTGTTTTCTCGTCTCGAGCAAAACGTCCTGCGCGCGGATTTTAGACTTTAAAAACTGCATGGAATCACCCGATTTTAAAAAATTTTTTCATGTTTATTCTTGCCGTTTTTCTCTGTAAAATCAAAGCAAATTGTAATTTTCAGGGAATTTTTGCATAAAAATCTCAGTTGACAAAGGCGGGATTCTTTCATATAATGCACAAAGACGTAGCTCAAGTGCAGGGGACGTCGAATCAGAGAAGAAAGGAGAACGCGCTTTTTAAATTTTCGGGCGACACGAAAATAGCGCCGGGCCTGCTTTTGCACTGTTGCCGTTTTCGGCAAAATCGGCAGGTGACGAGGAAGAAGTTATCGAAAGTTTCGGCGGATGCTTCTTGCCCCATAAGTGCGGGGGCCATAGGCTTTTCCGAAAAACCGCGCAGCGATGTGCGAAACAGAGGGAAAGGCAAAGCACAAATTTCATTTGTAAAGGAAAAAATGAATATGTGTGGAATTGTAGGTTATATTGGGGAGAACAGTGCTTCTCCGATATTGCTGGACGGTCTTAAAAAGCTGGAGTACCGCGGGTACGATTCGGCCGGGATCGCCGTGTTGGACGGCGGCAGAACGGAAATTGTGAAAACCAAAGGCCGAATTGCAGACCTTGAGAAAAAGCTTTCTGAGAGAGCGCCGCTTTCTGGCAGCGTCGGCATCGGGCATACCCGCTGGGCGACGCACGGCGCGCCGACCGACGAAAATGCCCATCCCCACAAGGGCGGCAACGGCCGCATTACGCTTGTGCACAACGGCATTATCGAAAACTATATTGAATTAAAAGCCATGCTTGAAACAGCGGGCTATAAGTTTGTTTCCGAAACGGACACCGAGGTGCTCGCGCATCTCTTCGATTATTATTACAGGGGCGACCCGGTCGAAACGATGTGCCGCGTCATGCGCACCGTGCGTGGGTCTTACGCGACCGCCGTGCTCACCGACGATGCGCCCGACCGCATTGTGGCGGCGAAAAAAGACAGCCCGTTGGTCATCGGCAAAGGCGAGAGCGAAAATTTCTTAGCGTCTGACATTCCGGCGCTGCTCAAATACACGCGCACTTGTTATTTGTTAAACGACGGCGAAATCGCGATTTTGACGCGCGAAAATATTAAATTCTACAACGCGGACGGCAAGCCGATTGAAAAAGACGTTTACAACGTCACCTGGGATGCCGAAGCGGCGGAAAAAGGCGGCTATGCGCATTTCATGAAAAAAGAAATCGCCGAACAGCCGAAAGCCGTGCGCGACACGCTTTCCCCGCGGATTGTGGACGGTCAGGTCGTTATCCCCGAACTGCATTTGTCCGACGAGGAAATTCGCGCGATTGACAAAATTCACATTGTGGCCTGCGGCAGTGCGTGGCACGTCGGCATGGCGGCAAAATATATTTTGGAAGCCGCGGCGAGGATTCCGGTGGAAACCGACCTTGCAAGCGAATTCCGTTACCGCGACCCGATTATCCGAAAAGACGATATTTGTATTGTCATCAGCCAGTCCGGCGAAACGGCGGACACTTTGGCAGCGCTGCGCGAAGCCAAACGCAAAGGCGCACACACGGTGTCTATTGTCAACGTCGTGGCGAGCACGATTGCCCGCGAAAGCGACGATGTGATTTACACGATGGCCGGTCCCGAAATTGCGGTGGCAACGACCAAGGCGTTTTCCGCGCAGTTGAGCGTTATTTATCTTTTGGCGCTTCGCTTCGGCGTGGCGACGGGAAAACTTTCGAAAGACGCGGAAAGCGATTACTGCGACGCGCTTTTGAAACTGCCGGAAGAAATTGAGAAGCTTTTAGGGCTCGACGAAGAACTCAACGCGCTGGCAAAACAGTTTGCCGCGGCGAAAAATATCTTCTTTATCGGCCGCGGGCTTGACTATGCGATTTCTTTGGAGGGCTCGTTGAAGCTCAAGGAGATTTCCTATATCCACTCCGAAGCGTATGCGGCGGGTGAACTCAAACACGGCACAATTTCGCTGATCGAACCGGGCACGCCGGTTGTGGCGATTGCCACGCAAGACAGCCTGTTTGAAAAGACGCTCGGCAATATTAAAGAAGTGCGTGCGCGCGGCGCGAAGGTGATCGCATTGGTTTCCGGCGAACACCGGGAGGTGGACGACTTCGCAGACCACGTGATTCGCGTCCCCGAAACGCCCGAAATGCTGCTACCGTCGGTCAACGTCATTCCGCTTCAGATTTTCGCCTATTATATGGCGCTCGAACGTGGGTGCGACGTTGACAAACCGCGCAACCTTGCAAAATCCGTTACTGTGGAATAAGTTTTTTGCCTGCGTCGCTTTTTGGCGGCGCAGGTTTTTCTTTTCTTGTCGGATTGTCCCGACAAAAAAGCTCTTGACAAACCGAAACGCGGAACCTATAATAAAAAGCAAATAAAAATATCGCCTGCAAAGACTGTGAAGGAAACAAGGCAAATGGAAAGTTACAGAGAGCTGCCGGTTGGTGCGAGGCAGTACGGCAAATTTGCGTATAACTCATTCCGGAGTCGCCCGGCTGAAAGCATAGGTCGGGACGGTTGACCTCGTTATTCGGTCAGACCTTGTTGGAGGTCGCTTAAGGGCGGCGTTTCGCCGCTGAATTAGGGTGGTACCGCGTGGAAAAGTTCCTCGCCCCTATTTTACCGAACCGGTAAAATTCGGGCGATTTTTTATTGTAGAAAAAAAGAAGGAGAGTTGTTAGATGAAAACCCAAAAGTACATTCCTTTTAAACCGATTAACATCCCCGACCGCACATGGCCGTCGAAAACGATTGAAAAAGCGCCGATTTGGTGTTCGGTTGACCTGCGCGACGGCAACCAGGCGCTGATCGACCCGATGAATTTGGAAGAAAAGCTCGAAATGTTCAAAACGCTTGTCGACATCGGGATTAAAGAAATCGAAGTCGGTTTCCCGTCGGCTTCCGAAACCGAATATGAAATCCTGCGCACGCTGATTGAAGGGAATTATATTCCCGACGACGTGACCATTCAGGTGCTTGTGCAAAGCCGCGAGCATTTGATAAAAAAGACCTTTGAAGCGGTCAAAGGCGCAAAAAATGTTATTATCCATTTCTACAACTCGACTTCCACCTTACAGCGCAAAGTCGTGTTTAAGAAGGACATGGACGGCATTATCGACATCGCCGTCACCGGCGCGCGGCTCATCAAAAAGCTGTCTGACGAACTGATGGAGCATTCCGACATCAACATTCGCTATGAATATTCCCCCGAAAGTTTTTCCGGCACGGAAATGGACAACGCGGTCGAAATTTGCCAGCGCGTGCTGGACGAACTCGGCGCAACGCCCGAGAACAAGGTCATTTTGAACCTGCCGTCCACCGTCGAGGGCAGCACGCCCAACGGCTACGCCGACCAGATTGAATATTTCTGCCGCCACTTGAAAGGGCGCGACAGCGCGATTATCAGCCTGCACCCCCACAACGACCGCGGCACGGCGGTTGCCGCTGCGGAGCTGGGTCTGCTCGCGGGCGCAGACCGCATTGAGGGCACGCTGTTCGGCAACGGCGAGCGCACCGGCAACGTGGATATTGTGACGCTTGCGTTAAATATGTATACCCAGAACATCGACTGCAAACTGGATTTCTCCAACATCAACCATATTAAAGAGGTCTACGAGCGCACCACGAAAATGAAAGTCGGTCCGCGCCAGCCGTATGCAGGCGAGCTTGTGTTCACGGCGTTCTCCGGCTCGCATCAGGACGCGATTAACAAAGGCAAGGCGTATATGGACGAAACCCATTCTGACCGGTGGGAAATTCCCTACTTGCCGATTGACCCGGCGGACGTCGGGCGCGAATATGAGCCGATTATCCGCATCAACAGCCAGTCCGGCAAAGGCGGCGCGGCGTTTATTATGCAGGAATTCGGTTTCAAAATGCCCAAAGCCATGCACCCCGAATTCGGTGCCGTTGTGCAGGCGGCCTGCGACAAGAAAGGCAAAGAGCTTAAAAAGCAGGAAGTTTTCGATTTGTTTATCGAAGAATACCGCAACGTCTGCGGCCCGTATCAGCTGTTGAACCACAAGTTCAGCGAAGTCAAAGAAGAAAACGAAGCGCTCACCAAGGTGCACTTCACCGGCACGCTCAAATATAACGGCGATGACCCGGTTCAAATCGAAGGCACCGGCTCCGGTCCTATCGGCGCATTCTGCCAGGCGATGAATAAAGTGGGCTTGAGCGATTACCAGTTTGTCGATTACAGCGAGCACGCCATTTCCAAGGGCAGCGACTCGAAGGCAATCAGCTATATCCATATTAAAAGCCCCGAGGGCAAAGACGTGTTCGGCATCGGTATTTCCCACAACATCAACTACGCGTCTATCAAAGGCGTTTTGTGCGCGATAAACCGCTGCCAGAAAAACTGCGTGCGCGCCGAGCAGCCCCCGATTTTTGTAAAATAAAAAGACAAAAGGGATTTCCCTTTTGGCGTTAGAGGAGATAAAACAATGAACGAGCATAAAATTGTTGTATTAAAAGGCGACGGCATCGGCCCTGAAATCGTGGACGAGGCGATTAAGGTTTTAGACGCCGCCGGCAAAAAATTCGGCTTTCAAATGCAATATGACTACCGCCTGATGGGCGGCGTGGCAATCGACGCGACCGGCGTGCCGCTTCCGAAAGAGACGGTGGACGCCTGCAAGGCGGCGGACTGCGTATTCTTGGGCGCGGTCGGCGGCCCGAAGTGGGACACCCAGCCCGGCAACAACCGTCCGGAAGCGGGTCTGTTGGGCATTCGCGGCGCACTGGGGCTTTACGCGAATTTGCGCCCCGCCACCATTTTTGAACCGCTGAAAAGCGCTTCGCCGATTAAAGACGAGATTATCGGCGACAGCATGGATATTTTGATTGTCCGGGAACTTACGGGCGGCATTTATTTCGGCGAACGCGGCACCGGCGAAGAAAACGGCGAAGCATATGCGTACGACACCGAAAAATATTCGGTTTCCGAAATCCGCCGGATTGCCAAAACCGCGTTTGAAATGGCGATGAAGCGCGGCAAGAAGCTGACGAGCGTTGACAAGGCGAACGTGCTTGACTCCTCGCGCCTTTGGAGAAAGACTGTCACGGAAATGGCGAAAGATTACCCCGAAGTCGAGCTCTCCCATATGTATGTGGACAACTGCGCCATGCAGCTTGTGCGCAACCCGAAGCAGTTTGACGTCATTGTGACCTCCAACATTTTCGGCGACATTTTGTCGGACGAAGCGTCGATGATTTCCGGCTCTATCGGTATGCTTGCTTCCGCGTCGCTGGCCGAGGGCAAATTCGGACTTTATGAGCCGATTCACGGTTCTGCGCCGGATATTGCGGGGCAGGGCATTGCAAACCCGCTTGCCACCATTTTGTCGGCGGCTATGATGCTTCGCTATTCGCTTGACGAACCCGAAGCCGCAGCGTCGATTGAAGCGGCGGTCAACGCGGCGCTCAAAACCGCGCGCACACCCGACATTTACGAAGACGGCTTCAAAAAGGTCTCTACTTCTGAAATGGGCGACCTTGTCGCGTCTTTGGTATAAGGAAAAACAAAACAAGCAAAAGAAAACCCCCGGTGCACTGCACCGGGGGTTTTTATGTGTGACGCATATAGAGTGTTTTTCATCTGTTGGTTCTGGACAGTGCAAAAGTAAAATATAAAAAACTCTTGACATTTTGAATTTGCTCTGCTATGATACAAATGTCAAAAGAATTTGACATTTCGGCCGAAGACATAATCTTCTAAGGAGTGAAACATTATGCCGATAGGAGCCATGATTTTTTTAGGGGTTGTTCTTGCCGTGTTTGCGGCATTAGACATCATCATGCTGGTGACACTGTTAAGACCGGGCGATGAACGCAATCAAGTTGTTGTATGGAAAGCCAGTTCCTTTACCTTGTTAGCCATGACCGGTAAAACGGTGTTGGACGTTATAGAGAATTTTGTCAGGGCGCAGCCCATGACCGTAAACCCCTTTATTCAACTGGAAATTGCCGCGATTATCTACTTTATATCCCTTGTATATTATAAGAAAAAGCTCGGAGGCTGATATGGAAAATAGAATCCGAAATCGCCGAAAGGAATTAGGGCTGTCACAAGAAGAGTTGGCAAAAAAATGCGGCGTTTCAAGACAGACGGTAAATGCGATTGAAAATAATAAATACGATCCGACGCTTGCGTTGGCTTTTAACCTTGCAAAAGAATTGCAGCTTACTGTTGACGAGCTTTTTTGTCCCGACAACTGTTAAGCTCATTTGAAATTGCGTTTTCTTTTGTAACGGCAACAATTGCAGGCGCGCCGCACAAAGAGCAAAAATTGCAAAAGAAAACCCCCGGTGCAGTGCACCGGGGGTTTTCTTTTATATGCAATTATTCGTCTTTGCCGCAGCAATGTTTATACTTTTTGCCGCTGCCGCAGGGGCAGGGATCGTTCCGGCCGGGCTTTTTCGCCTTGCGGACCGGCTGCTTTTTCTCGCTGCCGTCCGAACCGCCGGAAGTGCCGGTGATTTTCGCCTGCTGTTCACGTTTGACTTCTTCGTTGGTGCGAAGCTGTACGGTGAGAATGCCGGTGACTGTGCCCTCCTGAATGGCGGCGGTCATTTCGTCAAACATATCGAAGCTTTCCATGCGGAACGCGACGACCGGGTCCTGCTGACCGTAGGAACGCAGGTAAATGCCGCGCTTGAGCTCTTCCATCGCGTCGATGTGGTCCATCCAGCGCAGGTCTACGTTCTGCAAAAGAATCTTGCGCTCGAGCTCTTCCATAATCGCTTCGCCGTATTTTTCTTTTTGCGCTTCATATTTCTTTTCGGCGCGCTTTAAGAACAGGTCGATGAAATCCTGCTGGGTCTTTAAGCCGTCTGCGCCTTCGCCGCCGAGCACCCAGCCGAGTTTCGCGAGCATGCCCTTAATGTTCCACTCTTCTTTCGGCAGAGAGGTCGGGCAATAGAACTCGACCTGAACCGTGAAGTAGTCGTGAATCATCTTCTGAATGGTTGCGTGGAGGTCGACGCCGTCGAGCACCTGGTTGCGCTGACCGTAAATGACTTCACGCTGTTTGTTCATAACGTCGTCGAATTTCAAGACGTTGCGGCGGGTTGCAAAGTTGTTCGCTTCGACTTTCTTCTGCGCGCTTTCAATCATGTTGGAAAGCATTTTCGCTTCAATCGGCATGTCTCCGACCGACTTGAACGTGTCGAGAATGGTATAGAAGCGGTCGCCGGCGAACAGACGAAGCAAATCGTCTTCCGCGGAAAGATAGAACCGGCTGTGACCGGGGTCGCCCTGACGACCGGAACGGCCGCGCAGCTGGTTGTCGATTCGTCTGGATTCGTGGCGCTCGGTGCCGATGATATAAAGACCGCCTGCCGCGCGCACTTTTTCGGCTTCGTCCGCCAGTGCGGCTTTGTGCTTGTCTTCCAGCTCCCGGAAGGTTTTACGCGCTTCAAGGATTTCCTCGTTGTCGGTTTCCGCAAAGCCGGTCGCTTCGGCAATCATCTCTTCGGCGTAGCCTTTTTTGCGCATTTCGGATTTCGCCATGAATTCCGGGTTGCCGCCGAGAATAATATCGGTACCGCGGCCCGCCATGTTCGTGGCGATGGTCACCGCGCCGTACTGACCGGCCTGCGCAATGATTTCGGCTTCTTTTTCGTGATATTTCGCGTTGAGCACTTCGTGCTTAATCCCGCGTTTTTTAAGTGCTTTTGAAAGTGCTTCACTCTTTTCAATGCTGATGGTGCCGACCAAAACGGGCTGCCCTTTTTCGTGGCACGCTAAAATCTGTTCGATAATCGCGTTGAATTTCGCTTTTTCGGTTTTATAAAGCACGTCCGGCTCGTCTTCACGAATCATCGGCTTGTTGGTCGGAATCGCAACGACGTCCAAAGAATAAATTTCCTGGAATTCGGCGCTTTCCGTCATCGCCGTACCGGTCATACCGGAAAGTTTGTCGTAAAGACGGAAATAGTTCTGGAACGTGATGGTCGCGAGCGTTTTGGATTCGCGCTCAACCTTGACGCCTTCTTTCGCTTCAATCGCCTGGTGAAGACCTTCGCTGTAACGGCGGCCGAGCATGATACGACCGGTGAACTCGTCGACAATCAGCACTTCACCGTCTTTGACAACATAGTCCACGTCGCGCTTCATAACGCCGATGGCGCGAATCGCCTGGTCGATGTGGTGCTGAATGGTGAGGTTTTCCGCATCCATCAGGTTATCAATATTAAAGAATTTTTCGGCTTTAGCAATACCCTGCTTGGTCAGCGTCGCGGTCTTGGCTTTTTCGTCCACGACATAATCGCCGTCGGCGTCAACCAAATCTTCCGCGTTGAATTTGGTGTCGAGCTCTTTTACCGTGATTTTTTTCAGGGACTTTGCAAACGTGTCCGCAATTTTGTAAAGGTCGGTGGATTTGTCGCCCGCGCCGGAAATGATAAGCGGTGTTCTCGCTTCATCAATCAAAATCGAGTCCACTTCGTCGACAATCGCAAAGCTGTGACCGCGCTGGACGCGCTGTTCGGCGTAAAGCACCATGTTGTCACGAAGATAGTCAAAGCCCATTTCGTTGTTGGTGCCGTAAGTGATGTCCGCCGCGTAAGCCGCCTTGCGCTCCTCATTGGTGCATTCGTGCACGATAAGACCGACGGAAAGGCCCATGAAGCGGTAAAGTTTGCCCATCCACTCCGAGTCACGGCGCGCCAGATAGTCGTTGACGGTGACAATGTGCACGCCTTTTCCGGCAAGTGCGTTGAGGTAGGCGGGTAACGTCGCGACGAGCGTTTTGCCTTCACCGGTTTTCATTTCGGCAATTCTTCCTTGGTGAAGAATGATGCCGCCGATAATCTGGACGGGGAAGTGTTTCATTTTCAAAACACGCGAAGCCGCCTCGCGGCAGGCCGCAAACGCCTCGGGCAAAATATCGTCCAACGTTTCGCCGTTTTGCAGGCGTTCTTTAAACTCCGGCGTTTTGGCTTTCAGCTCTTCGTCGGTCAGCTTCTGATATTCTTCGTCGAGCGCGAGCACCTGCTTTTGCAAAGGCATTACGCGCTTGACTTCCCGGGAAGAATAATCCCCGAAAATTTTCTTAATCAAAGACATGGTGGGTCGATCCTTTCCTGCGTTTTCTGAAAAACGCCGATATACATTTACAATTATATCACAAACGCTTTCAAAAAGCACCCTTTTTTTTGGAAAAATCTGCGTGATTTTTCATTAAAAATTTCCTCGACAGTTGTTTATTTTCGTTGACTTTTTATGAAAAATTTGGTATCATGCTGTTATAGTTTGCATAAGCTATGCATTTTCGGTTATTTATACCGCGAAGGAGGAATTACATTGACCGATTCAAGAACTCTCGCCTACATAAACCTGTATGCGGTTTTGGGCACGCTCGAAAATCTTTGTGAACTCGACAGCAAGGCGAAGGAACTCATCAGTGGTCTCAAAAAGCCGGTTTCCATTTGCTTTGATGTGAAGGGTGGCCCTTGCGCGACCATCAAATTCACGTCCAAAGGCTGCCGCATGGAGGACGGGCGACAGCAGCACGACATTCTCATTCCGTTTGCCTCCTGCGACAAATTCAACGGAATGATTGACGGCACGGTTACGCCGATTCCGGTAAAAGGCTTTACCAAAATCGGCTTCCTTTTAAAGACCTTTGTTGCGCTGACCGACCGCTTGACGGAATTGATGCGCCCGACCGAGGAAGCGCTTAAAGACCCGGAATTTTTCGCGCTTTCCACGAAACTTACGTTCTACACGATTGCGGTTGCGCTCGCGCAGGTCGGCAATCAGGACAAGATCGGTCAGGCAAGCGCCTCTTATATGCTTGACGGCGACATCGCTTTCTTGATTAAAGACGGCCCCGCCGCGACGCTGCGCGTGAAAGACCATCACTTGGTTGCGATTAAACAGGCGCCCGAGAAACCGCGCGCGATTATGCAGTTTGATTCGCTGGAACTTGCAAACGATTTGTTCAACGGCAGAATCAATGCAATGGAATGCATCGGCAGAGGCACGGTCGAAATCCGCGGCATGCTTTCCATGGTGGATAACATGAACCGTATTCTTGACAGAGTTGCGCTGTATTTAGCATAAGGGAGGTCCGCTACAATGAGTAAATATCCGGAATATAAACACGATAAAAGCCGCGCCTATTTTGACAGAGCCGTTAAGGTTATCCCGTCCGGCATCTACGGTCACCTCGGCCCGGCGGAGGGTCTTTGGGTACCCGTTTCCAAATGGCCGTTCTTCTCTGAAAAAGCCCAGGGCACTTACTTCTGGGACGTGGACGGCAATAAATATCTTGACTTCATGTGCGCTTACGGTCCGAACGTGCTCGGTTACAACGACCCCGACGTCGACGCCGCGGCGATGAAACAGTTAAAGCTCGGCAACTGCACGACCTCGCCTTCCAAGGTCATGGTTGAATGTGCCGAAAACCTGGTGGACACCGTCGCTTCCGCGGACTGGGCATTCTTTGCAAAGAACGGCTCCGACACAACGACCCTTGCGGTTATGACGGCGCGCGCCCACACCCATAAAAAGAAAATGTTTTTCTTGAAGGGCTATTATCACGGCGACTTCCAGTGGGCACAGAAAGTCGACTACCCCGGTATTTTGCCGGAAGACGTTTCCAACAACGTGATTGTGCCGTGGTTTAACCTCCAGGCGCTCGAAGACGCTTACAATGCCTGCGACGGCGACGTTGCCGGCCTTATCGCCCAGCCGTATGACCACGGCAACTTCAAAGACAACGAAGTCGCCTCCAAAGAATATTGGCAGGCGGTCCGCAAATTCTGCGACGAAAAGGGCATGGTCCTTATTTTCGACGACGTGCGCACCGGCTTCCGTCTGGATTTGCAGGGCTCCGACCACTATTACGGCATCAAAGCCGACCTTATCTGCTTCTGCAAGGCGCTTGCCAACGGCTACAACATGTCTGCGCTTTGCGGCGGCGAACATATGAAAGCGACCGTTTCCGGCGTAACTTATACGGGTTCTTACTGGATGAGCGCTGTTCCGTTTGCAGCTTGTATTGCCTGCATTAACAAGATGAAGAAGCTTGACACCCCCAAAATGTTCCGTGAAAAAGGCAAGAAGCTGACAGACGGTTTCGTTGCGGCAGGTAAAGAACACGGCTTCGATTTGGTGGTTACCGGTGAACCGGCGCTGTTCTATTTGCGCATTGCCAATGACGACAGCTTAATGCTGCATCAGGAGTGGATTGCCGAATGCGTCAGCCGCGGGCTGTTCTTGGCTTCGCACCACAACCACTTCATGAATGCGGCGGTTACCGATGACGACATCAAGCTTGCAATCGACATTGCGGAAGACGCGTTCTCGGTCGTTGCAAAACGTCATCCGGAAATCAAAGGCTGAACTTCGGCGGGGAACCGCTATCGATAAATTTTAAACCAGGGAGGAACATCATGCAAAAAGCACCTTTAACCAAGGACGAATGGTTGGCTCTTGAGAAAAAGGCCAACGAACTGCGTCACCTTTGTCTGCAAACCACGGTGTGGGCGGGCAGCGGCCATATCGGCGGCGGTATGAGCGTTATGGACATTCTTACCGTTATGTATCACCGGTATTTGAACCTGAAAAAAGAAGACCCAAAGTGGGAAGACCGCGACCGCTTCATTCTCAGTAAGGGTCACGCGGGCATCGCGTATGCGCCGGTGTTGTGCGACTACGGCTGGAATGATATGGAACAGCTCAAGACCTTCAACCTGACCAACTCCAAAATGGGTATCCATTTGGATTCCAACAAGGTTGTCGGTGTCGATGCCTCCACCGGTTCTCTCGGTCACGGCATTCCGATTGCTGCCGGTACCGCCATCGCGGCGCGCGTGCTCGGCAAAGATTACACCACCTATGTTGTCACCGGCGACGGCGAGCTTGACGAAGGCTCCAACTGGGAAGGTTTAATGACCATTCGTCAATATAACCTTACCAACTGCATCACGATTGTTGACCGCAACCACTGCATGATTGACGGCAACACCGAAGACGTTATGAAGCTGGAACCCCTGGCGGACAAATTCGTCGCGTTCGGCTTTAACACAATCACCTGTAACGGCAACGACATCGTTGACCTTTGCAAAGCGATTGACGCGGCGCACGCCTGCAAAGACCAGCCGTCCGTGATCGTGGCGGATACAATTAAAGGCGTCGGCATCAAACTGACCGCGGGCAACTACAAGTGGCACTACGGCGCCATTGATGAAGAAATGGCAAAGGTTGCCGCCAAAGATTTGGACGAATACAGCGCAGAACGCATTGCACGCTGCGGAAAGGAGTTTGAATAATGGCCGGAGGATTTGTTTACAATGTTATCGAAACGCCGGAACTTTCCACTTCGGAAATTTACGGCAAAACCCTCGCGCAGCTTGCCGGGGAACATAAAGAGATTGTTGCAGTCACCGCTGACCTTGCAACTTCCACCAAACTGACCGACTTTACAAACGCTTATCCCGAGCGTGTGTTCAACGTCGGTATTGCCGAACAGAACATGATCGGCGTTGCGGCCGGTATGGCGAGAGCGGGCCTTGTGCCGTTTGCTTCCACCTTCTCCGTATTCGCTTCGCTTCGCGCGGCAGATCAGCTGCACACCGACATTTGCTATCAGAATGTCAACGCGAAAATCATCGCGACCCATTCCGGTACCTCGTTCGGTCAGGCGGGCTCCACCCACCACGCGATTGTGGATTTGGCGGTCACTCGCGCTATGCCGAACCTCACCGTGATTTGCCCGGCGGACGGTTACGAAACCGCAAACGCGGTGCGCGCGGCTTATGAAAACTTCGGTCCGTATTATATCCGCATCAACCGCGGTTTCGACCGTGTGCTTTATGATAACGAAGATTACGGCTTTGAAGTCGGCAAGGCGGTGGAAGTCCATCCCGGTACCGACATTACCGTTATCGCCTGCGGCTCCTGCGTCTTCCAGGCGCGCGAAGCGGCGAAATTCTTAGAGAGCGCCGACGGCTTAAAAGTCCGCGTGCTCAATATGCACACCATCAAACCGATTGATAAAGAAGCAATCCTCAAAGCGGTTCAGGAAACCCGCCGCATTATCACCGTTGAAGACCACAGTGTGCTTGGCGGTCTTGGCTCCGCTGTCGCGGAAGTGGTCGTGGAATCCGGCAAAGGCTGCGCGTTCAAAAAGCTCGGTCACCCCGACAAATTCGCGCCCATCGGTTTGCACGAAGACATTATGTCTATCGTCGGCATTGACGCAAACGGCATTATCGAAGCGGTCCGCGAAGTCATGCACAAAGACTTCGAAGAGGACGACAACTGGGACGACGATGTTTAAGCGCTCCGCGCTTGCGGGCGCGGCGTTGCCCGGTTGAAAACGCCGAAAATCCTGCTTCAAGGAGCGTGAAAAATTTGCATACAAAAGAAGAATTATATTCCAATAAAATCTTCTTCAACGCTGCCTTGCCGCTGGTCAAGGTGATTGCAAACGATGTGCCGTCGCTGAAAAAACAGTTTGCGAAAGTGCACGCAATCATCCAGGTCACGGCGGACGACCCGGACGCCGAAGGCGGAAAGGTCGGCATGCACTATGTCGTCAACGGCGACGAGTGGCTTGTGCACCTGAATAAGGTGGACCCCAATCCCCACGTGGAGCTGGAGTTTAAGAGCGTTGAAGCGATGAATGCCTTTTTCAAAGGTAAAATCAGCCCCGCGACTTTGCCGAAAATGCACGGGGTGCTTAAGAACTTCGGTGCGTTCAAAGCGTTCTTGATGACGCTTCTCAAAATGTCGTCGCTGCTGAGCGCGACAGAGCCGCCGAAAGACGACGAGACCAAAGAGCTTATGGTGAAGTGTTTCTTCTATCTTTTGTCCAGCGGCATCAGCCAGCTGAACAAAATGGGACACGAGGATATCCACGACTGGACCAGCAAGAGCCCCGACCGCGTTTACGCTTGGGCGGTCAACGGCTATCCGCAGGTCTCCGCTTACCTGCGTATTAAGGCGGGCAAGTCGAGAGCGGGCCGCGGCGAATACAAACGCGCCATGCCGTTCTTTACCTTGCGTTTTGACTCGCTCGACAGCGCGCTGGGTATCTTGCTCGGCACGGACGATATGCTCGAAGCCGTAAAACAAGGCCACCTGATTATGGACGGTGCGCCTGAATTCGGCGGACAAATCGGTACTTACATGCTCGAAGTTGCCGCCTTGGCGAAATAAAATATATTTTTTCCGGCACGGGAAACCGTGCCGGTTTTTCTTTTTGTCACGATTTTTTTCTTTTTCGGCATAGAATAAAACAGCCGACAAAAAGCCGGACACTTTGCCATGGAGGGGAAAATTATGGGTATGCCGGTCATTGCGTCCGGAACGGGCAGCGTTTTCAGGCGATCACGGACATTGTAACCAGTGTGGCGTTGGAGCAAACCGCGCTTTCACACATTTTAAACGCGGAGGGCGAAAAGATTCTAAAAATCGTCGCCTGCTCGAAATCGGCGGAAGAAATGCTCGAGGTCAATCGGTCTGTGGAAGCGGTTGTCCGCTAGATTGCGTCTCTGGAAACCATTTTGTATAATAAGCTGGGTTTGTTCCAAGCTTGTTTTTGCAAAGACGAAGAAGAAACAGCGTAAAATAATAAGCGGGCGCGCGGGGAAACCTGCGCGCTTTTTTATCCTTTTTCGGTGCGGTTGACGGCGCAAAGCGCCTATGCTACAATGAACGCAAGAAAAAGCTTTTTTAGCGTCTTATCCCTTGCTTTTTTGCATATCCTTATATAAGCCTTAAATAAAAGAGGGGAGGGCGGCTTTGACCGCCGAAAGGGTATGCAGAAAATCAGAGAAAACCTAAACTTTCAAACCTATTTCGGCATCGGCTTTGTGCTGGTGCTCGGCACGCTGTCTCATTTCTTTTTTGATTGGAGCGGGGAAAACCGCCTTGTCGGGATTTTTGCCGCGGTCAATGAAAGCACGTGGGAGCACTTAAAACTGTTGTTTTTCCCGGCGCTGCTTTTTTGGGTGCTGGAATGGATTTTCGGGAAAAAGAAACCGAATTTATTGTGGTCGGTTTTTTGGGGGCTTTTTGCAGGCACGGCAACGATTGTCGTTTTGTTTTACACCTATTCCGGTGTGCTCGGTAAAAACCTTGCACCGATTGACATTTTGACGTTTGTGGTCGGGGTGCTTGTTGCATTCTTTGTAAAACTGTATGCGCAAAGCGGCACGCCGACGGCGCGCAAACGGCTTGCGGGCGGGATTTTGCTTGCGGTTTTGCTGCTTTGTTACCTGCTGTTCACCGCGTTCCCGCCGCACATCGGGTTGTTTTTAGACCCGGTTACGGGCACTTACGGCTTTCCCGTTTGATTTTAAAATGTATATCCGTATTTTCGGAGGACGTTTATGAAAAATACGAAAATGCAAGAAAACAAAATCTTTTTCACCCACGCCGGGGAACTTGTGCGCATTGCACCTTGCGGCAAAAATGCGATTCGTTTTACCGCGTTTCCTGCAGGGCGTGCAGATGAAGAGAATTTTACACTGCTGCCCCAAAATGCACCCGCGGAAATTGCGCAGACCGAGAGATACGTAGAAATGACGGTCGGGTGTTTGACATTAAGAATGTACCACGACGGCAAAGTGTTTTTCTTCCGTGACGGGGAAAAGATTTTAGAGGAACTGCCGGAATATGCGTTTGAAAACGGGATTCGGGAATATGAAAGCCTGCAAAGCGGACTTTGGCGGGCGCGCGTGACCTTTTGCGCGACGGAAAACGAGCATTTCTTCGGGCTCGGCCACGACCAACGCCGCCGCTGGGATTTGAAAGGCTGTTCGTTTGACCTGAGAAACCTCAACACGCAATGCGCCGTGCCGTTTGTTTATTCTTCGCTCGGCTACGGATTTTTGTGGAACAACCCTTCCACGGGGACGGTTGCGTTTTCCAATAACCACACACGGTGGACAAGCGACTGCACCCGCCGGGTGGATTATGTCGTAATCGGCGGGAGCCCGAAAGGAGTCGCGGAAACATTGGCAGATTTGACCGGCCACGCGCCGGAAATGCCCCATTGGGCAACCGGCTTTTGGCAAAGCCGCCTGCGCTATGAAACCCAGGAACAGCTTTTGGAAGTCGCGCGGCGTTACAAGCGCGAAAACATACCGCTTGCGGCGATTGTGGCGGATTATTTCCACTGGACCGAGCAGGGCGACTACCGCTTTGACCCGCAGTATTGGCCGGACGTGCCCGCGATGACCGAGGAACTCCACAAACTGGGCACAAAGCTTGTGGTGTCGGTCTGGCCGACTGTAAACGAAAACAGTGAAAACTATGAAATGATGCGTGACCGCAACTTGCTTGTGCGCACAACGCGCGGCAGCGACCGGGTGTTCCGGTTTTACGGCTGGCAGGCGCTTGTGGACTCGACCAACCCCGAAACGCGTGAATTTGTGTTCGGGAAATTGCGCGAAAATTATTTAGACAAGGGCGTGGATTCCCTTTGGCTTGACGAAAGCGAGCCGGAGCTTTACCCGGTTCATTTTGACAATCTGCTCTATTACGCCGGGCGCGGCGACGAGGTTGCGCTGCTCTATCCTTACTGCCACGTGCAAATGGCGTATGACGGCTACCGCGCGATGGGCAAAGACGATATTATTACCCTCACGCGGTGCGCCTATCTCGGCAGTCAAAAATTCGGTGCGCTGGTGTGGTCGGGCGACATTCCCTCCACCTTTGAAAGTCTCGCGTGTCAGGTTCGTTCGGGACTGCACATGTCGCTTTGCGGCATTGTTTGGTGGAACACGGACATCGGCGGCTTTTACGGCGGCGATACAACAAGTGAAGCGTTCCGAGAACTCATTGTGCGCTGGTTTCAATACGGTGTGTTCTGCCCGGTGATGCGCGTCCACGGCAACCGCGAACGCCATATAGAATCAAACATGCGCTTTGAGCCGTCGGGCGACCCCAACGAACTTTGGAGCTTTGGAGAAGAGAATTTCAAAATTTTAAAATCTTTGGTGCTTCTGCGCGAACGCCTGCGGCCATACATTGAAAAACATATGCATATTGCTTCCGAAAAAGGCTGGCCGGTGATGCGCCCGATGTTTTTTGATTTCCCGGACGACCCGGTTTGCTGGACGCTCGACGAACAGTATATGTTCGGTGACGATATTTTGTTTGCGCCGGTGGTCACGGCCGGTCAGACCGAAAAAGACGTGTATTTGCCGGCGGGCGAGTGGGTGCATACCGCCACGGGCAAAGTGTATTCTTCGGGATTTCACCGCATAGCCGTTCCGCTTTCGCAGTTTGCCGCGTTTGTGCGCAAAGGGGCAGCCGTATTGGAAGCGTTTTCGGAAACAGCGGAAACTTAAAGGATTTTAGAAAAAGGGGGGCGTTTTCTTGGGCAGTACTTATTCCATTCGGCTTTGCCGTTCTTGGCGGTTTCGTTTTATCAGCGCGATTGTCTTTCTTTGCGTTCTTGCCTGTTTTTATTTCTTTCTGTTCGGTAAGGGGCGTGCATTTTTGCTTGCCGGCCTTTTGCTTTTGCGAGCGGACGCGGCGGGCGGCACCAATATTCTGATGGCGGTCTTTTGTGGCATAGGGATTTTGCTTTTCGCGCTTTTGGGGCTTTTCCTGCTTTTTCTTTCGGGTACGGGGCTTTTCTTTAACCGCATTTTTGTGCGGGAAAACGCCGTTTGGGTGTTTTTTGCGCCGCGCATGTTTTTTCGCGTGTGGAAACCCGATATCCACAAAATTGAAAAAGTTATGCCCGAAGAAGTCAGCAATTCAGAACGCCTGAAAAGCCTCAATTTTGCAAAAGAAAATGTCTATCGCTTTGTGTGCTATGACACGTCGTTTTTGGTCACCACAAAAGACGAAGACGCCATGCGTACGCTGATGTTAGACATCAACCCGCGCAACAACCCGCGCGAATGTGACGAGCCGGATTATGACCCGACAAAACTCACCCGGGGCGAGTGGTTCTTATTGGATTTCCTTGGGGATATTCTTTGGTTTATTTTCGGCTAAAATCAAAAGAAAAAACAGAAAACATAACCCCCGGCAGACAACGACTGTCCGCCGGGGGTGTTTTTTATTTTTGCTTTTTAAAGGGCGCTGTTTTGGATTTCCTTTGCCGCATTTTCCAAAATACCGGGCGCGTCCGCACCCCAAATGTCGAGGTTTTCCGCCTGAAAACACAAAACCTGCGGGATGCCGTAAAAGGTTTTTGCAAGCGCTTCTACATAGTCGAAGCCGAAGTTTCTGTCCCCAATCGGTCCGCCCGCCGTGGTGACATAAATTAAGCGCTTGGCCTTACAAAGCCCGACCGGCACGCCGGTTTCCGAATAGCGAAAGGTAAGGCCCGTAACGGTGGTGTGCTCTAAATAAATGCGCAATACCGACGGAAACGAGAGGTCCCAGTAAGGCGCGGCAATCACGATTTCGTCGGCTTCTGCAAATTGGCGGGCAAACTGAAACAGCGGCGCGGAAAAATCGCCCGCCGCGATAAGGCGATTGCGTTCTTCTAACTGTTCATAAGTCAAAGGCAAAAGATTTTCCGCATATAAATTTAAATTTTCTGCCTGTCCGCCCAGCTTCGCAAGGACTTTTTCCGCCAAAAAGCGGGTGCGCGAATCGGGGCGCGCACAAGCGTTGATGAATAATACGTTGTTCATAAAAGCTCCTTTTTATTTCTTGCCGTATTGGTTGCCGTTTCCGTTGCCGGAACCGTTCTGCGCGCCGCCGCACTGTCTGTATTGGCTGCCTGTGCCGTCCAGCGGGCGGGTGGCGCTTTGGTAGTTGTCACAAACACCGTCGTTGTTTTGGTCCGTGAAATTTTCCGACGCCGCAAACGCCGTGGCCGTTCCCAAAGTAAGAGTGAGCACGCCGGCTAAAACGACCAGTAAAATTTTCTTTTTCATGGTTTACGCCTCCAATCGTTTCAAAAAGCTTTTTTGCTTTTCTACTTATAATACGATTGTGCGGGCGAAATCCTTTCAAAAAGTTTTGAAATTTTAAAACTGTTTTTACAGCAATTCAAAATGATTTTTATGAAAGCGCAAAAGCCCCTCGTCGCGCATTTTGCAAAGCTCGTTGGACATCGCGCTTCGGTCAACCGACAGAAAATCGGCAAGCTGTTGGCGGTTAAATGGAATCGAAAACCGCGCGCCGTTTTGCCGCTTGGCTTCTTCCGACAAATAAGAAATCAGCTTTTCGCGAGTCGAACGCTTCGACATATGCCCGAGTTTTTGCACAAGCTTTCGGTTCTTTTCGGAAATGGCGAAAAACAGATTTTGCACAACCACGGCGTGAAACCGACAGGCGGAGGAACAGGTCGTCAAAAGCCGCTGTAAGTCGAAAAACATCACGGCGCTGTCTTCCACGGCGACCACGTCGTTCATCAGCGCGCCGCTTTCGGGCGCGACATACGCTTCCCCGAACATTTCGCCCGCGCCCAATTGCCCGAGCAGGCTCCGGTTGCCCCAGTAATCGTCTTTTTGAATGTGCAAACTGCCCTCGACCAAAATTAAAATATCCCGCAAATGCCCGCCCGTCCGCAGAACATATTCCCCTTTTTTATAATGCTGCACCCGGGCGTTTAAACAGGAGAGCATAGACTCGATTTCTTCGTCGCCCACGCCCGAAAACATTTTTGTTTTTCTTAAAACGGGAATATATTGTTTCATAAAATCCTCTTTCGTTGTAAAAACAACAGACTTGTTGTAATGATTTTATTATAATTCGATTGTAAAGTCAAGAAATCAAGACTTTCAACCCGCGCGGCGTGAGAAATCGGATTTTCCACCCACGGCCGGCGGCAGCAGAATTTGTATAAAAAGGAGTTTTTCACATGATTCGCAAAATCATTCATATCGACGAAGAAAAATGCAACGGCTGCGGCGCGTGTGCCGCGGCTTGCCACGAGGGCGCAATCGAAATGGTCAACGGGAAAGCAAAACTCACACGTGAGGACTACTGCGACGGGCTCGGCGACTGCTTGCCCGCGTGCCCGGTAGACGCCATTCACTTTGAAGAACGCGAAGCCCCCGCTTATAACGAAGCGGCAGTCTTGGCGGCAAAAGCCCAAAAGGTGCAAAACGCGCACGGCGCCGAACCGCTGCCCTGCGGCTGCCCCGGTTCGCAGTCAAGAACACTTCGCCGCCCGACTCCCGCCGCCGCGTCAATCGCCCCGCCCGACAGCCAACTTTCGCAGTGGCCGGTGCAAATTAAGCTCGTGCCCGTGAACGCGCCCTATTTTGACAACGCGAACCTTTTGGTGGCGGCGGACTGTACCGCTTACGCTTACGGCAATTATCACAATGCGTTTATCCGCAATCATATTACCTTAATCGGCTGCCCGAAGCTTGACGAGGGCGACTACACCGAAAAGCTGACCGAAATTCTCAAAAACAACGCAATAAAAAGTGTCACTGTCGTGCGCATGGAGGTGCCTTGCTGCGGCGGGATTGAACGCGCGGTGAAAAACGCGTTGCATACAAGCGGCAAATTCATCCCGTGGCGGGTTGTGACCATTTCCACCGACGGCAGAATTTTAGACGAATAAAAAACACAGCTCCGAAATAACGGAGCTGTGTTTTTGGCACAAGAGAACTTCGTGAAAAAGAGCGTCACGAACAACACGGGCGGCTATTTTTGCTTTATGCCTTTTATCAGCATATGAACGGAAACGATAACAATAACAATGTAAATGACTGCGCTGGAAATTGCGGTAAGAACAAGCATGCTGCTTTCGTTTTGTGCCGGCTGATTTACCATAATCAGCGTGTTTTGCAAAAGCAAAACGGACACCAGCGCGTCAATGAAATTTACGGTTCGAAGTTCGGCAACAAGAAGATTTCCGGTTCGCTTTCGTTTTCGAATATGAACAGAAGCGACCGTAATTTTATAGGTTGTATACGCCGCCATTGCGATCGCGGGAATCAGTTTCATATGGACAGGTCTTTTTAAGACAACCATTAAGGAAATCGGCAGAATCAGCGCCAAATTCAGCAAAAGAAGCAGTACAGCCGTTTTTAGGAACGTCCTGCGGCGGCAGAATTGCTGTTCGGATTCACTTCGATTACGATTTTGCTTTTCCGTCCACAGAATGCATCCGCGAATAAGAATCAGAAAAAGATAGAATACAAACGCACTGATATGCCAAGCCGAGAAAAGGCGAATGCCTAAATATCCGTTATATAGCGCGAACAAAATGGTGCAGCCGACGGAAAACGCAGAACTGATCAAAGTTTTATAAACGTATTCTAAATTCCACAGTTTGGAAAAGGGAAGCTTCATTTTACAATTTTGTCGTTTTTTCATATTCTCCGCTTTCCGGCCGGACGCACGCTTCAATAATTCCGGCAATCATCTCCACTTCGTCCGTGCAATCTTGCTTGAGCCAGGCTTTCACAATCGCCATAACGCCTTCAATATAATAGGCAACATAATAGGGCTGATGACGAGCAGGCACGCCGAACTTTCTGAGAATCGGCAGCAAAATGTATTTTTGCAAATCCCGGTATCGTGCGTCTGCAAGCATCGCGCTCGGGTTTCGGAACGCCGCGCGGTAAATCCGTTTGTTGTCTTTGATAAATTGCAAATAGGGGAGCAAATATTCTTTGGAAATCAGAATCAGATTTTCCGGGGATTGGTTATTGATTTTTTGCGGAAAACCGGCGGCTTTTTCGTTTTGCGAAAAACAAGAAAGGAAACGCTCGTTAATCCTTTCCGCGGTTTCGTTCACCAAATCGGCAATCGTTTCATAGTGCAGATAAAAGGTGGAGCGGTTCACGCCCGCTTTCTCACAAATTTCTTTCACGGTGATATATTCCAAATCTTTCTTTTCCAAAAGGGCAATCAGCGCCTCGTCCATGCGCGCGGCGGTGTGAAAATATTTGCTTTCGGCTTTGTTCATAAGTCGGCCCCCTGTGGTTTATTCTGCCGCTTCGCTGATTTCTTTTGCAAGCTGCATAATTTCAAACGCATATTTTTGTTTTCCGGCGGCAAGAAGTTTTTGATAAATCGGGTAATTTGCGATAATGCCGGCAATTCCGACACAGCCGATTACAATCCCGAAGCCCATTGCGAAAACGCCTCCGCCGCCGATGACGTGCATGGCAAGGCACATACCTACGCCCAACAGCAAGGTTGCCGCAACGCCAAATGTGTAGGTGAAAATATTGGCTTTCCGCTTTGCCTTTTGGTCAAGCTTTTTTAAAGCAACCACTTTCGAGGCGCGTTTCGGCGCGTATTCCTTCGCAATGGCTTCCGCATAAATTTTGTCTGTGTTCATTTTAATTTCTCCTTGTGTTTCAATTTCAGCTTTGCTGATAACACAAGCATAGAAGATTTTAAAACAAAACGGAACAACACAAACGCCGATTTGTGCCGATTTTATAAATTTGTGTTTTTCCGGCGCGCCGGTTTTTCTCTTTTTGCCCGCGGGCTTGCATTCTTGTTTAGATATAGTATAATTTTCAAAAAGACACGCGTCAAGGCAAAACGGAGGGAAAACCGATGACTTCTTTTCAAGTCGGTCAGAAAACTGTCGATGTTTTCCAAAGCGAAAATCCGAACCGGCCGGTTGTCTATTTGAACACCTACGGCCGCGAGGGCGAAGCGGTGTTCCGGCAACTGAGTGCGTTCGGGGATTTGGATTTCACGCTGGTGGCAATCAGCGGTTTAAACTGGGAACATGACATGGTGCCCTGGGACATTCCGTCCATTTCTTCCAAAGACACGCCCTGCACCGGCGGTGCGGACGCTTATTTAGAACTGCTGCTTAACGAAATCCTGCCGCAAGCGGAAGAAACCGTTTTAGGAACGCCCCTTTGGCGCGGGATTGCCGGTTATTCGCTCGCGGGGCTGTTCGCCTTATATTCGATTTACCGGACGGACGTCTTTTCCCGTGCTGCGAGCGTGTCCGGCTCTTTGTGGTTCCCGGATTTTCCCGCGTTTGTGTGCTCGCACACGCCGAAACAAACCCCGGATTGCATCTATTTTTCTTTAGGCGACAAAGAACACAAAACGCGAAATCCGTTTTTGCAAACCGTCCGACAAAACACCGAGGAAATGGAAGACTTTTACAAACAGCAAGGAATTGCCACAACCTTTCAATTAAACCCCGGCAACCACTTTCAAGACGCCGCGCTGCGGGCGGCGGCGGGGATTCGGTGGATTTTAAATCGATAACCGCAAGAAGAACAAGATAAACCAAAACAGCGAAAGCCATAAGAGCAAAAGGAAGTGAACAAAAATGCAAACGATTGTAAACCATGTGGACGTGAAAAGCGTTTTGACCAAATCCAATCTGCCGGTGTCGGACTATTCGGTCAACCCTTATGTGGGCTGCGCGCACGCGTGCAAATATTGCTACGCATCTTTTATGAAGCGGTTTACCGGTCACCCGGAACCTTGGGGCACTTTTGTCGATATTAAGCACTGGCCCGATATTAAAAATCCCAAACGCTATGCGGGCAAAGAGCTTTTCCTCGGCTCGGTCACAGACCCTTATCAGCCATTGGAAGAAACCGCGTTCCGCACCCGCGCGCTTTTGGAGCAAATGCAGGGCAGCGGCTGCAGTCTGAGCATTGCCACGAAATCCGATTTGGTGCTTCGGGATTTGGATTTGATTAAAACGTTTCCGAACGCCCGTGTTTCGTGGTCCATCAATACGTTGGACGAAAATTTCCGCGCCGATATGGATTGCGCGGCAAGTATCGAGCGCCGTCTTGCGGCAATGAAAGCCTTTCACGACGCCGGCGTGCGCACCACCTGTTTTATTTCGCCGATTTTCCCCGGCATTACCGACATTCCCGCCATCATCCGCCGTGCGAAAGCGCAGTGCAATTTAATTTGGCTGGAAAACCTCAACCTGCGCGGCGGCTACAAACAGACCATTCTCGACTATATCGCAGAAAAACACCCCGACTTGGTGCCGCTGTACGACGCGATTTATAAAAAAGGCGATCGCAGCTATTGGGCAGATTTGGACGCGCAAATGCGGCAGTTTTGCGCCGATGAGGGGCTTTGGTATGTCCGCGACGACGACTCTATCAAACGCCCGTTCGATGCCCCGCCGATTGTGGTCAACTATTTCTTCCATGAGGAAATTATCCCCTCGGCAAAGAAAAAACAGGGCAAAGAGAAATAAAGCAAACAAAAAGAAAACCACCGCAATCTTAAAGACTGCGGTGGTTTTTTGGTGGACCCGAAGAGGATCGAACTCTCGACCTTACGGATGCGAACCGTACGCTCTCCCAGCTGAGCTACGGGCCCAAACAGTAGTTAGATTATAACGCCGACTTTCCAAAATGTCAACTGTTAATTTTGCGGCATTTACAAAAGCTTTTTTCGCGCTGCACTTGTCAGAATGTTGGATTTCGCCTTGACATATCTTATGATATGGTCTAAAATTTGAATTTAAGAACACCTTTCAGCCGGAAAGGGGAACAAAGGACGGGAACTTATGTTAAAGAATACCGAAAAAACAATGGAAAAAATTGTCACCCTCTGCAAAAACAGAGGGTTTGTATATCCGGGCAGCGAAATTTACGGCGGCCTTTCCAACTCCTGGGACTACGGCCCTTTAGGCGTGGAATTCAAAAACAACGTCAAACGCGCTTGGTGGCAGAAATTCGTGCAGGAAAACCCTTATAACGTCGGTCTCGACAGCGCGATTTTGATGAACCCGCAAGTCTGGGTGGCTTCGGGCCACGTCGGCGGCTTTTCCGACCCGTTGATGGATTGTAAAGACTGCAAAACCCGTCACCGCGCTGACAAACTCATTGAAGACACCGGCGTCAATCCGGCCGGTTGGAGCTTTGAGGAAATGTCCGACTACATCAAAGAACATAACATCTGCTGCCCCAACTGCGGCAGCTGCAATTTCACCGATATCCGCAAATTCAATCTGATGTTCAAAACGTTCCAGGGCGTAACCGAAGACGCGAAAAACGAGTTGTATCTCCGCCCGGAAACCGCGCAGGGTATTTTTGTCAACTTCCCGAACATTCAGCGCACCACCCGCAGAAAGGTGCCGTTCGGCGTTTGCCAAATCGGCAAATCTTTCCGCAACGAAATCACGCCCGGCAACTTCATTTTCCGCACGCGTGAGTTTGAGCAAATGGAGCTCGAGTTCTTCTGCAAACCCGGCACCGAGCTCGAATGGTTCGCCTATTGGAAAGACTACTGCAAGAAGTGGCTGTTAAGCCTCGGCATTCGCGAAGAGGATTTGCGTTTGCGCGACCACGAAAAAGAAGAACTGTCACACTATTCCAACGCGACGACCGACTTCGAGTTTATGTTCCCGTTCGGCTGGGGCGAGCTTTGGGGCGTGGCGTCGAGAACCGACTTTGACTTGACCCAGCACCAGAACACCTCCGGCAAGAATTTGGAATATTTTGACCAGGAAGCCAACGAAAAATACCTGCCTTATGTTGTGGAACCGTCGCTCGGCGCGGACCGCGTTGCTTTGGCATTTTTGTGCGAAGCGTATGACGAAGAAGTCGTCGACGCCGAAAAGAACGACACCCGCGTCGTGATGCATTTCCACCCGGCGTTAGCACCGATGAAAGCCGCGGTATTGCCGCTTTCCAAAAAGCTTTCCGAACAGGCGACCGAAGTTTACACCATGCTTTCCAAGAAATTCATGGTCGACTACGACGACGCCGGCTCTATCGGCAAACGCTATCGCCGTCAGGACGAAATCGGCACGCCGTTCTGCATCACCTATGACTTTGACAGCGTGGAAGACGGCTGTGTCACCGTTCGTGACCGCGATACGATGGAACAGGTCCGCCTGCCGATTGCCGACCTTGTAAATTACATTGAAGAGAAAGTGCAGTTTTAATCACCGAAACGGAGGGGATTTTCATGGCAGACGCAGTCCGGCGTAAAATGCTGTTGGTCGTCAATCCGGTTTCGGGGAAAAAGCTGGCAAAACAGTATATGATGCGAATGGTCAACCGCTTTGACCAGGCGGGTTACAGCGTAACCGCCTGCTGCACGCAGATTGACAAAAATGCCTATGAAATCGTGAAAAACCGCGGCAAAGAGTTTGACATTATTGTCTGCTGCGGCGGCGACGGAACGCTCAAAGAGACCATCTGCGGGATTATGCAGCTGGGACTTGACATTCCGATCGGTTATTTGCCGATGGGCTCCACCAACGATTTTGCCCATTCGTTAAATATCCCGACCGACGTCTATAAAGCGGTGGAAGCGATTATCAACGGCGAACCGAAGCCGGTGGATATCGGGCGGTTCGGCGACGAATATTATATGTATGTGGCGGGGTTCGGCAACTTCACGGCGATTTCCTATTCCGCCAACCAAAAAGTGAAAAATGTGCTCGGTAAAAACGCCTATTATTTACAGGCGGTCAAAGAATTTTTCCACATGAAGCCGTTTCACGCGCGTGTGGAAGCCGACGGGGAATTTTTTGAGGGCGACTATTTTTACGGCGCGGTCTCCAATTCCTATTCGGTCGGCGGCATGCCGGTGCTTCATAATATGGGCGTGGAATTTGACGACGGCCGCAGCGAGCTTGTGCTTGTCGAAATGTTTAAAACGCCGGCGCAGATGGCGGCGCTTGCACACGACATGATTCACCAATCTGTCGCGGGCAACAAACTGGTCACCATTCGCCACTGCAAACACGTGAAATTCATGTTTGACGAACCGATGCCCTTTACTTTAGACGGGGAATTCGGCGGCGAACACACCGAAGTGGAAGTGGAAACCCTTGAACACGCGGCGCGCATCATCATCCAAAAACCCGAGTGGGTCTCGCTCGAAGATGAACCGGATTTTGAGGGCGCACCCAAAGAAGTTGAAGAAAAATAAGAAAAGCCCCGAAGCAGAACGCTTCGGGGCTTTTTGTGTATGTATTACGCGGCGGTATTTCCGTTGAGCCTTTGCTCGATTTCGTCCGCTTTGTCATAGTCGCCGAACACTTCACAGCAGTCGTAGTATTCCTGTAAGTTCAAATGCTGTTCCTCGGCGGTCGAAGAAGCGGCAACGAGCATATCAAAGCCCTGGTAGACAACCTGCTTTTGCTCTTCGTTCAAGGTGAAAACACCGTCTTCCACGAATCCTGTAAACGTGTAAGAATCCATATAATAATTGCCTGAAGCGGAACGCTCCAGCATTTTTTGGGTGAATACCTGCGTGTATTCTTCTTCTTTCCCGTTTAAAAGCAGCAAATACAAATAATCCGACATGAATATGTTGTAAGCGGCTTCCTCGTCGCTGTAAAGGCCGGCGCAGTCTGCGTTCGGAAATGTCCGCAGAAAAGCCTTGGTGTCAGAAAGCGCTTCTGCAAAACAAGCCTCCGCCTCGACCGTGTCGCTGAGAAAGGCAATTTTGGTGTCATACGCGTCACAAGCGTCAATCAAGTCGGCAAGGTCGCCCGACTGCTGATAGGCTTCGAGGTGTTTGTCCGGATTGGTCATCGATACAAAAGACGCAACGCCGACTGCGACCAGCAACAGGAAAACACCGAAAACACAGCCGAGCACAATCCCGATAATTTTGCCGGTGCTCATGCGCTTTTTTGGCGGCACGGGCGGATAAACCGGGTAGGGCGCCGACGGGGGATAAGCCCCTTGCCCGTAAGCCGGTTGCCCGTAAGGCGGTTGTGCTTGCGGTTGTCCATAGGGCGGCGGGGTTTGGGATTGCCCGTAAAATTGCTGACCATAAGGCGGCGGGGTTTGCGGCTGTCCGTATGGCGCTTGCCCGTAAGGCGGCACAGGTGCGGCATTCGGTACGGGCGGCACGGTGCTCGGCGCATACGGCGATGCGGGGGGCGGGACAACCTGTTCTTTCGGCGTTATCGGCGCTGTCGGCGGCGCAACTGAATCCGGCGCACTCGGTTGAGGGCTCGCACCTTGCGTGGGCGTTCCCGGAGAAACGGGTGTCTGCTCCGGCGAAATCGTCTGTGCGCTTTCCTGCGGTGCCCCGGTCTGTTCTGCCTGTGGTGTCACAGGTTTCTCCGTCGGCGGTGTATCCGTCGAATGGAAAAAATCATTTTGAAAATCTGCCATGGCAATCCCTCCCTTTCTTTCTTCTCTATCATAGTACAGGATTTTGCGTTTGCCGTCAATACAAGATTCGGGCTTTCCATTTGGGCAGTCTGCCGAAATACAGGCGCTTTCGTTGTATTTCCCGGGAAAGTGTGATACGATTGCGTTAGAGTAAGAAGAAAAGGGAGGAAAAATATATGCAGCAACGAAAAATCACCAAATGCGCGCCGCTGCTCAATGAACAGGGGCACTTAACCTGCCCGGGCTGGGCAACAGATTTGGTTTACGCCTATGACCCGAAAGCGGTCCGTGCAAACCCGATTCGCATCAAGGAATGGGATTACTACATCATTTTAAGCGACAGCGGGGAATACGCCTTGTCGTTGTGCATTGCCGACAACCGCTATATGGGGCTTGTGAATGCGGCGTTTCTCGACATTCACAACGGCAAAAAGTTTGACTTTTTGGTGCCGCTGCTTTTCCCGATGGGAAAACTGCACCTGCCGACCGACAGCAGCAAAGGCGACGTGATTTTTAAAAATCGGTTCTGTGATTTTCGCTATATTTTGACTGACGGCGGAAGGCATTTGATGTGTGATTATCAGCTGCCGTTCGGCAAGAACTTCAACTGCGATATTTTTCTGCACCAGCCTAAAATGGATACCATGGTGATTGCAACGCCGTGGAAAGAAGACCCAAAAGCCTTTTATTACAACCAAAAAATCAACTGTATGCGCGCGGAGGGGTACTGTGTTTTTAACGGACAGCGCTATACTTTTTCGCCGGAAACCGATTTCGGCACGCTCGACTGGGGGCGCGGCGTCTGGACCTATGACAATACCTGGTATTGGGGTTCGGGCAACGCCGACATCGACGGGCACGCGTTCGGGTTCAACATCGGCTGCGGCTTCGGTGACACCTCCGCGGCAAGCGAAAATATGTTGTTTTACGACGGAAAATGTCACAAGCTTGACCGCGTGGAGTTTTTAATTCCCGGCGGCGATATTATGCAGCCCTGGAAGTTCACCGAAACCAACCACCGGTTTGAAATGGATTTTATGCCGATTTTTGACCACCGAACGGATATTTCCGCGCTGATTATTTCACAAGATGCACATCAGGTGTTCGGGCGGCTTTGCGGCACGGCGGTGCTGGACGACGGCACGGAAATTCAAGTGCAAAATAAGCTGGTTTTTGCCGAACGCGTGCACAATCGCTATTGACAAATTCGGCTTGTCGTACTATACTGATTCTGCCTTAAGAAAATCCAAATACACCACAGGGGGGCTGGCGCAAAAGCCGGCTGAGATAAAGATAGACGTTTCTTTGACCCTTTACCTGATGCGGGTAATGCCGCCGTAGGGAGCTTGTTGAAACGATACATACAAAAAGCCTTACGGTATTCAGGATATCGTAAGGCTTATTTTATTCCATTTTTGAAAACGGAGGAATGTTTTATGCAGGCAAGCGTAGCCATTCAGGTTTTGCCCGGCGTTTCCGACACGGACGAGCTTGTGCGAATTGTCGATGAGGTCATCGACTACATCAAAAGCACAGGGCTTCACTATTCGGTCGGCCCGTTTGAGACCACCATTGAGGGCGAGGATTACGACCAGCTTCTGGACATTGTGAAAGAATGTCAGCATGTTGCAATTCGTGCCGGTGCGCCTTCTGTGTCGGCTTATGTCAAGATTTCCTACAAGCCGGAGGGCGGTGTTCTGACCATTGACCAAAAAATTACAAAGCATCATCAGTAAGCTTTCGCCGGCGATTACGCTCGCTATCGTCGTGCTCATTTGGGCAGCGGCAACGGGCTTTGATTTGGTACCCTCGTTTATGCTGCCCTCGCCCCAAAGCGTGTTTGAAGCGTTTGTCGGCGATTTTCCGCTGTTAATGCAGCACGCCGCCGTGACGCTCACTGAGGCGTTTGCCGGTTTGCTGCTGGGCGTTGTGCTTGCGTTTGTGCTCGCAACGCTTATGGACCGCTTCAACCTGCTTTACAAGGCGTTTTACCCGCTTTTGGTCATCACTCAAACCGTGCCGACGATTGCCGTCGCGCCGCTGTTGGTGCTGTGGCAGGGGTTCGGTATGGCGCCGAAAATCACGCTGGTGGTCATCACCACCTTTTTCCCGATTGCCGTAAGTCTTTTGGACGGCTATCGCTGTGCGGACCCGGACGCGATTAACCTGCTTCGGAGCATGGGCGCGGGGCGTATGCGGATTTTCCGCTATATCAAGCTGCCGTCGGCGGTCGGCTCGTTTTTTGCGGGGCTTAAAGTGTCCGCTTCCTATGCGGTGGTGGGCGCGGTGATTGCCGAATGGCTCGGCGGGTTTGAGGGCCTCGGCGTCTATATGACGCGCGTGCGCAAGGCGTATGCATTTGACAAGATGTTTTCCGTCATCATTTTTATTACGCTCATCAGTCTTTTGCTGATGTGGGGCGTCACCCTGCTTAAAAAGGTGTGTATGCCCTGGGAAAAGAAGGAGAAAGAAAAGAAATGAAAACTTTAAAGAAAATTTTGGCCGTGTTCCTTTGCGCCGGTATGTTGCTGAGCTTTGCTTCCTGCGCGGACAAGTCGCAAGGCGACGCAAACGGCGAGGACCTTGAAAAAATCACCCTTTGCCTCGACTGGACCCCGAACACCAACCACACCGGGATTTATGTTGCACTTGCGAAAGGCTATTTCAAAGAAGCCGGTCTTGACGTGACGGTTGTTCAGCCGTCGGAAAGCACCTCCGCGGCGATGTGCGCGGCGGGGCAGGCACAGTTTGCCGTGGAAGCGCAGGACACTTTGGCGGCGGCATTCACCACCGATGAACCGTTGGGCGTTACCGCAGTTGCGGCGCTGTTACAGCACAACACCTCCGGCATCATTTCCCGCAAAGGCGAGGGAATGGACCGCCCGAAGGGGCTTGAAAACCACACCTATTCCACTTGGGATTCGCCGATTGAACTTGCGATGCTCAAAGCGGTCGTAGAAAAGGACGGCGGCGATTTCTCGAAGGTCAAATTGATTCCGAACAACATCACCGACGAAGCCGGCGCATTGAAAGCGCACCAGACCGACGCGGTTTGGATTTATTACGGCTGGAGCGGCATTGCCGCAGAATTAAGCGGGTTGGATTTTGACTATTTCAGCTTTATCGACATCGACCCCGTTTTCGATTACTACACCCCGATTTTAATCGGCAACAACGCTTATATGGAACAAAATCCCGACAGCACGAAAGCGCTTCTTGCGGCGCTCAAAAAAGGCTATGAATATGCCATTGCGAACCCCGAAGAAGCTGCACAGATTTTGGTAGACGGCGACACTACGGGCTCTCTGAAAGATTCCCTCGAACTGGTCACCGCAAGCCAGAAATGGATTTCCGGGCAGTATAAAGCGGAAGTCGAGCAGTGGGGCTACATTGACCCCGCGCGCTGGGACGCATTCTATCAATGGCTTTGGGACAACCAGTTAATCGAAAAGGAGCTTCCCGCAGGGACGGGCTTTACCAATGAATATCTTTCCTGAAAAAGCTGTTTTAACAGCTGAAAACATTTCAAAAAGCTTTGGAAATAACCATGTGCTTGAAAACGTGAATTTAACCGTGCAACCCGGGGAGCTTGTCTGCATTCTCGGCGTGAGCGGCGGCGGCAAAACCACGCTGTTTAATATCCTTTCGGGGCTTATGCAGCCGGACAAAGGCAACGTGTACCTGCGCGGGGAAGAAATCACCGGCAAGCCCGGAAAAATCAGCTATATGCTGCAAAAAGATTTGCTGCTTCCCTACCGCACGGTGGTCGACAACGTCGCGCTGCCGTTGCTTGTGCGCGGCGAACCGAAAAAACAGGCGCGCGAAAAAGCGGCGTCGTATTTTGAGCAGTTCGGGCTTTCGGGGACGGAGAAAAAATACCCGCATATGCTCTCCGGCGGTATGCGCCAGCGTGCGGCGCTTCTGCGCACGTATCTCGCTTCCGACGGCGTGGCGCTTTTGGACGAGCCATTCAGCGCGCTCGATACGATTACGAAAAGCGCGATGCATGAGTGGTATCTCGACATTATGCGTGAAATCCATTTGACGACGCTGTTTATCACGCACGACATGGACGAAGCGGTCAAGCTTTCCGACCGGATTTGTATTTTGGCGGAAAAACCCGGTCATATTGTGACCGAAATCCCGGTCACCGAACCGCGCCCGCGCGCGCACGATTTCTCGCTCACGCCCGAATTTTTGGCGTACAAGCGCAAGATTTCCGAAAACTTGATTGTGTAACTCTCGCTTTTTGAAAAGCAAGCAAAACAAAGCACCCGACTGTTGCCGGGTGCTTTTTTGTTGTTGTGTGTTATCGAACCGCGTCGGAAACGACATCGCCCGCGCCGGTCACTGCGTCGTTTACAAGGTCGCCGGCACCGGTCACAATGTCACCTGCAAGGTCGCCCGCGCCCGTCACCACGTCGCCGACTGCGTCGCCAACACCTGTGGCAACGTCACCGACTTTATCACCGGCGTCGGAAACATCGCGCGACACGTCCGAGGACATCTCGGAAACCGCGTCTTTGGCGGTGCTTTCCATTTCATCTTCTGTCTTGCCGCACGCTACAAGCAAAACGGCAGTCAGCGCCAAAAGCGCCGCAACCAGCAAAACTGTTTTTTTCATTTTGATTCCTTCTTCCAAAGTTTTCGGACGCCTTTAGTGTGCGCCAAAATGTCATTTTTATACCGTTATTTTGTCAAAACACCGCCGTCGGCGTAAAGCAACAGCAAAATGTCGTCTTCATAGCCGGTCGTCGTGTCGATATAGACCAAAAATTCCGCGCCGTCCGCATTCTTGCAGTGGAATTCATAAGCGTATTTTTCAGTTTGGCTGTTAGTCGGAATGACCGCAAGACGCGTGCGCATCACCGTGAGCAGGGGACTTATATTTTTCTGTGCCTCGGCGGCGGTAATCGCCGGAACGGGAATGGTGCGGTCTTTGTGGTTCATAATATAGCCGCGGCAGTCCGCCGAAAGGATTTTGCCGTCCTCCAAACTGACGCTGACCTTAATCAAATCCGGGTAACAGACATATTCCCCGTCGGTGTAAGCAAAGTTCAGCGTGCAAATGCCGTCGGAAACCGAGTAATAGCTTTCCTGCATATCGTGAAAACCGTTTTTCTCCAAAAATTCGGCGGCGTAGCGCTTGGCATCTTCATAATTGAGCTTTTCTTCGCCGACATATTTGGACGACAGCATATACAAAAGGTAGCCGCCGCGCCGGGTAATGGCGATTGTGGTGTCGCCGCACTGGAAGCAAAAGGCGGCGGAGTTGTCGTCTTCATCCGCGAAAAACTCGATTTCATCGGTCGCCACACCGAGAATGTCGCCCGCCTTTTTCATTGCCTCGTCCTGGCTTATCTCCGCGGCATTTTCCAAAAGCACCGACTGAGTTTGGTTGATATGGTCGGAAAACGGACCGTCGTAGATAAGTGTCGGGTAGTCCGTCAGCGCTTGCTCTGCGCTTTCCATATCGGCGGAAAGCGACGAAATTTCATTCGCATTGGTGTCGAGCGTACTTTCGGCATTTTCAAAGTTTAAAACGCCGTCAAACAACTCCTGCCGCATGGCGGAGACTTCCGCAGAGAGGCTTTGGGCAAAGCTTAAAAGCTTTTGCATATTGGTGCGTTCTTCGTCGGTAATGGTTTCGCCGCGCTCGACTTTTTTGTTGAGCGCCATGACGAAATCGCCGACCTGCGACAAAAATTTATAGGTGTTGTCAAGCCGCGCTTCGTTAAGCGGCAGAGCGGCAAGGCTGCTTTTTGCGCCGGTCGCCTCCCGCCAAAGGTCAGTTGCCACCGTGCCGATCATCGGCGGCGTGTTTGCGTAAACGCCTTTTTCCAAATTGACCTGAATATTATTGAGATAGGTATCTAAATCACAAAGCGCCCGTTCGCCGGTCACACGAAGCTGGCGCTGCAAGCGGTTCGCGCGCACCGTGCCGGAAATTGCGAAAACGGACAGCGTTAAAAGCACCGCCGCCGCAAAGGAAAACGCGCGGATTTTGCTGCGTTTGGACATGGTTTTTTCCATATATTTCACCTCGGCATTAGATTTTACGAAAAATTATAAAATATACAGAAAAATCAACGAAAAAATGCGTTGTTTTATTTGCCAAAGCGCGTTCTTTCGTGTATAATAAATATTTGTGAAAATCTGTGTTTTTGGAGGCGCAAACACCTTGGAAAGCTATCTCGACAACAGCGCGACAACCAAACCGTGCAAAGCTGCGGTTGAAGCCGTGGCAGAGGCGATGACAACGACGTTCGGCAACCCCTCGTCTTTGCACAACCACGGGTTTGCGGCGCTGAAACTCCTGGAAGCGTCCCGCGCCGCTGTTGCGAAAAGCCTTTCGGCCGAACCGCGTGAAATTTATTTTACGCCGAGCGGCACAGTGGCAAATAACACCGCAATTTTCGGCGCCGTTATGCAAAACCGCCGCGCCGGCAACCGTGTGGTGACCACGGCGATAGAGCACCCGAGCGTGTCCGTTTGCATGGACCGTTTGGAAGAACAAGGCTTTGAAGTTGTGCGGATACAGCCGGACAAAGCCGGTCATATTACGCCAGAACAATTTGAAGCGGCGATTACTGAAAACACGATTTTGGTAAGCCTTATGGCGGTCAACAACGAAGTGGGTACGATTTTGCCGTTTGACAAAATCAAAGAAATCATTCGCCGCAAAAAAGCGCCCGCGCTTTTGCACGTGGACGCGGTGCAAGGGTATTTGAAACTGCCCATTGTGCCGAAACGCTGCGGAATTGATTTGTTGAGCGTCAGCGCCCACAAAATCCACGGCCCGAAAGGCGTCGGCGCGCTTTACATAAACAAAGGCGTGCGCATTAAGCCGTATGTGCTCGGCGGCGGGCAGGAAGAGGGCATTTGCTCCGGCACACAAGGGATGCCCGCTATCGCCGGCTTTGCGGCGGCGGTCGGGGCGTTCGGCAGCACGCAGGAAAACCTGAAAAAGGTGACGGCGCTGCGCGACGAACTGCTCACACTGGTGTCGGAAATCCCGGGTGTGCAGATTCACTCCCCCGCTGACGCGCTCCCTTATATCGTCAACCTTTCGCTTGCCGAAATTCCCTCGCAGGTGAGCGTCAATTTCCTTTCGATGCACGGCGTTTACGTTTCGGCGGGCTCCGCTTGCTCGAAAGGGCATAGAAGTCCGGTTTTGCAGGCGATGGCGCTCGACCCGAAACAAATCGACAGCGCCGTTCGCATAAGCCTTTCCCACGAAACCACCAAAGAAGAAATCGAATATTGCGCACAAATGCTCAAAGAAGCGGTTGTGCAGCTTCGAAAAAAAGGATAACGTATGCAGGAAATTATTTTAATCAAAAACGGCGAGCTTGCGCTCAAAGGTCTCAACCGTTCCTCGTTTGAGAGCGTATTGGTAAAAAATATCAAGCGAAGAATGCACGGTTTAGGCAAATTCGTAATAACCCGTTCACAATCTACCCTTACAATAGAACCACAGGACGATTCGTTTGACATGGAAGAGGCAGTTGACCGCCTCTCGCGCGTGTTTGGCATTGCCGGTTTTGAGCGCGCGGCGGCCGTCGAAAAATCCATGGACGCGATTTTGTCTGCGGCGCCGGAATATCTGCGCGACGTACTCTCGGGCCTTCACACGTTCAAGGTCGAAGCGAAGCGGTCCGACAAGACGTTCCCGCTGACTTCCCCGCAAATCAGCGCCGAAGCGGGCGGCAAGCTTCTGGAAGCTTTCCCGCATTTGCGCGTCGATGTGCACCACCCGGATATTATCGTCATGGTCGAGGTGCGCGAGCACTTCGCCTATATCCACGGCAACCAGATTAAAGGCGCGGGCGGCATGCCCGTCGGCACCGGCGGCAAAGCCGCACTGCTCGTTTCGGGCGGGATTGACAGCCCGGTCGCCGGCTGGATGATGGCAAAACGCGGCATCGTTTTAGACGCGATTCACTTTGCGTCCCCGCCGTTCACTTCCCCCCAGGCGGAGTGGAAAGTCCACGACCTTTTGCGGCAGGTGGCGAAATACAGCGGCGATATTGCGCTTTACACCGTGCCGTTTACCGAAATTCAAGAGCAGATTCGCGACAACTGCCCGGAAGAGCTGTTTACACTGGTTATGCGCCGGTTTATGATGCGCATTTCCAACGTGATTGCAAAACGCGAAAAATGCGCGGCGCTCATCACCGGTGAAAGCGTCGGGCAGGTCGCAAGCCAAACGATTTTGTCGCTCGGCTGTACCGACGCGGTTGCCGAAATGCCGGTGTTCCGGCCGCTTATCGGCATGGATAAAGAAGAAATTATTGAACGCGCCCGTAAAATTGAAACCTTTGAAATCTCCATAAGACCTTACGAGGATTGCTGCACGGTGTTCACCCCGCGGCACCCGCGCACAAGGCCCAATTTGGAGCTTTTGGAAAAGGCGGAAGAAGCGTTGCCGGTCGAAGAACTCGTAGAACGTGCGGCGCAGGGCGCAAGATTTGAACTGATAAGGAATGCGTGATAGAAATGACCCCCGAAGAAGCCGTTGTGCAAAGCCTTTTAAAACAAAATAAAACGCTTGCCACGGCGGAGTCCTGCACGGGCGGGCTTATCGCGAAACGCATCACCGACGTGCCCGGCGCTTCGGCGGTGTTTGAGTGCGGCATTGTCAGCTACTCGAACCGCATCAAGTCGAAAGTGCTCGGCGTGCGCGAGGAAACGCTGAAAGCTTACGGCGCAGTCAGCGAACAGACCGCCCGCGAAATGGCGGAGGGCGCTTTGCGCATCTCCGGCGCGGACCTTGCGGTTTCCGTCACGGGAATCGCCGGACCGGACGCCGACGGGACCGACAAACCGGTGGGGCTTGTCTATATCGCATTAAGCGACGGCAAAACGACAAAGGTGCAGAAAATCTGTAACTCGTTTACGAATAATGTGCGCGAGCAAAACCGAAACGCTGCCGCGCAGTTTGCTTTAGATTGGATTCGGAGGTGGCTTAACGATGTGTGAAAATCCCAATACGCCCGATAATTTGACCGAACCCGAAAAAACGCCGGCTGAAACAAGACTCAAAAAGAAAAAGAAGAAGCCTTCGAAATTCAGCCGGACTGTCAATGTAATCATTACAGTGATTGCGGTTTTTGTCTTGCTGATTTCCGGTACAATCTGCGTGCGGTATTTTATGGATATTTACGGCGCGAAAGAACAGGCGGAAGAAATTTCCGAGCTTGTGACCGAGCCGACGGAAGGCTACCCTTCGGAGCCCGCCGAAGTCCAACCGAAATATCGCAAAGCCTATAACGAAAACAACGATTTGGTCGGCTGGATTACGGTCCCCAATACGACCATTAACCACCCGGTCATGCAAAGCGACGACAACAATTTTTACCTGCGGCACAATTTCTATAAAGAATATTACCGCCGCGGCACGGTGTTTATGGATTACCGAAACTCCGTTGACCCGTTCGACAAAAATACAATCCTCTACGGGCACAATTACCTCGATTCCACCATGTTTTCCGATTTGGAAAAATACAAGGATATTGAATTTTATAAAACTGCGCCCGTGATTACATTCAATACAATTTACAAGGATTATCAGTGGAAGGTGTTTGCGGTGTTTTTGACCACCGCGTCGCCGGAACTCGACAACGGCTATGTGTTTAATTACATTTACCCCGCGATGACCGACGAGAACTTCACCGAATTTATTGCGGAAGTTGAAAAACGAAGCCTTTATCACACCGGCGTGGAAGTGCTGCCGACCGACAAAATCCTGACGCTTTCCACCTGCACGCGTGACATGGATTTAAGCCGCAGCAAACAAGAGGACGCGCGCTGCGTCGTGATGGCACGGTTGGTGCGCGACGGGGAGGACGCTCCGGTTGACACCTCACTTGCCACGGTCAACGAAAATCCGAAATACCCACAGCTGTGGTATGATAAATACAACATTCCGAACCCCTACATTAACGATGAAAAGTGGTATCCGAAAGGAATTGAATAAGCATGGCACGAAAGAAAAAGCAAAAGCCCGAAGAGAACCAGGAAAAAATGCTGTCCTTTGAGGAACTGAAAAACAAGGTCGCGGACGAAAACGGCGACACGGACCCCGAAGTGGAATCGCTGCTTTCCACGCTGCGCGATATTGCGCCTGAGGAGCCCGAAGATGAAAAAACGCCGGACACGGACGAAAGCGAGGAAAAAGCGCAAGACGCGTCCGGTGAGGATTACCAAAGCATTTACGACGACGTCATGCGGTCGGTTATGGGCAAAACCAATGAAGAGACCACCAGTCGCAAAAATCGTTTTCTTGCCGACGGCGACCAGTTTGTTGACGTGACCGAGGCTTATCAGGATTACGGCGACGTGCGTGAGCACCCCGAAGAAAAGCCGGTCCTCCCGGTGACGCCCGTAAAGGAAGCGCCGAAAACCGAAACGACAGCGGAAAAAGCGGAAACGGATAAAACGGCTGAAACGCCGAAAGCTGCTTCCGACGACGCGCCCGCAGACAGCGACAAAGCCAAAGCGCCGGTCGAGGAAAAGCAGTATCGGACGTTTAATGAAATTTTCAAAGACGGTTTTCGTAAAATTTTCCCGAACAAAACCGACAGCGTCGGCGAGCGGCTGCGTAAGGTCATTATGGATTTGTCGATTGTGGCGCTTGTCGGCTGCGCGGTGTATTTCTGCATGTTCGCCGTGCAGAACTGGAAGGCGGAAAGACAGCACGAGGATTTAAAGGGCCAAATTATTGACGATACCGACGTGCTCAGCGAAAGCGATGTTTGGGCGGACTTCATTTCCAAATACCCGAACATTCAGCTGCCCGAGGGCATCATGGCGAAATACGCCTATCTGTATGCGATTAACCAGGATTTGGTCGGCTGGGTCAAAATTCCGAACTCCACGATTGATATGCAGGTTGTGCAGGCGGGCGACAACCAAACCTATTTGAAAACGGACTTCTACGGCAATTACAGCCGTTACGGCTGCCCGTATATGGACTACCGCAACGACCCGAAATACTTAAACCAAAATACGATTATTTACGGTCACCACATGAGCGACGGGCTTGTATTTGCCGACTTGAAAAAATATAAAACCATCGACGGCTTTAAAGAGTCCCCGATTATGGAGTTTGACACGCTTTACAGAAGCTACAAATTCAAAATTTACGCGGTAATGATTACCAACAGCAAAGAAGAGGACGACAACGGTTATATCTTCAACTACACCGTTCCGGACTTCGGCTCGGAGGCGAATTTCACGAGCTATATTGCCGCGGTGGATGAGCGCAAGCTCTACACCACCGGCGTGGATATTCAGCCGGATGACAAGCTGTTGACGCTTTCGACCTGCACCTATGAATTTTCCGACGCGCGGCTTGTGATTATCGGCCGCATGGTGCGTGACGGGGAAGATGCCTCGGTGGACACAACGTTGGCGGTTGCCAACCCCAACCCGCGCTATCCGCAGGCGTGGTATGACAAAAACGGCAAAACCAATCCGTTTGCCGGTGCGGCACAATGGACATTGCAATAAGACAAAACGGATATAAGGGATGGATGAAGGACTATGAATTTGAAAATGCTTGCGCTTTCTGCGCAAGGGGATGCCGGAACCTCTAAAATTCTTGCCCGCATTTCCGGGGCGTTTTCCGGCTTCGCGGATGAAACCGAGTTTGCGGTTTATGACAGCTTGAAAACCTTGCTGCCGCCGTTCGCCGAAGCGCTGAAAACAAGCCAGGGGATTGTGCTGGCAATCCAAAAGAGCAAATACAACAACGTGCGCGCCAAGCTTTGTGCGGCGTTGGCGCTTGAAACCGCAGAAGACAAGCGGCTTTATGATTTGATTTCCAAAAAATCCGACGCCGAAGAAGAAGTCATGCACAAACATGCGGTTGTGCCGAAAGGCGCGGCAATCTTCGCTTCCGGCGACGGCATGTATCCGGGTTTTGCTGTGAAAAAAGGCAAACAGATTATCTTCTTTTTGCCGCTGGATTCGGAACGCTTAGACGGTGAGCTCAAAGGCGGCGTGGTGCCGTTCTTAATGCAGCAAAGTGCCAAAAAACCTGCCGAGCCGGAGAAAAAACCGGATAAGGTTTTGCCGCAGCCGACAGACCCGTTTGCCGACAGCGTGCTTCAGCGCACAATCAATATTTTGCGCGAAAACAATCAGACGGTGGCGGTCAGCAGCACGCCGACTTCGTCTTACATAAAAGCGCTGGCAACCAAAAACACGGTGGATTTTGACCGGTTCTTCATTTTCACCCCCCACGTCGAAGACAAGGGCGATTACAATTTGACCGATTACGCCGCGTTGCTTGCCAAATCCGCAAAGGAACTGGCGGGCGCGCCTTACGGGGCGTGCATTTCGGAAATCTGCACAAGCGATGGCGGCGACAGCGTGTATATTACCGTTGCCGACGAAAAAACCGCGCTGGTGCGCAAACTCTATCGTGAAGACGACGAAACCACCGAAGCTTTCCTGTATGACGCCGCCGAAGAACTTGTGGAACTCATCGGCGAAAAAGCTGCGGGCAAAGGCGCGGTCGGCATTGAAGTCGCTTCGGTAGATACCAACGAAAAGAAGGGCGGCTTCCTTTCTAAAAAATCCGGCAAAATCACCGTTTCGATTATCGCGATTGTTTTAGTCGCGGCGATTGTGACCGGCTCTATATTCTTTGTCAGAGAAAAACGCGCACGCGAAGCGCTCGCGGCCGAGGAGGCTTCCAGACAGGTGGCCGAAGCAGCAACCGCAACGTCGGCAACCACGACAGAAATTGCAAAGCCGGTGGTCGACACCGTGCCGCTTTCGCAGTTCATTTATAACGAAGCGGTCAACGGCATCACCGAAACCCCTGCCGAAGTTACCACGGCGAGCGCAGACGGTTCGGCGATTGACACGTCTAACACAGCACCTGCTACGACTTCGACCATTCCCGACACAATTATCGTCAATGGCGAGACGTTAGACGCCAAAGAAGCGGTTGCGCGTATGGTCGAAGCGGAAATGGACAACACTTATAACGAAGAAGCGATTAAGGCGCAGACGGTTGTCGTCTATACCTATCTCAAATACCGCAACACGAATTGGAAAATCACCGGCGTGACGCTTGCCGACGAATACAGCGACGAGGTTTACAACGCCGTGCGCGCAGTGTTCGGCGAATATTTGAGCTTTAACAACGCCCCCGCGTTTACGCCGTTCTTCAAACTTTCCGCGGGCAAAACCGTGGCGGCGGAAACCGTGTTCGGTAAATCCTACCCGTATCTTCGCGCGGTCGACAGCCTTTCCGACAGAACCCAGGAGGGTTACAAAACCGATTTGATTTTCTCTTCGGCAGATGTCAAAGCGCTCCTCACCGCCTATGATGAAACGCTGACCCTCGGCGACGACCCGAACGAGTGGATTAAGGTCACGGCACACAGCGGCGCGGTCAACACCGGCGTCGGCTATGTTCAGACCGTTTCCGTCGGCGGCAAAGAAATTTCCGGCATGGAATTTGTCAACAAAGTTATGGCGGGCAAAAATATGCCGTCGGAATGCTTCTCAGTGGAATACAACACCCCGACCGACGAATTCACCTTTACCGTTTACGGCATCGGCCACGGCGTCGGCATGAGCCAAATGGGCGCGGACAAAATGGCGGCGACCGGCTCGACTTACGTCCAGATTCTTTCCAAATACTACAGCGGTACAACGCTGACAGCATAATAAAAATTCAGGAGGATTTTCAGTATGGCTATTCTTGTTACGGGCGGCACCGGCTTTATCGGTTCCCACACCTGCATTTCGTTAACCGAGGCGGGGTATGACGTCGTGATTGTAGACAACTACTACAATTCCAGCCCCAAATCCTTAGCGCGCATCAACGAGCTTTGCGGCAAAGAGCTGAAGTTCTATGAATGCGACATCCGCGACAAAGCGGGGATGCAGCGCGTTTTCCAAGAAAACAAAATTGACGCGGTCATTCATTTCGCAGGTCTCAAGGCGGTCGGGGAATCCTGCCACAAGCCGCTGGAATATTACGACAACAACATCGGCGGCACTTTGGCGCTTTGCGAAGTCATGCGCGACAACGGCTGCAAAAATATCGTGTTCAGCTCGTCGGCAACCGTGTACGGCATGAACAACGTCTCGCCGCTCAAAGAAACGATGAAAACCGGCGGTACAACAAACCCCTACGGCACAACCAAATATATGATAGAAATCATTTTGGAGGACCTTTACAAAGCCGACAACGACTGGAACGTCACCCTGCTTCGTTATTTCAACCCCATCGGTGCGCATAAGAGCGGCAGAATCGGGGAAAATCCCAACGGGATTCCCAATAACCTGATGCCTTATATCACCCAGGTGGCAATCGGCAAACTGCCGGAGCTTTCCGTTTACGGCGACGATTACGACACCCCCGACGGCACCGGCGTGCGCGATTATATCCATGTGGTTGACTTAGCGGAAGGCCACGTCAAAGCGGTGGATAACATTCTGGAAGGCAAAAAAGGTGTTCAGATTTTCAACCTCGGCACCGGCAAAGGGTATAGCGTTTTGGATATTGTCAAGGCGTTTGAAAAAGCCAGCGGCGTGAAAATCCCTTATAAAATTGTCGGCCGCCGTGACGGCGATATTGCAACCTGCTATTCCGACCCCACAAAGGCAAAAGAAGTGCTCGGTTGGGAAGCCAAGCGCGATTTGCAGGAAATGTGCGAAGATTCCTGGCGTTGGCAAAGCCAAAACCCCAACGGCTTTGACGATTGAGGAAGCACACGAGAGTCCCCCTTTTTGAAAGGAGAAAGTACTATTATGCAAAAGAAAAAGACCGTTTGGATTGTTTTGGCAGTTGTGGTCGTCGTGCTGGCGATTTTGGTCGGCAGCGTAGTTTCCTCTTACAACGGCCTTGTCGACACCCGTGAACAGGTCACCGCGGCGCAGGCGAACGTCGAAACCTATTTGCAGCGGCGCGCAGACTTGATTCCGAACCTTGTGAATACCGTAAAAGGCTATGCTTCGCACGAAGAAGAAGTCTATACCGCCCTTGCGGACGCGCGTGCAGCGCTTGCGGGCGCGAACACCGTGGATGAAATGAACGAAGCGAACGCGGCGCTCGACTCGGCGCTTTCCCGCTTGCTTGTTGTGGTGGAAAATTACCCCGAACTCAAAGCGGATTCGCAGTTTATCAACCTGCAAGATGAGCTTGCCGGTTCCGAAAACCGGATTGCCCAGGCGCGCAAGGATTACAACGAAATTGCGCAAAATTATAACACCAAAATTCAAAAGTTCCCGACAGTCATTTTGGCCAATCTCTTCGGCTTTGACGCGGCGGAATATTTTGAGGCAGCGGAAGAATCCCAAACCGTGCCGAGCGTAAATTTTGATTAAGCGACCGCCGATTTTGTTTTGCGGAGGTAAAACATGAAAAAACTTTTATCCCTGCTTGGCGCTGCGCTGCTGCTCGCAATGCTTTGCCTGCCCGCGGCGGCAAAAACCGAATACCCAAAGCCGACAACGGACTTTTTCGTCAACGATTTTGCCGGCTGTCTTTCGAGTGATGACGCCGCTTATATGCAAAGTCTCGGCGAAGCGCTTTATAAAGCGACCAAAGCGCAGGTGGTTGTGGTTACGGTCGAAAGCCTCGACGGCGAATCGATTGAAGATTATGCCATTGGCCTCGGGCGTGAATGGGGCATCGGCGACGAAGAAACCGATTCGGGCGTTTTGCTTTTGCTTTCTTCCGGCGACCGTGAAGTGCGCATAGAAGTCGGCTATGGGCTCGAGGGAAGACTTACCGACGGCAAAACCGGGCGAATTTTAGACAATTACGCCATGCCCTATTTAAGAAACAATGATTTTTCAACCGGACTCCGTGGGGCTTACGCCGCGCTTGTGAATGAAGTCTATGCGGAATACGGCATGGAGACCACAACCGGTGAAGGCATGACCGTTCTAGCGAACACAGATGAATACGACGGCTCGCCCTCGCTCGGCAGTCAGATTGTACTTTTTCTTCCGCTTGGCTTCGTTGTCTTGTTGGTTATTTTAAGTCGCATTTTTGCAAAACATATCGGCGGCGGAGGCACCGGCGGGCACGGCGGCGGATTTTACGGCGGCGGCTTCTATGGAGGCGGTTCTTTCCGCGGCGGCGGAGGTTTTTCCGGCGGCGGCGGCTTCTCCGGCGGTGGCGGTTCGTTTGGCGGCGGCGGAAGTTCCCGCGGATTTTAAAAATTGATTTTAAAACAAAAAAAGCTCCGGCAGACACACTGCCGGAGCTTTTTTCTGTTCTTATTTTTATTTTCTGTTTTCTTTGTATTCGAGTGCCGCGCCGATAAGACCTGAAAACAGCGGATGCGGTCTTGTCGGGCGTGATTTAAATTCGGGGTGCGCCTGCGAAGCCAAGAACCACGGGTGGTCTTTGAGCTCGACCATTTCCACAATGTGCTTGTCCGGCGAAACGCCGCAAATGTGCATACCGTTCGCTTCGAGCTGGTCGCGATAGTCGTTGTTGACTTCGTAACGGTGGCGGTGCCGTTCGTGAATGAGCTGTTGGCCGTAAGCCTGATACGCTTTGGAATCCTCCGCCAAAACGCAGGGGTATTGGCCCAAACGCATGGTGCCGCCGAGGTTTGTGACGTCGTATTGGTCGGGCATCAGGTAAATCACCGGGTCTTTCGTGTCGGGGTCGATTTCCGTGGTGTTCGCGTCGGCAAGCCCCAACACGTCGCGCGCAAATTCAATGACGGCGACCTGAAGCCCTAAGCAAATGCCGAGGTAGGGGACCTTGTTTTCCCGCGCATATTTCGCCGCGCAGATTTTACCCGGAATGCCGCGCGTACCGAACCCGCCGGGCACCAAAATGCCGTCGGCTTTTCCGAGAATTTCCGCTGCGTTATCGTCATTCAGCGTTTCGGAATCCACCCAGTCAATGTGGACTTTTGCGTCGTGTGCGAGTCCGCCGTGTTTGAGCGCTTCGTTGACGCTCAAATACGAGTCATGCAGTTCGACATATTTGCCGACAAGCGCGATGTTCACGTCTTTCTTAAGTGACGCATTTCTCTCCATCATTTTAAGCCAGTCGGTGTGGTCGGGCGCCTTGCAGTTTAATTTAAGCTTTTTAACAACGATATTCGCAATGCCCTCTTTTTCGAGTTCCATCGGAATTTGATACAGTGTCGGCATATCGCGGTTTTCAATAACATTTTCCGACGGCACGTTGCAGAACAGTGCGATTTTATCTTTAATGTCCTGGCTGATTTCGTGCTCGGTGCGCAAAACGATGATGTCGGGGCGAATGCCGATGCCGAGCAGTTCTTTGACGGAGTGCTGGGTCGGTTTGGTTTTCAGTTCCATCGACGCGCCGAGATAAGGTACCAGTGTGACGTGCACAAACATGCAGTCGCCCGCGCGTTCCTGGGCAAACTGGCGAATGGCCTCCAAAAACGGCTGACTTTCAATGTCGCCGACCGTGCCGCCGATTTCAACCAAAACAACGTCAATGCCCTCCGTTTCGTTGAGCGCAATCCGGCGTTTGATTTCGTTGGTGATGTGCGGAATAATCTGAACGGTCTGACCGCCGTAAACGCCTTTGCGCTCGTTGGAAAGGACGTTGTAATAAACGCTGCCCGAAGTGCAGGAGCTGTTTTTGGTTAAGCTGACGTCCATAAAACGCTCATAATGCCCGAGGTCGAGGTCCGTCTCCGCGCCGTCGTCGGTAACAAACACCTCCCCGTGCTGAATGGGATTCATCGTGCCCGGGTCAATGTTCAAATACGGGTCCAGCTTCATAACGGTGACCTGCAAACCGCGGTCAATCAGAAGCCTGCCGAGGGAAGCCGCCGTAATGCCCTTGCCGAGGCCGGACACCACGCCGCCGGTAACGAAGATGTATTTAGCCGCCATAAACAAAACTCCTTTGGAATGAGAATACAAAATTATTTGTGATAGAAAGCCTTTCTCTGCCGCGTCGGCTCACAGGTGACGTGCACGCCGAGCTTCGAGAAAGTGTGCATATCCACGTCCGCCAAAATCACGGTGGAATGCATTTCGCACCCGCGCAAATTTTCGAGCGCCTGCATGGCTTTTTCCGCCGTCGGGTTGGTCGCCGCCGAAATCGAAAGTGCCAAAAGCACTTCGTCGGTGGGAAGCCTCGGGTTTTTGTTGCCGAGGTGGTTGACTTTCAGGTCCTGAATCGGTCCGATGACCACCGGGGAAACCAAATCGATGTCGGCGTTAATGCCCGCGAGCGCCTTTAAGGCGTTCAAAATCAGCGCGGACGAGGCGCCCAACAAATCGCTTGTCTTGCCGGTGATAATCCGGCCGTCATCAAGTTCCATAGCCGCCGCGGGTTCACCGGTTGCTTCGGCAACGTCCAATGCTTTCTGCACGCATTTGCGATAGGTGGGCGTGATTTCAAGCTGTTTCATCAAAAGGTCTAAAGACAAAATCTGGTCCGCCACATTTTCGCCGTTTTTCGCCGCGACGAGCGCCTTATAATAGCGGCGGATGACCTCTTGTTTGGACGCTTCGCGCACGACCTCGTCGTCCACAATGCAGTTGCCCGCCATGTTGACGCCCATATCGGTCGGGGATTTATAAGGCGAAGTGCCGTAAATCTGTTCAAAAATGGTGTTGAGCACCGGAAAAATTTCAATGTCGCGGTTGTAGTTGACCGTGGTTTTGCCGTAAGCCTCCAAATGGAACGGGTCAATCATGTTGACGTCGTTCAAATCGGTCGTCGCCGCTTCATACGCGAGGTTAACGGGGTGCTTTAACGGCAGGTTCCAAATCGGGAACGTCTCAAACTTGGCGTAGCCCGCCTGAATACCGCGTTTGTGTTCGTGGTAAAGCTGGGAAAGGCAAACCGCCATTTTGCCGCTGCCCGGACCCGGCGCCGTCACAACGACGAGCGAGCGCGTGGTCTCAATATAATCGTTTTTGCCGAATCCTTCGTCGCTGACAATCAGCGGAATGTTGGCGGGGTAGCCCTCAATCGTATAATGCCGCCAAACGCGCACGCCGAGCTTGTGAAGCTTCTCTTCAAACGCCACCGCTGAAGGCTGGGCGCCGTATTGCGTCATCACCACGCCGCACACCGGAAGCCCAAACGCCGAGTAAGTGTCTAAAAGCCGCAAAATATCCTGGTCATAGGTAATGCCGATATCCCCGCGCACCTTGCTTTTTTCAATGTCATTCGCGTTAATCACGATGATGATTTCCGCTTCATCCCGAAGCTCCAAAAGCATTTTCATTTTGCTGTCGGGCAAAAAGCCGGGCAGCACGCGCGACGCGTGATAATCGTCAAAAATTTTGCCGCCGAATTCCAAATACAGTTTGCCGCCGAACGCATTGATCCGAGAACGAATGTGCGCAGACTGCGTTTTCAAATATTTGTCGTTGTCAAACCCAATTTTCACTTTCTCGTTCTCCCAAACATTCCAAATTCACAAAAAAAACACACTTTCGGCGGTGGCGACACCACAACTCCGAAGTGTGACACTATTCATTATATAAGAACATCCTTCAAAAATCAAGGGGCGGCAGGGAAATATTTGAGAAATTTGTCGGCAATCAAACTACCGTGTCGGCACAAAAGATTTTGGAATATGCAACAGAAGAAAAACAAAGACCGAACCGGCAAAGAGAAATATAAAAAGCTTTATTGACAGGTAATCAATCCTTATGTTATATTCAAATTATAGGAGGGCTACATTTTTCAATTTTTAAATGAAATGAAAAGAAAAGGGGTTTGCTTATGGGAATGAACAGAGCTTCAAAGGTGTTCCTTGTTTTGGCACAGATTTTGCTGTTTGCCGTTTTGCTGTCATTGCTTATACCGCAGCTTCCAATCGGTATGCGCGTGACGGAAAACGCGGCGGCGACATTCAAAACGGCGGACGGCGGTATGCAGGCAGCAACCATTCGCGCATATGAACCGGCGTTTTACCGCTTTACGGTGCGTGACGGCGCGGCAACGGGTACCCGCGCGGTGGCGGACAAGTATTTGCAGGAGACTTTACAAACCGTTTCTTCACAATATCTTCGGGAAAACGGCGCGGACAGCGACCTTGTTTTGACAAGGCTTGCTTGTGCCGGCGATGATTTCTGTTATTCTATTTCCGGTGCAAAAAACGGCGCGGTTTGGGAAGTTTGGGTCATAACCGGCGACACGCCGCAGGTACTTGTGAAAAATATGAGTGAGGAGGCGGCGCAATGAAAGGGTTAAAAGTCTTTACGGCAATTCTTGTCGTGCAGGTGCTGCTCATCGGCGCGCTGCTTGTCTGGCCGCATTTGCCTGTATCTAAGGCTGTCAAATGGGAAGCGGGCGTATCTTCGTTGCAGGCGACCTATGTGCGCGGCGGGGAAACCTGTAAAACCGCGCTCAACCAAGAAGTCGCCGACTATCTCGCGCAGTTTGAGCCGTATTACGACCAAGATATATTGCATTTCAACCATATCCGCGTGGTGTCCGAAACCACCCATTTGTCGGTGGTGGAAATCAGAACCGAGCTTATGCACAACGCCACGGCAGAGAGCGGCGGCGAATATGTGCCGGCAGGGGAGAAAACCGTGGAACTTTGGGTGTTCGCCGACGGCGACAGCGTGAAAACGCAGTGGGTGGAAAAGGAAAATACCCTTGAAGCTTTGCCGAACGCGTAAAATAAAATCCGCATAAAACAAATAACCCCGCCTTTCCTTTTTCGGAAAGGCGGGGTTTCTGTATGTTGCGGGACGTTAGATTTTGAAGTAATCAACAGCGTTTTTGAACATACCGTTGTCTTTGTTGCCGTCCACGTTTTTATATACGTTATCAGAATACCGTTCGGAGTGCCCCATTTTGCCGAAGACGCGGCCGTCGGGGGAGGTGATACCCTCAATCGCGAGGTCGGAGCCGTTCGGGTTATAACGGATTTCCATGGTCGGGTTGCCGTTTTCGTCCACATACTGCGTCGCGATTTGCCCGTTGTCAATGAGCTTTTGCAGCAATTCCGGCGGGCAGACGAAACGACCTTCGCCGTGGGAAATCGGGACGGTGTAAATGTCGCCGACAGAGCTTCCCGAAAGCCACGGGGATTTGTTCGACGCTATGCGGGTGTTGACCAGTCTTGACTGGTGGCGACCTATGGTGTTAAAGGTCAGCGTCGGGGTGTCGGCGTTCGGCTCAATAATCTCGCCGTAAGGCACGAGCCCGAGTTTGATAAGCGCCTGGAAGCCGTTGCAGATACCCGCCATTAAGCCGTCGCGCTCTTTCAACAGCTTGTGGACTTCTTCTGTGATTAACGGGCTGCGGAAGAACGCCGTAATAAACTTGCCGCTGCCGTCCGGCTCGTCGCCGCCGGAGAAGCCGCCGGGCACAAAGACAATCTGGCTGTCGCGCAGTTCTTTGGCGAACGCCTTTACGCTTTCGGCAATGTCTTGCGCAGACAGGTTGCGAATGACCATAATTTTCGGTTCTGCACCCGCCCACGAAAGTGCGCGCGCCGTGTCATATTCACAGTTGGTGCCGGGGAACACGGGGATCAGCACTTTCGGCTTTGCCACGCCGATTTTCGGCGCAACGCGGGTTTTTGCTTCATAAGAAATCGTTTCAACCGGCTTGCTGCTTGTCGGTTTGTTGCAGGCAAACACGCTTTCAAGCTTGTTTTCGTAAATGTCAGAAAGCTCGCTTAAATCTATGGTTTCAATACCGATTTTCAGCGCGTAGTCATAAGTGGTTTCGCCGAGGAGCGTCAGCCCTTCAAGTTCTTCGGAAGCTTCGAGCACAAACGCGCCGTAATCATAGCTGTAAAGCGCATCCTGCGGGAAGCCGCGGTCTAACTTAAAGCCGATGTGGTTGCCGAACGCCGCTTTCATAAGCCCTTCGGCAATGCCGCCGTAGGTAGGTGTGAAGCAGGAAAGCACTTTCTTGTCGGCAATGAGCTTTGCTACCTTTTTGTAAACCGCAAGCTGGCTTTCGGTGTTCAACGTGCCGTCCGCGTTCTTTTCGGGGGCGATATAGTAAAGTTTAGACGCGGGCAGTTTGAATTCGGGGGAAATAATGTTGTCCGAATTGCAAACGGAAACCGCAAAGGAAACCAGCGTCGGGGGTACGTCGATGTCTTCAAATGTACCGCTCATCGAGTCTTTGCCGCCGATGGAGGCGATGCCCAATTCCAACTGGGCAGTCAGCGCGCCGAGCAAAGCGGCCGCCGGTTTGCCCCATCGGGAGGCGTCCTCGGTCATGCGTTCAAAATATTCCTGGAACGTCAAATAGCAGGTGGCAAGGTCCGCGCCGGTTGCAATCAGCTTGGAAACCGATTCCACAACTGCGTAATACGCGCCGAGGAACTGGTTTTTCTCGGTGATGAACGGGTTGTAGCCCCACGCCATCACGGAACAGGTCTTGGTGTCTTTGTTGAGGACCGGGATTTTCGCCGCCATCGCCTGCGCCGGGGTGAGCTGATATTTGCCGCCGAACGGCATCAAAACGGTGTTCGCACCGATCGTCGAGTCAAAGCGTTCGGCAAGGCCGCGTTTCGAGCAGACGTTTAAGTCATCGGCGAGCGCGCGGAATTTTTCGGCGTTGGTTTTGCCTTCGACTGTTTTTTCAACAGGCTTCGCCGCCTCAACCAAAACACGGGTGTGTTTTTCCGCACCGTTGGAGTTTAAGAAATCGCGGGAAATGTCGACAATCTTCTTGCCGTTCCATTCCATGGTAAGACGCGGGTTTTCGGTGACTTCGGCAACGACCGTTGCTTCAAGGTTTTCCTCGGCGGCGAGCGCCATAAAGGCGTCTACGTCTTTGGGGTCCAACACAACCGCCATGCGTTCCTGCGATTCGGAAATGGCAAGTTCGGTGCCGTCAAGACCTTCATATTTTTTCGGGACTTTGTTTAAATCAATGTGCAGCCCGTCGGCAAGCTCGCCGATGGCCACGGAAACGCCGCCTGCGCCGAAGTCGTTGCAGCGTTTAATAAGCTTGGTTGCATTCGGATTGCGGAACAGTCTTTGCAGCTTGCGCTCTTCGGGCGCGTTACCTTTTTGGACTTCCGCGCCGCACTGTTCGAGCGAAGAAAGCTTGTGGGATTTAGACGAGCCGGTTGCACCGCCGCAGCCGTCACGGCCGGTTCTGCCGCCGAGCAGCACAATAATGTCGCCCGGGACAGGCACTTCACGGCGGACATTTTCCGCCGGCGCCGCACCCACGACCGCGCCGATTTCCATACGCTTGGCGACATAGCCGGGGTGATAAATTTCATCGACCTGCCCTGTTGCAAGACCGATTTGGTTGCCGTAGGAGCTGTAACCCGCCGCCGCGGTGGTGACAAGTTTTCTCTGCGGGAGTTTGCCGGGCATGGTGTCTTTGACCGGTTTTAACGGGTTAGCCGCGCCGGTCACACGCATTGCCTGATACACATAGCCGCGGCCTGACAGCGGGTCGCGAATCGCGCCGCCGATACAGGTCGCCGCGCCGCCGAACGGCTCAATTTCGGTCGGGTGGTTGTGCGTTTCGTTTTTAAAGAGGAACAGCCAGTCTTCCGCTTTGCCGTCTACGTCTACCTTGATTTTCACGGTGCAGGCGTTGATTTCCTCGGATTCGTCCAAATTTTTCAGCTGCCCGGTGTATTTCAAATACCGCGCGCCGATGGTCGCCAAATCCATCAGATTCTGGGGCTTCGTGCGCCCCAATTCCTTGCGGATTGCCACATAGCGGTCGTAAGCTTTTTGAACCGTCGGGTCGTGAATTTCCACGCCGTCAATCGTCGTCAAAAACGTGGTGTGGCGGCAGTGGTCAGACCAATAGGTATCAATCATGCGGATTTCCGTAATGGTCGGGTCGCGGTGTTCGCTTTTGAAATAATCCTGGCAGAAAGCGATGTCCGCGTTGTCCATGGCGAGCGCATATTTCTGCACGAAATCGGCAAGCTCCGCTTTGGAAAGCGAAGTGAAACCGTCGAGCGTTTCCACTTCGGTGGGGATGTCGTAAGGCACGTTCAGCGTTTCGACGCGGTCGAGCGAAGCTTCGCGGCTTTCCACGGGGTTGATGACATATTTTTTAATCGCGTCCAACTGCGCGGGCGTAACCTTGCCGAAAATCATATAGACTTTCGCGGTGCGCACCAGCGGCTTTTCGCCCTGTGAAACGAACTGAATGCACTGCGCGCAGGAATCCGCACGCTGGTCAAACTGACCGGGCAGGTATTCTGTTGCGAATACAATGGCGTCGGTTTGCGGCAGGTGGGCGTAAGTGTTGTCGAGCTGCGGCTCGGAAAACACGGTCTTTTCACATTTTTTGAACAGCGCTTCGTCAATGTTTTCCACGTCGTAGCGGTTGAAAAGACGAAGGTCGGAAACCGCGTCAATCATCAAAAGCGAACGAATGTCGGAAAGGAGCGTCGCCGCCTCGTCCGCGAATTTCTTTTTCTTTTCTACATAAATTCTGTAAACCATGTTGCCCTCCTTATTTGCGTGCCGCGAGTGCGCGCTGACCGATGTCTTTGCGGTAAAATGCGCCGTCAAAGTGGATTTCTTCGACCGCCGCATAGGCTTTTTGCAGCGCGGTTTCCAAATCTTTGCCGGTTGCCGTTACGCCGAGCACACGCCCGCCGGACGTGACAAGCTTGCCGTCTTTCAGCGCCGTACCGGCGTGATATACGGTGACATCGGGAAGCTCTTCCGCTTTTCCGAAGTCCATAACACAGCCTTTTTTATAAGATTTCGGGTAACCGCCCGAAGCGACAATCACGCACGCCGCAGCTTCGTCGGAAAACTCAACAGAAAGTTCGGAAAGCGTTTCGTCGTGCACCGCCTGCATAACGGTGAGCAAATCGGTTTTGAGAAGCGGGAGCACAACCTGGGTTTCCGGGTCGCCGAAGCGGCAGTTGTATTCAATGACCTTGGGTCCTTTCGGCGTGAGCATCAAGCCGAAATACAAGCACCCTTTAAAGGTTCTGCCCTCGGCGTTCATCGCCCGCATCGTCGGCAGGAAAATGGTCTCCATACAGGTGTCGGCAACTTCTTTGGTGTAATAGGGGTTCGGCGCGACGGTACCCATGCCGCCGGTGTTCAAACCCTTGTCGCCGTCGAGCGCGCGTTTGTGGTCCATGGAGGAAACCATCGGCACCATTGCTTTGCCGTCGGTGAACGCCAAAACCGAAACCTCGGGGCCGGTTAAAAATTCTTCAACGACCACGTGGTTGCCGCTTTCGCCGAACATTTTGTCTTCCATAATGGATTTGACGGCGTCTTCGGCTTCTTCGAGATTCTGCGCGATGATAACGCCTTTGCCGAGCGCCAAGCCGTCGGCTTTAATGACCGTCGGGAATTCGTTTTTCTTTCGGATATACGCAATAACTTCCTTGGGGTCGGCAAACACAGCGTAGTCGGCCGTAGGAATGTTGTATTTCTGCATCAGGTTTTTGGAAAACACCTTGCTGCCTTCAATAATGGCGGCGTTTTTGTTCGGGCCGAAGCAGGGGATGCCTTTCGCTTCGAGCGCGTCCACACAGCCGAGTACCAGCGGGTCGTCCGGCGCGACAACGCAGAAGTCGATTTTGTTTTCTACGGCAAAATCGGTAATCGCCGGAATATCTTTCGCCCCGATGTCCACACAGGTGGCGTCTTTTGCGATGCCGCCGTTGCCGGGGCAGGCAAAAATTTCGGTCACCTTGGGGTTTTCCTTTAACTTTTTAATAATGGCGTGTTCGCGGCCGCCACCGCCGACAACCAGAATTTTCATGCTCTAAAAACCTTTCTTTGATGATATGCAAAAACGGGAAATACAGGTGCGCCGAAACGGTACACCTGTATTTTAGGCTATTTTAATGGTGGAACAGGCGAATGCCGGTGAACGCCATGACAAGCCCGTGCTTGTTGCAGCAGTCAATGACAATGTCGTCACGAATCGAGCCGCCGGGCTGGACGATATAGGAAACGCCGCTGCGTCTTGCGCGCTCAATGTTGTCGTCGAACGGGAAGAACGCGTCCGAGCCGAGCGAAACGTCGTGGAACTGCGAAAGCCACGCCTGTTTTTCTTCTTTGGTCAGCACTTCGGGACGGGTTTTAAACGTATTCTGCCAAACGTCGTCGCCGATGACGTCTTCGTATTCGTCCGAAATGTAAACGTCAATCGCGTTGTCGCGGTTCGGGCGGGAAATGCTGTCGATAAAGTCAAGGCCGAGCACCTTCGGATGCTGGCGGAGATGCCAAATATCCGCTTTGTTGCCGGCAAGACGGGTGCAGTGAATTCTCGACTGCTGGCCTGCGCCGACACCGATGGTCTGGCCGTCTTTTGCATAGCAGACGGAGTTCGACTGCGTGTATTTGAGGGTAATCAGCGAAATAATTAAATCGCGTTTTGCGCTTTCGGGCAAATCTTTATTTTCGGTGACAATATTGTCAAGTGAGCTCGCGTCGATTTTCAGCTCGTTGCGGCCCTGCTCAAAGGTCACGCCGAACACGTCTTTGTGCTCAACGGGGGCGGGGACATAGTTTTCGTCAATCGCAACGATGTTGTAAGTCCCTTTGCGTTTCGATTTCAAAATTTCAAGTGCTTCGTCGGTGTAGCCGGGAGCAATGATGCCGTCGGACACTTCGCGCTTAATCAGCTTTGCGGTGGGCACGTCGCAGACGTCGGAAAGCGCAATCCAGTCGCCGAACGAGGACATTCTGTCGGTGCCGCGCGCTCTCGCGTAAGCGCAAGCAAGCGGCGAAAGTTCTTCCAAATCATCGACCCAGTAGATTTTTTTCAGTGTGTCGGAAAGCGGAAGCCCGACCGCTGCGCCGGCGGGGCTGACGTGTTTAAAAGAAGCGGCTGCCGGTAAATGCAGCGCGGCTTTGAGTTCGCGCACCAGCTGCCAGCTGTTGAAAGCGTCCAAAAAGTTAATGTAACCGGGTTTGCCGTTTAATACGGTAACGGGCAAGTCGCGCCCGTCCTGCATGAAAATTTTTGCCGGCTTCTGATTGGGGTTACAGCCGTATTTCAGTTCCAGTTCCTTCATCTTTTACCCTCCGATTATTGATTTTTATTGACGATACGGTCGGTCGCCTGTTTGGTCTCTATATTGATATAGCGCACAAACAGCGAAACCTTGTTGTCTTCGTTTAAGCTGTTCCAAAGCATATCGGTAAAGGCGTCAATGTCGTCTACCGTGGCGATTTTCTCCGGCTCGCCTTCAAAGGAGGGCAGGGGGTTGCCGTCGCCCATATAGGTGTGAATGAAATGCCCTTCGCCGCACAGCGGATTGTTGTAGCTGAAGGTGAAACGATGGACGCTGTCGGGGTTGCCGTCGGCGGATTTCAAAATCGACATCGCATAGTTGAAAGAATCGTCTTCCATATGCACAATGCCGGAAATGCGCGGGGTGTAGTTCGGCGCGTCGTCTTCATATTCGCGGGTGCGAAGTGATTGTTCAAAGGTTTCCTGCCGGTCCATGTGGTCATAAATCGTGTCGGTCTGGTCGCCGTTTGTGACAATCGTTTTGTTGCCGAGCACGCGCACCGGGGAATAAATAATCAGGTGCGGGTCGGAAAGTTTGGATTCGTCAAAGGCTTTGGTGCGAATGCCGTCCGCGGTTGCTTCAAATATGCGGTTGCGGGAATTTACGCTTCTGCCCATAATAAAATAGGCAATCACGGCGTTTTTGCCGTCGGGGGTTTTGCCGAGAATGATGCCGCGCCCGGGATAGGCGTTTTCACGAAGTAAAGTTGCAATGTCTAACGTTTTCATGATTTACACTTCCTCAATCCAGGTTTTTCCGTCTTTGACGGTGATTTTTCCGTCGCAGAAAAGTGCGGCGGCTTTCGGCAGCAGTTTCCATTCGCACTGCTCCATGACGCGCTTTTGCAAAATCTCCGGCGTGTCGGTGTTATAAACGGGAACGGCCTTTTGCAGAATGATCGGTCCGCCGTCGCAAACTTCCGTGACAAAATGCACGGTTGCGCCGGTGAGCTTCACGCCGCTTTTGAGCACCGCCTCGTGCACGTGCAGCCCGTAAAAGCCTTTCCCGCAAAACGAGGGAATCAGCGCCGGGTGCACATTCATCATTTTATTAGGGAACGCGCGCACAACCTGCTCGTCCAAAATGGTCATAAAGCCGGCGTAAATGACAAGGTCGGCTTTTTCTTCCTGCAGCGCTTCGACCATCGCGCGCGAATACGACGCAATATCCGGGTAAGCTTTGCGGTCCAATACGCGGGTGGGAATGTTGTTTTCTTTGGCGCGCGTTAAAGCATAGGCGTCCGGCTTGGAAGAAATGACGCAGGTGATTTTGCCGTTCGGGATTTCTCCACGTTTTTCGGCGTCAATGAGCGCCTGCAAATTGGTTCCGCCGCCGGAGACCAACACAACAATTTTTTTCAAATTACTCGCCCTTTTCTTGTAAGTTTGGGGATTAAATTTACGCGATGACAACGGCTTCGTCGCCCTCGGTGATTTCACCGATGATATAAGCGTCTTCGCCGTTCGCTTTAAGCACTTTTACCGCTTCGTCCGCAAGCGCGCTGTCCACAACAAGGCTCATGCCGACGCCCATGTTGTAGGTGTTGAACATGTCGCGTTCGGGAATATCGCCGGCACGCTGCAAAACGGGGAAAATCGGCGGAATGCGAAGCGCAGCGGCGTCGATTTTTGCCGTAAAGCCTTTCGGAATGCTGCGCGGAATGTTTTCATAAAAGCCGCCGCCGGTGATGTGGGAAACCGCCTTGATCGGCATTTTTTCGGCAAGCGCCAAAACGGGCTTGACGTAAATGCGCGTCGGGGTTAAAAGGCATTCGCCGAGCGTCATGCCCAAATCCTCACAATAGATGTTCAATTCGCGGTTTTCAATATCCAAAACCTTGCGCACCAGCGAAAAGCCGTTGGAGTGCACGCCCGAAGAGGGCAGGGCGATAATAGCGTCGCCTTTTTTGACGGTTTTGTTGTCAAAAATCTTTTCTTTGTCGACAATGCCGACGGTGAAGCCCGCAAGGTCATAGTCGTCGTCCGCCATCATGCCGGGGTGCTCAGCGGTTTCGCCGCCGATGAGCGCGGCGCCCGCCTGCACGCAGCCTTCGGCCACGCCGGAAACAATCGCGGCAATTTTTTCGGGATAATTCTTGCCGCAGGCAATGTAATCCAAAAAGAACAGGGGCTTTGCGCCGCAGCAAATGACGTCGTTGACGCACATCGCGACACAGTCAATGCCGATGGTGTCGTGTTTGTCAAGCAGCATCGCGATTTTCAGCTTCGTGCCGACACCGTCCGTGCCGCTGACGAGCACCGGCGCTTTCATACCCGCAAGGTCGGGCGCGAAAAGACCGCCGAAGCCGCCGATGTCTGAGACGCACCCGGGCGTGAGCGTTTTTGCGATATGCTGTTTCATCAATTCAACAGATTTATAGCCCGCGGTAATGTCGACGCCGGCCGCCTTGTAGCTTTCAGAAAAACTGCTTTCCATTATTGCTTGCCTCCTGCCTTCTTTTGGCTGATTTTGGTTTCAAATTTCGATTTTGCATTGGCTTTGGGCGGCTCGACGGGATAATTGCCGTCAAAACATGCCGCGCAGAAATCCAACGGACAGCCGTCCGCCAAGTGGAGTACGCTTTCCACGCTTAAATAGCCTAAGGAATCCGCGCCGATGATTTGGCAGATTTCGTCAATCGAGTGGTTATTTGCAATCAAATTTTCGGGGGAGTCGATGTCGGTGCCGAAATAGCAGGCGTGCCGGAACGGCGGCGCCGTTACGCGCACGTGCACTTCGGTAGCGCCCGCTTGACGCAGTTGTTTGACGATTCTCGCGCTTGTCGTGCCGCGTACAATCGAGTCGTCAATCATAATCACGCGTTTGCCCTTTACCGTCGAGGGGATGACATTCAGCTTAATACGGACATCGCTTTCGCGCTGCGCCTGTGTCGGCTGAATGAACGAACGCCCGATATATTTGTTTTTGATAAAGCCGAGCCCGTAAGGAATCCCGGATTCAGCGGCGTAGCCCATCGCCGCGTCAATGCCGGAATCCGGCACGCCGATGACGACGTCTGCGTCCACGGGGTGCTGCTGCGCTAAAAATGCGCCGGCTTTCTGCCGCGCCAAATGCACCGAGCAGCCCTCAATTTCCGAGTCGGGACGGGCAAAATAGATATACTCAAATACGCAAAGCGCCTTTTTGCCGTCGGTGCAGTGCCCCTCAATAGAGCGCATCCCGTATTTGTCCACCACGACAATCTCGCCGGGTTTTACGTCGCGGACATATTTTGCGCCCAAAGTGTTGAGCGCGCAGGTCTCCGACGCGAACAAAATCTGACCGTCTTTTTCGCCGATGCAAAGCGGGCGGAAGCCCAGCGGGTCGCGCGCCGCGATAAGCTTTGTCGGGGACATGATAATCAGCGAATAGGCGCCTTTGAGATGATACATTGCGGAAAAGACCGCCGCTTCAATCGATGGCGCGGAAATCCGCTCTTTGGTGATGATATAGGAAATGACTTCGGTGTCGCTGGTCGTGTGAAAAATCGAGCCGTTCATTTCCAGTTCCCGGCGCAGCTCGGCGGCGTTTGTCAGGTTGCCGTTGTGCGCAAGCGCCATGCTGCCTTTGATGTGGTTAACCACCATCGGCTGCGCGTTTTGGGGCGCGTTGCTGCCCGTGGTGCCGTAACGGACGTGACCGACGGCCATCTGCCCTTGACCCAGCGTTTCGAGCGTGTCTTTTTTAAACACGTCGTTGACAAGCCCCGGGCTTTTGTGGCAATGAATCACGCCGTCGTCGTTGACGGCGATGCCGCAGCTTTCCTGCCCGCGGTGTTGGAGCGCGAACAGTGCGTAATAGGCGCTGGAGGCAACGTCAGTGGTTTTGTCACTGTAAATGCCGAATACGCCGCATTCTTCATGAATACTGTCGAACATAGTGTCCCTCTTTGTTTCAGAATAAAAAGCGCTTTTTACGCAAGACCCAAACGCTTAAATACCTCGTTGTAAGCTTCTTCCACGTTGCCGAGGTCTCTTCTGAAACGGTCTTTGTCGAGTTTTTCGTTGGTGTTGACATCCCACAAACGGCAGGTATCCGGCGAAATTTCGTCCGCAAGAATAATTGTACCGTCCGAAGTCTTACCGAATTCGATTTTGAAGTCGATGAGCTTCATCCCGGCGTTCAGGAAATAGCCTTTCAGGAATTCGTTGACCTTGCGGGTGTATTTTTTGATGGTGTCAATGTCTTCCTGCGTTGCAAGACCGAGCGCCAGCGCGTAGTCGTCGTTGATGAACGGGTCGCCGAGCTCGTCGTTTTTATAGCTGAATTCCAAAATCGGGCAGAGAAGTTCGGTGCCTTCCGGAACACCCATGCGCTTCGAGAAACTGCCGGCGGCAACATTGCGCACGATGACTTCCAGCGGAACAATCTTGACTTTCTTCACAAGCGTTTCACGGTCGGAAAGTTCTTTAACAAGGTGGGTCGGAACGCCCGCTTCTTCGAGCTTTGCGAACACGTGGTTGGTCATGCGGTTGTTGACAACGCCTTTGCCCATAATCGTGCCTTTTTTCTCACCGTTAAATGCGGTGGCGTCGTCTTTGTAATCTACAATCAAAAGTTCCGGGTCGTCGGTTTTAAAAACTTTCTTTGCCTTGCCTTCATACAGTTGTTCGAGTTTTTCCATGGTTTTAATCTCCTTTTTCTTGTTGTATTTTAAGTTGCTTTTCACTTAGTCACGAAACTGCGCACAGATTTTTTCATCTTTGCGCCGCACTTCGTCCGCCATTTCTTGCCGCATGGCGACAAGCTTTTTGTCCAGTTCTTCGTCGGAAAGCGCGAGCATCTGCGCCGCGAGAATGGCTGCGTTTTTCGAGCCGTTGACCGCGACGGTTGCCACGGGAATGCCGGAGGGCATCTGTACGGTGGCAAGCAACGCGTCTAACCCCTCAAACGAGGATTTGCCCGGTACGCCGATAATCGGCAAGGTGGTGTTGGCGGCGAGGACACCGCCTAAGTGCGCCGCCATACCGGCAATCGAAATGAGCACGCCGAAGCCGTTTTCTTTCGCGCTCTTTGCAAAGGCACACGCTTCGTCGGGCGTGCGGTGCGCCGACATGACATGCACTTCAAACGGAATATCGAGCGCCTTTAACTGCGCCGCGGCTTTTTCGGCAATCGGTAAATCGCTGTCAGAGCCCATAATGATTGCAACTTTTTTCATAAAAAGACACCTCACACAAATTTCAAAAATAAAAACACAAAACGGCGTAGGTTACACTACGCCGTTGTTACAGGACAGTATATTTTTTTCGTGACCGGCCGCTTGCATACCGCCGATTTGCAGACTGCGCCGCTGGGTGACCGGAAAGCGGCCCGAAACAAGGCCAAACAGTTTCTGAAAAACCGACACAGCGCATACCTCCAAAATAAAATCACAATATAATTTTACTTTTTTTGACAAAGAAAATCAAGAGGAAACGCGGTGAAATCCGAAGATTGGAGGGTTTGACAACTTCCCGTGGTTTTCAAAGCCGCCTTTGTGAATTTTGACAAGGGGTTTACTGTGCGTTTTCCACAGCTTTTTCCGGGGCTTCTTCGGCAGGTGCTTTTCCCGCCGCGACCGCTTCTTTTTCTTCCGTCTTTGCGGGTTCTTCCGCCGCTTTCGGCTCGGTAGTATTTTCAGATTCCGCTTCCGCGTCAACAGCCACCGCTTTCGGCTCCAGTGTCTCCAAGCGCGCTTCGAGCCAATGTAAAATATCCGCGGTAACCTCGTCGCGGTTTAATTCGTTTAAAAGTTCGTGCCGCGCTTCGGGGTACAGCTTCAAAAGCGTGTTGGTGTGACCGGTTTTGCGCAGCGTTTTGTAAACCTCCGCCACACCCTTGCCGTATTCGCCGACCGGGTCTTTGTCACCGGAAATCATCAGAATTTGCAAATCCGTCGGTACGGTGTTGTACCAAACCTTGCCGGAGATTTCCTTCAGCAGAGAAAACAGCGTTTTAAAGCCGTTGACGGTAAACACAAAGCCGCAGTTTTTGTCGTCAATATATTTCTGGACTTCCTTTTCGTCGCGGGAAAGCCAGTCGAATTTGGTGTTTTTCGCCGTCTTTTTGTTATAGCTGCCGAACGCCATGGAATCGAGGAATGTGGAGCGATATAACATTCCGTCGGTTTTGGTTAAGTAGTTGGCGAGCAAAATCCCGATGTCCACCGCCGGGTTCGGACCGCTTGTCCCGCAATAAATGACGCCGTCAAGCAGATGGCCGTATTTTGCGGTGTATTTGCGCGCCAAAAACGAGCCCATGCTGTGCCCGAACAGAAAAACCGGCACGTTCGGATATTCCTGCCGCGCAATGTCGGTCAACTGTTTCATATCTTCCACAAGGCTGTTGGCGCCGTCGTCGCCGAAAAAGCCGAGTTCGTTTTCATTGGCGACGGAAGAGCCGTGGCCTAAATGGTCGTTGATATAAACCGCAAACCCCTTTTTGCAAAGTTCCATAGCAAACCGCGCATAGCGGTTGGAATACTCAGCCATGCCGTGGGCGATTTGCACGATGCCGCGGACGGCGCCGAAATCGGCGGGTGCGGCACTTTGGGCGAAAATATCACAAAGCCCGGAAGCGGACTTAAAGGTAAATTCGTTGGTCAAAAACTCCATAAACTTATCCCCTAACAGTAGATAGTTTTATCAGTATAGCACAAAACGGAAGAAAATGGAACGCAGCGGAGCAATCTTTGTGCCAAAATCTAAAATATCAAATCCATATTTATGCAACTTGCATAATTTCAAAATCGAAAAAAGAAGCCAAAATTTTTTGAAAAAAGCCTTGCGAAAACCGGATTTCTGTGCTATGATACATACCGTCGGTTATACGGGGGTATAGCTCAGCTGGGAGCGCAAGCCGACAGGTAAACTACCCCGAAACGCATTGAACAATTGAATATAAAAAGCATGCCGAAACACAATAAAATCAACGGTATGCGAAGATATGGGGGCGTAGCTCAGCTGGGAGAGCGCCACACTGGCAGTGTGGAGGTCATCGGTTCGATCCCGACCGTCTCCACCATATAAAAAAAGACTGCGAATAAAAACGCAGTCTTTTTTTGCTGACTTTCATTCTCGTAAAATTAAATATCTATAGAATCAGGCAGATAGAAATTAAAAAATCTATCTGCCTTTTTTCGTATATATACATAGCCAATCGTTTAAGAATGGAAATCATTCAACGGTTGGCTTTTTTCATTTTATATATTTTAAAACCAAAGGAGATGCAAGACGATGAACAAATTTGAATCAGAAAGAAAATTTACCGAGCATATGAAAAGGTGTTATCCGCCCGGTACGAGATTAGTGCTTTTAAGTATGGATGATCCCTATGCCCCGGTACCGAGCGGAACAAAAGGCACAGTTGTCCATGTAGATGATGCCGCGCAAATCCATATGAAATGGGATAACGGCAGAACCCTTGCCCTTGTCCACGGCGAGGACAGCTTCCGCAAACTCACCGATGAGGAACTTGCGGAAGAACAAAATGAAAATATGGACGAAGGTAACACCCCTGTCCTCGGAATGTGAGGTGGCACGAAAAATATATAGATAAAGGCAGTCGGATTGCTATGGCAATCCGATTTTTTGATGTGTTCGTAGGGATAGGCGCATCTCGTTCCGGACTTAAAGACCGTCGACTGTATAAAATAGTGGGGGCGCAGGAATCGCTCCAGTCATATCGACTATCTGACAGAAAATAAAAGAAATATATTATGAACAGGAGGAAAAATAAATGCCGAATCATGTAGAAAATATTATTGCCTTAAAGGGTGATGAAAGGAAAATCCGTGAAATGCTTGAAGCAATCAAGAATGATGATTACGGCTTAGGTACGGTAGATTTTAACAAGATCATCCCTATGCCTGAAAGATTGAATATTGAAGCAGGCAGCAGAACGGACAGAGGACTGAAAGCATACTGCGATTTTATTGATGTTTATGTTTTCGGTAGAAATGCTGAAGATGTATTAAATGCAATTCAAAATATATCCAAAGAAAGCGAAGATGTATTTTTACGGCAAAGAACAGATGTCAAAATCGACGAATGGGAGCTTGGCAAGATCGCTTGGAATAACATTCAAAATTACGGCTTTCCCACTTGGTATGAGTGGAGTACCAAGAATTGGGGTACAAAATGGAACGCCTACGGTTATGAAGACGGCATAGACTACAGTGCAAGCGATAAATTACATTTCCAGACAGCGTGGACTGCTCCGCATCCCGTTATCCAAAAATTAGGCCAAATGTATCCAGACATCAGCTTTGAGCATGAGTGGGCGGATGAAGATTTGGGCGCAAACTGCGGACGCAAGTGTTATAGCGGCGGAGTATGCACTGAGGATTATTATCCAGAGAACCAAAAAGAAGCCATTGAATTTGCCTGCCGTATTTGGGACTACGATCCTAGCGATCTTGCGTTAATGCTCAATAAAGCGGAAAACGGATATGTTAATATCGAAAATGAAGAATATGATTTGATTGAGCTTTTCGGGAAGCCTGCTTTGTTTACAAGCGAAAGATTAACCGATGCGGATATTCCGAAAGGTCTTTATTGCTATGATCTGCGTGAGAGCGTTGGCGGCAGGTTTGCAACTGTTGAGCTGAAGGTCACAGTCAATCATGCAGGCTCCGTCATTACCGATGAACCGATAGATTTTGGTGAACAGGGATTTATCACATTTGTCGAAGATACAGAGTTGAATTTTATGGGTGAAGAAATGACATTAGGAGAATATATGCAAGGCGAATTCGAAGAAACACAAGATGAATCGCAGCAAAGCGGAGGTATGCAGTTATGAGTATTAAGCAAATCCGAGCAGAAGAACTTCGCAGAATGAAAGGCGAAGAGGGCTTGATTTTACAGGGGTGCGGCGGAAGTATTGACGAATGGGTAGACGGAATAAACAAAATGCTTACAAAGTCGGATGTTTTGCTTGATGGTACAAAATTCAAAGCAGAAAACTGCCTTAAATTTGAAAGCGAAGGACACACCAATCTTTTGTTTCTGTTCTCTGAGGATGTAAAACTTAATATGGGAAAGCTCGCAATGTGGAGATTGCAGACGCACAGTGAGTTCGGTGGCAAATGGCTTTCCGATTATGTAGATAACCG